>JANRLP010000049.1:0-286491 GCA_033762425.1 Leptospiraceae bacterium
TGGTTACGATTCAAGAAAGATTTTTTTTCCGACTTTGTAGCTAAGTCTCCAAAAGAATTATACAATCGGATTTGTAGGGCAATAAGATTTTACATCAAGAAACCAACATTAGTTATGGAGACTTGTAAAATCCGCAATTCATTTTGAAAATGGGTATATATA
The DNA here is from genome assembly GCA_033762425.1 of Leptospiraceae bacterium. Lineage (GTDB taxonomy): Bacteria > Spirochaetota > Leptospiria > Leptospirales > Leptospiraceae > JANRLP01. The sequence goes on from JANRLP010000049.1 coordinate 163, forward strand.
CTAGCTGTCAAAAATAATTACACATTATTTTTGACTAGACGTATGTCCCGATTGATTAATTTAAATTGAAAGGGTAATTACTTTTGGCAATCGGTATAAATACAGTTTGACAGAATCAATTATTTATCCTACTTTAATGATTGGATGAATAATAAAAATGAATTTTAGAAACCCTTACTTCGCTATCGTTATTAGCATTTTTTTTCATCTTGGATTATTCATTGTATGGAATAATACTTCAAAGAATGATAAAGAAGAAGTAACTTTATCTAAAGGAGGGATTCGCTTTCAAATCTTAGGGAATAATCAGAAAGGTTTTGGAGAAAATAGTCAGAAAAAACAAGAGATTGAAACTCTTGGAAATCTTGTTCAAAAAGAAATTGATAGTTTTAAAAATCAACTAGGTTATCCTGAATCTGCACTCGATAGAGAATTAGAAACAGAATGTGAATGGAAACTAGTAATTGGAGATCAAGGAAAGCCTAGTAGAATTATTAATATAAAAGAATGTGAATATAGTATTTTTAAAGAACATTTTGAAAGACAAGCTAAAGAATGGAAATTTTCTCTTCCCGAAAACACTGTTTTAATCATTCCAGTGGTTTTCAGGGTTTCCAAAAAATGATTTAATCTTCTTTGAATTTGTTTTTTTGAGATTCCGTTTTGAAACGTTTGCTACGAATCTTTTTAACTTTATCCATTTGGGTATCAGTTAGTAAATTTCTTGCAAACAATCCAAACAATGGGAGTTGGCTTTCACTTGTAAGATTGGCAACAGTGATATTTGATTTAATGAAATCGCTTTGAACTTCAGGGTTTAGATCCTCGTAATACATGAACGCCTCCGTGCGTATTCGATGAATATCCTTCATCCATGAAGGTCTTCTCTCCCTTATTAGAGTATCGGAACAGGAAAAAAATAGCAACAAATAAAAAAAATATTTGTACTTTTTCGGTACTGAGTTTGAATGGTTCCCTAATGACGATTAGGATGATAAACAAGACAGGAAGGCGAGAAGGCAGATTCGTGGCATACGAATATGGTCGAGACCTCTTTGGAAACATCTACCTAGACAAATTTAAGGGTAGAGACAGAGGTAAACTTGTGGACAAGTGGATTCTCAATGACCTTGCAAGCCTGATTAAGACCCTAGACCTCGAGATTTACCGTAGAGAAGTAGAAAACTACGAAAATATATCATAAGTTTTCTTGACTACAAGCCCTTTTTAAAAATATTGGTAATTAATGCTGCTTTAGCTCAATTGGTAGAGCTGCTGATTTGTAATCAGCCGGTTGGGGGTTCGAGTCCCTTAGGCAGCTCACCTGAATTCGATCACAGGCTGAAAATCTTCAGTTTCTGTCTTCCATTCTCCGGGTAGGTACTCAAGCGGTTAACGAGATCAGACTGTAAATCTGCCGGCTATGCCTTCGGAGGTTCGAATCCTCCCCTGCCCAAAAATCCATTTATATATATTCAATTGAGGATTCGAAAAGAGTTTTCTGGTCGGTAAGAACGCAAGACACCTTGCGTTCGTCCGATGCGAGACATGGATGTCGAGCAAAGAAAACGAGGGGGTCGCACAAGCGAGACATTTATAGCTTTTAGCCAAGTGACTTTCAATTGTACTTAGATATCTTTTGGACTTCACAATTTTCTTAAGGAAGAAAATTGCGTAGTCAACAAGTCGGTTTAACGGCTCCGCCTATCGTTCGGGAGCATTCGAGCAGTTTGCTTACGCCTCCGGCTGCAACTGCTAGCCTCGCTTCTATTCGAAGCTCCGGCTCTACTCTCGTTAATTTTTTGCGTTCACTAAAAGTTAAAGCTGAGTAAATCCTTGCCGCATTACTTTGCGTTAGCTCCCACGTCCTAGTGGAGTTTTCACAAATAATTCAACTAAATCCAATCCGTTGAAGAATCGAATCGTCTGTATTTTGTAGTTCTCTTCCTCTACTTCTGACTCACTCGCTTTAACCTGATATTTGGTTTTCATATTAGCATTGGGCTTCAAAATCATTCCCGACCAACTCGCTGTTTCATATCTATCCAATAGTTCTTTCAAAGCCTTAGCATGTGTTTTACATCGAATGAGCTTTCGTCTGAACAATCTGCGTGCGTTAGTTCCCATGTTGAGTGTGAAAACGAGTGTTCCTTCGCTATCTATCTTATACGAATTGTCCTGTAATAGTTCTGGCATCTTGTATTAGTAGTGTATTTCGTTATAGTTTTTGCTTCACAGTTTTCGCTCTGGTAGAGAAAAAGGTCTTTATGCGTAAAGAATTTTTTTGGGTTCGCCAAACAAACAATTATTACAAGAATTTATAGATTTAGTTATTACTTAGTCAATAAATTTCATAAAAGCAGTTATTACAAAATAAATTATTGAAAGGCTAATAATTATTACAAAGCACCAACCACGGAAAAGCCCCTGCGTCCCCGATCGAAGAGTGGTCAATAAATTTCTGTCACTGAGCGATGCACTGAGTTTACCGAAGTGTGTTGCCACAACTTTTTGTGGTGTAACGAAGTGAGAAATTTATTGACCGAAGCGAGAGCGGGAAAAGACGCCCCAAAAAAATTAATTGAGTAAACCGAGTTCAATGTAAGAAAAAAACATATAAATAATTACCATTGCCTTCAGAATGTCCCTTAAGATAAATCCTAATACCAACTCATGTTGGTTACTCAAGGAAACTCTGAATATCTTAAAATTCAAATCACAAATGAAACCTAGTTATATCTTTTATACATTATCAATTTTATGTTTTGTTGCGCCGTTTAACTTAATTGAATCCGGTAATATTAAAGAAGTCAAAGATAATAGAATTTTTGTTCGATTTCCAAATGAATCCTGTTTAGCAGTTGAACTAGAAGATTCTATACTGATTGACTTAGATAAAGAAGAAATTGAAAAAACTAATAATTAATGGATTTATGAAAATAAACCCATAACAAAAAAACTAGTTTTTACTAACAGCCAACATCTCTGCTTGGGTTAATATGCGATTCCAAATACTAACCTCAGCTATAGAGCCATTGAAACGCTGAGATAAAGTATTAGAAAAAGCACCTATTTTCCCTGTTGTATTATTTATTGAATTTAAAGCGGTTGTTACGTTTACATTTTCACCTAAATAACTATCATTCAACTGAAATCCACATATATTGGCAGTTGCAGTTCGAAGGATTGTAACACAAACAAAGTTCCAATTTCCATTTGTAAATGTTGAAGATGCGTCACTATTATTCGCAAAAGAGCCTGATTGATCATAGGCTAAATAAGTATAACCAATATCATGGATCATCAAAAAATTTGCATGACCCGTAGTGTTCCCACCATAACCAATTATAGTTTGACTATTCAGATTTGTTGTTCTAGTCCAAGCACAAAAAGTTTTACTAGCAGATCCAGTAGGTAAAGCAACTGGTGTTGTTTCACTGAATGTAAAATGTTGTGTTGAACCATTTAAAGTATATGCATTGTTCACTGTCCCTTTCCTATCTGTTGAAGTAGTAGAAGGAGAACCAATTGCAGTCACAGCACCTCCACCAATTTTTTCTCCTGTTGTCAAACTTCCCGAATCAAGCGGAATAAATCGAATGAGTCCATTGAATAGAGCAGCTCTTTCATTTGTATTTGTATCAACGTTACCCGCAATATCTTTTGCTCTAACCACATAATAGTTATTCGTACCAGCAGTTATCCCTGTTATTGTAGCTGTTGTAACACCTGCTACAGTCTGTAAAGGTGTTGAAAAATTTTGCCCCCCACTTGTGTTTGCGGAATAGATATTATATTCAATAGGGGAGCCAACTGTAGAAGTAGCAGCAGTCCAGCCAAGTCTAACAGAAGTAGAACTTAAAATAGTTAAATAGTTTAGTCCATTGAATTTGATCTTTCTATTACTATTTGAAATTAGATCGGGAAGAATATAGCCCAAAAGATTACAACTAGAGTCTAGAGGAGAGCAAGGCTTTTCTCCTTTGCAAGTAATAATGCTAGCAACAATGAAAAGAATTATATGAGAGATTTTCATAGCATAAAATCTAATTTAACCGAATTCTATTTCAATGAAAAAATCCTGTCTAGAGAAAATAATTTGATTAATAAAAAAAACATTTGAATTTTCTTTTTTAAATTTAACGATGTTAATTGAACTTTGGTTATATGGTGATTTTCATTGGATATAGATAATATTTTAGTTGAAACTAAAGAATCAAAAAAGTACTTTCAAGTTGAACTTATAGAGGATAAGTTCCTTTTAAAGTTTATCAATATGCATGAATTAGATCTATATCATTTCCACCTGTCTTACTTTTTAAACGAGAATTGCAAAAAATTAGACAATGATTGGATATTAGATTTTTCTAATATAACTTTTATTGATTCGACCGGACTATCAATTCTAATTTCTACTCAAAAAATTTTAGATGCTAAAAGTAAAATTCTATTCATTCAAAATTGTAAAACTGAAGTTAAAAGATTTTTTGATGAAACACATTCAGCTAATCTATTCAAATTCATTTAAATAAACTTTTTTTTAAGGTTTACCTTGTCCTGTTCCAGGGCGACCATAATCCACACTAGGATTTCCAAAACTGGAGCCTGGTGTTCCTTGACCTGAGCCGGGACGACCAAAATCCCCACTTGGATTTCCATAGCTGGAACCGGGTCTGCCTTGACCTGAGCCTGGGCGACCAAAGTCTCCACTTGGATTTCCAAAACTGGAACCGGGTCTGCCTTGAGCAGCTAAACTAACTGTTACTAATAGTATTATTATCCATTTCATATACTATTAGACTGAAGTTTCTACTGTAACTCGAATTTCTTTCTAAAACTATCTATGTTTCGTTTAAACTTTTCTTCATTCTTGAGCTTCAATTCAATCTTTTCGATTGCTGAAAGAACAGTTTGGTGTGAAGTATTGAACATTTTACCGATTTGGCTTTTGTTCATTCTACAAATTTCATACAATAGATACATGGATACATGTCTTGGCATAATATACTCTGAACGTCTGCTTTTTCCTAAAATCGCAGATTTCTCTTGAGAATAGTACTGACAAATATGGTTCAAGATATTATCACTTTGGTTTTCGTGCTTATCCACTTTTTCAATTCTAGTTCTTAGAATTTCTCTGATCTTCTCATCAGTTAGTATCAAAAGGTTATATGCATTCTTATAGAGTGATAACTCATTCAAACAGCCTGTCATTGCTCTAATATCTGATTTAAAATTCTCAGAGATATAAGTAACTGAACAAGGGTCTAAGTTCAAACCAAGCTGTTGGCTCTTTTTAGAAATGATTTCTTCTCTGAGCTTTGAGTCTGGATCTAATATTTCTACCTGAGTCCCACTCATAAATCTTGACTTGAGTCTTTCTTGAATTGATAAATCTGCAATTGGTTTATCTGCTGCAAGAATGATCTGTCGTTTGCGCTCAAAAAGAAAATTAAAAAGATTATAGAATTCGTCCTGAGTCTTTTCAGCAATACTTGTAAGATATTGCATATCATCTACAATAAGAACGCTATAAGATTGATACTTATTACGAAACGAATCTAAGTTCTGTCTATTTTGAACATTAATCACAAACTCTGAAAGGAATGTGTTTATACTAATATACTTGATTGATTTAGATTGATAAATTTTTTCTAATCCAGCTCCTAATGCATGAAGTAGATGAGTCTTACCTACACCTATGTTTCCATAAATATAAAAAGGATTAAAACTAGAGCTTGTATTCTTTTGCAAAATCATACTGCAAGCAATTTCTAAAGGTTTATTCATTTCACTAAAGATAAATTGGTCTAGTGTATATTCTGGATTGAACTCAAATGATTCATCTTTGAACTTATCTTGTAGAAAAGTTGCAATCGGTTTTGTTCCTTCATCAACATTAATTTCTATCCTAAACTTATCGCCTGATACTGTTTCAAGCGCTTCTTCAATAAATTTTTGATATTTATTCTCTACATGACTCTTTATTATCTCTGAGGGTGCCTTTAAAATCACAACCTGATCATTCATCTCTTCAAATGTTAGTGGAAGAATAAAAGGTTTATAGTATGTATCAGGAATTTTCTTTGATATTTCTTGCAAAACTAAATCCCAATCCATCTTTTGCGTTTGCTCCTTATTATTTGTATTTATAACTTTAAATACTCTTTATCTACTTTTTTTGGAATGCTTTTTGATAAAACATGAATTTATCTTTTATTAAAAAATTCTCTTAAATGTTTTTATCAATAAATTATTTATATCCTATATAATTTATTATGTCTCATTAATTTTATTCATTTAGTAAATTTATTTCCAAGAAAAACAATGATTGCTGGTATAGTTCTTATTTTTTATATTAGGAATATCTGTTGTAAGAAGTAATCTATCAAGTCATACTTAAATTAAAATTAAAAAATCATAGATAGTTTTTTTGAAGTCTGTGATGTTATCTTAACTATACAAAGAATAAAAGGTTATCTAATACATTGAGTTTTTCACATATGTTTGCATTTTACAAAGTATGTAAGATTTTAAAATCTTGATTATTCTCAAAATATCCTTGCTTTGAAGTAAGAAAATTGTAGGATAGCTAAAAATTTAGGTAAGCGTATCAATTTGAGACATAAAAATCCAAAGGTTCTAGTTATTGATGATGATAAACATTATCTAAACTTCCTTTCTAAAAGTCTAAGCCCGTTTCTATTCACAAACCAATTGGAACTAGTTATGTCTGAAGATCCAAGTGAAGCTTATGACTTAATTGAAAAAGATCCTAATGGATTCAGTGTGATTATAACTGATTTTCAGATGCCAAATATGAATGGTTTGGAATTGATTCAAAAAATTGAAAGAGAAGATCGTGACTACCAGATCATATTGCTTACTGGAAAATTAGATAAACGAATCACAGAGTCTTTTCTACATATGAATATTTTTGACCTTTTAGAAAAATCTGCAAAGGTTCAAAAAATTTTAGAAAGTGTTAGCCAAGCTTATGCTTTTTATCTGAATAAACTTGATCGAAAATCTAGGATAGAAACTTACCTACAAAAATTTTCGATTGGTTCTAGTAAAAAATCTGAAATAGAAAATTCTTTTGATAGAATTATAGGTGATAGCCTTATTATCAAATCAGTATTAGATACAATTGTTAAAATCTCTAAAAGTGAAGCTGCTTGTTTGATAGTTGGAGAATCGGGAACTGGAAAAGAGTTATTTGCCAAAGCAATATTTCAAGAGGCAGGAAGAATTAATCAAAAATTTATTGTTATCCACTCAATTGCTCTTGATAAAGCAAAGTTAAACAGCATCCTTCAAGAGTCATTACAAAAGAGGAAAAACTCAGAATATTCTTTTAGTACACTTTATTTTGATGAAGTTTCTGAACTTAGCAAAGATCTTCAAATTGAACTGATAAACTTTTTGAATGAAGTCAGTTTAAAAAAACTCCCTGTAAGAATTCTTGCATCTACCAATAAAGACTTAAGCTTACTAGTTAAAAATCATTCTTTTAGAGAAGATTTATTCTTTAGACTAAATGTTTTACAATTACGAATCCCACCTTTAAGAGAAAGAAAAGAAGATATAAAACCATTATTAAGTTTTTATCTAAAACTCTATAGTGAACTTGAAAAAAAATCTCTAAAAAACTATAATGACGAGTTTTTAAAAAAATTTGAATCCTACTATTGGCCAGGAAATGTTAGAGAGCTTAGCAATACTATACATAGAATCATACTTTTTACAAACAATGATACATTAAAATTAGAAGACATTCCATTCGAGATCCAAACTTATAATGTATCTCCTAAGTCCTTTGTCGAACCTAAACAAGATGAAACTATCCCAATTTCAGAAATGGAGAAAAGGAGTATTGTGAATGCACTTAATAAAACCAATAATAATAAAGAGAAAGCAGCAAGACTTTTGGGAATTTCACGAGCTTCAATTTATAGAAAAATGAAAGAGTATTCGATTGAATGAAAACTATAGAAGAAAAACAAACTGAGATTATAGAAGAATTTTCAGAATTAGAAAACTGGGAAGATAAGTTTCAATATCTAGTAGAATTAGGTGATGAGTTGAGCCAATATCCTGAAGACAAAAAAAAAGAAGAATTCAGGGTAAAGGGTTGTGAGTCCAGGGTTTGGGTTCTTCCCGAATTAAAAGAAGATAAGCTCTATTTTTTGGCAGATAGTGATACCGCCCTAACTAAAGGTTTAATTGCAATCTTAGTTAGGGTTCTTTCTGGACATAGCCCAGAAGAAATTTCGAAGGCAAAACTAGATTTTTTGGAAACGATAGGCTTAAAAAAATTTCTTTCCATTAGTCGTAGAAACGGTCTTTCCTCAATGGTTACCATTCTACAGAATTATGCACAAGCAAATCGATGAATAAATGCAATTTTTACAATTGACAAATTTTTGATTCGTTCCGAAAATCAAATATAGTATGATGATTATAAGACTAACCTCCTTTTTCGTAATTGCTTTGTTATCCCTTGAAGTGCTTGCGATCAGTGCTGTCTGTTGGTCCTTCTATGAATCCCTTGGATCCTCTGTTTCACTATTAAAATATACATCAGATAACAAAGCTAGAGATATACTCTCTACAATTGCTAGGGTTTCTGAAACAAAAATGAGCGTTGAAGGACAAAGGGAAATGAACGATTTTTTTGGAAAACTGATTAAGCAATCCGAAAAAGACCAAGATAAATTTTTACTAAAAGAAATTTTTATTCTTTCTAATGATGGAACTGTCCTATCACATAATAATCCTTCAGAACTTAAAACAAATGAGCCTGATAAATACAATAAACCATATTACATGAGAGCCTTGAGAATGAGAAAAGGACAACTTCCAACTCCTCAGATCATAGGCAAAGAAAATGAAGGTGACGGAACCATGCTAGGAAATTGGATGTTAAGATTTTTTCCCGACTTAAAGTTTCAAACGATTCTACTATCCTCACCCATCTATCATACTGAAAAACTAGAAGCAATAGGATCCATTCATCTTATATATAATAGAGGTAATGTTCAATACTTGCTTTCTAATCAAAGAGAAATTTTCATTTGGATGCTCTCCAACTATGTAGTAATTGCTTTTCTAGCTACACTTATTATCTGGGCAATCTTTGCTTTTTTTAGTTTCAGCATCTATAGGCTTGCTTCTTTCCAAGGATCAACGTTAGGTGCAACAGAGTCAAAGAGTAAATTGAAAAGTTTCCTTGATGAAAAAGAAAATACACTTAAACAATATATCACTGGAAAAAATAAATTTGATTCTAGTATCAGTTTAAACATACAAGATGTGGATCCATTTCCACCAACTTCTCCGATGCAAGAAATTAAGTTAGATATAACTAACGTTAGTCCTGAGAAGAAAAAAGATATTCCTAAGCAAAATCCAACTGAAGCAATGGATGCGATTTTTCTAGACTAATGTTTTCTATTTCAGTTCAGTCTGAAAATGCCTCATTTCAAGAAATTGTCCTAGAAGCAAAAGGGGTATTAGATTCTTCAAGTCATATAGACTTCTATGATTTTATTAAAGAAGAAGAAGCCAAAGGTTTTTCCAAATTCATTTTAGATTTCAGTGGATTAGAATCGATATCATCAGCTGGAATCGCAGTTTTAATCAGAATTAGAAAAAAATTCAAGGAAAAAAATTATACTCTTGTATGTATTGAACTAAATCCTGAGATCAAAGAGTTATTTTATTTTTTTGGATTTCAAAAACTTTTTCTTTTGGCGGAAGATAAAGAAGCTGCGGAGAAACTTCTAGAATCGCTATACTTTCTTCAAAGAAACCCTGAGTCTCAAAAAAGTGTTAGTGAAGAAAAATTTTCAGAGAAACCAAAGTTTCGTTTTGGATTCGATGAAGAAGAATCTATTGTTAAAAATCCTAGCATTAAAGATTACTCAGAAAAAAAGGAAGACCCTAAAATTTTTCAGAGAGAAATAAATAAACTCAAAAACGTTGCCGAGGAAAAGGTTCCTCTAGCTGAGAAGATTCAAGAAATTAAAACTGAGCCTTTCTTTGAAACCTCAACACAAAAAAAATCTAGTGGTGGATTCACGATTCCTTTTGTCACCAAAAGTTTTGGATATGATCTTAAAGATACTGCTAGAGAAAGTATTGTTGAACAAGAAATGGATTCATTCTCTGAAGAGTTTAATGAGCTAGTCATAAACTGTGGAACTTGTGGGACTAGAATTAAAATCAAAAAACAAGGAATTCAAAAATGTCCTACTTGTTTCTCTAGATTTAATTTAAGACAATCTGGGTCAATTTCAACTATTGAAAAACTCTAACCAAGAAACAAAAAAAAATTCAGGAAGTGCTTCTAGAAGTATCGCACTTTCTTTCTATACTTTTTTATCTAGAATTCTTGGTCTAGTCAGAGATCATTTCATGGCAGTTACTTTTGGAACAGGTCTAGTTGCATCTGCTTTCTCTGTCGCCTATCGTTTCCCAAATATGTTTAGAAATCTACTTGCAGAAGGAACACTTTCACAATCATTCATGCCAATTTTTTCTGAAGCAGAGAAAGAAGGAGTCGTTCAAGCAAAAAAAGTTGCTGGAGTAATACTAACTACATTATTTAGCTTTTTGAGTATCTTTGTTGGACTTTTTTATTTAGCTGCTCCTTTTTTTGTTCCTAGCTTAGTTGGTGGTTCTAAAGAATATTCAGATCTTGTAATTGAGCTTTCCCTCATATTATTTTTCCTAATCATGACTGCAAGCCTTGCTTCAATATTTATGGCAATTTCAAATTCTGAGCAAAAATTTTTCGTTCCCTCCTTATCGCCTATCGTTCTTAACCTTGCCTATTTAATTGTTTTTGTTTTTATACTACCGTTTTACGATAGTATTGAAGAAAAAGTTAGAATATTAAGTTATGGAATTGTTGCAGGAGGGATTACTCAACTTTTAATTCAAGCAGTATATGTTGCTTATCTGGGTTTTAGTCCAATTTATGGTTTTGATTTTAAACATCCTGCAATAAAAAAAATTGCAACTCTTATGATACCTGCAATTTTGGGTGGGGGTTTTTATCAGATTGGGCTTCTTATTGATATTTTCTTTGCAAACTATATTCAAAACCAAAATCCCGGTCTAGGTGCTGTTGTAAGTTTAGACTATTCCCAAAGATTGATACAGTTCCCAACAGGAATTATTGGAGTAGCTTTAGCAACAACAACACTTCCTACTTTACTCAATGCACTCAAATCAGATAATAAAGAGATTATTCCTAAAGAACTATCCAATGTGATTTCTTTCACTTTGTTTCTTACTTTGCCCGCCTCAATTGGATTTTTAGTCTTGGGTAGAGAAATCATTGATTCAATCTATTATGGAGGAAAATGGGATTCTAACTCTACTGATACAACACTCAATGCACTTAGATTTTATGCATTTGCAATTCCAGCATATTCACTTAATAAAATATTGACTTCATCATTTTATGCATTTCAAGATACTAAAACCCCGCTTAAGGCTAACATAACAGCATTTGTCTTGAATTTATTTTTAAATATAATGTTGATTGGAACCTTGAAACATGCTGGACTTGCACTAGCATCTGCGACTTGTTCCTTTGTAACACTTGGCTTACTTATTTTTCATTTTAGTAAAAAGTATAGTTCTATAGAAGGCAAAATTATCTTGAGACAATTGTTTCGATTTATTCCTTCACTTTTGGTTTTGACAAGTTGTTTGATTCTGATGAAATTTTTTATTGGAAACAACTTTTTTCAATATCTATATGAATTAAATTTATCACATGCAAATTCATCTAGAATATATGTATTTTTGTCTATAGGAGTTGCTACTCTAGCATATTTTTTTATAGCATATTTATTTAAACTAGAAGAGTTCGATATTATATTTGGAAGAGTCTTAAAACGCTTTAGGAGGGAAAAATGAATCTGAACAATCTTAGATGTAAAAAATGCTCAGGATCAATTGACGAAAACAAAAATGGGAACTCAGAACTTTTTTGCATTTTCTGTGGAACGGAATATTCATATTCTGATTTTAGTCAAAATTCAGTTGTGAAAACTTACGAGAAATCAAAGTCTAAAGAAAAACGTAGATCACAAGAACCTAATAACCAAATATCTAATGATGCTCCCATATTTCCTCAGATACTAAAATTAGCTAGGTTCATCCCTATTGTTGCGTTTATCATTTCAATAGCATTAAGTTTTTTGGCAACTAAACCAGATGATCCTTCTCACCAAAGTGGAAAAGAAATCGAGGAACAAGTAAATGAACCAGTTTCATCAATAGAATCGATTGATATAACTTCTAGACAATTCGATGGTTCAAGAGCTTCAATTCCAATCTTTTATAAAAAATTAACTAATGCAAAACTTCCTATTGAAGTATCAATACTTTCTACAAGAGAATACTCAACCAATAAATATATTTTTGGTTTAGTAAAAAATATAGGTACTAAAAGAATTATAGTTGGAGATTTAGAAATTTATTCCATTAGCCCTACTGGAAGTAAATTAAAATTTGATTATCCATATTTTACTAAGTATTCTATTGCACCAAGTGAAGAAGTATATTTCAGTATAGTCACTGATCCAAGTAATACAGATACTAAGTTTGATGTAGTATCCAAGGCTACGTTAGATACTGAGACGGAAACACATGAAGAACTAGTATTAAGTTCACTTAGGATGGTAAAAAAAGATGATGGTTTCCCTAAATTTCAAGCAAAGTTAATGAATATCAACAAAAAGCCAATAAAAGATGTTCCAATAACTTTATATCTATTCAATAGCAAGAATCAACCATTCTTAGAGATTTTATCAAACACTAATATTGATACAATTGATTCGCTTTCTGAGGTGGATGTAACCTTTGAATCTTATGCTAATTTGGAAGATGAATCTTTTACTTATAAAATTATTTCTGGCGGAAAGTATTAAATGAAAAGTTTTTTAATCTTTATCCTCATCATTTTTTCACTTCAAGCATTTACTCCAGGTAAATGGTCACCACTCGATAAGTATGTAATGGGCTTAGATTCTTTTGGACCAATTTCTGAAGAAGTAAAAACTAAAGATGGGAAAATCTTGTATAAAGCAGAATATGAATATGATGATAAAGGAAGACTTATCAAAGAAAAATTTAAAAAAGGGGAAGGAACTGGGGACGGTGAAACTGTATATACTTATGAAAAGAATAAACTCAGTTTCGAAGAACTATATTCCACTAAAGGTCTAGAAGAAAGAAAGGTATTCAAATATACACCTAACGGTGAGTTAAAGGAAATTACTGTCTTTAATACTGAAGGTAAAGAGACAATGAAGTATAAAATTCTTTCTATGTGGAGAGGAATGGCTAGTGATGGTGAAATCAAATGGCTGGAAGATAAAGAAGTTGAGATTTTTAATCTAAAGAAAGATTTGTATAATGAAAAATTATATAATCAAGAAATTTTTGATGAGAAAAGAAAGACTGTTGCTGTGATACGATACTATTTTGATGAAAATGGAAAGATAATTAAGCGTGAGAACATTCAAGCAGAATCTAAACGGATGAGTGAAATTAAGTATGATGAATCCAATCGAGTCACTGAGATTAGTTTTTCTATTTTTAAGGACAATGATTGGGTTTTGTTAAAAACTCATAGTTACAAATACAATGGTGGAACTGAAACTCCTAAGACTGGTCCGCTTCCGAATCCAAAGGCTGTGAATCCTTCTTCTCCTTAGTAGTTTTAGAGGTGGGAGGTTGAGTCAAGAGTTTTGCTAAAAATTCAACAGTAGTATTCACTACCTCATTGATTACTCCACCAGAAACTAATTTCATTATAATCTTTTTTAGTGCTAAATCGAATAGAAGTTCATATTCTGACCACTCTATTGAGAAACCAAATGTAAGTTTATTCTTTAACTCATCAGCTTTTAGTTCTTTAGTTGCGTCTAACTTATTAATTGGTCTGCCTAGACTTCCTTGTACTATTGTTTCTTTTTTCTTGTGATGAAATTCTGCTATTAGATAGAGTTTTTGATTAAAAGGAGGAATTGGAACAAAGTCTAGATTAGTGATTTCGCCTAACGTTACTCCTTTAAGTTTTAAAATACCTTTGTTACCTCTTCTACGAGTGGAAACTTCTCCATTACCAATTTTACACTCCCCTCTTCTTGTTTTGAACAAAAGTTCGATGGACTTAGTTACATCAAATGAAGTTCCAAGCAGTAAAATATCTTTGATATCAATCTTAAAATTTGGGAAAACAGTTCTATCTTCAATTCTTAGTATAGATTTTCTTAGATAAGCATTTCTAATTTTAACAAGTCCTGATTTAGGAAGTAAATATTGTTTATCTCGAGAAGGAATTTTATTTAGGTAAAAAATATCAGCTCTATCAATGAAAAGAAAATCTATTCTAAGTCTTGCAAAAAGAAAATAAATTGGATTTATAAATAAGAAGAGTTTATCAATTTTGAACAACCCTGAATCTTTCTTTTCCGCTTCCTTGATGTTAATTTCTAATCCAAAACTTATGAACGTAAAGAGTGGAAGAATGAAAATCCCAAAACCACTTTTCCATTCAATTCTAAGACTTGGAAAAAGTTTAGAGATGATCTGCAATGTAATAGTTGTAAATAAACATTGCAGAATAATATATATAGAAAGAACTTCAAAAAGACTCATAACGTTCCTCTAGTTCTATAAAATTTTGAGTTCAGAACTAAAGAACTGTTGAGAATCTTCTGGATTGTCCCCTTCTTTCCCAATGATTTGTGAGATAGTAAACTCTGCCTTCTAATTCTTCTGTGAGAATTTTGGCAGCTTTCTTTTCGTTTTCTTTTGGAAATTGATCAGGTGTTATGGGTTGGCCAACGTTATATACAATCTTAGTTTTGAAAGCAGCAAAAGAAAGAAAAGCTTTGGGATCAGACATATTCCAAGCTCCCGAAATTCCACTCGGAATAATGGGAACACCAGCCCTAATCGCAAGTTTTGCAGCCATAGCCTTGAATGGTCCCATGACTCCGGTCAGAGTTCTAGTACCTTCAGGAAAAATAGAAACTATTTCCCCAGAGCGAAGAATTTCACAGATGTAGTTCTCTAGTTCTTCATAATATGCCACAGCAGACTTAGCATCCTCTCCATGAAAATTTCTGATGATCGGCATGCCACCCCAATGCTTTAATTGTCCCGAATAGACTTCTGCAAGATTATTGAGTGAATCTTCAATCATCGATTTTAATGGTGAGAGCAAGGGTGTATTGAAAGGTGATTCTGATTGGTTAAGAAATTTTACAATATCTTCTTGTGGAGTAAAAATTTCCTGCTTTCCCAAGAAAATAATTTTACGAGGAAGATAAACACCTTGGACAGGAATGTCTAGCATATCAGTGTGGTTGCAGATTAGGACTGCACCTCCTGTTTTAGGAATGAATTGTTCACCTGTAACTTCAATTTTATATATTGAATCCATAATTCTTTTGATCAGCTGAGTGGGAATCTCTCTTGGTATATAAAAAGGTTCCATCATTTTGTGAATCTCATCCATTTAGTAAGTTTCCTTGCATTTAGATAAGACTAAAGAAAGAATCAAAATAATAAAGCAAAATTTTATCCTAAGCAGATTTCTATTCCTTTAAAAGACCAAACTAATTGTAATTTTGGAGATTAAATCCTTAACTTTAGGTTATCTCTTCATCTTCCAGAATCATATTAGAAATTTTATTATTTGAAATAACCAAAATCAAGATTAATATCTCAAAATCTAAACTATCGAAAATATGAACTGAAACAATTCCCAACATTACCAAAAATATATAACTAAAAATTATTCTCCAAAAACTTTTTTCTAAAATGATGAAAATCCCTATGATTGAAATTGCAAAACTTAAAAGAAATTTTTCTTTTGTAGAGCTTTTGTGATCGATTTTTTCAACATGTATTCTGTAACCTTCTTCTAACTCTTCCTCAAATATGCTCAGAATAATCTCGTCCCTAAAACTTGGGTTCTCTAATACAACTAAAAAAGGTAAGATCATTTCCCTATTTTTCCTATAAATTTTATCAGCCTTATGAATCTCATTCTCATCACTGAAAGCTTTAAGCTTAAGTTTTGAGTCTGCAATTTGGATTTCAGTATCATATAAATTTTTTTTGGAAAGATTTTTTCCTTTAAGCCAAACATCTAAAATTTCTTTTCCATCGAAAATTTTTCCAATTACTGAACCTGAATTATAATTTCTAATTTTATTTGCTATTCCACTGACGTTAATTCCCATTTGATTAACTTTTCCTGAATCAATTTTCAACTCAAGATCTCTTTTTGGACTTTTATATTTCAAAAATGCATCTTTAACTTTGGGATGTTTTTTAATCTTAGAAATAATTTTTTTACAATACTGATCCAATCGATTCCATTCATCTCCGCTTACCCAAAACTCTATCTCATTGTCTGACCTATCTCTATTTGTTTGAAAGTATAAAAATCCATCTTCAATTGAACTACCTAACTCTTTTAGTTTAGCTTCTAATTCTTTTGTAAACTCTATTTCAGGTTTTAGTTCTAGCTGATACTTTGCTTGATCCTTTTCAATCTTAGCAAATACATTTCTCACCTCAGTGAAATTCAAGAATTCACCTTCAATCTTTCTAGAACTACTATCAGTTTCCATAAACCCAGTACCAGTTCCCATTTCTAAAGTCCCCCAAACTGTGTTTATATTCATGAATCTACTCTCAGCTATATAAGATTTACTTAATATAGTTATTCCTGATAGAATAACTAAACTCATGATAGAAAATTTTATGATTTCACTTTTAAGTATCTTCTGAGAAATGATTTTTATTTTTTCAATTATTTTTCTTATCAAATGATTCGTTTGGATTTTTTCTAATAGTTTAATATATGATAGTATAGTATTTCTAATTATCTTTATTATAGTATAATTAAAAATTCTTCCTAGAAATAATTTTTTTACATGAAATTCATAAAAGTAATAATAGAAAATAGTAGTTATATTTAAACTAAAGAATAAAAATAGATTCATTACTATCTCAGAATCCAATGTTCCCATCCCTAGAAACAGAAGTAGCAAACCTGAACCGAATAAAGATTTCATTGGTTGCTCTTTACTATTTAGAAGATAATTTGCCTGAACGATCAACAAATTGAACTCAGTTACCTTTCGGGATAAAACCCCAAGGAAGATTACAAAAATTAACAAATTATTGAATAGAATAAAAATCTCTTCTTCTAATGAAATGATTTTGATCCTATGAAAATTTCTAATAAACAATCTAAGAATTAGTATAATTAATAATGATAGAAATAAGTTGATTAAACTCTTATTTGTTTCTTTAGATTCATTGAATATCTCTTCAAAGTTTATTCGCTCTTTATCAAAAATTTTTAGTATCTCATCAATTTTAAATTTTTTATCAGTATCTTCTAAGAAAATATAAACTGAAACTTTTTCCTTTAGATTTTTTCGAGTTGCTGAATTTTGCTTAGCTATAGCTTCAAATACTCTACAAAAATTTTTTAACTTAATCTTTGGTTCAATCTCCAACTCACTGATTGAATGAAAACTATGAAGTGTAGTTTTCAAAGAAATCTTACTTACTTTATTACCAATCGAAACTCTTTTTATAACTCTTTCTGTATTGTTATCATGAATTAATGATTGAATCCTTTCTAGGCTTATCTTTCGATTACTCAATGTCTTATGATCACAATCAATTTGAATCTCCTTCTTCTCTTCTCCATATACAATAACCCTTTTGATACCTTTCAAAGCCTTAATTTGATGAATAGCTTCATGGATTCTAATTTGGTTCATCTCTATAGAATAAATTATATCAGGTTTTTCATCAATTGAACTTTTCTCAAGTATTGGTCTGCTTGCATCAGTTGGGAATTTGCTATATTCTGTTTCTAGAATTCCTCTAATTTCTTTTTGAATTCTTGGTTCTAGATTAGTTTCTAAAAATAGGAACGCTCTTCCATTCTCAATTCTACTGAATATACTTTTTATACCTGAGATAGCTGATAATTTTTCTTCTACAGGGATGACAATTTTTTCTGTTAAACTTTCAATATTTGCATTAGGATATCTAAATTCGATTGAAAAAGAATTATTTAAATCTTTTTTATTATCTCCAAATCGAATAGTATCGTAACTTAATACTATCAATATTAAGAAAGTGTAATATATTATCTTTGATCTGAGACTATTTCTTTGAATCCATTCTTTCAAAGTTTTATCTCTTTTGCTATTCTTGGTAATACAATCAATGTGAAGAGAACAGATAGTATTATTCCAAATATCATTGAAATAGAAAGTGGGCTATAGAATTCATTTCCATCGCCAATTCCCAATGACTGAGGCATTAATCCAAAAATTGTTGTCGTTGAATTCACCAGAATCGGTCTTGAAATTTTTTCTACCAACTTATGATTTTCTGTACTATGAAAAAAATATTCGAAGAATAGAACTGAACTATCTACAACAATTCCTGAGAGAATCAACATTGCTAAAAATACACTTATATTAAATGAATTTCCAGTAAATGCCAAAGGAAGAAATATACCTAAGTATATCAATGGTATAGCAAGGATAATGATTCCTCCTATTCTAAAAGAGGAAAATTGAAATGATAAGAAAAGATATAAGAGAATAAATGAAACACCAAGGGTAAAAGAAAAGTCGATATAACCTGAGACTCTTCTATCAGTTTTGCTCTCTACCTCAAAATTTTTTTCTCTTAGTAAGTTAGCTAATTCTTTACCTTTTTCGGAATCGAAAAGAAAAAGTTCAAACTTAACACCTGATCTACCTCCAATAATATACCTTTCGTTGATTGATTGAGTAGATTCAAACCTACCAAGAGCTCCTAAACGGACAAGTTCCCTTCTTTTATTCAAAACTTCTATTTTTTTTACTTCATCCAAACTTGGATATTGATCATTGATTTTAAAATAAATCGAATCATTTAAGAATTCTGTTTTTGAAATCGTTATACTGATTTCTTCTAACAAAGTATTAAAATCAATCTCAGACAATATTAACTTATTCTGATCGGGATAAAAAATGATTTCATCTATCTTTTCATCACCAAATCCATCAATTCTCTTAACCAAATTAGAATTATTAGCTAATTCTTTGAACTCTGAAATTCTTTCTATTAGTTCATATTCATCACTGATAATTACAGTTAAGTCAGAATTTGACTCATTTAAGAATCTTCCAACTTCATCCATTGAACTCTGCTGAATCTTGTTTAAAGGAAATTTTTTGATCTGCTCAATAATAGTTTCGATTTCTTTTGCATCTAGTTTCTCAAAGATAGATATTTTTACTTCATCAATACTCGTCGCTTGAAGAGAAAAGTTTTGATACTTCTCTTCAAGTATTTCTTTGAGTTCTAAGATAATTCTTTTCTTAGATTTTTCATTCAACTCAACAGGGAGATTTAAGTTCAATTGAACATTTGATTTTTTAAGCTCAGGAAAAAATTCATATCTTATATATAAACTTGATAGAATGGAGATTAAATAATAAATAAAAATTGATAGATAAAATTTCTTTCTATTATAATCTATATTATGATTTAACTTACTTAGAAAAACTATCTCATCATTGTTACTAGACTCAATTATTCTTTTTGGAAAAAAAGAGTAGATTATCGGAGTGAAAGTTAATGAAAGAACTAG
Source organism: Leptospiraceae bacterium (assembly GCA_033762425.1). GTDB lineage: Bacteria > Spirochaetota > Leptospiria > Leptospirales > Leptospiraceae > JANRLP01. Next base: position 19,877 of record JANRLP010000049.1, read on the forward strand.
TGATATTGTAAGTGATATAGAAATTGAAATAGCCATTTCGCTAAATAGATTAGCTTTTCCTACACTCTTGAACCCAAGGGGAAGAAAAACTAATAAAGTCGTGAAGTTCGCACTAAGAATTGATGTATAGACTTCATTAATTCCTTTTTCGATTGAATCAAAAATATTTTTATCATTATCAAGATTTCTTTCTATTCCTGATAAAACAACATTGCTCGAATCAAACAACATTCCAATTCCTAATGATAAACCGCCTAACGATAGTAAATTAAAACTAAGATTGAAAATTTTAAAACAAAGTATAGTTAAAATCAAATTCAGTGGAATCAAAGTAACTAACGTTATAGGTGCTCTAAAATCTTTAACGAATAAGTATAAGACTATGAAAGATAAAATTCCCCCTAATAAAAGTGAAATTTTTAAAGAATTCATAGCTGAATTTATGAATTCGCTTTCATCCAATAAGACTAGATATTCGACTCTATCTTTTTCGGTTTTACTGATTTCTGATAACTTATTTCTAAGTCTCTGACTAACTTCAATTAAGTTTTTTCCTGACTCAAGTTGAAAAGAAAAAATTACACCCTTATCCTTTCCTAAAAAACAGTCTTGACTTTCTGTTTCGTATTCAATTTGAGCAAACTCAGAAAGATTCCTATTTTGATTTCCAATATTAATTTGAAACTTACTGATTGATTCAATCGTATCTAATTTATTTTTAACACCTAGATTAACTTCTTTTTTATTGTCCTCAATAATCCCAATTGGAATATTCCGATTTTCATTTTGAAAATTTTTTATTAACACTTGTGTTTGAATCCCAGTTCTATTTAATTTTTCTCTATCTAAGCTTATTTTAATTTTATTTTCTTCACCACCTACTATCATTATACTCGCGATTCCATCAACTCTCTCTAATTCTTTTTTCCAAACTCTTTCTAGATACTCTCTTAAACCTACTCCCGAGTTAATGCTCTTTTGTTTAAATCCGATTTGAAAAAATGCTTCTGAATTTGGGTTGAATCTTTCTATTGTTGTTCTTTCGACTTCTCGGGGAAAAAATTCTCTAATTGATTCTAGTTTTTCTCTTAATACTTCTTCAGTGTTCTTGTTTTTATCTTGGACAATGAGTTGAATTTCAGAAATGGACGAACCTGATCGACCTATCGCTGATTCAATTCCAGAAATTCCGTTAATTCGTTCAAGAATTGGTTTTGTAATGATCTGCTCAACTTGAATGCTTGAAGCATTTGCATATCTAGTTTTTAGATTCAGCTCGATTCTTTGTATTTCAGGAAGTAAACTAGTTTTAATATCATAAAACGATATTAGACCCAATATAGACAGCAATAAATAAAGAATCAAAACCCTTTTCCGGTTTTTGAGCAGGAACTTAATCATCGCTCTTCCTAATCTCGATCTCATCTCCTTCTTTGAGTTTATGCACTGATTCAGTGACAATTTTATTATTTTCTTCTAACCCACTAATCACTTCGACCTGATCAGAAGTTATGCCTTTTGTTTTTACTTTTTTCTGAAATACTTTATTTGCTTTTACTATATAAACTCTTTCTTCACCGAATGAGTCTAAGATTGAACTAGCGGGAATAAAAATTTTTTTCTCTAGTTTACCAACAGGGATTTTTACCCTACAAAACATTCCTGGCTTAAACATCTTACTATCATTTTCTAAAATAGCTCTCATAGCAAATGAGTGTGATCTCTCATCCACAGCTCCACTAATTGAATCAATTTTGGCATTTAGTTGAATATTAGGAAATGCATCTAATTCTAACGTTAGTTTCATTCCCTTGTGAAACTTAGAAATTTCTTTCTCTGAATTATTAATGCTCACATAGAGCTTTTCAATATTTCCTAGAATCAAAACAAAATCACTTGGATTATTTGAAACTATCTCACCAATATTTTTATTTTTCTTAAGAATTACTCCAGAATCATCTGAAACAAGGGTTGAGTCTTTAATGCTTCGTTCAATTGAACTTAAGTTTAACCTTTGGACATCTAGATTTGAGAGTAAAGATTCTGCTTCTAGCCTCTCTAACCTTGTCCCTAATTCAATAAAACTTTGCATTCTATCTTCTTGACTTGTTGGTAATTTTCTCCCAGAAACCAGCAAATCTTTGTCCCTTAGTCCAATGGAAATAATTTCTAGATCCTTAGCTGAAATTTTTTGAATAAGTTCCTTAGACTCTCTTTCCGTTTTAACTTTTAGAAAATCTTCCCCAGACATCCCTCCAAGTGCATAGTATTCTTCTTTACTATCGAACTGTGATAGTGTTTCTCCTAATTCCTTTTCACTCGCTTTAAACTTTAGCTCTAATTTTTCTTTTTCCAGAAATTTTATCTCAAAATTTCTTATTGCCTTTGCTAATTTTTCTTCTGCAATTTGTGCTTGAATCCTACTTACTTCAAGGACTTGTTTTTGTTTTTCCAATTCAATTTCTAGCTGCGATGTTTCCAACTTTGCAAGAACCTGATTTTTTTGAATATAATCCCCTTCCTTGAATTTGACTTCAGTAAGTTTACCTGAAATTTTAAAACCAAGTTTCTTTTCAGCATTTGGTTCTAGCGTACCTGAAGTTTCAAATGTTTCATTCCATGGAGTTTTTTTAATGTCCATTACTTTGACTAACTTCTTTCCTCTAGAATCTTTTTCAGATTGTTTTGAAAAAGCATGTTCAATGGTTGGAAAAAATTTAACTAGCAAAATAACTAACGTTATACTCGATGGAATCAGTAGCTTGAGTATCTTTTTCATTTTAGTATAGTATAAAAATAGAAACTCAATACAAGGATTGGTAAAGACCAGTGCACAAAACTTCTTTTACTTGATTCTGAGCAATGTTCTTTTAAAATTTCGATGAATTCATTGCCATATTTATATATGCCATAGAAGAAAGTCCCTAAACAAAGAACAGTATAAGTAATTTGAACAAAATAGGAGTCTGATTCTTTAAATAATTCTCTGTAGAATAGTAGTGGAAATAAGCAAAGTATAAACTTTCTAAAAGAAAAAATATGGGCTGAAGCAATTTGAGTCAAAGGAATCTTAGTTGTTGTGATTAATGTTGAAATAAAAAATCCAAAACTGATTTCATATACTAAAAAGATTATGAGAAACCCAGTCCCCCAAAAAACAGTCCAAGGAAAAATATTCATGGAATATGCAAAAAAGGAAATACTTCCACTAAGATATTGAATTTCCATTTTTCGATTTAAGTCTTCAATGACTTTGAATTCTCTGTAAGAAAAGAATAGATTAATACTAACGTATAACGATATTAGCACTAAAATTGATACTAAGCCTTTTTTCAATGAGAGGTTATGACGATCAACTAGAAAGGATTCTAAACTATTGAGAAGATTTTTCATAGCTTCTTCTCCTTAGAAAAACTTCTAAGTCTAGTTTCCAGCTCTGAGTACCAATTTGATTTTGATTTCATGCCCGCTTTCTCATAAATTGAAGAAAGTCTAGCAGCTGTTGGAATAAAGTTAGATAACCTTGAGATTGATTCTTCATAACTAGCAAGTGCTAGATCTAGTCTCCCCGACTTTTCTTCTAAAACTCCCGATATATATAAAATTTCAGGGTTATTAGAATCAATTTTGAGATATTCTGAGACTAATTCCTTCAATTCTTCTTTATCAATCCCTGACAAGAATCCAGATTTAATAAGCCAGTATAGATATTGTATTTTAGTAGGATTTTCTTTGTATCCTGACTTTAGGATATTATATGCTTCTTTAAACTCTTCAGAGAAAAAATTTATTTTTCCCAAATGCAAACTAACGTCAGAGAAATTTGAGTCTTTTTTATAAACATGCTCAAATACCTTTTTAGCTTTTTCCCTTTCCCCTAGTTTATATAATTTCAAGGCATAGGAATATTCTGATTCTAGTTTAACTATCTTCTCATGTCGATAGTAATAGACACCTAACGTTCCAACGGAAAGACAGAGAACTAGAAAAAATCCTAGTTCAAATTGAATATTTTTCATTAATTTACTCCTAATATAGATTTAATTCTTTGAGTGATTTCCCAAATGGATTCGCGATAGAATTGAATTTCATTTTTGTTTTTTGTGTTCACAGTAACTTCAATCGCATAGATTTTTTCTTTTGCTTTATCCCTAAGCTCAAAAAATAACCAAAGATATTTTTCCTTTTCAGAAAAAAAGTCTGGATCTTTTTTGATAAAACTCACTTTCAAACTCCAATTGATTTCCTCTTCTTCTAAAATTTTATTTATACTATCATTTGATAAGTCGTTTAACGATACTATTTTAGGATAAGGACTTTTATACTTAAGGATTTTATCATTAACTTCTTCCTCTTCCAGTTTATTACTTAGTCTATTTAGTTCTTCTACTTGAATTTTTTGAAGAGTAAGGGAGGCAATGACTAGATCGTTGATTTCTTTTTTGAGAACAGAGTTTGTTCCTTCAACACCAAGAAATAAAATTTTTCTTTCAATAGGTTTAAAGTCTGCTTCTTTCCAATCTTTATCATTAGCACAACTGATTAGAAGAAATACTATGAGGAAGAGTTTCATTTTCCCTCCATACTGAAGTTAAACTCTGATTTTAAACTTTGCCCCAAAGCATCTCTAGCACTTGTATTCACTCTTAGAGTATAAATTGGAATTCCAGATGGCATATTGTCTGTTCTAGATAAATTGAAATCACCATTCGTTAATGCATTACCAAATAGAATTCCATTACAACTTGCCTCTTGTTCTGAATATCTAAGAATAAATTTTTTACAGCCATAGGGATAGTTAGTATCACAATCACTATTTGAATATGAACTGAGTCGGATAGTAGTAAATGGTGGAGAAAGTCTCTCAATACTTACTGAATTTAAGACAGAACCTATATTCATGAAACGATTGAACAGTATAACAAAGTTATCGCTTGTTACATCCAAACAAGCATTGCTTATCCCAGTCGCTCCAGTGCCATCATCCCCAGCTCTAAATTGATAGCTTGAAGGACCTAAGATAGGAAGTGAGTTATCCCAATAACAAGAAGGTAGATTCCAGTCACCACCGATTATACTTCCAGTTCCAGCACAAGCTTGGCTTTCCACACCAAATGCGAGCACTTCTGGTTTATCAAAATTTCCACCTGCAATGAAGCTTGCATAAACTACTTGTTGCATTTTAACCCCAGAACTATTCTTTGCATTTTGATTTATGGTCATCGTATAACGTTGAGAAAATTGGTACGGTTGATCGGGAATTAGTTCAAGATTCTGAAAGCTTGAATCCCAGTTATATTGAAATGAAAAACTTGGACTAATGGAAACTGAGGATTGGACATCAATAGGATTCATAGGTTCTGAGAATTGAATTTGAATGGAGTTACGAGTTATTGTGCCAAGGCATACATTTGTAAGTTCAGCATTCAGAATTTCTGTGATAACCCCAAAACCATTAAAACAATCATTGATTGTACCAGATTTTGTTTTGATTGAGAGAATTTTAGGTATGGAAGATTCTTGCTCAGACCTAGTTAAAAAACTACTTTGGATAGGAAGCTTCAATGGAAGATTTGTTTCAGATTTGGCGATTGGACTAATTGAAATTGAATACCTAGTATTAGGATTGAGTTTAGAATCAAATTTCAGTCTAAATTCTTTTTTATCACTAGAGGAACTTAAGCTATAGCCAATATTTGGGGTGATGCTAGTAGCGATCTTTACGGAATTTTCTTCCATTGCTATCGAGAAACGTAATAGAGCTGTTGTCTCTATACATGCATCATTTATAGTAGTTGAGATTGAATTAACTTGAACTGAATTAGAATTTTCACATTCAGACAATGTTCCTCTATCAATCATTATAGATTCAACGATAGGCGATGTTCTAGTAGCTCCTTCATTACCAACTGTGAAATTTGAACTAAACGGTTTTGAAAGATCATTTCCAGAACTATCTTCACAGAGTTTAGAAACAGAAACATTGTAAGTACCATTTTCTAAGGAAACAGAAGGTGTGAATTCGATTGTGTTAGATGTTGATTTAAAGTATCCCCTGACTTTAGGTTCAGTGGTAAAGGCTTGAATGCAGTTTTGGATTTTCATTTCTTTATTGAAAATAATTTTTATCGAAGCGTTAGACGATATATCTTTGGAATCAGGCTCAGGTGATACTGCTAATACATTTGGATTCCTATCGATGGAAAGAAAGGGTAGAGCCCTCCTTACTAGATTATTCGATTCATTGCAGTTCGAAACCACAAGAAACATCCAAATAGAAACTGGTAACAGATTCATGCATTCCCCCAAAAGAAAGTTTTCTTCATTAGTAAAGGGTAAAAAAGAATCCAAAATACTCTGGTTTTATCGAAAAATTCGTCCAAGATTACTCATTCGGACTAAAATTACACTTGACATCTAATTTGTCTCTATCAGACTTATTTGCCAAAATGAAGTTTGTTAAGAAAAGCAAGGTAGGAGCACTGGAAAAGTATATCTTTGAGAAAGAATCCGACCTAGGAAGCATCTCTACAGCACTTTGTTTTTTCTTTAGAAAGGATGCATCCTTGTTTGGGATAGAGTTTTATTCAAAGATTTTTGGCATTGCAAATTGGTATAAGGATGATAATCGTTTTGTTGGTAAATCTTGGGAAGCAGAAGAAACTGCCCAAAGTGTATCAGCACTAAACTATCATTATACTGGTAAATTTCTTTCAGCAAGTGCAAGTGAGGAATTGATTCAAAAAATTTTGACTAATGTCCTTGAAAGTTCTAATTCTAAAATTATTGAACTGGCGAAAACTGCTATGGCGGGTGAGGTTTTAGCTTTAGAAAAAGTAACAAATTGTATTTAGTTATTTGTAATTGACTAAACCAATTAAAAATCAAAATTTTCAGTTTACTTTTCTATCTATATTCTTTTATTGAAGATAAAATTTCTTCCATGGGAACTAAGTTTTTCTTGAGTAAATAAATTGGAATTTCGTTTTCATTAGTATATCGTCTTGAATAATTTCCTAAAAGTTTTGATTCTTCAAACAACTTATTCAAACTTTCCAATCTTTTATTGCCAATTATAATCAGATTTGTAGGTTTAATTTGTAATTCATTCATCCATAAAAAATAATTATTATGACCACTGATAATTGGAATAGAAATTTTATAAAGCTCCAAGCTACCCGCGTGACCATAATAATTTCCTAATACTACAGATTGGTTTTTTTCATCAATAGTTAAAGAATTTATACTTTCTTGCACGGAAAGTGTAAACTCTTTCCAGTCCATTCTATCACCTAACCATTGTGGCAAAGATGCATTTTTACCTTTTTCAATTTGGGGAACGATACCAAGAATGCTTACATACTTAGAAGTTATATTTGGATTTAAAATTGGCAAACTAATTGGTGCTAAAATGAGTCCCACAAGTATGATTAAAGAAAAAATAACCTTTGTGATCCTATTCGAATATAGATAAACTGCACCTCCTGCAAATAGTATAGGATAGATTGCAGCGATTCGATCAGGTCTTGAGGATTTGGAATATATGAAGAAAAGAATTAATATAATGTATGCAATAGCAATAAACCTAAGTTCCTCTTTTTGTAGAAAAAAATAGATTCCTGCAATCCAAATTGGTAAAGTGATTGGATTTTGAGAAAGTATTTGATCAAGAATAATTTGAATATAACTTAGGTTTACATTTTTCAATGCAATTGCATTTTTATAAAATTCTAAAGATGCTAATGAGTTTTGGAATTGCCAATATATATTAGGAAATACTAATATAGCTGATATCAAAATCCCAAAATAAAAATATTTTGAATAAAATGTATTCTTATACTTTAAAATTGAATAAGGGATTGTAATTGCTAGGGCATATACTAAAAAAGTATGTTTATTTAAAAAACCTAAGCCAATGATTGCACCAATGAGCAACCAATATTTCTGATTTTGATTGACTTTTAATAAAACAAATATCAATGAAGCTACAAAGAATACCTCAAAGGAATTCATAGAATAAAAACTAAATAATACTTGTAAAACTGGAACAGTCATTGTTGAAATACAAGCAATAGAAACTGAAAATGGCTTTCCGTTAATTTCTTGAGTTATCTTTCCAACTAAATACACTGTTAGACCCGCCAATAAACTAGGAAATAGTCTTAGATAAAATGTTGATTCACCATTTATGTTAAATAGCTTAAGAATAAAAATGGAAAAAGGAGGTTGGTCAACATATCCCCAAGCTAATCTTTTTGCACTTGCGAGGTAATATAATTCATCCACAAATAAGCCATAGTCTTCATTCAGGCTAACGCAGATTAAAATGAGGAAATAGAATAATCCATAAATAGATGGAAGATTTGATAGTATTTTAGATTTATTCAACAGATTCATTCACCACAAGTCCGAGCTTTTTCTTTTCTCTTTCATAAATAGCTCTAACTTGAAGGGAACATGACCCGCATTTTGTGGAGGCACCTGTTCTAAAAACCAATTCACCATAGGTCGAACAACCATCATGAATTGTTTCAATTAGAGTGGCCTCAGAAACTGCCTTACAAATGCAGACATTCTTAGGTCTCATCATTGAATAAAAACTGCTTATGTCAATTTCTTCTTCAGGCATAACTTATTAGACTAATATTCATTAAGATTATTTTTATTTCCAGCACAAAAATTAAAATCTTCTCACTGAAAAGAATTAGCATTGATTAGTCTAAATTGCTTTTCCGTAAATCTTCTTTAATTCTAGAAATTTTCTCTTTACGTTCTTCAACAGATAAGATGCTCATTTCTCTTTCTTCAATCTTAAGTTCTAATTCAAAGCGCTTATGAAATGGTTCTTTCAAGGCTAAGGTTTCAAATTCATCGCCATAGATTTCTCTTCTTGCTTTTTGTAAATGATCTCTTTTGAATCTTGGCTCATCCTCATGATGTTTTTTTAGATATCTTTCTGTATATGCATAGAATAAAAAAATCTTATCTGAGCTTTGTTCAGGAAATAGAACCACTTCTAGATTTTCGCCAAAGATTTCTTTCCGAATCTCCTTCATTTTATTAAGTTTTTGAAATTCATCCAAATCTGCCGAAGAGTCAATTTTTTCTTTTTCAGAAAGAAACCTTAGATAAGTCATAAAGATTTCACTTAAGACCCTTCCTTTCTCACCTGGAAAGTCTGTCTCTAATTCCAGTTTAGTTTTATGAACAGGATCATCAGCAGATTCAAATTTATGATGGAGATATCTAGTTCTCAAGAATTCAATTGTAGGCATAGAGCGAATAATGAGTAGGTTCTCTTCTCTTAGATACTCTGGATTTAAGTTTAGCTTTTCTATCGAATCAGACATTTCTTGATAGGTTGGCTTTGAAGAATACTTATCTTTAAAAAGGAAATAGTAAGATATTCCTAAAATTATAAGCAGTATAAAGATAAAAATACTTAGTTTGGTTGTGTTGTTGAGCTTGGAAAACCTTGACATAAAAAACCTTAGTTCTTATTCTATATTTGTTATCGGATAAATATGATTTTTCAGAGAGTTATGTCAATCAGCCTACTTTTTTTTATTGCTAGTTATTGCGGTAGGCGTGAGGAACCAGAAATAAAAAATCAGATCATCTCTTATTTGATCTCTCAATCCTTAACGAGTACTGGTAGTCCTTGTCAAAATTTTTCTCTATCAGAAGCAGCTTGTATTGTTGCTCCAGAATTATCTAGTACTACTTGCTCAAGCTCAGAGATTTCTAGATTGAAACTAATTATTGAACCCACAAGTCTAAGAACTGATGAAGTTTTGGATAAATTTTTTGTCTGTTGGAAAAACTGTAATTTAATCTTCAATGTACAAGAAACAATTTGTATGAAAGATAAATTTGCAACTAACAAAGCATATCGGGAAGCTCAGAGAAGTGGAACTACTTCTTCTTCGACAAACTGGGGAATTTGTATGAATCGTTGTAACAAAGGTGAAGACACTGAATCAGGTCTCAATAAGACTGGGGCTAGTTACCCTAAATCAGCCTACTAGGAGTATAAAATGAACAAAAACACACTGATAGAAAAATTGAGTAAGACTTACTTCCCTGAAGAAATCGAAAAAAAACTACCTCTAATTGAAGAAATCAATCAGCTTAAAAAAGAAAAAAAAGCTGTCCTACTTGGACATAACTATATGACTCCCGATGTATTTCATGGAGTAAGTGATATTGTAGGTGACTCGCTATACCTAAGTAAAATGGCTGCTGAAACAGAAGCAGAAATGATCTTATTCAATGGAGTTCATTTTATGGCAGAAACTGCCAAGATTCTTTCTCCAGAAAAAAAAGTCTTGATTGCAGATCTAAAAGCAGGTTGCTCACTAGCTGAAAGTATAACACGAGAAGATGTAAAGAAATTAAAATCCATGTATCCTGGAGTTCCTGTAGTAACATATGTGAACTGTTCCGCTGAAGTAAAAGCTGAAACAGATGTATGCTGCACTTCAGCAAATGCAGTTCATATAGTTAACTCAATTGATTCAGATACAATCATTTTTTTACCAGATGAGTATCTAGCGTCTAACGTTCAAAAACATACAAAAAAGAAGCTAATCAGTCATCCTGGTAGATGTATGGTTCATGAAATGTATGAGATGAATGATATTATACAAGCTAGAAAACAATTTGAAGACTTAATCGTGATTTCTCATCCTGAATGCAATAGTGATGTTGTGGACGCTTCTGATTTTTCTGGTTCTACTTCTGAAATGTCTAACTTTATTGCAAACACTAAACAAAAAAATATTATGTTGATTACAGAGTGTTCTATGGGAGATAATTTACGTTCAGAATTTCCTGAAAAAGAATTTGTATCAACATGTCAGACCTGTCCTCATATGAAAAGAATCACTCTAGAAAAAATTAGAGATTCCCTTTTATATGAACAATTTGAAGTTATACTAGACGAAGAAATCATTCGTTTGGGTCAAAATTCAGTGAAGAGAATGCTTGAATTAAGTTATAAAAAATAAAACTTGTTGCTTACTGACTAATACCTATTAGATTGAATTTATGGAATCTAAGAAAGTAAGAATAATCCTAGCAGAAGATCATGAGATTTTTCGTTTAGGCATAAAATTGATTTTAGATTCAGAAGAAAACTTAGAAGTCGTTGCAGAAGTTGGGAATGGAAATGAACTAATGGAAGCAATTGAAAAAGTTGAATCTGATTTAATCATCAGTGACTATTTAATGCCTGGACTGGACGGGGTTAGCTCGCTATTAATAATTAAACAACTTTATCCTTCTATCAAAACAATTTTATTGACAAGTGTTGAAGAACCTTTTTTGCAAGAACTTGCCTTTGAGAATAGCATTCAAGGATATATCTTTAAATCACAAAGCAAAGAAGAAATTTTGGAAGCAATTCATGTTGTATTAGATGGAAAAATTTATTATTCATCAAAATTTTCCTCACAAGAAAATATACAAACATCTGGTGAAAGTCCTTTCAATAAACTTACTAAGAAAGAATCCGAAATTGTTTGGCTTCTATCCAAAGGTTTTAGCAGGGCAGAAGTATGCAAAGAACTTCAAATCAGCATCAAGACTTTAGAAACACATCGAACCAATATATCTTCAAAGACCAATACTAGATCAATTGCACAGCTCATTAGACTTGCTTATCTTTGGGGACTTGTAACAAATTAAGTAAATTCAAAAGGCAGAGCGTTTTTCTTTTTTGAATTACATGATTTACAAGAAGGAACAAGATTAGCCCTAATGGATTTTCCACCTTTAGAAAGTGGAATCAAGTGATCCATTGTGAGTTCTTCGGGCAAGAATTTATTTCTACAGTAGTGACAAATTCCTTGTGATTTTTTTTTCTTCCACCAAGAAGTAGATTTTAGCTCTTTAGCAATTCTTCTTTGTTTCTGGATTTCTTCATCGCTTACACCCAGAAATAAAGACTCTTGATTCATTCGTGCGTTTTTTTGTACCAGCGTGCGAGATCCATAAGATTCAAAATTCCCATAACGACTCCACTATCAATTACTGGAACGGAATGAATATTATACTCTACAAGAAGTCTGAGTGCATCAATTAAAGTTGTATCTGATTCGACTGAGATCAATTTTTGACCCTTAACTAGTTCTTCGATTGGAGTTCTTAGCATGTCAGCGGGAGTAGATTCAAAAGTGTGCTCATAGGCAAGTTTGATTAGATCATATGTTGAAAGAACATAGGCAGGTTTTCCATATTTCAAAACAAGAATACTATGTAGTCTGTGTTCCATCATTAGTCGGGAAGCTTTAGCAATTAGATCGTCAAAGTCAACAGTAACCACATCAGTATGCATTAGTTCTTTGACTCTCAGCGAAAGTAACATTTCTGTTCTATTGATAATATTTTCCATAATTGCTCCTAAAATTTAAAGACGCCACGAGAAACTAATTCTTCATGAATTGAAGATTGAATCCTGAATCGAACATGTTGCCCTACTTCAACTAAAAATTTTTCGTTCTTAGCATCTTTTCTTCCATACTTTGAAAGGTCTATTGGTTTTAAAAACTTAATCTTCCATTTAGCTGGAATTGGCAATAAATTTAGAGGTACAGGAATCTTAGCACCAAGCTCTTTTTCAAATAGATCTATAGTGCCTAAATTCACAAAATTTTCTTCAGCACCCATAATGACAGTTGGTACGATTACAGTGTTAGTCATCATTGCAAGTGCAACAAATCCTGGATTAAACTCAGTGAGTTGGTACATCTTCACGGAAGGTTTGAAATTTCCATGTTCAGCTTCAGGAAAGATGATCATGAGTTTATTCTTCCTTAAGTATTTTATAGCAAGTTTGAAATCAGGAGGAAAAGAACCGTACTTGTGACCCATTTCAGAAAGGAATTCATTAGAATGCCAATATGCATGTGCCATGATTCTAGGAATCCTTTTTCGCTCTCTGACAATTTCATTATATAGAATTACTGCATCCCAACCAATTACTCCACTATGATTTGGAACAACCATGACTCTACCTGTTCTTGGAATGTTTTCAATTCCTTCCAAATCAAGCATGGAAAATTCTCTTACAGAATTTGCATAGATCTTTGGTAGAACATTCTGTACGGCAAATTTCATACCTTTCCAAAACATGGTCTGCCAGAAATCAGGAATATCAATTAATTGCTTGTAAATGGCTGACTCCTTCAAGAAAAAGTGGATTCTAAAAATAAAATCTTACTAGGCTGTTAAGTCAATCATTTTATCAGATTTTAATCGGACAGCCCGTACTTTTTAGCAATAGAGTCGCTAGCACAACTAGTTTTTTGTCCGCAACCACAACTGGAACTATGAACATGGCTGGAGTTCTCTTTAGATAAACTCTGCATAAACTTATCAGCAGCAGTGCTATCAGTTTTCATAGCAAAGCTAGAAATCATTCGCTTCAATTCTCCATGTTCAGAACATTCAGTTGCTTCCTCGCAAAACAAAAAAGATTCAAAACTAGTTTGTAAGACTTCTAAGTTCTTGTTGCATTTTTTACAGGAATATTCATAAACAGGCATAACTAGTCCTCATCATCTTTATTAGTTCCAATGATGTAATTCAAAAGAGTCAGAATACCACCACCAATCAATGCAGAAAAGAAACTAGGAACTGTGATTAGGTTAGGAAAAAGTTTACCAATTAAGATTAACACAAATGCGTTGATGAGAAGACCAGCAATTCCCAGTGTTAGGTAATAGACTATAAGTCCAATTCCCAATGTAAATATCACTAGAATCCAACGGATAACAACGTTGAGGATTGAGAATAGAATTACAACAATGAGTGCATCTTTCCAATCAGAACTAACTTTAAAACTAGAATTGATTAGAGGAAATGCAAACAATACCGCTAAGATTTGAAGTAGAATCGCAATTAAATAACGTTTCATTGGTTATTCCTTTGGAATAATAAGTTTTTGGTTTGGATAGATTCTGTTGGGATCTTTAATTTTATTTTTATTAGCTTTGTATATTTTTTTCCAATGAGATTGTTTACCATAAATTTTTGCAGCAATTTCTGAAAGTGATTCTGGAGGAATTTTATTTTGAACAATATAATTAGAAATTACTTTTCGAATACCACTATCAGGAACTATTTGATTAGTAGAATTTGTTTCTTCTTTCTTACCTCTGTTCTTTACATGCTCAGGAACAATTACTCCTGTTGAATAAGATTCTTCTTTCTTACCTCTGTTCTTTACATGTTCAGGAACAATTACTCCTGTTGAATAGGATTCTTCTTTCTTGCCTCTGTTCTTTACATGTTCAGGAACGATCAAACCAGTTGAATAAGATTCTTCTTTCTTACCTTTATTCTTTACATGCTCAGGAACAACCACACCAGTTGAGTATGATTCTTTTTTATCTGATTCTTTGGGATTGTTTTCTAGTACAAGAATTCTTTCATTTAGATCTTCTAGATTAACAATAAACTCATCCAATTGTCTTTTTACTCCATCCCAATTTTCAGTTGAGTAGAATTGTTTTGCAAGTAGTAGAGATTCTTCTGCAGCTAGATAATAATTTTTATAAACAAAAAAACTTGGGTTCTCATTGTTAAATGAAGAAGTTGTTAGTGAATTCCAAACCTTATCAGCATCAAGCAATCTTTTCTTATAATGAATTGGAGAATACTTTGTTACTAAAGTATAGATTTTATTTCTATGGGATTCTATCTTTTCATATCCGACTTTGATTTCACCATCAGATATTTCATGAAACCCAATGGATACTTCTTTCATAGTGTTATTGATATAAGTTCTATCATCTTTATCTAGTTCAGTGTTGTTCAGCCAAATGATTTTTTCATCAATATCAGATAGAGAATCAATGAGTGCATTTCTAGAAGCCAGAGCGTTTTCCCTAGCTTTTTTGAATGAAAGATTTGCTTTTTCCCATTTGTTTTTTGCCTCAGTTCCTTCCTTAATCATTGCTTCATTGAACGATTCTTTTTTTTCATTAGCAATGTTAGGAAGCTCATTCAATTTATTTTGAAATGATAGATAGGATATATCACCTTCTGACTTTAAATCATTTGCTTCTTTGAATTGTTTTTCTGCGAGTGAAGGTGCAAAAGCTAAGTCAGCATCATGAAACGCTTTCTCAACTTCTTCTTTTCTTTTCTGAAGAACTTCTTTCCATTCAAGAATGGAACTACTTTTTTCTATTTTTGGTTCAGCCTTCTCAGCCTGTGAATTTATTGTTTGAAAAAGGAATATAAAAAAAAGCCCAAAAAAGAGGACTTTTCTGGACTTAATTGAGATGGAAAGATTACTTAAAGGCACCGATTGCATCAGCCTCAGCATCGAAGATTTCGAAGAATGAGGTTAGCTTAGTTAGTTCAAAGACTTTGCGAACAGATCCAGCTACGTTTATGATTTTAAGTCCACCTTGGTATTTTTTTAAGTTGGACAAACTGGAGATCAAAGCTCCAATTCCAGAGGAATCTATATAGGACACTTTTTCTAGATTGATGATTATTTGATACTTTTTTTCTTCAATCAATTTAGCGATCACATCTTTGATCTCTGGGGCGTTATAAAGGTCAATCTCACCATTAATATCCAGGATAACAATTGCATTATTTTCTCTTCTAGTGATTTCCATCCCTTACATCTACTCCTTGCTATTTCCATTCAATGTTAATTGCAGTTATGTATTTACCTATTTTGACCCTAAATCGTCAATGAGAAAATTTCAGTGTGCGTATAAATTTTTCCATTTTTCATAATTTTCCGAGAACCTTTTTTGTACAATCGAATTTCTTATGTCTTCCATAAAATTTTGCATAAAATGTAAATTATGAAATGTACTAAGAGAGAATGCAAGTAGCTCTTTTACTTTATGCAAATGTCTTATGTACCCTAGGCTATATCTTTTACAAACTTTACAATTACAGTTAGGATCAATAGGATTTTCAGAATCTTTATGTGATTCATTCCTAAGATTCACTTTTCCAATAGATGTGAATACTTGAGCATTTCTTGCATTTCTAGTAGGTAAAACACAATCAAACATATCAATTCCATTCTTTACACCATCTAGAATATCCATAACAGTTCCAACACCCATTAGGTATCTTGGTCTTGAATCATCAAAATAAGGTGAGATTGTCTCAAGAATTTTTACGAACTCTTCTCTTGTCTCACCAACTGATAGACCACCGATTGCTATTCCAGGAAAAGGAAGGCTTTGGATAAAGTTTTGAGACTCTATTCTTAGCTCAGGATCAACTCCACCTTGACAGATTCCAAAAATGAACTGATTATTCTCTTTTTTATGCCAATAATTCAATGAATTCTCTGCCCATCTATGCGTTCTCTCTAGTCCCAAGATAAGTCTTTCACGATTAGAGCCATAAGGAGCACAATCATCTAGAACCATCATAATATCTGAGCCAATCACTCTTTGTATATCGATCACTTTTTCAGGTGTGAACTCATGTTTAGAGCCATCGATATGAGATTTGAAACGAACCCCATTTTTATGAAATTCAAAAAGACTTCCAAGACTAAACACTTGATAGCCACCACTATCAGTAAGCATTGCACGCTTATAAGACATGAAGTTTTTCACACCACCAAATTTTGAAAGAATCTCTGTTCCCGGTCTGAGATAGAGATGATATGTATTTGTTAAGATAAGATTCAAACCAAGTTCATCAATATCCTCTGAGCTTAAAGACTTGATTGTTCCACGAGTGCCTACTGGCATGAACACTGGTGTTGGAATTTTTATACTGTTTAGTGAGAGTTCCCCAACCCTTGCTTTTGTGAGTTCATCTTTAACATGCTCAACGAACAATTTATCCATTGGACTTTTTCAAGTGCTCACAATCAGGTTTTTTTAAACAAGTTCCGTATATGTTTAGGCTATGACCTGAAATTTTGAATCCGTTTTCATTGGCAATTTTTTCTTGAAGATTTTCTATTTCACGCTCTACAAACTCAACGATTCTTCCACAATCTCTACAGATGATATGGTCATGGTGTTCATGACCAATAATATGTTCATAAAATTTATAATCTTTTCCAAAATCATGTTCAATCAAAAGATTGCCTTGAACCATGATAGATAGAATTCTATAGATTGTTGCTTTAGAAATTTCATCTCTTCTATCTTTAAACATGTCTAAGAGACTATCTGCTGTGAAATGACTGTGCAGTGAAAAAATTTTTTCAGCAACTAAAAGCCTTTGTGCAGTTACTTTGAGTCCTTCTTTTTTTAATAATTCTTCAAATGAACTCATCTCGTTAGCTATTTCTTGTCCGAAACCCTGATTCTTTTTTTGCTGGCTCTTAGGAATCATAACCTCTTACTTATTTGGAATATGTTTTAGTTTGTAAAGACTTTTATTCACTAAACTGATTTTCATAGTTGAGTTTCAAAACTGAAAATAAATGAATTGAGTTTGTTTGTTAGACAAATCTCCTAGAAAAAATAGTAAGATTAGACCTATTGCAAAAGAATAAACCAAAGGTTTTCGTTTCAGAAACTCTAATTTGTTGGATTTATACTCCAAATGATGCAAAATTCCGAAAAGCAGGGTCAGGGTAAGGATTTCATTAGTAGGAATCATTTTACCTTTACTAAGGGTTAAAATTTTCTTAGTAATGACCCCAAAATCAGATAGTGAATTCACTCTAAAAATTGTGCTGTAATAAAACCAAGTTAGATTCAATAGAAAAAGTTTAACAATTCTATTGAGCATTGAATTCGTTTCTTTCCAAAAACTAAATCGGTTTAGAAATAATCTCTCTACAACCAAATGAATTCCAATAGAAAGTCCCCAAATCAAATAGTTCCAATTAGCTCCGTGCCATAGTCCTGCAAGAGTCATTGTGAAGATGGAATTAAAGGATGCCCTAAAATTGGAAACCTTATTTCCACCAAGTGGAATATAGATATAATCTCTCAAGAAACT
Source organism: Leptospiraceae bacterium (assembly GCA_033762425.1). GTDB lineage: Bacteria > Spirochaetota > Leptospiria > Leptospirales > Leptospiraceae > JANRLP01. The sequence goes on from JANRLP010000049.1 coordinate 37,829, forward strand.
AGAAAGAGTGATATGCCATCTTTCCCACATTTCTCTAAAGCTTAGAGCTGCTAAAGGTGCGTTGAAGTTTCGGGGTAGATCAAAGCCCAAAAGTTTAGCACAACCAATTGCCATATCACTATAACCAGAAAAATCTCCCCAGAGTTGAAAGTAAAATAGGATACAAGAAATGGAAATTGCGAGCCATGAATAATCACTAGGAGATTGAAAGACAGGATTCACAATGATTGCAACTGAATCTGCTAGGATTCCTTTTTTCATTAGTCCAAGCCCAATGTAAATGAGTCCATCATAGATTTTGTTTTCATCCATTTCAGGTTCTTTGTGCAAACTGGGTAAAAAATCCCTAGCTCTAAGAATTGGACCTGCAAGTTGCTGAGGAAAGAAAAAGATAAAAATAGAAAAATCAGTGAGAGTTGTATGTTCAGGAATTTCTTTTTTGAACTTATCTACTACAAAGGCTATCGTTTGGAAAGTGTAGAAACTAATTGCAATGGGTAGGATTATATGGAAATTTTTTTCAAACTCTGGTCTCCATTCAGGATGACCAAAAACTAGTCCTGTGATTTCTACAAAGAAGTATAGATATTTAAAAAAGCAAAGGTTTGTAATATTCAGAAATAGGATAATAGTTAGAGCTAGTTTTCTTTTGAATTCGTTTACTTCTTTTTCAAAGTATAAAATAAATAAATAATTGATAAGAATTACTGAAATAAAATGAAGAAGAAAGAATGGGATTTTGGATCCAAAGCCAATAATTTCCCAAGCACTATAAAAGATCATTGATGAGATAAGAAGAATTGGTTTTCTAAATTTATAACTAGTAAAATGATAGAGAGAATATACCAAAAGAAAAAAAACTAGAAATAAAACCGAATTGAAAAGCATAAAACGAATAATTTGTTTGTGTCTTTGAATTACAAGTAAAAACTAGTCTCTATGGAATCAGCTTTTACCTATTTAATCATTATAGTTAATTCAATCATTTCTTACCGTGCTTATATAGCTTTTAGAGATAACATAAACACCGAGAAGTATTTATTCACTCCGAACAAACTTTCCCGTGGACTAAATATTGAAGGCTCAATTCTTTCCAATTTTTCTCATGCAGATTTCACACATTTTCTATTCAATATGATTACACTCTACTACTTTGGTCGGGTAGTTGAAATACTAAACGGCAGTATTGCCTTTTTAATTGTTTATATTGTTTCTGGTATTGCTTCTCATGCTTTGGTGTATTATCTAAAAAAGGATGATATTGGTTATCGTTCCCTTGGGGCAAGTGGGGCAATTTCAGGAATTTTGTTTGCATCAATTGTGCTGCTACCCCAAATGAAAATTTCGTTTTTATTTATACCAATCCCTATTCCTTCTCCGGTTTATGCTGTTTTGTATGTCGCTATGTCTTTTTATTTTATGGGTAGTGGAAACATAAGTCATGAGGCGCATTTAGGGGGAGCATTGGCGGGCTTTTTGATGGGTGGTTACTTAGCAAAAGGTTATGGAAATTTAATCCTAGAATTTCAAAGAATTTTATCATTGGCAAGTTAATAATGATAAGCAGAAGATACTTATTCTTTTTAATATCAATACTTTATTTAACGATAGTTCATTTATCTTGCATTCAGGTTTGGGAAAAAGTCAATCGAGTTGGTCTAGCTGAAATAAAAAAACGTGGGACTCTTAAAGTAATCATGGCATATAACCCAAACACATATTATATTTATCGTGGTGAGATTATGGGTTTTGAGTATGAACTGCTTAGAAATTTTTCCAACGAATTAGGTCTTACTCTGGAAGTTTTGCCTGTAAAAGACTTGGATAATCTTCCTTATATGCTGAATAGCATGGACTATGATTTGGTTGCGTCTAACGTTACTATAACTAGAAAGAGAAGTAAACAACTTCAGTTTTCCGAATCTTTATTTACAACAAAACAAGTGCTGGTACAAAGAAATAAGGATACTACGGGAAAAGCGGGACTAGTTACTAACGTACTAGAATTAAATGGAAAAACAGTAAATGTTAGAGAAAGCTCTTCTTATTATTCAAGACTTCGTTCTTTACAAGATGAAACAGGAATCAAGGTCAATATACAAAAAGTAGAAGGAAGCCTTTCTAATGATGATTTGATTGAAAAAGTTCATAAAGGCGAATTAGATTATACGATTACAGATGAAGCTACTGCATTAATGAATCAGACTTATTATACAGATTTAGACGTTAGTGTTAGCGTTAGTTTCCCTATGAAAGTAGCTTGGGTAGTCAGAAAGAATTCACCTGATTTCTTACAGGAATTGAACAAGTGGATTTATAAAATCAAATCTGATGGAACAATGCAAAAATTAAAAAAGAAATATTATCTAGAACCTAAGTTCATTGCTGAAGATAAGAGCGAGATTTTAGAAAAAATTGCAAAGAAGAAAAACAAACTGTCTCCCTATGATTTGATTTTTCAACGAGAAGCAAAAAAAATTGGCTGGGACTGGAGATTAATCGCTGCAATTACTTACCAAGAGTCTAAATTTAAATCTAAGGCTCGTTCTTGGGCGGGTGCAACAGGATTAATGCAACTTATGCCAAGTACTGCACTATCACTTGGACTAAGCGAAGATGAATTAACTAATCCAGAAAAAAATATACAAGCGGGAGTTAAGTATCTCGGACAATTAGATAAGTTTTGGACAAAATATGTATCTGAGGCTGAAAGACCAAAATTTGTTTTAGCTTCTTATAATGCAGGACAGGGACATGTGATTGATGCAAGAATACTTGCTTCTTATATTGGAAAGAATCCAAATGTTTGGTATGATAATACTGAACTCGCAATACTTCAACTGTCCAATCCAAAAGTGTTCAATAGAGATTATATTCAACATGGATATTGTAGAGGACAGGAACCATATGAATATATTCGAGCAATTTATGGATATTATGAAAAGTATAAAAAAATCACAGATATTTAGTTGTTAGAAGTTTTATTATTAGGTTTAAAATAGAAAGCTAAAATTGAGCAAATTTACACTAGAAAACTTTGTTGGTAAATTTAATTTTAGATATAGTTCATCCATTTAACTTTACAAATTAATTCATAAATAGATAAATGCCTTTAAGTAAATAGTTTCTTTAGTTATTACTTTTAGTGTAATGATACTGGTTGGTTTAATTTGTTATTACAAAAATTTTATGAATATATATTAAAATTAATAGAAGCCCCTGAATGGGTTCCATTAAGGAGAAAAAGGTATTATTTAGCAACAAGCACAGTTTCACTACTAGCCTCGATCGTTCATTTTGGTTTCTTAATTTTTTTTGGTATAGTTGGAGCCAAAGAAATGATGTACTTCAATATTGGAAGTGTTCTTTGGTTTATATTTACTATCTGGGTTAATAAACAAGGCTTCCTAACATTGGCAGTATATTTGGCATTTACTGAAGTACTTGTTCATGCTGCTTTTTGTACTCATTACTTCGGTTGGGATTCTGGGTTTCCTTATTTTGCACTATTGTTTTCCACAGGAGTATTTATTCTACCTCCAGAAAAAGTTGCAGTAAAAATTATTTCGATCATAATTGGTGCATTAACTTTTATCGGATTTTTCTATTATACTAGATTCCATAAACCAATTTATATTTGGAAAAGTCCTTTTATAGAAATTATCAATATTACTAACATAGTTATATCATCATTAGTACATGCAAGCTTTTCATATTACTTCACTTTTTCAGCGAATAAAGCAGAAGATACAATTGAAGAGTTAATGCAAAGAGAAGTTGAAAGAGAAGCTCGAGAAAAAGAATATATCAAAGATATTTTTGGTAAGGCAGTTGATTACAGAATAAGAGATTATCTATTGGAAAATAAAGATTTTCAATTGGGAAAAAATTTAGAATCAACAATTCTATTTATGGATATTCGAGGATTTACTCGTATATCTGAGAAGAAGAATTCAAGAGAAGTGGTAACACTTCTGAATAGACTCTTTGTAAGAATGGATGAGTGCATAACAAGAAATCATGGAACTATAAATAAATTTATTGGAGATGCAATATTAGCAATTTTTAATGTTCCAATTCAAATTGAAGGTCATGTGGATTCAGCTCTAAAGTCAGCAATTGAAATGTTTGAAGAACTAGAAAAATTGAATATTGAACTTACTCAAGAAGGAGAAGAAAGATTAGATATAGGAATTGGGATTCATACTGGTCTAGTGCTTGCAGGAAATATTGGATCACAGAATAGACTGGAATATACTGTTATAGGAGATACTGTAAATACTGCTTCTAGACTGGAAAGTGCAACTAAGACTCTAAAAACAAAATTATTGATTTCAGAAGATACTTACAATAAGCTTTTAATGAAAGAAAACTTAAAGTATTTAGCAAAAATTAAAGTTAAAGGTAAATTGGAACCAATTAAAGTATATGGGATAAACAAAATTGAATAAAATCTTTTATCAAAATTAACTTATTGATTTATTTAGCAATTTTCCAATAATCAGAATCAACTCTAGCGATTAGATTAGAATCTAATTTAGGAACGTTAGGCGGGATTCCATTGGAAATGGACACTGGAGTTTCAATTTTCAATATCGAGTCAAACTCAGTCATTTTGTCAGTGAATTCACTATAGAGTAAATTTCCTCCCTCCACAATTGCTCTTGAAACTCCTAGTGAAAATAGTTTTTCTGAAATTTTTTCTCTTAATTCGTTCAATTGAATTTTTTCAATTGAATACTCAGTAATTTTTTGAATCTGCTCTTCTTCTTCAGTATTTAACTCATCCAAAGAAAAAAAGATTGTATCTTTTGTTCTGAGTTCTTCGTTTATCTTCTTCTGTTTAAGAAAAAATTCTTCTCTGGGGAAGTATTTCTTTGAGATAACAAATGTCCTATAAATTTTTCTACTAACTAGTGATTCTAATATATTAAATTCTCCTAATATAGATTTGAAGAAAGGATTGGATTCTTTTTCAATTAATGCTTCAACTCTTGGATTTAATTTTCTGTAATTCAAACTAGGAGAATCATAAAAAGTTGTTGCTGGTCCTACAATGATTGCATCCACTCGGGAACGTAAAACCTGAGAGTAGTAGTCTGTTGAATCTGACGTTAGACGTAATGATTTTCTATCCTTGCTTGCAAAAAATCCTTCTCTACTAGTTGCTGTTTTTATGATATATGCTGGGCTTGAGTATTTGATTCTAGAAAAAAAACCTTCTAAAAATGAGTTCGAAATATTTCTAATGTTTTCATCAAAAACAATTTCTATTCCAGCATTTTTTACCCTATCTAAACCAGAGTTTTTTTGCACAATTGGGTTTGGATCTAGATTTCCGAGAATTAATTTTTTAGGTTTATTCTCTAGGATTAAGTCCAGACAAGGAGGTGTTCTTCCAAAATGAGAACAGGGTTCTAAAGTGACATATACGTTATGCGAAATTGAATTCTGAAATCTAGAATATGCTTCTCTTTCTGCATGATTATTCCCGACACTTTGAGTATGACCTTCAGAAAGAATTTCCTCCTGAGTATTTGTGATTATACAAGCTACAGGAGGATTTGGACTAGAAAGACCTGTTGCAAGTAAGGAAAGTTCTTCTAGTCTTTTGTAGATTTTACTTTCTATTTCTTTAAAAGTTTGAATGCGTGAACCCAACTATTAGAGGCAAAACCTGGAATACACCATAATATGCACAAAGGTTCAATCGCTCTCGCTGCCTCTACCTTACCCATATCTTCAATTTCCCATCCAAACTGTGTTAGAATAGAACTAACGTCTTTTTTTGCATCAGAATCATTTCCACAAATAAACATGGAGGGTTTGATTCCACCAAAGTCTGGATCTACCATTAAATGATTGCCAACGCAACTGAATGCTTTCACAAATTTTCCTTTTGGTAAATAGGACTGCATTAGTTCCATGAGTGAATTATCTAGTGTTGTAAAAAATTTTAAAACCCCATTTTCAGGTGGTGCTTCTGCAATTGGATTGTTTACATCAATAATTATTTTATTATTTAAGTTATCTGCTCCACAGGAATCAATTGCTTCTTTCCATTTAGTACCCTTAATGGAAAGAATAATGATTTCTCCAAACTTTGCAGTTTCACTGAAGTTTCCTTTTTTACCATTCCATTTTTCCAATTTGTTTAGATCACTAGAACCTAACATTACATCATAACCATATTTTTGAAATCCATTACCTAGTGCTATAGCTACAGGTCCTGAACCTACAATTCCAATTTTTTTTCCCGACATAATTACCTCTATGCTTAGGTTTAGATAGATCGTAAGAACAAGTCAATTAAAAACTTAGAAATAAATTTATCATATCATTTCTTATCTAATTTAACGTGAGTTTGGTATAAGGATTTATCTCAAAGGACAGCTTGAGCATATTAGTAGTTTTTTGGGCGTCTTTTCCCGCTCTCAGCTTCGGTCAATAAATTGCTCACTTCAACAACCTCAATTAACGAAATTTTTTGACCATCGAAAGCCGATAGCTATCAAGCGGGAGGCTTGCAGATACAAAATTTCATACAGAAATTTTGTGCATATTGCTTCGATCTGGGACGCGGGTTTTGTTGTTTACATAGCATGGATTTATGTGTAGTTGCTCAGTTAGGTAATTTTTCTCTTGTATAGGAGACTCTCCTTTGGTTGCTCTAGTTGAGGAGCTTTACACTAGTTGAAGGACTTTTCCGTGGTAGGTGTTTTGTAATAACTATTACCTTTTCAATAATTTATTTTGTAATAACTGTTATCTATTCAATAATTTATTTTGTAATAATTGTTTGTTTGGTGAACACAAAAAAGTCTTTACGCCTAAAGGCAATTTTCTCTACCAGAGTGAAAACGTTGAATAAAACACGATAACGAATACTTTACTAAAACAAGATGCCAGAACTATTACAGGAGAACTCATACAAATAGAGGGCTAGGGTCTTGTATTCACACTTACAAGGGAACTAACGTTTAGGAATGCGACAGGGATTGAGGTGGGGTCAAAAAATTGAGAATACAATTTTTTGACCGAAGCCGAAAGCCCGTAGTCGCCCTAAATTTTTTTAGTTTTATGGAGAACATTAGTAACTGTATATTTTTTCTTACATCTATCTAATTTACACTTCCAATCATTACTGTTATGTTTTGCGTAATTGTTTTCATTTTATTTTTAAAGAAACGGAAAATTTTAAAAGTTTTATACACTTCTTAGTTGTAGGTGAAATGAAAAGTTTCACTTTCGGAGGATAACAACAATGAATATGAAAAATCTTGCGTATGCGATTTTGGATGGAAATCTAACTGCTGACCCAGAAACAAAACTTCTGAACAGTGGTAAAACAGTTTCAACTTTTTCTGTAGCTGTAAATCATTATGGCGGTAAGGACAAGTCTGAAAATGATGTTTCATTCATAGAGATAGAAACTTGGGATAAGCTCGCTGAAAACTGCGGTGAGTATTTGAAAAAAGGAAGACCGGTAACAGTTATGGGTAACATCAAACAAGAAAGATGGAAATCAACTGATGGAACCCTTCGTCAAAGATTCAAGATAGTCGCTAACACGGTTCGATTTGATAAGAGCTTTGAAAAGAACAATGCTAATAAACAAAATGAGAACTATGCAGAGCGACCAACTGAACGCAAGAAAGCAGCATAAGACAAGTCTTATGTTTAACTTTTCCAGAGGTGAGATTTCTTACCTCTGGTTTCTATTGAAGCAACTTCAGTAAAGACAGTCTCAAAAAAAAGCCAATTGGACTCACAATTCCCGTATCTCTGAAAACTATTTCATTTTTAGAATTGATAAACATTAACGTTGGATAAGAAGCAACCTTGTTGATCTTCATAAATGGTGTATCTGCAAGAAGAATCTTTCCTTCTAGTTTTTTTTCATGAATATATTTTTTTAAACCTTCCGGATCATCTCCCTCTTCTATGGAATAGAAAGGAACTTTAAAGTACTTAAAAGCTATATCTCTATTTGTTTGAATCACAGATTCATTTGCTTTACACACAGTGCACCAAATTGCCCAGATATAAACGACCTTTGTTTCTTCAGACTTGATTTGAGAAGAAAAAATCTCAGTTGCTTTAAATTGATTGTTGGAACCAGAACTTGCATAAGAGAAGACAATTCCTATAACTATGACTGCTGCAATTAGTAAGACTGCTTCCCAAACTATTTTTGAAAAACGTTTTATCATATTCCTATAATAGAACTAAGATCAATTTTTGTATACATGATTAGCACAACAAATACAACCCAAATTAATCCTGAAATAATTACATTCCAATCTGTTAGAATTGCTTTGGTTGGATTGTGTCCCATATTTTTGATATAGCTTATATAAAGACTTCTAAGAATTGCATAAACCACAATCGGAATCGTATAGTACATTTTATCTGTGCCTAAGTTTGTAATTGTGGATGGACTCACTGTATACATCACATAGCTCATGAGTGTCATCGTGGATGCAATTCCCATCATTAAATCTAAAAAAGGAACAGAATATTCATCTAAAATTTTTCTATGACCCTTGGCAGTGCTTTCGAGAAGAATGATCTCTCCTCTTCTCTTTCCAAAACCCCAAAATAATGCAAGCATGAATGTGCAGAGCAATAACCAAGAAGAAAAGGTAACATTCACAACTACTGCACCAGCAATCGCTCTGATTACAAAACCTATACTTATTGACATGACATCTAATATCACCATGTGCTTTAGATAAGTGCTATATAGTATGTTATAAAAAAAATATAGTATTGTTAAAAAGAAAAATTTTGGTGAAAGTAAATAAGAAAGAGCAAATGCAATACATAGAACTATCATTGTTAAAAATAGTGCAATGCCGGGTTCAATCGCACCAGAAGCTAGAGGACGATTCTTCTTTTCAGGATGCAGTGCATCTTCTTTTCTATCAAGATAATCATTGAAAACATATTGACAACTTGCAATCAGTGAAAACAACAAAAAGCTAGCAATGACTTTGTAAATAGAACTTTCATCAGTCAATTTTTTTCCAAAAATAATTCCAGCAAATAGAATAAGATTTTTCACCCATTGATGAGGTCTAAGTAGAATAAGAAAATTTTTTATCATGAATTAATTCTTAAACTTCTTGTGCTTTTTTATGTATCTTACTGTGAATTCAATCTTTGTAATCCCATCCAAATCATCTAGAAGAAAATTTATTTCAGGGTTAATTGCTTTAGTAACAAATTCTGAAGCTTGACCAATATTAGCCCTACCTAATGTTACTCCATCATTCAATTGAATCAATTTTGGTAAAGACATCATTGTCTCTTGAGTAAGAATTAATTCTATATTCTTTACTACTTTATCACCCGCATAGAATTTTATTTCCTTAATTTGAAATCTTGAATCTTTTTGGTGAATTGGTTCAATTTTTAGAAACCCAATCTTAGTTGGCTTGGCAAAGTTAGTCACAATTGGTTGCCATTCTTCAGAAGGTTTTAGTTCAACATTTAACTTAGTATCGGGAAAAGGTTGAAGGTTTTTGTTTTCAGAATGGAGGATCGTGAAGGTATCGGGTTTAAGTGGTTTTAACTCATTGTATTTTTTATAACCACTGTATAAACCTACTAAAAGAATTCCCGACAAAATGATGGACTGAAGTAAAAGTCTAGTTTTATAGACTTTTATTTTGTTATAGATTTCTTCTTTATATTTTTGGCGAATGATTTTTTCTATTTTATTGATAGTATCCTGAGTAATAGAAATTTTTTCTTCTACAGAATCATTGTTAGAAGTATCTAAATTTAACTTCTCTAAAAATTCTTTCATCACTTCAACTAAATCTGAGTCGGGAATTTTTTCTAAACTTGTTCTAACTTCTTCAGGTAAAGATATTTTACTTTGATAAAAGAATACAAGTAGTAGATTTGCCATGTTAACAGTAAGAAATTTTGTGAGTAGAATAGCATCTTCGTCTTTCGAATTTGAAGTGCAGATTTCAATTGTCTCTAATCTTGAATAACAAGCATCTAAATTTTTTTCAAGCTCATCACCTCTTTCAATCGCTTTCTTAGAGCCCTCATCTAACTCAGGCTTTTTCCAGTTTGGAATTAGATATTCTTTGATTCTCATCTTAACCTCGTTATTTCTTTGAAAACATTGACAAAACTTGTTTGATCTTACTAAAAAAGGATTCTTCTTGCACTGAGAGTAATTTCTTAGTGGAGAGAATATCTTCCTCTACATCAAAATTTTCACGTGAACGATTTTCCTCAATCTCTAATTCCAGTTTTTCCTTTGTTGAACGAATATCAATCACTTTAATTTCGACAAACTCAATGCCTAGTTGTTTAATCGCCTCTAGCCTTCTAAAACCTGCAATTAAGTTTTTATTACCATCTACCAAAATTGGCTGAAGTTGCCCATATTTGGCAATGGATCGCTTTAAGCTTTCTAGATCTCCTAATTTTTTTCTGATCCTTTCTCCAACGAAAATTTCTGATGTTCTAAGTTTCATAATATTTTTGTATTGTAAAAAAAGAGCTATTAAACTAGCAAGAAAAGTATGAAGCATTTTATTGTTAAGTTACATTATATTAAGTCAATTGAAGAAATTGATAATTTACTCATTGAACATAGAGAATTTTTGGATACGGGATATCAAAAAAAAATTCTCTTGACTTCTGGACCTCAAAATCCGAGAGATGGCGGAATCCTAATTGCCAGATCTACAACTCTTGAAAAACTAAAAGATTTTTGTGCACAAGATCCATTTCTCATTCACGGATGTGCAGAATATACTTACACAGAATTTATCCCCGTAAAATACCAATCTGAATTCAGCAATTGGTTTATTCCAGAGGGTTAATTATTTTTATTAAGAAAAATCTTATTGACTTAAGTTTTTCAACAATTATGAATTTCTGAGGAGAGAAAAATGAGTGAAGTAGAAAATAAAAAAATTATTGAGCAGTTTTTTACAGCTATCAATGACAAAAAATTCACCGAAGCATTTGAGTTTTTTTCAGAAGATTTAGAATGGTGGATTTTAGGTACCACAAATGCATCAGGAAATCATAACAGAAAAAGTATCTCGTTAGGTTTTAAACTTTTGTTTAGAGCTTTCAAAGAATTTAAGTTCTTACTTCATGAATTCACTGCTGAAGGTGAGAAAGTTAGTTTAATTGCTGAATCTAAAGCTATCCATAATTCAGGCAAGAATTATAATAATCATTATCATTTTTTGTTCTGGATAAAAGATGGAAAGATATTTCGAACAAAAGAATTCTTTGATACAGAACATGCTAGATGGATTGAGTCTCCTAACTAAATGGTACGATATTCTAATAATTCTCTGAAAGATAAGTTAGGAATATTAGATTTATTTAATATATCTATCAATGAAAATTTTAAACTACTAAGTAAATAAGGAATAAATCTAATGCTCTTTGATATAATGCAAGTTTACTTTAATTTAAAACTATTCAATAGAATAAATCAAAGATGAATCATCCTATAGTCAAAATTTGTGGAATTAGAACGCAAGAAATTCTCGAGTATTGTCTTGAAGAAAAAGTTGATTTATTAGGTTTTAATTTTTCAAAAGAGAGTAAGCGAAAAATAAACATTAAAGAATTCGTTCCTATAATCCATTCAGTTCCAATCGATTTTCATTCTAGGTTTGTTGCACTGTTTTATAAAAATTCTATAGAAGAAATTAAAGAAGTTTTAAGAAGTTTTAGTTTTACTTATATACAGTATATAACACTTGACCCACTATTAGATTTACAATTTTTAAAAGGCAAATCAAAATTTTTAATTCCACAAGTTGGAATTTCGCATAACGTAACTGATTCTGACTTAAAGTATAAAGATGAATTGATTATTCTAGATAGTCATTCAGAGAATCAAGGTGGGGGCACGGGAAAAACTTTTGCTTGGGAAAAAGTTAAGGATGTTAAAAGAAAGTATCTTCTCGCCGGAGGGCTGAATCCGAATAATGTATCTAATGCTGTCCAAAAATTAAATCCATATGGAGTTGATGTTGCTAGTGGAGTGGAGTCAGAACCCGGTGTTAAAGACAAAAAACTAATCAAGGAATTTATTCAAAATGTCAAAAGACACTGAAGCAATGAATACTCCTGCTATGAGGCAGTATAGTGAATTCAAATCACAATATCCCAATTCAATTCTATTTTTTAGAATGGGGGATTTTTATGAAATGTTTAATGAAGATGCAATCATTGCTTCCAAGGTCTTGGACATTGCACTAACCAAAAGGCAAAATCAAATTCCAATGTGTGGAATTCCTTACCATGCTAGAGATAATTATCTTTCCCGATTAATCAATTCAGGTCATACTGTTGTTATCTGTGAACAGATAAAAAATGATGATCCAAATACAAAACTTCTTTCTCGCGAAGTTGTAAGAGTAATTAGCCCTGGAACAATTGTGGAAGAAAACTTAGTTAAAGGATTTGAGAATAATTATCTATGTTTATTCTTCGCTGAAAATGATCGCATTCATTTAATTTTCGCAGATGCTAGTACATCAGAATTAATTCCTTATAGTTTTTATAAAAATGAAAAAGAGAAAATTCAAACTCAACTAAAAAAATTTCCTCCAAAAGAGTTTTTACTTTTTAAAGAGCAAGCACTCAAATGGGCTAATCTAGAAATTTTAGAATTCTTTCCAATTACAATCCTAGATTCAAATCTGATTTCAATTCCTAAGGAAGGAACGTTAGGCGAAATTAAAGAAGTCTTGAAAACATTCTTAGAAAGAAATTTTAAGGAAAAGAATTTTATTCTTAATGAAAACTTAGAATTTTCTGATGGAAAGTTCCTAGAAATGGATAGCAACACTGTTGAAAGTTTAGATTTAGTAGAAAATCAAAGTTCGGGCACAAAAGAAAAAACTTTATTTTCTGTATTAAATTTTTGTGTAACTGCTGGTGGTAAAAGACTTTTGCAAAAAAAGATTTTGTTTCCTCTTTTGAGTGAAGCAAAGATTCTAAATGTTCAAGAAAAAATTGAATTACTTTCCAATAATGTAAAAACAAGAATGAACATAACCGAGATACTCGCCGAGACTTCAGACTTAGAGAGGTTATTATCCAGATTTAGAGCAAAACGAGCTTTGCCTAGAGATTTTAAGACTGTATTAGATTGTATTGAGTTAGCTAAAAAACTACAGATTTTACTTAAGGATTTAAGCTATCTGTTTGATCTTTCAATTTCAGAACTAGATATATTAAAAGAATACTTAGAGTTTAGATTAAGCACAGAAACTCTTCCGCCAATTTTGGGAGGAGATGGTCAATTTTTAAAGAATGGTTTTTCAGAAGAATTAGATAAGGCAAGAGAAGCTAAGTCTAAAGGAAAAGATTGGATAATCGAACTCGAAGAAAAAGAAAAAATTCGTTCTGGTTTTGGAACATTAAAGATTAAGTATAACAAAGTTGTTGGTTTTTACATTGAACTTTCAAGAAAAGAAGCGGCTAACGCTCCTAAACATTTTCTAAAAAAACAAACGTTAGTCACCACAGAGAGATTCACCTTAAAAGAACTCGAAGATATTGAAAGATTAATACTATCAGCAGATGATACTATACAAAGAATTGAATTATTAGAATTTGAAAAAATGAGAGAAGAAGTACTTTCGCATTTTCAAGTCTTAACTAAACTAGCAACCAATTTTTCTGAATTAGACTATCATATATCCCTCGCAAGATGTAAAGATGAGTATAATTGGATTTTACCAAAGATTGGAAAAAATAATGAATTGATTCTAACTGATTCTAGACACCCCGTTGTAGAGAAATATCTAAAACTTGGAGATGTTTTTGTAAAGAATAGCATTCAATTGGATGGAAATACTAATTCAATTGCTATATTAACTGGACCTAATATGGCGGGAAAGTCAACTTTTATGAGACAAATCGCTCTCAATCAAATTTTGTTTCAAATGGGATCCTATGTTGCAGCCAAAGAAGCAAGATTCTCAATTGTCGATAAATTATTTACTAGAATTGGAGCAGGAGATAATCTAACTGCAGGAGAATCTACTTTCTTCGTAGAAATGAAAGAAGCATCTTATATATTAAACAATAGAACTGAACAAAGTCTAATCTTATTTGATGAATTGGGCAGAGGAACCTCAACATATGATGGATTAAGTCTTGCATGGGGAATCATTGAATACTTAAGTTCTTTAACAATTGATTCCAAAAGAACGAAGACAATCTTTGCAACACATTATCATGAGCTAACAGAGTTAGAAAAGGAAAATGGGGTTTTCAATCTTTTTATGGATACTTTAGAAAAAGAAGGAGAAGTCACTTTTCTAAGAAAAGTAAAACAAGGAAAGGCTAAAAAATCTTTTGGAATTTATGTTGCAAAACTCGCGGGAATTCCGAAAGAAATTATTGATAGAGCGGGAGAGATTTTAAGTTCTTTAGAGAACAATAAAAAAGAGATCATCGCAAAGCGGAAGAAAGAAGAAACATTGTTTTCAATCATAGAACCAAGTTCCCCAAACTTGAAGAAGATTACTGATCTATTGGATAGAATTGATCCCAATGAAATCTCCCCCAAAAGAGCGCATGAACTTATTTACGAACTTAAGTCTTTTACAGCGAAGCAATGAAACTATTTATTTCCACTTATCCTTTTGGTAGAGAAGATTCAACACCAATTTTAATGCTTAAAGAATCAGGAATTCAGTTTTCACAAAATAATTTAAAACGAAAACTTAAACCAGAAGAAACTTTAAAATTCGCTATTGATTGCGATATATTGATCGCGGGAACAGAAAATTTAGAACCAATCATTACTAACTCAAGTAAATTAAAATTTATTTCCAGAGTAGGAATTGGTTTGGATTCAGTTCCACTAGAGTTGTGCAAAGAAAAAGGAATTAGAGTTTCTTATACACCCGATGCAGTCACAAAAGCAGTTTCAGAATTGACAATTGGACTTATGATTGATGCAACTAGAGGAATTAGTTTTTGTGATAGAGAAATCCGTAGAAGTGAATGGTCAAGACCAGTTGGTAAACGACTTGAAGAATCCAGAATTGGAATTTTGGGGTTTGGTAGAGTAGGAAAATCTGTTACAAGATTGCTTAGATCATTCCAACCTAAAGAAATCTTAGTTTGTGATATTAGAGATATTACTGAAGAAATAAAAGAATTCAGTGATTTGAGTATTAGAATAGTATCTTTTGATGATATAGTATCATTATCTGATATTATTTCTATCCATGTTCCTCTAACAAAAATTACTAAAGGAATCTTTGATTTCGAAGTGATGAAAAAAATGAAGTCTGATAATACCATCATAAATACTTCTCGCGGAGAAGTGATTCATGAAGAAGCGTTATACGAAATCTTAAAGAAAAACTCCACAAGAACTGCCGCAGTAGATGTTTTTCAAAATGAACCCTATTCAGGAAAGCTAATCGAACTTGAAAACTGTATCTTAACAGAACATATTGGTTCTTGCTCTTTGGATGCTAGGCTAAGAATGGAATCAGAAGCAGCAGAAGAAGCAGTTCGATTTTTCAATGGCGAGCAATTGTTGCAGGAAGTTGTGATAGAGTAAATAGCCCTATCCCAATTATTCTTTAGTTTAGAGGTTTTAATTTATTTCTCTTTCCCAAACGTGAGAAAGGGATATTACGGAAAGCTACCATAGAAGGGAAGAGTTGGGATAGGGATGACTTTATACTTATGGGAAATTTGATTACATTGTTAGAATTTTAAGTGAAGCAAAATACTTTAAGAAGTATTATTAATATTTTATTGACAAAATCGATTTCTAATTATTACTTAATTTTTTGAGGAGATTACTATGAATAAACTATTTCTTTTTATTCTACCAATTATACTTTTTTTTAATTGTGCTAAAAAAGAAACTGATAATAAAAAATTTTCTTTATTAGCTTTAGCTTATATAATGAATCAAAACAATAAATTACCAATCTATATAAATTTTGTTTCTCATAATGAAGAAAGTACAAGCGCAGGTGATCCTGATTATGCGGTTCAATCAGTTTATGTATCCAGTAGAAATCTAGTTAAACAAATGGCGGATACTATTTATTCTAAAGGTGGTAAATGGAACTATCAGTCTGACTGGAAATTTTTACTATCAATCAAGAATTATGAACCCAATGGATCAAGTGATATAAATAATAAGAATTTAATTCGTTATCTTAAAGAAGATAAAAATTTTGAAGTAGATCCACATGCTCATGAAACAACTTATAATTATGCTGATGTTGCAAAATTAATCTCTGATTTAGGTGTTGAACCTAGCAAAAATGTTGGTGGATTTGTTTATGATGAAACTAGTGCTACAAAGACTTGGGAAAGAATGCAAAATAGTTTGTCTAGCTCACAAGTATCAATTCCAAGTTATTCATGGAAACCAGAAACTCTTTGGGGAGCAGCAAGCAAAAGTCATACTAATGATGATAAATCTTTTGGAGCTTGGAAGCCCAAAAGTCCTACAGAATTTACAACTCACGACTCTACAAAAAATTTAGGTTATATGGGTTCAGGTTGTAAAAATTTAGTGACTTCAACCTCAAAATCTTCTGATCATATTGCTGTTGTGAAGAAAGTTATTGATAATGTACAAAATGGAACCTATCCAAAAACAGGATTTTATCCAATAACAATTATGATGAACCAAAGAGACTTTAGTGCAAATACTATCCAAACAGTTTCTGATATACTAGATGGCTTAAAAGAATATTCAGATAAAGGATATATTCAATGGAAAACAATAACTGAAAAAAAATCTATTTGGATAAATTCTTTTAAGTCAGAAAATACTAGAATTCCCTGTGATTGAGTTTCTATTCAATTAGAATGGTTAAGTCATCTAGCATCATATTACGATAGTAATATTTTAATAATTGAGTTGTTGAAAAATTAGAGTATAAAGGAACTTCACTTGCACAGAGTGGATTTTAACTTACTCAAAAAAAAATTTCAAGATCAATACCTCCCTTATCAATGAACAACTGTAGTTTTGCATTTTGATAAGAAACATCCGAAGCATTAATTTCCATATCATAAGTTTTTCCGTCTTTAGAGTTTTTGATTTTTAGTTTGAAAGTTTTATAGTCTGAAGGTAATTGACCATAGATATTTTTAGCTACTTTCTTTAGATCATAAACTCCTGCCTTGTAATTGTCTTTAATCTTATAGACTAATTTTTCATACTACCAAAAAGTTTGTAAGCCACTGACTTTTATTTTTTTATTCTGATTTTTGGGATTTATGATTTCTTCTTTTTTAGTTTCATACCATCTACCTTGAGTAACGTCTATCTTTCCTCTCGCCGCTCTACAGACTGGATTTCCATTTCCACCACTTCCTGAATTAGCATTGCATCTAGTTTGTCTAAAATCATAATATGTTTTAAAACAAGGGCTTCCTTTTGTTTTAAATTCTTCCCAATAATAATTATTCTCATAACCTTTTCCACTAAAAAAAGGATAACTATCAATATACTGAAACTGAAAATCATTAGGATTCAAAATTGTGTTTGGAACCCAAGGTTCTAATTCAGATAACTTAGTATTTTTATCTTTTAGTTTTATATCTTGAGAAATTAAAACTCTATAGGTAGAATTTGGATCTAGCCAATTTTCATTAACCTTTTTAATATTATTCAAATTACGATTGGAAAGTACTTCTTCATAATTATCTCCTTCTTTGAACCAATAAGGAAATATCGGATAAATAGTTCCAGTCTCAGGGATTGGATTCAATCCTAAAGTTGAATCTATACATTTTACATGACCTGGAACATATTCCCAAGTATTGTTGGATTTTTTCTTCCATAGTGTTATATTTTTTATATCAGGAGCGTTGTAGGAAGGATTTCCTAAAATTGGCTCTAAAGAATTACAATCTATATTAGGAGAAATACCAATAGGAATTGTTCTCCCAGAATAAATAGCTTCCGGTGGAATTTGTTCAATAAATTCTTGTGAATCTATATAAAATGTTTGGTCTTGGCCAAAAAGGATATCAAGGGCAAAGGTGTGAGAATTCCAAAATGAATCAAAAAATACAATAATCTATAATTCTTTACTAACCTCAGAAAGTTCTTGTGAATTATCTCAATAAAATAAATCTTTATTATAAATCGATTCATGTCTGAAAAAATGCCACAAAGAGTCAACCGTCGTAAAAGAAATACACTGAGTAAAGAGGAGATTCTAAATACTTCTCTGGATATCATCAAAACCTATGGGCTTTCTGGATTGCATATGAGAACGATTGCAGAAAAACTTTCTAGTAGTGTTGGTAGTATTTATAACTATTTTGATAATCAAGAAGAGATCGTAAAAGAACTTCTGTTTCGCGGTGAAAATAAACTTACAAATGATATACTTAATGGACTCAAAAACCAAAACTCACCGATCACTAAGTTAAAGTCAATTGGTTGGGCATATTGGAATTTTTCTATTGAGAACCGAGATCTTCATCGACTTATGTTTAATATTGGTGGTGGTATGCATAAAAAACTTTTTTCTTATCCCAAGAGTTATAAAATTTTTCTGAAAACTGTATATCAATATCTCAATAGTAAAAATAATAAGAATATCCCTAGAAATAAATTTAATTCATTCGCTAGAACCATTTGGGCTTGGATGTATGGGATTCTTGTCTTAAAAATGACTGGTTTTCTAGATCAAAAAACATCCAATAATTTCACTCCTGTAGAAGACGGCATCGAACTATTTCAAAAAATGGTAGAGGGTATATGAACAAAAATTTATTTCTAATCTTTCTTTCCCAGTCATGTATTCAAGTTGGAAATATATTTCTAGCTTCCATGGGAACAATTATTGGTTTAGAACTTAGCAAAGATGTTTCTCTCTCAACCATTCCAATGTTTTGTAGCGTTGCTTCCTCTTTATTGATAATGTTCCCATCAACAAGTCTTATGGCGACTTATGGTAGAAAACCAATTTTCTTGATTGGAATAATTTTTGGATTATTAGGAATTTTTATTTGTATTCTTAGTATCTATTATTCACATTTCATTCTATTCTGCGTGGGAACCTCTTTCATTGGTTGCCTAAATTCAATTTCAAATTTTTTTCGATATGCTGCAATCGAGGTTTCTCATCACAACTATCGTTCAAAAGCAGTTTCCTTCGTTATGTTAGCGGGAGTAATTGCGGCTATCGTTGGTCCCAATCTATATTCTTGGGGCTCACGTTTACCAATTTCCTATGAATTTATAGGAGGATTTCTAATCCTAGGAACATTTTATCTTTTAGGAATTTTTTTCTTATCTTTTGTTCATTTTGTTTCACTAAGCTCAACCTCTAATACTCAAAGTATTCCATTTACTTCCTTATTATCTGATTCTAAAATTCTATCTATCATGATTCTTTCCATCATCATTACTTCAGTTATGATATTTATCATGTCCGCAACTCCTCTTGGAATGAAATCACATCATTTCTCAAATACAGATGTTGCAAATATTATTCGTCTTCATGTTCTTGGTATGTTCGTCCCATCTTTTTTTACAGGTGATCTCATTAAATTTTTTGGAAGAAGAACGATTATGCTCTTGGGAACATTGTTTTATTTCATTTGTATCGGAACAAATTTTTTGGACTCTAAGTATTATAGTTTTGTTCTGTCCCTAGTACTTCTTGGAATTGGTTGGAATTTTCTTTTTGTTGGCAACACTCTTCTGCTTACTGAAAAAATTAAACACGATAAACTTCTGAAATCACAGTCTCTCAATGAATTCTTAATTGCTTTGTTCTCTGCAGTTTCTATTTTTGTGACAGGGAGAATTCATGAATCTTTTGGATATTCTAAACTGAATCTAATAATGATTCCCTTTGTTTTTCTTTGTATTTATCTAATCTTTACTCTTCATAAAGTTTCAATTGATTCAAACGAATAAATTCTTATCTTTTTTATTTGATAGTGTCGCATAACGTTTCATAAATTGTTCATTTGGGACTAAGCCTTTTCCTTCTATCGATAGCTCAGGTTTTATTTTTTCTAAGAAATACATTTCAATTAGTCCTCTGTTCTTAGCATCAATTTTTCCTCTGGACTCACAATCAAAAAAATCTTTCACCAATTCATAAGTATCCCCAGAGATATTGATTGCCCCTACTTCACCGTTAGACTCCATCCTAGAAGCAATGTTTACTGCATCCCCCCAAATATCGAATGCAAACTTAGCCTTACCTATCACCCCTGCTACCACCGATCCAGTATGAATCCCAAGTCTCATATCCAAAAATTCTTCACCAGAAACCATCTCCATGATTTCCTTAGTCTCTTTCATGAAGTGCTGCATCTCTATTGCAGCTAAACAAATATCAATCGGATGAGTAGTATTCTCTATTGGAAGACCACCAACACACATATAAGCATCGCCTATCGTCTTCAATTTTTCTATATTTCTTCTTTCACACATATTATCAAATTGTAAAAAGATAGCATCTAGTTTTTCTACCAGCTTATCAGGTGATAGGGTACTTGCTAGTCTCGTAAATCCTTTGAAGTCAGTAAATAAAACTGACACTGAATTGTACTGAACTGGTTTTACGAATCCCTTTTCTTTTAACTCTGTTGCAATCTTTGCGGGTAGAATATTCAACAACAAACTATCTGATTTTTCCTTCTCTACTTTTATCGCTTCCTGAGATTTAATTGATTCAGTTATATCAAAAAAAGTTGCAACTAAACCTACAATATTATCTTCTACATCATACAAAGTATTAAAATTAACTTCGAAAGTATTTCTTTCCAAACTCTCAATGATAATCGTATTTTTGCCAAGTAATGCTTTCTTTGCTGCTTCTACTGAGTTTGGTTTATCCTCAAATAAATCAAATATAGAAATCCCGTTTGCTTGCCCTCTTTGAATACCAATATGAATGAGTGCCTTACCTTCACATAAAGTTACAATTCCTTCTTTGTCAGTTGCAAATAATATGATTGGTGTTGTTTCTAATACAGAAGTTAATGTTCCCTGTGTTTTTGTTAACTCTGATGTTCTCTGAGTAACCTTCTCTTCTAAGCTATCATAAGACTTCTTCAGATTGGAACTCATCTCATTGAATCTTCTAGACAAAATTCCAACCTCATCATTAGTTCTAACTTCTAATACATGATTTAAGTTACCTTTAGCAATGATCTTGGTCCCTTCAGTTAAATATAACAGAGGATTAGTAATAAATTTAGAAAGAAAATATGTTATAGTAATAACCAATAACAAGAAAAATATCCCTGTCAGTAGAATTATCTTCTGCACTTCATATACTGGCTTATATAATACATCTTTATCATATTCAAAAACAACAGCTCCGATTCGAATTGTCTTACTCTTATATTCTATAAAAATTGGATATGTCACTTTCAGGAATTGCTTTCTATTTTTTATAGAAAACTCTTCTCTAAGTTCTATTCCTTTGAGTTTTTGTATATATGATATTTCAGAATCAGGAGCAAGTTGTCCTTTTTTAGTTTTTGTTAAATCTGCAACATACTTTCCAAATGCATTGATGATATATACACTTTGGATTCCCTCAAAATTATTTTTACCAATGTCAACTAACGTTTTATTTGTTGAATCATAAGTAGTATCTAGAAGCAAATCTTCTCTTGCAATATTTCCTAAGTTAGAAGCTAGTGTTCTACAAATTTCTAAAGTTTTATCCTGAATAGTTTTTTTTCCGTTTATCAAGTATATATACGAAACGATACTAATGCATAAAATTGTAACAGTTGAAATAAAGAATGTAAGCTTTAATCTTAAACTAATGAAATTATTATTCCTAAAATTCTCAATAGCAAGAATTATACTTTTCATTAAAGAATATACTAAGCAAAAAACAGGTACTAAAAAGAATAATCCAAATAGAACTCCTTTAAGAATATTTTTTTGGTTAGCACCCTTAATATCATTGAGTGGAAGATCTGAGCCAAGAGCATAGTGCCTTCCAAACTCCTTTTTGATTGGGATAAAAATGTTTCTAAAATCTCCCCATCTAAGTCCAGTCTCAATTCTGTATATGACCTGTCCTGTATAGAATGCTTCCTTAGTTTTAGGTTCTATCTGTGGCCAAGGCTCCATAAACTCAGTCACTGTTCCTTGTTCTATATCTTTCTCATAGGTACTACTAATCGCAAAAAAGAAATTTCCATCTTTCTCTACCATTGTATATAAATATTGTATATTAACTTCTTTAGCATACTTACTAAGCTGATCGATATATTTTTGGTGCTCTTGCTTATCCATGATTTCTACTCGATCATGAAAGTCTTCTGGAAGTATAGAATCCATTGTTAATGAAGTTAAGTATAGAGTTGAATCAGTTTTTAGATAAAATGAATCATTGATATATTGATAAAAAATAAACCCAATAAAGCTAGATATTAGAATTGTAAACAAAGCGACTAACGTATTACCATAAATTTTTAATGAAATAGAACTAAATGATTTTTGGTGATAAATATGAAGAATCGTACTAATCGTAAAGTAGTTCAGCATAAATAAAAATAAGAATATTACTATTGCAATTGCTGCCTTTTCCCATCGATCTGCATCTAATTCTTTTTGAGTCACGTCAGCACAAAAAATAACTATCTCCCCATTAGAAAGGGTATGGGGTATAGCTATGGATCTAAAACTTCCCCATTTATCCTCAACATGAGCGTATATCGTTCGATTATCTCTGATTGCATCACCTAATATTAGGTTAGTAGGTAGGTATTCTAAATAAAATGGATTATCAGAATTAACTACTAAGTCTGTAGAAGAAATCGTATTGGCAATAAAATAGAACTGACCCAACTTGTAATGAAAAACATAAACCGACTCAACTTCTAAATCGTTATAATATCTATTTAATTTTTCAGTGATAAATTCATATTCTGAATCAGAGACTATTTTTCCTGAGGTTGCATTCTCTAAATAGTTTTCGGGTAAAAGATATTTAATACCTGTCGCAGCAATGAATAATTTGTTATCAACAATTTCTAAGGTTCGCTCTGTAGTATCGTTAAAGTATAGTATAGCCACTATCAATGAAATCATTACTGAAATTGCAATATTAGTATATCTAACAAATTTACTTTGATTCATTTTTTCTTTTGCCAGATTAGTTTACATCTTGTATCATTACTATCGATACAATCTTCAAACTTTTTCATAGAAATCTTTTTGTCTTGAGTTAGCTTTAAATATTCTTGTGCTGTTTTATCGTTTGGGTTAATTGCCAAAATTTTTTTGAAACCAATTTCTGCATCATCATACTTTCTAATATTATAACTCTTTGTAGCTTGTGTAAAATATTTTGGGATATTTACTTTCTCTCTAAGACGTAACGTTTCTAAATTCGATTTTGCTTTTTGATTGCTAGGAAGTATTGTTAATGCTGTATTATATCGATTGATTGCACCGAGTATGTCTCCTACTTTCTCCAACCGTTCTGCTGAAACTCTTTCTTCATCACTTTCTAATTCAATTACTTCTCTATACTTTTGTTCAGCAATAGCTGAATTTCGATCTATCTTCAAAACTTCTGTGAATGCTTCTCTTGCTTGTTTGTATTGTTTTTTTTCTAAAGCCAACTCTCCTTTATTAAAAAGAGACTGAATCTTTCCGCCATTCAATTTTGTATTTAATTCTGATAGGTAAAAATTTGCAGTTGAATCAGATTTATTTCCTTGAATCACTTTATCAATTACAACTTTACTCAATTCATAATTACCTTTCTCAAATAAGTTAATTGCCTCTAAAAGAAGTCTATTAGCTTGAGATTTTTTTTTCAAACCTTCATTGATTTCAATTTCTGATTCTTCTGCATATTCTATATTTAACTGAAATGAATAGTCCTTATTATTTCTAGCTATACCATCAATACATTTTTCCTTATCTAATAAAATCTTATTTGCAAAATCAGCTACTTGGATTCCAATTCTTGAATAAAAAGGGGAAATTGAGAATGTAGCACCAATGGGAACTAAGGAACTAATTTCTGTCATGAGTACAATTTGATTTTTTTTACAAAACTCTGAAAGAATAAAAAAGTTTTCTGCTTGATAGATTGGATCTGGAACTAGATAGAATGCATCAATTTTACCTTTTAGTTTCTCTAATTCATTTCGCAAATCCTCTTGGCTATCTAATTTTTTCTTATACAAAGTAAAACCAAAATTTGCATCTTGGTAATCAGATTCTTTTAAAATTGATTCTGAGGTTTGGTTAGAATAAAAAGAACCAATTCTCCAATTCTTCTTTTTTATTTCCCGAAGTGTAGTATAAAATTCTGTTATGGGAACATCAGTGTGGATCCCACAACTATTTGTCCCAACCTGAAATTGATTTGTTCTAGGTGAGTTCACAAGACTATAGAGCATTGCTGTTCTTTTTAGATTGGACTTTGCAAGCAAAGCAGCTCTTGATCCTAAGGTGATTACCAAGGAACTGTCTTTTGATTCAATTGCTTGAAGCAGTTCAATTACTTGTTCATCTGTTTTCCCACTAATAAAAAAAGTTTCTTCTTGCCCTAGAATACTATTATGAATTGAATTAAGTGTTGTGATAGTTGAACTATTATTGTTAGAAACGATAATAGCTACTGAATTTTTATCTTCACTATATAATCCTAAACTCAAAAGAAATAGGATGGTTAAACTAAACTTCATTTTTCCAAACTACTCCCAGCAAAAATTTGCTTACTGAATCAATTCTTTGCTTGTCATAGAATCTTTGCAATTGAAAATCTCTCCAACCAGTAAAAACATCACTATGAGTTACCAAAGAATCATTCTAGCAATTATACTTACTGGTCTATCCATTTCCGCTGATGAGAAAAGTAATAGTGTCAAGTTAGGGAAATTTTTGCCATATAAGACCGAAACAGATTCTCAACTGGAAGATAAGGTTTTAAGGATATTGAAAGATAAGCTCAATAAATACTCGGTCGAAGAAAAGAAAGGCTCTAGAGAGGAAAATCTTTCTTCTTCTAAAGACTTGAGTGATTATTACATTGAGGGCTATTATAAACGTTCTGCTAATAAAAAATTTCTCACAGTATATGCTCAAGTTTATGATACTAAATCTGGGACGGTAATTGATGCAGTTACTGTTACAAATGATCTTTCTGAATCACTTGGCGAAGGGTTTGAAAATTATGAAGATAAAACAAATACTAATGATGAAAAGGTTTTGGAAGAACTTTCAGGTAAAATCCTTACTTCCATAAAGTCAAATCCTGATAAAGTGCAAATCAATGAAAATATAAATGAAAATCTATTAGGTAAATCCATTGGCAAAGAATTAACGTTTCCTATTTCTAAGCAAAAAAAAGAAGAGGTAGCAAAGGCAGCACTCAGTGGACTTGGAATGGAAGAAATTGTAACTGCGTCCCGTTCCAAAGAAACTAGACTAGATGCTCCCGCAAGTATCATTGTAATCACTGAAGAAGAGATTCGGGATAGAGGTTATACTAGTATAGATGAAATTCTATACGATCTACCAGGGTTTGATATTTCGTTCTCCAATGGTATTCCACATATCATTGGATTTCAAAGAGGTTATAGAACTCCTTCTATGAGTAGAACTTTGTTTATGATTGATGGAAAGATTAACAATGAACTTTATTCTCAGACAGCAGAACTTACCCGCCAAATTCCTTTCAGCAATATCAAACGAATTGAAGTACTCTATGGTCCCGCTTCAGTAGTATATGGAGCTAACGCTTTTCAAGGTATTATAAATATTATAACTAAAGATGGTAAAGAAAATACAAAACCAAGACAAGGAAATCTTTCTATTCAAACAGGAAGTAACGATACCAAAGCAGTAGATGGTGGATTCACAATGAAGTCGGGTGACTGGAGTTTTGCTGGTTCAGGAAGATACTTCCAAAGCAATGAAGCAGATCTTTCTAAGCGGGAAGGTTTCTTTAAAGATCAATACTATAACGACTCAAAAACTTGGGGTCCAATGAGATATGAAGAGAATAACAATGTTAGGCTTTGGAGATATCACGATCCTTCTTTTAATAAAGGTGCATTGTTTAGTGCAAGTTATAAAGATTTAAAAATTGGAACCATCAATTGGGAAAGAAATGAAGGCTATGGTGTTCAATATCCTGGGGACAAGGTGCAGAATAATGCTCTTTGGAAAGCATATAATCATCAGGTTTATGGAGAAATAGATTCTAAAATCACAGATAGGTTAAATCTATATTCTCTATTAACCTATAGACGTTCTGGCCAAGGGGGTAATTATATCGAGTCGTTTTCCGACTCAGGGACAAACTACATAAGTAATACACGATGGAATACATTTAATTATAGTTGGTTGTTTAATCAGAATGCTGAGTATAAATTCACTGAAAAATTCAAACTTGCAGCAGGATTAAAATTTGAGCAAAGACAAATCACGAGGAACTATGATATACCAGGATATTTTAACGCATATGATTCTAACCTAAATTATGAGGGCAAACAAATTGACGTTAGTTCCATTTATCCAAATGGTTATGGGGTAGGAAAAAGTACTGATCCTGTGTATCTTGTTCCACCTCAACCCAAAGATAGGATGCCAAGAAATAATATCGCGGGAGTAAATGACATTGGTGGATTTTTACTGGGAACCTTTGATTTCGGTAGATTTAGATTTAGTCCAGGTGTTAGGTATGATGAAAACTCAATCTATGGAAGTTCAGTGAACCCTAGGATTTCTTCAATCTATAGAATCACACAAACTCATGTTATCAAATTGATCTATGGAGAAGCTTTCCAAGAACCACCATTTATTTTGTTATACGGTGGTTTTAGTGGAAGGAGAGCAAATCCTAATCTGAAACCAGAGAAGGCTAGAACTTGGGAATTGATCTTTATGAGACAAGGAGATTCCATGTTGAATGAAGTTTCCGTTTATTATTCAAGGTACAATAATGTTATCAAAGAAGAAGGTGAAAACGCAGGGGAGAGAAAAATTTATGGACTAGAATTGAAAAATCAATTCTATTTCTCTAATTTTATTCCTAATTCACCAAGACTTAACGTTTTTGCTTACTATACTTATACTGAAGCACAAAGTTCTATCTATTATAGCTTTAACACCAAGAATCCAGATTGGTTAGAAGGTAAAAATGCTTTAGGAAAATATGAGACTTCATATAATAATGCATTTCCCAATTCTATCCCACTTCCTAGAGAAGAACAATACTATACGTTAGGCGATATTGCACCCCATAAATTTAATCTTGGTTTGAACCTTCCCATTTGGAATAGGTTTAATTGGAATCTAAGAGGGGATTATGTTAGTAAACGTCAATTATATCTTCGTAATACACTTAGGAATCAAGGAGTTACAACTGATCCTTATGTCCTATTGAACACTGCATTTACTATTAAGTTTAGTTTTGGAAATTTAGTTCTGAAAGTGAATAATCTAATGAATCACAGCTATACTCATCCAGGAGTAGAAGCTGCAAATTCAGGTAATAACTATTATGAAGGATCACAAGGCTTTAACAGTTCCCTTCTACCGCAACCCGGAAGATCATTTCTACTAAGCTTTAATATGAGTTTCTAATTAGATGAGCAATACAAGAAAATTTTTCTTATTTAAAGAACTTAGAATTCGATACCAATTTTTTACTTATGGAGCATTGTTTGGATTTTGTTTTCCAATTTTTTCAACATTATTTGATATCTATATCCAAGGAATGAACGTTAGTCTCCATTCAGCATTCTTAGTGCAAAAGAATCAACCATTACATTGGGTGATTGATACTGCACCATTTTTTCTTGGACTATTTGCAATGTTAGGTGGGATTGCACAAGAAAAGGTTTTATTATTAAATTCTCAGATTTTACAAAAAGAAAGAGTCACTCATGATAAATTTGAAATTCTATTTAATGATGCTAAGTTTGGGATTCTTCTATTTAACTGGAAAACACAAAAATTTGATAGAATAAACCCAACATTTCTCAATATGCTTGGATATACATTTGAAGAGTTGGCTAAAATCGGTAATGAAGTCATAAGTGATCCTGAGGATTTAATAGAAGAGAGAAAAATTTTTAGAAAAATACTTACTCAAAAACAAAGTATTCAGTATAATAAAAAATATATATCTAAAGACAAAAGAGTTATTCATACTAAAGTTACTCAATCTTTCGTAAGAGATGAAACTGGTAAGCTAAGTTTCATTTTAACATTGATCGATGACATAACTAAAGAGTATCTTGCTGAGCAAGAATTGATCAAAGAAAAAGAAAATGCCCTTGCAGCGAGTCGCGCCAAATCTTTGTTTCTTGCAAATATGAGTCATGAAATTAGGACTCCAATGAATGGAATTTTAGGAATGACCCATATTCTTTCTGAAACAAATTTGAATCAAGAGCAAAAAGAAATAACTTCCACTATTGAATCCAGTGCGAACTCACTATTGATTATTATCAATGATATATTAGATTTTTCTAAGATAGAATCTGGCAAGATACTCTTGGAAAAAATTGAATTTCCATTCAAGAAATTATTTAAAAATGTAATTGACCTATTTCAACCTAAAATCATTGAAAAAAATTTGAAATTAGAGTTCAATTTTTCAGAAGAGATTCCAGAAACTCTGATTGGCGATCCAACTCGAATTAGACAGATCTTAGTAAATCTTATTGGTAATTCGATTAAGTTCACAGAAAAAGGATCAATCGCTATCTCTTTTGTTATACTGAATATTGATATTGAAGTTTTACATCTATCAATTGAAGTTAAAGACACAGGAATTGGAATGGATGCTGAAACAATTAAAAATTTATTTCGATCTTTTGTTCAAGCAGATTCTTCAACCAACAGAAAATATGGTGGGACAGGACTTGGGCTTGCAATCACCAAAAGACTAGTTGAACTTATGGATGGAAGCATTCAGGTTAAGAGTGAAGTTGGAATTGGAACAACTTTTTCCATTCAATTGAAATTAGGAATCTCTCATAAGAATTCTGAGCTTATCAAACCGAGTAAAGAAATAAAAATTGATCAAAGAATTTCCTTTGGTGATATAAAGATTTTATTGGCTGAAGATAATCATATCAATCAAATTGTTGCTATCAGGTCTTTCCAAAAACTTGGGATCAATGTTGATATAGCAAATAATGGAAAAGAAGCGGTTGAATCAGTACAAACTAAGG
The DNA here is from genome assembly GCA_033762425.1 of Leptospiraceae bacterium. Lineage (GTDB taxonomy): Bacteria > Spirochaetota > Leptospiria > Leptospirales > Leptospiraceae > JANRLP01. The sequence continues at coordinate 67,034 of JANRLP010000049.1, forward strand.
ATTATAATTTTATCTTTATGGATATGCAGATGCCAATGATGGATGGATTAGAGGCAACTAGAACGATTCGAAGAATGAAAGATATCAAACAACCAAAGATCATAGCAATGACAGCTAACGCTATGATTGGGGATAGAGAAATTTGCTTTGAAGCTGGTTTGGATGAGTATATAAGTAAGCCCTTTAAAGTCCAAGAGATTGAAGAAAAGTTGTTAAAATTTCAAAATTCTATATAATAACTCGTAACGCACTTTGTGACGAAATAAAAATTTTGGGCGACAGACGGGCTTTCAGCTTCGGTCAAAAAATTGTTTTCACAATTTTTTGACCCCGCCTCAATCCCTGTCGCATTCCTAAACGTTAGTTCCCATGTAAGTGTGAATACAAGACCCTCGCCCTCTATTTGTATGAGTTCTCACGTAATAATTCTGGCATCTTGTATTAGTAGTGTATTATCTGATCGTGTTTGATTCAACGTTTTCGCTCTGGTAGAGAAAATTGCATTTAGGCGTAAAGACTTTTTTGTGTTTTGCCAAACAAACAATTATTACAAAATAAATTATTGAATGAGTAATAGTTATTACAAAAAACCTGATTTTAGTTATTACTTAGTCAAGAAATTTCAGAAAAACAGTTATTACAAAATAATTTATTGAATGTTTAATAGTTATTACAAAGCTCAACCACGGAAAAGCCCTAGCAACTAGGACAAAGCTCCCCAACTAGAGCAACCAGAGAGAAACCTTCGATACAAAAGAGAGATTCACACAACGACATTCAACTACATTCGAACCATACTCTGTAAACAGCAAAACCCGCGTCCCCGATCGAAGCAATATGCACAAAATTTCTCTAAGAAATTTTGTATCTGCAAGCCTCCCGCTTGATAGCTATCGGCTTTCGATGGTCAAAAAATTTCGGTAATTGAGGTTGTCGAAGTAAGCAATTTATTGACCGAAGCTGAGAGCGGGAAAAGACACCCAAGAAATAATTACTGAAGTGCTCAAGCTGTCCTTTGAAATAAAATCCTTATATAGAACTTACGTTATTTACGAAAACTATTCTTCAAAAAATCAAATCTTTTTTCTCTATCCCTTTTTCTCAACATCTGCAACATAGGGTCATCCATTTCAAAAAGTTTTAGGTCGGGGTATTTTTCAATCAAAGAATCTTTAGGATGAATTTCACTTAACGTTTCATAAAAATAAGTCTTTACTGTTTCAGAACCAAATGGATAAAAAGACTCAAGGTTTTCAACATTATCTTTTAGTTTAGAAAGCAAAATTAGTCTATCTTGAAAGAATTGAAAGATTGTATCCAAATTAATTAGTTCAGAATTTTTCCTTTCACTAAGATTATCTTTGTTATTTGTGAAAATTTCTTTTAACAAATTTCTTCCATATCCAGAGAAAAGACAATTCAAAGAAAGAATTTCTGAAAACCTAAAATCTAAAGCATGTTCTTCATAACTAATTGGAAGAATTTGATCTCGTTTTACGATAGTATCATGAAACGTAATCTTTGCATGAGTAGCTTCAATTGCAAAATCTAAACTAAATTTTGTGATTTCTATATTGGAATCCTTGGGAACAAGAACAGTCTTAAATTCATTGGACTCTGACTTAGCAATTACAATAAAATGTGAAGAGTTTCCACCATTTGTAAAAAATGCCTTTGAGCCTTCCAACAAAAAATCATCTCCGTTTTGCTTTAATGTTGTTTGAATATTTCTAATTCGACCTTTCCAACCAGTTTCTGAAACTCCTAAGGAAACAGTTGAATCTCCATTGATAACTTTTCCAAAAAGTTCTTTTGCAGTATCAGATTTATCTTTGCAATGAAATAGCACGCCACCTGCTATATTGATCTGAGCCATAAGAGAAACTCCAAGTCCCAGACCATGGGGAAGTTTTGATAATTCCATTAATCTTTGATGAAATGTTACAAAATCTCTTGTTTCTAAGACCTCAAACATTTTATCTTGTGCTAGAGAACTTAAAGCTAACCCATAAACTTTTTCTTTTTCAATATTCTTATCTATTCCTAAAAGAAAATTTTTAAAATTAGCAAGCATCATTCAAATATATCAATGCTTTCTTTTAGTAGTCCGAGCTTACTATCTTTAGGCGATAGTATCGGTGAATTCACAAACCAATCTATAGAAAGTTCTGGATCATTCCAAATAATTCCCGACTCTGATTCAGGGTTATAAACCTGATCCACTTTATATAGAACCTCAGTTTCGGGCTTCAACACCAGATAGCCATGAGCAAAACCCTTAGGCACCAAAAGCTGATTATGTTGTAAGGAATTCAATTCTATTCCATACCATTTCTTAAATGTTGGAGAACTTTTTCTTAGATCCACAACTACATCATAAATAGCACCTCGAATTACTCTAACTAGTTTAGTTTGAGCATAAGGTGGTTTTTGAAAGTGAAGACCTCGTATTGTGTTTGGATCACTATTCTTTGCATGATTGTCTTGAATAAAAGTATAAGACTCTCCATTCTCAGAAAAAATTTTCTCTGAATAACTCTCAAAGAAAAAACCTCTATCGTCTTTAAAAATTTTAGGCTCTAAAACACAAAGCCCAGGAAATTCAGTTTTAATCCAATTCATTTGCTATCCTATTTAAGTAAGATCCATATTCATTTTTTTTAAGTTCTTCAGCATGTTCTTGAAGTTGCTCTCTGGAAATAAATTTTTTCCTATATGCAATTTCTTCAATGCACCCAACTTTTAAACCCTGTCTTTTCTCAATGATCTCAATAAACTGTCCTGCTTGAGAAAGTGATTCATGGGTTCCAGTATCTAACCATGCAATTCCTCTTCCTAATAGGTTTACAGTAAGTTCACCTAACTCCAAATAGACCCTATTCAAATCAGTTATTTCTAACTCCCCCCTAGCAGAAGGTTTTAGTGATTTGGCAAACGATACTACTCTCGCATCATAGAAGTATATTCCAGGCACAGCATAACTAGACTTTGGCTTTAATGGCTTTTCTTCTAAAGAAAGAACTTTTCCATTTTTATTAAATTCCACAACACCGTATCGCTCAGGGTCTTGCACCTTATATCCATAGATGATTCCTCCTTTCAATAGCTTAGATGATTCTTCAAGGGACTCAATCATTCCATGACCATAAAAAATATTATCACCTAAGATCAAACAAACAGGTGAGTTAGAAATAAATTTTTCTCCAATTAAGAATGCTTGAGCAAGACCATCAGGACTTGGTTGAATCTCATAATGTAATGAAATTCCATATTTAGAGCCATCTCCTAATAGTGCTTGAAATAAAGGTTTATCATTAGGAGTGCTTATGATTAGTATTTCTCTAATTCCTGAAAGCATTAGTATCGAGAGAGGATAGTAAATCATTGGCTTGTCATATACTGGCATTAGTTGTTTACTAACTACTCTTGTTACTGGATAGAGTCTTGTTCCTGATCCACCAGCTAAAATAATTCCTTTCATTTTGTTTTAATCCTCTCTACTGAGATGATATTTTGGATTGATTTGATCGTTTCAATAATTTCTTCCAATTGATCTAAGTGTTCAATTTCGATTAGAAACCTTGCGATCATTGTGCCTTCCCCACCAGAACTCGCTCCTGCCTCAAGAATATTGGTTTCAGTCGATGAAATAGATTTAACAATCTCTAGATATATTCTTGGTCTATCATATGCTCTGACTTCAATTCTAACAGGAACTGGCTTATGAACCCCATCCCATCTTACATTTAAAAGTCTTTTCTTGTCAGAATTTTTTTGTGCTACTGCACAATCTTGCTTATGAACAGTTACTCCTCTACCTCTGGTGATAAAACCAACAACTGGGTCACCAGGAATTGGAGTGCAGCAACTTGCATAACGTACTAAAATATCTTTAAGACCACCAACAACGATTGAGATATCTTTTTTCTTTTGTCGATTTTTTTCTTTTTTCTCTTGTCGTTCTTTTTTTACATCTTCTAGGTCTTTGTTCCTAATAGAAATATTTGCTGTCTTATTTGCTACAAATTCAGTCCCTTCATCCTCATGAAGTTTGCGGAAGTACTGCCTAAGTTTTTGTCTAGCAGAAGCAGTCTTTAATATTCTTGCCCAGATTGGAGAAGGTTTCATGTTCTTTTCAGTGATTATTTCTACCTGATCTCCTGAAACTAGTTCAGTTCGAATAGGAACAATTTTACCGTTCACTTTTCCCGCTTTAGTATGTAAACCAACGTTAGTGTGTATTCTGAATGCAAAATCTAGAACAGTTGAACCTTTGGGAAATTCAAACACATCACCTTTCGGTGTGAATGCAAAAACCTCATCTTCATGAAGTTCCCCTGAAAGATCGTCAATAAATTCTGAAGCACTTGCATCCGAGGTTAGTGAATGAAGACGTTCCTTCCAACGTGTGATAAATTTATCTTCAATTTGATTGTACTTACCTTCTTTATATGTCCAGTGAGCAGCAATACCTCTTTCTGCAATTCTATTCATGTCTTCAGTTCTAATTTGGACTTCCAGTGGTTTACCATCAGTGCTGATTACAGTTGTGTGAAGTGATTGGTATAAATTTGTTTTAGGACTTGCTATATAATCCTTGAACCTTCCAGGAATAGGAATGAATTGTGTATGTACAATTCCCAATGCTCCATAACAGTCTCTCAATTCTTTTGTGATAATTCTAACTGCTCTTAGATCAAATATTTCTTCAACTTTCTTTTCTTTTAACGTTAGTTTTTTGTGAATAGAATAAAAATGTTTTGCTCTGCCTTCAATCTTAACTTCAATGTTTGCTTCCTTCATTTTTTTTTCTAGAAGCTGAATGATTTCTTGAAGGTTACCCTCTCTTTCACTTTTCTTTTCAGAAACCATTCTTTTGATTTTTTGATATTCATCAGGATATAGAATTTGAAAAGCTAAATCTTCTAATTCAGATTTAATCGCATAGATACCAAGTCGCCCCGCGAGGGGTGCATAAACTGCAAATGCTTCCTTAGCAATTCTTTCTTGTTTATCTGAAGGCTGAAAACCTAGGGTTCTCATGTTATGAGTTTTATCAGCTAGTTTAATCATGATAACTCTTGGATCCACAAAGGAAGCCATTAGAATTCTTCGAACATTTTCTGCTGCAACTTCTTCTTTGGTTTGGTTCTTCCTTATTTGAGAAACCTTAGTAACACCAATAACTAGTTCAGTGATTTCTTCACCAAAGTCTTTCTTCATCATTTCTTTAGAGTAAGAAGTATCTTCGACAACATCGTGCAATAGACCAGCTGAAATCATTTTATCATCAGGTGCAAATGAATTCATGATAATATGAGCTACATTAACAGGATGAATGATATAGGGTTGACCAGAAAGTCTTTTCTGTGGTCTGTGATATTCTTCTGCAACACAATATGCATTACTAACTAGTTTAAATGAATCATTACTAAGTTTTTCTTTTGCTTGTGAAAGAAATTCTTCGGCAGTAACTTCTGGTTGAATGAATCCCATTATAATTCTTCCAGCTCTAAGCTCAGATCTAAAAATCTAGTTGTATGAGTCAAATATCCCATACTTACTCCAATATCGCCTAACGTTGATAATGAACTTAGTTTTTCAGGTGTAATGCCACCAGAACATTCAATCCGAATCGAAGATTTTGCTCGGATTGCTTCAACTGCTGTTTTAGTATCTTCGATAGAAAAATTATCTAATAGAATGATGTCAGGATTTGAGCGTATCGCTTCTTCTAATTGATGAAGACCATCGATCTCTAGTTCAATTTTTTTATCGGGAAATTTCTCTCTAATGGAATTTACTGCAAGAGTAATACTGCCTGCTCTAGTTACATGGTTATCTTTGATCAATCCCATATCGGAAAGGTTCAATCTATGATTTGCCCCACCACCAGTATAAACTGCATACTTAACTAGCTTTCTGTAGCCAGGAAGTGTTTTTCTAGTATCTAGAATTAGAAGATTAGGATATTGTTTTACTAATTGATGAACGTTAGTCGCAATACCAGATAGATATTGTAATAAATTTAGTAAAATTCTCTCTACTCTTAGAAGTGTGTTCAGCTTTCCTTCTAATTTAACTAAAGTTTCCGCCGACTTCATTTCTGAGCCTTCTTGTTTTAAAATCTCAAAGAAAAATTCATTGGGAAATTTAGTTTGAATTAATGAAAGAACCTGCGAGCCACAAAAAATTCCGTCTTCTCTGGTAACAAGATTTGCCTTTGCTTGGATTTGATTGGAAAATATGGATTCAGAAGTAATATCGATTGTTGGACAATCCTCACTGAGTCCAATGGTTAGAAGAGGTTCAAAATCTTCCGGCGAAATTGTATTCACCGGATTTGTGTAATAACGTTCCAATCCTTTCTTTGTTTACTGCTTCAATTAGAATTGAACAGTATATGAATTGGAGACTGCACCACCATTGATTGTTCCACTTATCGTAGTAGTAAGTTTTCCAAAATAAGTAGAAGTTGTACTACCAGTTGGAGTTGAGGTAATAATTTCACCTGTAGTTTTATAAACAAGATTAGATAATGTAACCCCACTCACTGTAGTTGTTCCTTGAGTGATTGTTAGACCAGTTGTATTAGTTGTATTCAATGTAGTAGTATAGCTGAAATTCACTGTAGTTACAGAAGCATCTGTTGCAGCAGCTGTTGCTGTGGAATAGTTTGAAGAAGAAACATATGTCATTGAACCAAGTAGTGTTGTTGGTTTGTAGTGATTCTCAAGTAGAGTGTAATAACTTTGAACCTCTGCACATTTTGCTTTTAGTGTAGTTGAAGGTACATATCCTAGATACTTAGTTCCGTTTGTTTGAGCATTCTTAATTGTTGTAAAAAAACCTACTTCATCAAAACCAACTGTTCCAAAATTTGCCCCACTCACTGCATTGAATGTTAGTGTTGCCTGAACAGTATTTGTAGTGGTTGTTGTAGATCCAGTTACAGCAGTTGCTTGCGTCCAGTTTCCTGAAATTACACTTGAAGTTCCACTAATCGTTGCACCTGTAGGATAAGCAGTAGTAGGAATAGAAGGAAGATAAGTGCTAGTGATTGAACAAGTTCCTTCCGAAGTAATCGTTCCAACATTCAATGCTGCAAGCTTATAAGATGAACCAGTCACTGTTCCAGAAAAAACTCTTCCTACATTGGTTGTTGTAGTACTACCTTCTGTTACTGTACCTGTGCTAGTGCTAGTGCTACCAGTTAAGCCCGTAGCAAGTGCAGAATAACTCAACGCATTTGGGAGAGTAAGAGGATAAATGGATCTACCTGAGAAAGGACTGATGCTAGAAGCAAGAGCAGTAGCTTTTCCTTCAGAACTCAAAAGGTTACCTGTCCCCGATTGAACCGATGTTAGCCCTAGGAAAAGATAGAGAGCATTATAGTTTTTCTCTGCTTTGGGAGCACAATTCCCGAATAGGGTTAATAGCAGAGAACTTAAAAGAAGATGTTTCATAATTTACCTCAAATTTGCTGGATGAATGAATCTAAAAAACTTTCTTTTAATTCTGAAAATGATAGATTTTAAGTCAACAGAATTTCTAGGATTACTCAGATTTATAATTAATCGAAATAGGACTTGTTTTTGGTTTACTCAACTTAGATTCCGTTATGAATAAGTAAACAATATCTTCTTAGGATTAAATCATTTCAATCTTTCCTTCATCAATTTTTTTTAAAATAGTATCAAAAGGAGAATAGTTATCTTTTATCCAGATTCCCTTTTTATAAACAAAGGAGAGATAAATATATTTTTCATCGGATTTAAAAACAAGATTATCTCCTTCTGAAGGTGTGTATTCAAAATCGAAACAATTTTCTAGATTAAGATTTACCAAAATCCATTCATCGCTCAAACCGTTTCCAAGATCCTTAGAGGGCGGTTCGAATTCACCTTCCATCATAAACTCTGAATCAGAAACTTTGCTCACAAACCGAGAAAGATACCATCTATAGCCTAGTTTGGGAATTGGTAAATCCTTATCCTTTTTAGACTTTCTATTTTTATCTATATTATGTTCTTCTAATTTACAAGAACAAAGTTTGAAACCTTTCTCAAAATCACACATTTAATACCCGTTTGTTTTGTATTTATAAATTTTTACATTCTGAATCGTTCCACCAGCACCAATATCGGCACACGACTTATCATTGGGAGTTGTGCTTGCCTCAGTTCCTTTGATCAGATCCCCATGTCCTTGGTAGCTTCCAATGTTCGGAGTCCAGATGCAATCTTCATTCGATTCACAGATTCCATTATCGTTTCCCACACCATCATATAGAATCTCCATTGCATTTCTAAGAAACGTCACATTTCCTGTGGAGAATGTATGCGTGTCAGCTAACGCTCCATTGGGGCAGTCGTTCACACTTCGGGCTTGGCTATCAGTTGCTTTGAGCGACCAGTCCCAGATTCTGCAACCAGTTAGACAAGCACCTCGGTTTCCAGCAACAGGATAATTACCACCATCAGCTCCCCAACCCCTATAGATGTTTTCAAAATTATAAGGATCGGTTGAGGGTGTTCCTAGACCATTAGCATCAGCACTGTTCTTAGTATCGTTTGACAATACTTTTCCCACGAAAGTATTTGCAAGGTTTGCTCCAACTTCTGTCGCAGGTGTAAGTTCACTCGGAGAGGCTTTGGCACACATAACTGCATAACCAGGACTTCCAGCGCCGATTGTACAATTTCCTGAGGACACTTTCAATATTCCATTAAACTCATTCATTCCACCCATGCTTCTAATATTGCCTGAACTTACACTATCATTATGAGCTGCAATAGTATTTCTAAACTTAGCATTACTCTCCAATCGAATACCAGCTTCAGCATTATTCGAGGAAAGTAAATTTTGGACTGTAATAGAATCTCCATCCCCTAAATCAAATGATCCTAATGAAGTGCTATTATTAGCATTATTCAAAGAAAAATTTTGATAGAAGTTTTTATTCACGCTTCCCTGTTTAGCAAAATTTGAGGTACCATTATTAAATACAGTCACTCCCAATAAGATATTATCATCTGAACCTACATTAATTATTGGAGCACTCGTAACACTGAATGGATTATTAGAAACGTTTAGATTCTTAATCATTGCATTAGAGGATTCTAATAACATAGAATAACTATTAGTAGAACTTCCACCACTAGTTATTACATTATACAAATATAAGCCTGCACCACTTAAGGATAAATCTAACTGTGTCCCAGCATTGCTTTTAAATGTAGATACATTCCTAAGCACAGCAAATTTTGAAGTGTTAGGCATATTTATTACAGTCATATTGGTTGTACCATTTGTAAAATTTCCTTCTAACCAGTTGAAATTTACATTAGTACCATAAGTTACCGTTGAACCTGCACCACTTCCTGTGACTATATTCCCTGGTTTCACTACCAAAGCCAACCTAGAGTTATTGATAGTATAATTTGCTGTTACATTTGTATTCACTATATAGATTGTTCCAGATGTAGCAAGGATTGTGCTTACATTTTGAATCTGAATCGGATTGGTCCACCATTTAGAAGCTGTAGAGGTTGCGACTATCGTTCCTGACTTTCGTGCGGTGATACTATTGTCTAGCCAGACTGCATTTGTAAAATCAATCAAATCGGAAAGATTTTTGTTTTCTTTAAGTCCAACAGAATATACATATACCTTTCCACCTTGTATAGAACAAATCCAATTGAATGCACCTAACGTATCACTAGCCGTTATGTCAGCACAGGAAGTTTGGTTTTTGAGTTCAAATCGTTTAATTTCCCCTGCGTGGATACAGGAGTTGTACCAACCTGTTTCTGTTCCATCACAAGCAGTTCCAGTTTGAGAAATAGAACTGGGACTAGACATATTTCGCCTAACGTAGTCCATCCAATTAGTGTTAGGATAGGAGTTTGAAATGGTTACAGATTCTACACCAACTGTATTGTTAGCAGTTGAATTGGAATTGTCAGATTTGTTATTAAAGGAATTAGAATAACCGAAACCAATGATTAGTCCACCTGGTGAACTTAAGTCAAATAATGATTTTTTTGGTCTTAGACAGTTTGTACCAAAGCCTAAACTTAGAATAATTATAAAGTAAAAGATCGTTTTCATTTTGCATCCAATTATTATAACAATTTCCCAAAGATATTTTTTCAGTCTATGGAACAAATAAATGCATTAATAATTCTTCCAAAATTGTTCCCCTACCAACATTTCTCTTGCTGAGTTGTTTCCTGAAATTCCTACCCTACCCAGTTTTTCTTTAATAGAGATGACTAACGTTGTCTAACCTAACTCCAATTTTCTTTGGTTGTGAAGTTCCATGTTAAATCCCCTTTTCAAGAACTTTGGGAAGGGGATATCTTGTGAGATAATTCTCATAGACAAAATTCGGGGTTAGGATCGAAAACCAAGTTAAAGTCCAGAAACACAACGGACGTAGTTGTTGAGAGACTTATCGTTGGTGATGACAGTTCCATTGACAAAAAAGACAACCCAAGCAACTGACGTATTGGATATGTAGGAAGTAGAACTCCAATAATCGTAATCAATAGTGTTTGGAAAAAACTCGGTATCAATTGTCGGTCTAATGTCTCTTTCTTTGATTAGAGTTTTTAACTCATCTATACTGGGTAGCTTCCATTTTTTTCCCGCTAATGTTGAGGCATTACATTCACGAATCGCATCATCCCAATTCTTTTTTTTTGCTCCGCCAAAAATTAGGAATCCTCCACAAGTTTCACCTGTTTGCCCTATGCTGCATTTTTGCCAGATGAGCTTGTTGGCAGTATCCGTTACCGTTCCATTCCCATTGTCTTTAAAACTCGGAGCCTTATACTCAATATTTGTTGAGGGTTCTTCTGGTTGATTCGTTTCAGTGGACTCTGCTTTTTTAGCAACTACTTCCTTCTTTTTTATAGACTTCACTTCAGATTTTGAGAAGGTAATCTTCTTTCCATCCAAAGTTATATCGATTGTATCTTTATTGATCTTTGTATATACATTTTCATATTCTTTTCCATTCTTCAAAGTCAATGAGTCCGAACCTAAACCAAAACTTAGAAATAAGAAAATTACAGATAGTTTACTTAAAAATTGTTTCATAGATTGAATTCGTTTTATGATTTTATTTTTGTCAAAAAGTTTTTTTGGGTATGCTTATTCCAAACCTAACCCCAATCTTTCTCAGATTGAAAAGTCCTCCTCTTCAATCCCCTTCCCAAAATTTTGGGAAGGGGATATTTTGTGAGATCGCTCTAACAGGTGAGATTGGGGTTAGGGTGAAGGAATCTTTTTTAGCTTGACAGAATTTTTTTTATTTTATGATTAAAGGATATGAATTCACTATTTGAAGCAAATCTAAAAGAAATAGTAACTGGTTATTTTCAAAAAAAACCTGTTATCAAAGCATATTTATTTGGTTCTTATTCTAGAGGTGATAATACTGAAAGTAGTGATATTGATATTCTTGTTGAACTAGATTATACTGAGAAAATAGGCTTAGCTTTTTTCAAAATGGAAAATGATCTATCTAATCTACTTCAAACTAAGGTTGATTTATTGACAACAAACTCAATTTCTAAGTATATAAAACCTTATGTAGAAAAAGAAAAGAAGCTAATTTATGAAAGAAAAGAAATTAACTGATTCAATCCGATTAAAACATATTTTAGAATCCATTAATTATATAAAGTTGTATTGTAAAGACGTGAAAACATTTGAAGAATTTGATAATTCTATTTTGCTAAAAACCTCTTGTGAAAATGGATTGAAGAAATTAAAGAAAGTAGATTCACGCGCAACCCTGTGCTGGTGAATTTCCTTTATACTCTAATTTTTCAACAACTTTAATAGTATTATAAAACGATAAGATTAAATACAAATCACTTTAGTCCAAGACCTCAAATTCTGTTCTACGATTCTTTCTATTAGACTCAGGTTTGGTATCGGGAACAATTGGTTCTGTGGAACCTTTGCCTAAGGTAGAAATCCTATTTGTAGCAATTCCTTTGCTTACAAAGAATTTTTTTACCGACTCAGCTCGATCTTGAGAAAGTTGTTTGTTATAGTCTAGATCCCCAGTGAGATCAGTATGACCAATCACTCTGATTCTTGCTGCCTTGTTTGTTTGTAAAAATTCAGTAACAAGATTTAGTGCAGGCAACGATTCTAAAAGCAATTCACTGGAGTTTATGTCGAAGTAAATATTGTTCAACGTTAGTTTTTTCTTTTCCTTCAATGTTTCCGTAATCTTATCTAGTTCAGTCTTCTCAGATTCTTTTTTAGGTTCAGGTTTAATTTCTTTAATAGGCTCAGGCTCTTTTTTGGGAGTTTTGATTTCTGCTATTTTTTCTGGTTCTGGAATTTTGACTTCTTCTTTTCTAGCTGTATATATATCATAACTCTCACCAATTTTTTTTCTACAAAATAGCAATGAATTATCTTCTTGGTTTATAACAAGATATGCCTCGTCACCACTTGTATTGATCTTAGATCCCAAATTTTCTGCTTCACCAAAATTTCCTTCTTTATCAATCTTTGATCTATAGATATCAAATCCACCATAACCACCCTTTCTATTGGAAGAGAAGTATAAATATTCTCCAGTATTAGAAACAACTGCAGCGATGTTTGAAGAATTCGGTATATTAATTGGTGAAGGTAATTCTTCGGGATACATAAATTCGTTGCCTACTATCTTCGAACGATATATCTTTGCTTCTTGTAACTTACCAAATGGATATCTTGTGAAATAAAGATGATTTTGATAAACAAATGGATTTTCTTCCATATCATCTGTATTGATTAGATCAGAAAGTGGATAAGGTTTCGACCAACGTCCATTAATATTTTCAGAATAGTATAAATCTCTAGATACACCTAGCTCACCACTTGGTAAACGAAATTCCACAGAACCATTTCTATTGGAAGAAAATAAAATAAATTTTTCTTCACTATTCACAAATGGACTCTGGTCATCATAAGGCGAATTTAATACTTTTAACTCAACTGGGTTTTGCCATTTCCCATCTTTCCAAATTGATTTGAATAGATCTGTATAATTAGAATTTCTCTTAGAATGAAAGTAAAGAGACTTGCCATTAGAGCTTAGTGAAACACCAAACTCTTGGTTCTCAGTATTCACATTTCCGGGAATTGGTGCAACAAGATAGTCAGAATCCTTTTCTTCTATAGAAAATACACTTACTGAAAAAAAGAGAGTGAAAAGAATTAGAGCAAAATAATTCATAGTACTTGTATCGACTGAATGAATCTTTAGTTTAGGTTCAAAGACTGTTACTTTGTTTTCTAATCTTAATCTGTTGTTATATTTTTTGCTTGTTTTATTCGTCTAATGAAAAATTTTTAGTCTATGTCAGAGAGAAAAAGTAGTCGTAGAAAAAAATTTGATCAACCAACAAACACAAATGAGAACAGCTCTAATCTTGCTCAAGTTGCTCCCAAACCAATTGACGAAAAAAGAACAGCCTATTCTGCTGAATCCACTAGCATCAGTTGGGATGTGATTCATGCAAAGAGAAAAGTAACTCAAACATTGAAATCTGATACAATCACAGCATATGAACTTGTACAAGATGATCCAGAGGGAGCAATTAAAACTCTAAAAGAATTTTCTGAAGAGTATAATGATGTTCATTTTTTTAATGGATTACTTTTGGCTTGTTATGCAATTGAAGAAGAAAAAGAAAAACTCATTCAACTAGGAGAAGAGTTATTCAAGAAATTTCCTGACTATGTTTTTGGCAAACTCGGTCATATTGAAAGTCTTCTAGCAAAAGGTGAGATTGATTCAGTAGAAGATTTTCTTGGTGAGAAAAAAACCTATCAGGAACTTTTTCCTGGAAGAGCTGCCTTTCATATAGCAGAAATTCTACAGTATCATTTTACAATGGGACGTTATTTTGCTCTTCGTGCAGATGTTAAAACTGCCGAGACTTATCTTGAGAAAATTAAGGATATAGATGAAGACAATATGTTTCTAAAAAAACTTAGGAAATTTATTGATAAAAACTCTGGTCTCAAATTTTATCAAAGAGTTATTAAAAAATTTAAGAGTTCATAAGGAAATTTTATGTCATTACTCCCACTAGCCTCTGAGTTAAACTCAGGAGCAGAAATTGTTGAACTATGGAAAGGCTTTCGGAAACAAGTTCTTGAATGTATTTCCAAAACTCCCGACTCAGAGTTTCAAAATAGACCTGAGCTTGGTGGTTGGTCAATCTCTGAAATCGCTGAGCATATTTATTTGAGCCAATTTACGATTGTTCGTGCAGTTCCTGTTGTGCTTGCGGGAAAGGTGGGATTCGATTCAGATGAACAAGCTGATTTAGACCTAAGAAAAATGAGAATATCTTTATCTAAACCTACTGGTTTTAAAAATCCAGAAGCAGTTTCTCCTCTCAGCAATTATAAAAAAGAAGAAGTTCTTCCTCTTCTTGAAAAATCAGAAAAAAAGATGATTGATAGTTTGCAAAATAGAACTAAGGTTGAACTGCAAAAAAGAGGTTTGGAACATCCTGCGTTTGGAAAACTAAATCTATTCAATTATACTTGGGCTATGTCGTTACATGAAAATATGCACTTAGGTGCGATGAAACAAAAAACAGAAAAGTTTTAGTTTGAAAAAACTATTCTCTAATTTTCCACTAACATTTTCTTTTACTTTGTTGCTGATCATTTCCTATTTCCTCATTGGAATTTTGAGCAGAGGAACTCAGTATAAATATTTCTACAATCATCCTCTAATGATTAATCCAATCAATTGGGTTCTAGCAACCTTCAATCACGGGAGCTTTTCTCATTTAATTGGAAATTTATTATTTCTAATTTTTTTAGGAATGGTGGTGGAAGCTAAGGTTGGTCAAGGAAGATGGTTGTTATACTATTTTATCGCAGCACTCGTTTCTGGTTTTGCTGACGCATTTTTTAGAGGCATCTTTCAAGCAAAGATACCATCACTTGGAGCAAGTGGTGCTATATCAGGACTTGCAGGTGCTGCTGCTCTTCTTTCTCCATATACCTTCCCCTTAGGAAAGTATAAATTTCCTTTTCCAGTTTTTTTAGTTGCATGGCTTATGGTTTATTCTGATTTTTCGTATATAGGTTCCAGTGATTCGATTTCGCATGTCGCTCATCTTGGGGGTTTTGGTTCCTTGTTTGTAACTTATTTTTTCTTAAATTCAAAAGAACAAGAAGAACTCAAAATAGGCTTCATCCTAAACTTTACTTTTTTTGTGCTAAGTATAATTCTACTCTGGCTTCTTAAAAATAGATAATTCTAAATCTCTTTCATTCTATTTCTTAAAATGATTCCTTGAGTAATTTGTTTAGGTTCATGAGTTCTTAACGCAAATATTCCTAAATCATATAGATATAACTCAAGAGCAAGAGTCCCAGCAGCTCTTCCTGAAGGAGGTAAGCCTCCTAAAACATTTCCGATGAATGACTTCCTAGAAACAGAAACTAAAACTCTTTGCAGCTTTCTTTGGATATAGTCAATTTCTTTCAAAACCTTTAGACTTAGGTTTGCATCCTCGCCTAAAAAAAATCCCATTCCAGGATCAAAGATTAACTTTTCCAAAGGAATGTTTTTTTTCAAGAATTGGTTTATCTTATTATCAAAGTATTTGAGTATTGTTGATATAACAGTTTCCGTTTTTAAATAAGATTGTTTTTCTGCGACTTCAGCTTCGTTATGCGAAAACATCAAAATGAGTTCAGGTAAATTTTTTGAATGAGTTGATAATATCTCTAAGCTCTCTTCTTCCTTAAATGAGTTGATACAATTAATATAATCTACATTTGCTAGAATAGACTTTTCTATTACCTCTTTTCTATATGTATCAATTGAGATTGGAATCTTTTTCTGTTTGAGTATTGGAATCAAAGGTTGGATTCTAGACCATTCTTCATCTGAAGAAATTTTTTTTGCATCGGGGTTGGAAGACTGTGCTCCAATATCAATTACATGAGCACCATCATGAAACAGCTCTAATGCTTTTTCAGTAGCACTCTGTAAAGAAATATATTTACCACCATCAGAGAATGAATCTTCAGTTCTATTCAATATACCAAAAATTTTCATCTAAGAACTATTGCCCAAATATATCCCGTTAGCACAAGCCATGAAATTATTTGACCAAGAAAATATGCTGTGGCTGCACCTTGAACACCTAATTCTGGTATGAGTAGATTATCCAGAATCAGTCCAAAGACCAAACGAATAAATGCAAGTGCAGCGAGGATTTTTGGTTTACCTAAAGCAAATAGAGCAATCCCAAGGGGTGCAAATACTAACTGCAACAAGTAATTAGGATAGAGTATCTTAAACACAGGAATGGAGTCAGAATATTTATTATTAAATAGAAACGTTAGAACTGGTTCAGCAAGAAATATTCCTGGAAGTAAAATTGTAGCAACCAATAGACAGCCCAAAAAACTTCTAATCAAAAATTTATTGAATTCCTCAGTTCCTGCAAGCAACGAAAGTTTTGGAAATATGAGTGAGTTTAAAGTAGAGAATAGAATTAGAAAACCACTAAATAGTTGAAGCGTTGTTCCATATACTGCAACCAGTTCGGGAGTGAAGTAATACTTTAAGAAAAAAATTTCCATTCTGTCTGAGGTGATCGCAAAAAGGGAAGCGAGTAACGCCCAAAAATTAAATAGTGCTAGTCTAGATAAATTTTCTTTAACAAGTTTTTTATCAGCAGTCCAAGAAATTTTTCTATCATCAAATATAACAAAAAAAAGAAATAGGATAAAAATTGGACTAATACAAAATATCATTAGTATATCTTCATAACCTAAAACTCTAGGGTAATAGTAGTCTGCCCCATATAGAATAAGTAGTTTGATGAGATTTCCTAAAAAATTCCAAAAGGCTAAAAGTTTATATTCTCTAAATGAAACAAATATACTTTCAAAAAAAGTTAGAAAAGAGGTTGTGGTAGCTCCAATTACCAAAAGGAACATCACAACTAAATCTTGTTGATAAACAATTGAAATGATGGCAGCACCAATAAGAATTAAAACAAAAGAAATAAATTTCATAATCAAAGAGGAAAATAGTATTCCACCAATCTCTTCTTTAGTTTCAGTTAATGGAGTCAAAAATTTTACGATTGCACTTGGAAGTCCAAATTCAGCTAGTGCAAGAATTAATGGTAAGAATCCAAGATAGTATTGAAGATATCCATTTTCAGATCTAGTGAGTAGATTCACTGCCTTAATCATGAATAATAAATTGAAAACTGATGAAAAAACTTTAGATAAGCTAACTAGAACGGAGTTACCTATACTTTTCTTTTTAGGAAGTAGGTTAGTAATTTTTTCTATTAGCTTTAGTTTCATTCCATCTCATTGAATCTGTTTTCTAGAAAACTTTGAAACTAAATAAGGGACCATCATGACTATATAAAAATTTAATATCGCATAACGTACATATCTAAATAGGAAATCATTTGGAAGAATTTTCTCTCCAAGTTTTCCTAGTCCTATTTGAAAGACTAGAATTCCTGCCCCAAGAATCAAAATTGTTTTTAATTTTTCTTGGTTTAAATAAGTAGAATAAATTTCTTTATGAAAGTGTTTTAAAACTCCAAGTCCAAGAAAAAGTCCAAATACTGAGCCTGAAGCTGAAACAATTTGATTCAAAGATTGAATCTCTTGCTCAATCAATTTAGTGTTTCCAAGTAGTATTGTTGAAAAACTGAGTGCAAGAACGAAAAGACTTGCTGATCTAAAACTTCTTCCTGGACTCTTCCATGAATTAACGTCAGGAAAATCTGGGAAAGCTTTAAAGAAAAGTTCAATGATAATTAATGAGACAAGCCCCATACAAAATCCAAATATAACATCGCCTGGATAATGAACTCCTGCAAAAAGCCTAGTGAAAGGGGTAGTAATAATAAAAAACGCTGCTAATATTCTTATATATATATTCTTAAAATGCAGGAATATCATTCCCCAAAGTAAAATACTCACATGAGAGTGGCCTGAAGGTAGTCCAAAAGAACCTTCTTTAATGATTGTCTGAATTCTATCGAATTGTGAGCTAAGATTAGTTGGTCTTGGACTTTTAAAAAAAAATTTTGCTAGTCCATTAAAAATTCCAGTGGAGATAACTGCAACTGCAAGCTTTACTCCAAATCTTCTATTGTAGAAATAGAAAGTAAACGGAATCAGGGCAAAGAAAAATCCAATCGCTCCTAAGTAGTGACATATGATTACAATTAGATTGATTAAATCGCCCAAAAATCCTGTTGGATGTGGAATTGATTCAAGAAATTTATTTCCAAAAAGAATTTCATTTTCAAAGGGTACTCTAGGTTCCATCTATAACTCCCATTCTGATCTTGGTAGCTGGAATGTCACGTAGAATTGAAATTACATCTGTTTGTAGATGGTTATCCCTATTTCTAACTCCACTCATTAGAACGTTAGGCGAAATACAAGCAGCAACAAAACCTATCTTAACTCCACTTATTAAGCTATCAATATTTAGAATTTCATCCTCTTTAAAACCCATTTGAATCATTTCTTCTTTAGTTTTATCATTATGCGGTTTAATGATTCCTTTCATTTCAGAGTATGTACATTTTGCTATGAGTGCCGCCATTAGACCCTCTGGAGCTCCATAGGTTCCAATCATTGCATCATAGTATCCACCTTCTAAACAAATATCCAATACTGCAGTAAGAGAACCTGAATCAATTAATGAGACTTTTACTCCAAGTCTTCTTAGCTCAGCGATAAGTGATTCATGTCTTGGTCTTTCTTGAACAACAATTACTAAGTCTTGGATTTTTTTTTCCAGACAATCTGAAAGTGCTTTGATATTTTTTTCAATTGAAACATTCAAATTGAACGTTAGTTTCATTTTAGGACCTGCAACCCATTGTTCCATATAAGTTCCAGGAACACTTCTAATTCCATTTTTTTCTGAGAAACCAAGTACTGACATAGAGTTGGGAAGTCCTTTGGAAAAATTTGTTGTACACTCCAATGGATCAACAACAAGATCATAAAGTACTTCGCCTTTTCCTAAAACTTCTCCCGCATAAAGCATCGGAGCATCATCCTTTTCACCTTCTCCGATAACAATCCTTGTTCCGAATTCTAATTCAGATAATTTTTTTCTCATCGTATTAACAGCGATTTCATCAGATTTATTTTTATCATTCTTCCCAAACATAGGAAATACATTGATTGCAGTAGCAAAACAAACCTCAGAAAATCTACTCCTAACTTCAAAAATATTCATGATTTACCCAGATGTTTTTTGAAGTATGCGATTGTTCTTTTTAATCCCTCATCTAGTGGAAATTTAGTTTTATAATCTAGTTTTTCTTTAGCGATAGTTAGATCAGGTTTTCGTCTTGATGGGTCATCAGAAGGAAGTGGTTTATATACAATCTTAGATTTAGTTCCAGTCATTGAAACAACTTTCTCAGCCAACTCTTTTACAGTAAACTCACCGTCGTTTCCTAGATTCACTGGTCCAATGAAACTATCGTTATTCATCATACTGATGATTCCATCAACTAAATCTTCAACATAACAAAATGATCTTGTTTGAGAACCATCACCATAAATTGTTATGTCTTCCCCTTTTAATGCTTGAACGATGAAATTACTCACAACCCTTCCATCTTCTTCATGCATTTTAGGCCCATAAGTATTAAATATTCTTATCAAGCGAATATCAACGTTATGCACTCTGTGATAATCAAAACAAAGTGTTTCAGCAACTCTTTTGCCTTCATCATAACAACTTCTAATTCCGATCGTGTTTACATTTCCCCAGTAGGATTCTTTTTGTGGATGTTCTAAAGGGTTTCCATAGATCTCACTTGTAGAAGCCTGAAGAAGTCTAGCTCCAACTCTTCTTGCGAGTCCGAGCATGTTTAATGTTCCAAAAACACTAGTCTTCATTGTCTTTATTGGATTTGATTGATAGTGAACAGGAGAAGCTGGACAAGCTAGATTATAAATCTGTTCAACTTCTAATTTTATTTCATCAATGATATCGTGTCTCATTGCTTCAAAATTCTTTTTCCCAATTAGACCTTCTATATTTCTTTTATTGCCAGTATAATAGTTATCTATTGATATAACGTCATTGCCTGCTTGGACCAATCTTTCACAGATATGTGACCCTATAAATCCTGCTCCACCAGTGACTAAAATCCTTTTGCTCATTTCTTATCCTTGTCAATTTTTTCTAGAATCTCTTTAGAAATTGGTTTCCCATCAAAGTCAACACCTTTTTTTATAAACCATTCGGCAACATCTGGCTTCACGGAACCATCTTCTAATTTATTCAATATATTTTCAATTTTCTGCTCTTCTTCATTTAATTTTTTAGATATAGATTTAGCAGTAAAAAAAATTATTACTCCAATACTAATTACTGACCAAATTAATGCAATAATTCTTGCTAGATGTGGCACAGTAGGATTTTTTTCCCCAAGAATCCATTTAGCTAAAATTCCTGCATCTGTGAATTCAATTTTTCCCATAAAATCTACAAGATCATAAATACTATACAAACTCATACAAGTTCCAAGTGTTATGAGGATTAGTGAGGATAGATTTCTGCTAATCAAAGCTGAAGCTAAAAAAAATAAACACCAATAGAGAATGATTTGAAAACTACTCGCAAACTTAAATGTATATATATAAGAAAAAGTTAATATAATCAAACTAAAACAAAAAAGTATGACTCTAGAAAATTTCTCTTGAAAGCCTCTATATAAAAAAAAACCACCAGTAAGTGAAGAACCAATATATCCAAAGCTAACAGTAACTACAAAACTAAAATCTGTTTTATTAATTGTTTTAGTTACCCCAGATTCATCTGAGATTAGAGAAATTTCTTGAACCTGACTTCCAGTGAGAATCGCACCTAACGCATGAAAAGTTTCATGTACATAAACAACTAAACTTTTCCAAACTCCCATGATTGGAAAATTCCATGCTGATACTATCACAAGAATAATTGCTAATAAAAACCAGATTTTCTCTCTGAAAAGTTTCATTTACTTTTGAAACGAATTTTTTCTGGGCTTACAAGAAAATAAAAGTACTTACTATTTTTATCTAGAAGTTCAATATAAGTTTTTTTTTCTTTTTTTAGATAACTAAGTGAAATAAACTCATATTCATTTCCACGAGCAAGCACTCTAGGTTTCAAAACTTCACCCGCCTCATCAAAAAAATAAAAACTGAATTCTTTTTTTTCAGGAGCATCTTCAATAGTTTTACGAATCAATTCTTTGAATTGGTAAGTATAAGGTGAATAACATTCAATCTTTTTTATATTTTCAACACCAAAAATATTTTTTGTCTTCGCTCTACAAATTGAGGACTTTGAAGGGATTGGTTTAATGACAACCTTATGCTTTTCGAGTGAATAAAAAGGAATACTTTCCCTTTCTTCAGTTGAATATAAACTCAGAGTGAATGATAAAACTATATAGATAAAAATTTTCATTCTTCATCCTTAGCATCTTCATTTCTTGTTATCTTTAGGTATTTTCTAAAGATTAATCCTTCATCTCTTTCTGATAAGACTTGAAACGCTGACTTTAGTTTGGATAGATTTTGTTTTTGTTTTGAATTGCAATAAATTGATAAGAATTCATCGGATTCACTTTGAATTAGTAACTTCTTATTCCAAATCATATCACATGACTCAGCTTTTTTTCCTGCTAGAAATAATGATTTTGCTGATTCTAAAATTCCAATTGGCAAGTAATCCCTTTTGTCTTCATAATAAGATGCGCTCATTCTAAAATACTTTGCACTCTGTTTATACTTTTGTTTTTGTCTAAGAAACATTCCATATAGATATAAAATTTCCATTTTTTGATTTTCAGAAAGATCACTAATCATTGAAGCATTATTGATTGCATTTAAAACTTCATTTGAGTCTGTTTTGATTAGATAAATAATTTTAAAGCTTGGGTTGATATCTGTAAGTTCTGAAACTATATAAGCTAGTGAATCAAGGTCTTTCATTTTAATTTTGATAGCAAAAGCATAATTCAAGATTTCTACTGATTTTTCTCTTTGATATAGTGCAAGAAGTTCTTCTCTAGATTCAATATCTGTTCTAAGAATTAAATCTAGCATTGTATTAAATTTCACTGGATCTAGGCCAATGTTCTTTGCTATCTTTGCTTTGAATTGTTCTGCTTTCTTTTTCCTGAGTTTATCCAGACCAGTGATAGTCACATGCTTGATAAATTCTTCTATTTTGTTGTTCTGAATATATAGATCAAAAAGTTTACTTAAAACTGGTCCCCTAAATTTCTTAGGTGGATTCTGATTTAAAAAAGTTTCATATAAACTTATTGAAAGATATGGAGAAATCTTTTCAACTTTTTGAGCTTCTTCATAATAATAAAGCTTATCAATCGCTACTAATGGTTGGATGATAAATATTAACAGAATTATAAATAATTTATTTACTTTCATTATATTTTATATTTATTGAAATATTTTCTTGAGCATTTCTTTACCTTGTTGCCCATGAGTAATTTTGCAAACTTCTTTTGGTTTTTGATGACCTCTAAAAATTTCAGATATTGTATCCTTACATTCATTTCCAACTAGAAGTCCCGACTCTTCACAAATAGTAGTCCAAGAGGCACGTTTTGAAAAAACCATTTTTTCATCATTGACTAGTTTTGTTTCAGCAAGTTTTTTCCCAACCTTTCCCCAAAGAGGTGCTGCAAGACTTGCTCCCATTCCACCATTTCCCATTCCATAAGTTGGATCATCATAACCTATCCATATTGCCATTGAAAGTCTAGCTTTAGCTCCTACAAACCATGCATCTATATAGTCATTAGTTGTTCCAGTTTTACCAATCACTTCACCAGTATAACCACTAGAACGCAGACCACTAGCCCCTGCACTTCCTTTCATGAGACTTGCCATAACCTCAGCAGTGTCTGATTCCACAACTCTTCTTTCTAATGGAACTTTTAAACCAAATTCATCTGTTTCTAAGTAGTTAAAAATTTGTTTACCTTCTTTGTTTAGAATCTTCTTGATAAGATGTGGTCGATGAATGACACCATCATTAGCAAAATTTGAAAAGGCAGATGCCATCTCCAATGGAGAAATTTCCAATGAACCTAAGCTAACAGAAAGGTCAGCCCTAAAACGTTTAGCTCTTTCAGTTGGATCAAAGAAAAAGTATTTTGTGAAATATTTTTCTATATTATGGATTCCTAATTTTTCACCAATTTGCACAGCGATAGTATTCTTTGATTTTAACAGAGCTTCTCTAATTGAAATTTCTCCTTCATACACTTGTCCAAAATTATCCGGTGACCAAATCACTGCCCCTTTAGAATTTTTAAATACAATTGGTGCATCTAACATTCTTGTTGCAGGATCAATGAGTCCTAAATCAATTGCAGCAGAATAGATTACAGGTTTAATTGCACTTCCTGTTTGTCTTCTCATTTGTATTGCTCTATTGAACTGATTTTCAGAAGTGAACTCACTTCCTCCACCATGCATAAATAGAACCTCACCATTCCTAGGATCAATTCCAATAATTGCAGCTTGTAATTCTAGTTTCTCTGCAACTAGTTTATCAAACTTTCCTTTAACTTTGACTTTACGAACTTTGTTTCTTTTCTTAATCTCATCTAAATGTTTTTTAACTTCATAAGGAATAATTTCTTGTGCTTGTTTGATTAGAGTAGTTTGAATTGTATAACCACCTATATCATAAATGTTTATGCTTTGGTCGATTGACTTTAAAATCTCTCTAACATGCTCAGTTACATAAGGAGCTGCATCATACCTACCACCAAAAACTGTACTATAAGGTGGTTCTTTAAGAGTAGAAAAAAACTTATCAACTACTTCTGAACTATAATCATTTGAAATAATTTTTTTATTAACCAGGGAAGTAAGAATCTGTTTAATTCTTTTTTTTGATTTTTCAGGGTTTTTGAATGGTGAGTATTTATTTGGAGCAGATGCTAGTGAAGAAAGTACTACCATCTCCATTACGTTTAACGCTTGTAAATTTTTATTAAAATAGTATAATGAAGCATTTTCCATTCCAAATGCACCATGACCAAGATATACTTGATTCAAATATGCTTCAAGAATCTGATCCTTAGTCATCTCTGATTCAATTGCGAGAGCAACACTTGCTTCTTTGAATTTTCTAGAGATACTTTTTCTTCTATCATCTATTAAAATTCTTGCAAGTTGTTGTGTGATTGTGGAAGCCCCTTGATTATATCTAAAGTTAATTAGATTGATATAAGTAGCTCTAAACATAGCAAGTAAATCGATACCCTTATGTGAGTAAAAATTTTTATCTTCTACATTTAGTATAATCTCAATTAAAGCGGGAGGATATTCTTTGAGTTTGGTTGAACCTGTTTTCTTTTGGAAAATTTCTGAAATAATCTCTCCATTTCTATCTAAAATCTTAGAAGGTTTATTTTTACCTAACTCTAGTAGTAAACCTGGAAGTTGTTCTTTAGCTTCTTTATAAGCTATCGAAAATGGAATTATAGTGAAAAGTAGAAATAGAATAATTGCTAGAGAAGGTAATACTACAAACTTATTCTTTACTATCGGGGGAAGATAGTATAACATTGTATCAAGTTTTGATTTCTTTAGTTCTTTAGGTGGAGGAGTTTCATTAACTGGAACAGCAACTTTTTTTACTTCCCAAAGTGGCTTATCAATCGCCTTAGATTTTACAATAGCTGGTTTTACCTCTAGAACTTTTTCTTCTTCAAAAGGATAATTTGTGAGTGAATCATCTACAGGAATCTTTACTTCTGAAGCAATATCATCTAAATTGATGAGTGAGTCTGTATCTACCCCTTCTTCAAAGCTAAAAGTCGGTGTTTTAGCAGTTTCAAAAATCTCTACTGCAGTTTTAGTTTCAGAAACCTCTTTCTTTTCAACTACCTCAGCTTCCACTTTATGCAGAACTTGATGTTTACAGCTATAGCATGTGATTTTATAGACACCCGGTTCTGTAGGTAGTTTGGAAAGCTTGGAACGGCTTCCGCATTTGGGACACACAAAACTACCATGTGGGGTAATATAATCGACAGAATTCACAGTTCAAATATCGGAAAAAACAGAAATTTCCTATTCAACTTTCCTGAGTGGATTGCTCTCTGTAGTAAATTATAGATGCTCCAATCACAGATGAACTTAAGGCGATAAAAATTCCCAAAAAAGGTATGAATTGAATAAGAAACTGTGCTAGTCCAAGTCCAAAAGTAGGCAAAAGCATTTTACCAATCTTCTTATCTCTTTCATAGATTGTTTTATAATTTCTTTCGAGAAAATAGTCAATGCTACCTTTGCCTAGAATATAGGATTGAACAATAAGAACTAGAAGGATCTGCAAGGGACCAATAAAAAATCCTAAGATAAAAATAATTAATCCTAAAATTGAGTATAAAAAACTATAAAAAATTCCTATCGAGATATTACGAACTTCTTCTTTCCATGGAAGTGAATTTTTTTTGCCTAGATGAATTTCTTCAAGCCTTTCCGCCAAAAATCCAAGGAAAGGAAGAATTAAAATAGATTGAATTGTTCTTTGAAATATCAGATACAAAAGAATAGAAAAAAGATAGGAACTAAACTCAAAAAATGTCTCACTAGTAGAAATATTCTTTATAAATTCAAATTGTAGATTGCTTTGGATATAAAGAAATATTTGTTTCATTGCTCCATACAATATCGTGTGAAGATAGTATATGCAAGAGACTGCAACTAGTAACGCTAAAGTTGCAGGAAATAAAACATATTTCCAAAGATTGTATTTTTTAATCCAACTTAGTCCAACAAAAAAACTCTTAAACCCAAAGATAAAATCTTTCATATTTTATATTCCATAAAATAAATAGTCATGTGGTTTGTTTTTTTCAATTTCCCAATTAAACATGGTTTCTCTAAATTGAACAGATTGACCTTCAATAGTTGAAACTAGAATATAGTTCATTTTCTCTCTAAACTTTTCAGGTTCTTTTTTTAAAATATATTTCCCTGCTTTGATTTCTTCTAGCACAATTTTAAAAAAAGGATCCTGTTCTTCCTGTGCCATTTCTTGCATTGTAAAATAAAAAGGGGTAAGACCTTTGTAGTACCAATCCATAATTCTATTCGTTCCAGGAATCCAAAGTTTACCTAATTCAAACTGTTTTTCATGAATGATGGATTTACCTTGAAATTTTTTCTGAATTGTTCTTAGACTACGATAAATTTGAAGCGTTAGTTCCTTTTCATTTTCATATTCACAATCTTTTTCTAACCACTTCATCCATGCTTTTTTCTCTTTGAGTGATAGTGAAACTAATAATGCAAAAAGATAATTTTGTTCTCTAAATACTTTTTCAGTGGATAGAAAATCCAGAAGTTCCCAAGGAATCATAAACATTCCTTCTTGCCATTCAATTACATAAGGGTTATTTTCAAAGTCTTGGAAATTTTCAGGTGCTTCCGATTTGATTACATCTCCAAATTGACTAAGGATAAAAATAAATGACATTAGCTCTGTCTTGGAAAAACTCCCAAGTTGGCTCACATAATCATGTCTATCCTTTAGAATATTTTGTATCAGTGTAAATTGTTGTTTTGGAAATTGTTTATGAGATAGAATTACACCAAAAGATTTTTGAAACTTCACTATTGAGCTTTGTGAAATTTTATCTAGATTTCCAGAAATAGTGAATGGCATTTTTAGAGTGCTCTTCTCGCAATATCAGTTCTATAAAATGTATTTTCAATCTTGTTCTCGTTCAAATACTGATAAGATAGAGTAACTGATTCCTGTAAAGTTTTTGCAAATGAAGTTATTCCTAATATTCTTCCACCATTAGCGACTAACGTTCCTTCAACCAACTTAGTTCCTGCATGAAAAACAACAGTGCTAGATGTATTAGGCTGATTCAACTTAATTGAAAAGCCTTTCTTATATTCATCGGGATATCCATTTGCTGCAAGTACTACAACTGTAGCAAATCCATCTTTGAACTTTAGAGAATAATCTTGGAGATTTCCTTTTGCAGTTGCAAGCATAAGTTCCAATAGATCTGAGTCTAGTATTATCATTAGGCACTGGGTTTCAGGATCACCAAACCGAGCATTAAATTCAACTACAAATGGTTCACCTTCTTTGTTAATCATAAGCCCCGCATACAAAAGTCCTTTGTATGGATGGTTCTTTTTCTTTAACCCTTCTAACATTGGACTAAAAATTTTCTCTTTTACCTTTTCATAAACAACGTTAGTCGCAATTGGGGCGGGAGCATAGGCTCCCATTCCGCCAGTGTTTTTTCCTTCGTCATTGTTCAAGGCTCTTTTATGATCCTGTGCTGCGGGAAAAATTTGAAAAGTTTCTCCATCAGTGAGAGCAAAGATAGATGCTTCTTCACCTTGTAAAAATTCTTCTATAACAACCTTGGTTCCACTTTTTCCAAATTTGTTTTCAACAAAAATTTCCTTTAAAAACTCAATTCCCATCTGATGAGAATCACAAACTGCTACACCTTTGCCAGCAGCTAGTCCATCTGCTTTAATTACTACAGGAAGCGGATGAGATTGAATGTATTCTATAGAACGATTCAAATCGGTAAAAGTTTTGTATTTTGCTGTTGGAACACCAAATTCAAGCATTAGTTCTTTAGCAAAATCTTTTGAGCCTTCCAGCTGAGCGCAGTATGCATCTGGTCCAAATGCAGGAATCGAAATTTCTTTCAACCAATCTATGATTCCATCAACCAAAGGTTCTTCTGGCCCAACAACAACAAATTCAAATCCATTTTTTTTCACAAAGTCTTGGACTGAATTTTTATCTTTCAAATTGAATGAATTTGTAGGTAAGATTTCTGATTCCAAAAAACCACCGTTACCGGGAAACACTTTTAACTCAGTAAGTAATTTACTTTGTTTGAGTTTGTATGCTAGAGCATGTTCTCTTCCACCACTACCAATGAGTAGAACTTTCATTTTAAATTTTCCAAAGCCTTATTAGTAATTTCTAGTTTAGATTTTAGATCTTCCCATTTGAGCTTTTCTCTTTCAATAACCTCAGGCTTAGCCTTGGAAAGAAATTCGGAATTTTCCAGTTTCTTTTGTATTTTCTCAATATCTTGAAGATAAGTATCTTTCTCTTTATTCAATCTGACTTTCTCTTTTTCAAAATCAATCAATCCTTTCATGGGAAGGATGAGCTCTCCAATACTCAATGCTGAGATAGAATCATTTTTTTCTGGAATATATTTAGGATCAAAGCTGATTGATTCAGCCTTTGCTAGTTGAAGAATAGAGTTTTGTTCTTTAGCGATAATTTCTTTTAATAAGTCAGATTCCGACTTAACTACAATGATACATTTTTTATCATGTGGAATTCCTAGTTCAACTCTAATTGCTCTAACTCTAGAAACGATTTCAGCTAGATATTCAATTTGTTTAACTTTAGGATTTTCAGAATTAACTGAATACGGATTTGCCCAATTGGAATTTGTTAAAGCGTTAGGCGAAAATGCTGAATAAATTTCCTCAGTGATAAATGGCATAAAAGGATGTAACAGTGCAAGTGATTTTTTTAGAATACTAACTAGATTTTGTAGAGCAATTTCTTTAGACTCAGGAGTTGATTTTCCATAGATTCTAGCTTTAGTTAGTTCTATATACCAATCACAAAAATCTCCCCAAATAAAATCATAAATCTGACTAGCCATTTCAAAGAAATGATATTGTGCATAAGCTGATTCATAGTTAGAGAGCGTTTTATCAAACCTAGACTGAATCCAAAGATCAGTTGCTTCTAGTTTTTCTTGATTTGGTTCAGAAATAGTAAAATCTTCACCAAGGTTCATTAAAATAAATCTAGTTGAATTCCAAATTTTATTACAAAATGCTCTATATCCTTCTAACCTAGATTCATCAAATAGCATGTCTTTTCCTTCTGGAAGACTTGCTGCAAAGAAAAAACGAACGGAATCAGTTCCATATTTTTTCATTAAGTCAAGTGGATCAATAGTATTGCCAAGCGACTTACTAAACTTTTTACCATCTTTATTTCTGACTAAGCCATGAATCAAAACTTTTTTGAAAGGGACATCGCTCTGAAACTTCATTCCAAACATTATCATTCTCGCAACCCAAAAAAAGATAATATCGAAACCAGTTACTAGTATCGAGGTAGGATAGTATTTTTGAAGATCTTCTGTTTTTTCAGGCCAACCTAAAGAAGTGAATGGCCATAACCCTGAAGAAAACCAAGTGTCTAAAACATCGGAATCTTGTGTTAGATCTTTCTCTTGAATGTTTGGATTATTTTTATTTTTGCGAGTAAGTTCTAATGCTTCCGTTAGACTTTCTGCAACTACAAAACTTCCATCAGTATAATAATATGCTGGAATTCTATGTCCCCACCAAAGTTGTCGGGAAATACACCAGTCTTTGATATTCTCCATCCATTCGAAATAAGTTTTTTCCCACATTTTAGGCACAAACTGAATGGAACCATTCTTAACTACTTCAATTGCTTTTTCAGCAAGTGGCTTGATGTTTACAAACCATTGAGTTGAAAGATAAGGCTCAATCACTGCCCCACCTCTAGAATTATGTCCGACCGAATGTGTATAGTCTTCTATCTTTTCAATTAGGTCTAAACTTTTGAGTTCTTCAACGATAGCTTTTCTTGCAACGAATCGATCCATTCCTTCATACTTTCCCGCATTGGAATTCAGTGTAGCATCGGGATTCATTATATTGATCGGTGTTAAACCAAGTCTTTGCCCCGCTTCAAAATCGTTTAGATCATGTGCAGGAGTAATTTTTACAAGTCCTGAACCAAACTCTTTATCTACAAATGAATCAAATAGCAGAGGAATTTCTCTATTTAAAATTGGAAGTATCAGTTTTGCATCTTTGAATTTCGCATAACGTTCATCTTCAGGATGAGCACAAACTGCAACATCCCCTAGCATTGTTTCTGGTCTAGTAGTTGCAACAACAATATACCCCTTTTGGTTTGCAAAAGGATAACGAATATGATATAGATGACCTTTAGTTTCTCTAAACTCTACTTCAATATCAGAGATTGCAGTTAAACTAGCAGGACACCAGTTGATGATTCTTTCTCCACGATATATTAGTTTTTCATCATATAGGGTTCTAAATACCTTGAAAACTGCTTTGGACAATCCCTCATCCATAGTAAATCTAGCACGCGACCAGTCCACACTCTCACCAAGCATTCTTTGTTGGTGAGTGATTTGTCCCCCAGAATCTTTTTTCCATTCCCAAATTAGGGCTTCAAATTCTTCACGAGTATAATCAGTTCTTTTTTTACCTTTCTTTGCTAGTTGTTTTTCAACTACTATTTGAGTTGCAATTCCTGCATGATCCATTCCAGGAATCCAGACAACATTCTTGCCTTTCAATCGTTCAATTCTTATGATAGAATCTATCAAAGTATGTTCTAATGCATGACCAATATGAAGGTTTCCTGTAACGTTAGGCGGCGGTATTACTATTGAAAATGTTTCTTTTTTAGTTTGGTCGGGTAAAAATGAATTATTCTTTTCCCAAAACTCAATCCATTTCTTTTCTACTTCTTCTGGTTCGTATCGGTCACTGATTTGTTTTTTCATCAGGGTTCCCTTAGCAATAAATTTTTATTTCTTATCTAATTAGCATGTTTACGGATTTTGATGGAAATGATTATTCCAACTGCAACCATTGACATGATTAGATGTGAACCACCATAACTCATAAAAGAAAGTGGCAGTCCAGTTACAGGCATGAGTCCAAGTACAATGCCAATATTAATAAACATATGGAAGAAAATCAGTGCAACAATTCCTGCTGCAAGTAAAGAGCCAAATCTGTCCTTGCTCTCATAGCTCACCTGCAAACCTCTAAGTGGGATCGCAAGTAGAAAGAAGAGCAGTATTGCAGACCAAATAAATCCTGTCCTTTCTGCCCAAGATGCAAAGATAAAATCTGTGCTACTTTCGGGAACATGAGGAGTAGAGCCTTCAGTCATCTCACCCTTAGTGAGTCCTTTTCCAAAAAATCTTCCCGAACCAATCGCGGGCTTAGAGGCTCGTAATTGATAGCCTGCACCTTGTTTGAATTGATCTGGATTGATAAATGCAACTAGACGAACTACTTGATTTTCTGAAAAAGGTGCAACCTTATTGATAAAAGTAGCTGCAAAGATACTCAAGCCAAGCATTCCAATTGGGATATAATATTTTCTGAGAGCAATTTGTCCCTGAGTAAATCTAAGAATTAGAAAAATCAAACTAGCAATGAGCATGATAAGTCCAAGCCCAAGCATTAGCTCTTCATTGATTAAAAATTTGAAGAAGAAACCAGTATTTTCTTCTATCACTTGCTCAGAAGCTTCTCTAAGCAATTCAGTTGATTTAGGTGATATTGTGACTAGGTTTTCACCAATCTTAACTGGTTTACCTTTTAATGCGACCCAAACCTTTCCGCCAAGTCGGCTCATGAGACCAGTAAGCTCAGCAGTTTGTGTTTTGGCAATATGCTCTGATAGGGGAGCTACTAACGTTAGTTTGGTGTATTCTACATACATTGGGACTATTAAAGAAATTCCACCTAATATGATGAGTGCAAGAAGGTGAATAACGTCAGCACCACCCAAAAAAAGCATTGCAAGCAACATAGGAAGAAAGGATACTGCTGTTCCAAAATCAGGTTGTTTATAGATAAGTCCCATTGGGATTAGCACAATGACGAAAGGTAAAAGCAAAACAGAAAGACTTCTGATCTCTCTTTCTTTTACTACAAGATATTGACCTAGTGCAATCACAGTAGCTAGCTTAGCGAATTCACTTGTTTGCAAACTAAATGGACCTAGTTTGATCCAAGACCTTGCCCCCTTGTTTAATGGAACATAGCCAATTCCCGGAATTAAAGTAGCAATCAGGAGAAGAATCGCTACTAAGTAGATGATTGCAGCATAGGAACCAAGAAATTGATAGTTGATCCTAGTCATGAAGTACATAAGCACAAAACCTATGCATGCAAATAAAATTTGTCTATACCATTTTCCGGTTCCATCACTGAAATTATATTCTTGAAAATATAGAGTGATGATTCCACAGCTTACTACGAATAGTACGCAAAAAATCATTACATAGTCTAATCGATCTAATCTTCTCTCAAGCATTAAGGCTCTTCCTCTAATTCATTTTCTTGGGGGAGCATTTCATCCATTTTATTTGTGCTTGTATCGCTCTTTTCTTTTTTCACAAAAGTTCCCACTGGAAACGCTGCCTTAAATACTTCCTTAGCAATTGGTCCAGCACCAACTGCACCCCCCACACCATGTTCCACAAATACTGCTACTAGAACTTGTTCTGAGACAGGAGCATTAAAAGGCGCATAACCAATAAACCATGCGTGGTTAGATCTAGACTGACCTCTTCTTCTTGTTTGGGCAGTTCCAGTCTTACCTGCAATTTCAGGAACATCGGGTTGGTTCAAAATTCTAGAGGCAGTTCCAGTTTTTGCTACCATTCTGAGTCCTTGGTTCAATGCTTCTAGTGTGGACGCTTTGATTGGGATGTCTCGGAGAACTCTAGGTGTTGTTCTATAGATCAAGGAATTATCCAGTGGGTTTCTCATTTCACCAACGATATACGGTTGTAAAACTTTTCCATTATTTGCAAGTGCCATATAGAAACTAGCCATTTCAATTGGTGTGACTGCAGTGAAGCCCTGACCAATGGATAGATTGATTGTATCCCCATCAAACCATTTTACACCTTGGGAACGTTTTTTCCATTCGTTGCTTGGAATAAAACCTTCAATCTCACTAGGCAGATCAATATTAGTTTTTTTATCTAGACCAAATAGTCTTGAATAGTTTAGAATTGGTTCTGCTCCAAGTTTATATCCAAGGTTATAAAAATAGACTGAACAAGATTTTTCAAGTGCGTGTAGTAGATCGTTAGTTCCATGACCTCTTTTATCCCAACACAAAAATTCTTGGTCAGGGATTGTTGAGGATGAAGAGGGTAGATAGAATTTTGAATTACAATGAAATGTTTGGCTTGGAGAATAATTAATTCTGTGTTCACTTTCTAGTGCTGCGAGTCCAACTAGAGTTTTAAAAGTAGATGCAGGAGGAAATTTAGACTGGATAGCCATGTTTAAAAATCCACCATTTTTATTTACTCTCTTCCAATGTTCATTTCTAGCCTTAGCATTTTTTCCCGAGAGAATGTTTGGATCAAAACTAGGATTAGAAGCAAGTGCGATGACTTCTCCTGTTGCTGGTTTAATCGCTACAACAGTCCCTTTGAAACCTTTGAGTGCATTAAACGCTGCGATTTGAACCTTTCTATCTATGGTTAGAATTAAATTATTTCCCATCATTGCATGAGAAGTGTTTTGGTCCTCATCAATGCCACCATCAGAAATCTTTTTCTGAAGTTTAAACCCATCAGTACCTCTAAGATACTGGTCATAATATGTTTCAATTCCACCCTTACCAACTAGTTGGTATGGTTTAATTTCTGGGTTCTTTAGATCATTTGTATTAGGAAGTCCAACATAACCAGTTACATGAGCTAAAGCGGGACCCATATTATAGATTCTTTTGGGAGTAGGAAGAAATTGAACGTATTTAGATAGATTATCAAATTGAGCAATTCGCTCATGTTGTGCGGGTGTTACACCTTGAAGGAGTAGAACAATGGTCTTAGATTTGATTTTCTTTGTGAACTTAGGTTCAATAATTTCATTTTCATAAAATGCTTTGGGAACTGATAGAGTTTCATAGAATTGAATTACAAAGTCTCTAATCTTTTCTGGATTATTTTTGAATAGTTGAGTGTTTACAATTACATCAAGGGAAGCAGAGTTTTGCACAAGTGGAAAAGATTTTTCTGGGGAAGTAAATGTTCTATCATAGATCTGTCCCCTAGCTGCAGGTAGTGCTTCTAGTCTTCTTACAAATCTTTCCGCTTTCAAAAAATTTTCTGCACCATTAACGATTTGAAGATTGAACAGTTGAATGATAAAGAGTATGAAGGACAATGCGATGAGTATAGAAAAAAAACGCAGACGAAAACGAAATCCTTCTTCAAGACGAAATTCAATTGATGATGTGGTTCTTCTTTCCATCTAAGTACCCTGTGCTGGTTCTAGTTTATAGATCCATGAAAGTAAAAAGAAAGTCACTGGTGCAATAGCCGCGTTATATACAGAACAATAGATAAAAGAATAGCTTTGGTTTGTATGAAAAAACCAAGAGAAAAGGTAGTAAGTGAAAACTCTTGCAAAAAAAGTTGAGATTAAGGAGTAAACCATGATTGAGATATAATTCTCATTATAGACCGTTTTACCAAATTTCCCTATGATGTATCCTATCAAAGAATAACTTAAGGAATGAATTCCAATTCTGTAGATCACTTTTCCCGAAGCAATTTGTTCTCCACCAATTGCAGCATCAGTAAGTAGTCCTCCAAGAAATCCAATCCATAATCCAGTTAAATCACCTCTACGGAGAGCAAAGAAAAGCACTATGATGAGCATGAAGTCTGGTTTTATGTCAGTTCCAAAATCAAATAGAGTAGAACCATTTAAGATATGAGCAAAAAGGATTCCCGCAGCGATAGCAAGATATTCGAGGATCATGGGCTATTGCCTCTCAAATAGTCTTCCTCAAGTTCATTAAGAGGCTGAGATTTTTTGGTTGTTTCCTTGAGAGGGCTTGTTGTGCTCTTCTCTTTAGATTTAGGATCCTTGGGGTTTTGTTTGGGATCAGGTTTATCTAGTTTTTCATTGGGAAAATTAAGTTCACCATAGAAAGGGTTATCAATAACTAAACTTTTTTCTTCTGGCCATTCCTCAATCCATTTGTCTGGCAGTTTGAGTAGTACAGTTACATATCTTAATTGTTCAAATGATACATAGGGTTTTACATAAGCTGTCTTAAAAGATCCATTCCTTGGTCCTTCTTCAATCACATAACCAACAGGAATCTTTGGTGGGAAAAGACCACCAGCTCCAGAAGTTAGAACAGTCTTCCCTAGAATTCCAACATCAGGAAGTGGCTCTTCTTGCATTGGTCCAATCTGACCAGGAAGTCTTGGGTTGATAATCACTCCACCATCAATATAGTTTAGGATTAGGAATGTGCCTTTGTTAGAGTTTCCACCTAAAACTAACCAAAGACTGGTTTCAGCTACCTGAACCCCAAGACTAAAATTAGAATTGATCAAGGGTTGAACAACACTTGTGTTTGCATCTACTGCAATGACTTTTCCAACAAGTGCTGAAATTACTTCTCCCGAATTATTGGTGGCTCTTGCAACAACAGGCATATAGGGAAGGATTCCATCGTTTTTCCCTTTATCGATGATTATGGTTCTATAGATTGAATTTAGTCTAACAGAAAGTACTTCTGATTTTAGAGATTTATAGTTTGCTTTAACTTTGAATCCAAGCTCTTTTCTAAGGTTGTTATTCTCTTGTTGCAGAGTTTCAAGATTTTGAGGAAGTATTTTATATTCTTCAACAAGTTTCTGAAGTTTGTCTCTCTCAGCTTTAATCTCATCACTAGTTTGTAATCGAGATCCAATGTTTTTAAAGAAACCTAAAAAGGAGTCAATACCTGCAGAAATAGAAAAGGTAAGCTTATTGCTATTTGCTACAGCTCTTGTCGTAAAATTTCCATTCCAGACTAGTGAAATGATTGAAAAACCAAAACAAAATACTAGGGAACCAAGATGCTTAAACTGTTGAACTCTATCCCATAGCATTTGCGGAGAATTATTTTACCCCACGTTTGATATTTTTGATTTCATCAAGATACTTACCAGTACCCAAAACCACACAGGTTAGCGGGTTTTCTGCTCTAAAAACAGGAACCCCTGTTTCTCGGGAAATATAGGTTTCGAGTCCTCTAAGAAGGCATCCACCACCAGTAAGAACAATTCCTCTTTCCACGATATCAGCAGAAAGTTCAGGAGGAGTTTTTTCTAAAACTCTTTTGATTCCGTCTAGGATTTGGTCGGTTGGCTCTTTCATAGCCTTTCTAATTTCGGAACTTTCTAGTTCCAATGTTCTTGGAAGACCTGAGATTGCATCCCTACCTTTCACTTCCATCGTATCCACACGTTTATCCATATGTGCATTTCCAATGGTAAGTTTAATATCTTCAGCAGTTCTATCCCCAATTACTAGGTTGTATTGGTTTCTAAGATGTTTTATGATAGCTTCATCGAATTCATCGCCACCAGTCCTAATGGATTCAGCGATCACCATCCCACCAAGCGAAATTACAGCGATCTCAGTGGTTCCACCTCCGATATCCACGATCATATTGCCTGCAGGTTCATGGATGGGAATATTAGCACCAATTGCAGCAGCAAGAGCTTCTTCTATCAAAAATATTTCTCTAGCACCGGCTTGTTCAGCAGATTCACGAACAGCTCTTCTTTCCACTTCAGTAATTCCAGAAGGAACACCAATCACAATTCTAGGTTTCACGAATGTAGTTCTATTGTGGACTTTGGCAATGAAATAGCGGATCATTTTTTCAACAGTTTCAAAGTCAGCAATTACGCCATCTTTCATCGGGCGAATTGCAACAATGTCACCTGGGGTTCTACCCAGCATCCGTTTTGCTTCTTGCCCAACAGCTAGGACCTTTCCCGTTGAGGCTTGTACTGCAACCACACTCGGCTCTGAAAGTACAATTCCTTGCCCTTTCACATGAACTAGAGTGTTTGCCGTCCCCAGATCAATGCCCATATCGTTAGAAAAAAGCGAATAAAATTTATCAAAAATCATAATTTCCGAAAACCAAAGTTTGGATTGTAAAACTTGAGAGCAAAGAAAAACCCTCTCTGATAGGGAATTTAAAGCGAAAGTTAGGGTCAATAATTTTATTTTTTTTTGGACTTTTTTTAAAAATTTCATTCGTCATATGAATTTTTGGCTGAATAACAACTCAAATCAGTCTTGTACGAAAAAGAAGGATTTCGATTCAAACTTTAAGAAATCTAGTAGATTATTTCATGCAAATTGGATAGCTTAATCAAATATTCAAGCGCAGCCCTTTCCTCAATTTTTGGAGAATGAAAATGAGCAAACTGATAGTATTTAGATTTATGAGCTTCAAGTACCCAATGTGACCCATCTCTAGTATTTTCCCAATTTTTATCAATAAGTTTTTTCCAGACGTTAGTTACATCCAGTAAACGTTCAAACTCAACCCAATTCACTGAAGATACTTCCATTTGTAATTCTTTAACAATGCACATGAAATCTTGATGAGCTTTATTTTTATTAAATTCAAGCTCGATACAATCTATAAAAAATTTCTGATTCAACTTTTTGATGTTTATTACAAAATAGTTATGAAATGCTCTTATCCATAAAAATCTATATACTTCTTGATCAGAATAATAATTATATAGAACAGGTTGTACTGCTGAATGTAAGACTTTTGAAAAAAATTTATTAAATTGCTCAGGCAATATAGAATCATTCATAAGATTTTTGTAATATCTTGCTTCTGGGAAATAGAATATTTCTTTATCTTTAGGATTTCCAGTTTCGTCGGAAAGATTAGGGTTTTCTAAATAGTTTAATCTCATGTTTTATCGGATTTTGATTTTCTTTCTGCTTGCAGTTGTAGCCACTAACTTTCTCTTTTCTTGGTCTATAGAAATGAATTTCACCTCTATCGCTTTACTCAACCCCTGACTTGTTTTCAGTCAAGTAGATTTATTATTGAATGTCTAGTTTAGTTTTCGTTTTAGGGGATTGGGGAGTTGCTTCGCAATCAGCAATTTGCCTAATCGTCTCCGACGGGCGACTTGTAATCTCGCTTCTGGTTGAAGAGCTTTTTTTTATTACAGAAATTTATAATACTGTTGTTAAGTAAAAGCATGTAGCTAAATGACTTGAATTTAAAACCTTTTATTCACTTGAACAAGAACATGCTCAACCACTAGCTCTACCCTGATAAACATAAACAGGATTATCTAAGTCACATTTACCAAAAATTCTTTGAAAATCTTTAATTGCAGAAGATTTACCTGAATAAGAATAAAACTGATAGATACAATCACAATAATAGTATTTAGAGTTTTCCTTTATATTACAATCAATGATACTAATATCTTTTTTAATGAATTTGATATAATTTTTCCGGTCTACATCAAAGGGTTCAGTACAAATTCTTTCATCAGTATTCATAATTTTTGATATAACCTCATCAAGAGAAGATTCATTAATGCCGTTCTTACAAATATTTGAACTTGGTCTATTTATTTTTTTTGAACTGGGCTTACTGAACAATGGTTTAATCTTTTTGAAGTATAAAAAATTTTTATGATCTGAGTTTAGATCAAGTAAATTACCAGCCCAAATTCCTGTTCCATCTTTCTCTTCAACAGAAAATATATCATTATATTGTAATTCTTTTTTATTCTGTTCTAATCTACTGACCTGATTTGTATTCAACGAACAGAAATTAAAACTCAAAATAAAGCAAATATATATTTTAAATTTACTTTTATTTAGTAGAATATTTCTTAACATATTCAATTCCTTTTTTAAAAGTTTCCCAAAAGTTGACGCCGAGTCAATCCTTTTCGCAGTTTTGGTTGGTGAGCCTGCCGAACTATAATGAGTATAAAGGTTGACTTATTAAACATTATTTCTATTTTAAGGATTTTTGAATGATATATTATTACCTGATATCCAAACTTCTTTTGTTTCACCAACATTGATTAAATACCAATAATCAAAATTTTTTTCGTCTATCTTTCTAACACTTAATGTTCTTGCTATTAATGTTATCTTAGTTCCATAGGGCAAAAATCCATTTCCTGGATCAGTTTTATTAATGTAATATAGAGATTTACTAGATTCGTTATCAGGTAAAGCGTACATATAAGTTTCATTATTTGTAACATGAGCATTTTTATACCCTAAAGTTAAAACTGGAATATTGATTGTATCTGGTTGAGGGTCTAGTGGTTTAAAACCTGTTTGTATTCTGCTAAAAAAGCGAATGATATTTTTCTTTACAGAGCTTTTCTTTAGGGGGAATAAAAATTCTTTACTGAAAGCAAATGAATCATATCTATTATACTCTTCAGAATATTTCTTTTTTGTTAGTGCTGGTATGTGATCTCTTACTAAATAATAGAAGTAATCCAAATGTTTGTCTGATTTACAGAATAGATAATATCGATAAGTTGGTGATAGAATATCAATTAATTGACAATTTCCTTTACCAAATGAAATATCACAAGGAATATTCTCTTTCGAATTATCTTGCCATTTACAGATTGTAGGGCTGATAATTATTTTTTCTTTTATAATTTTATAAATTCCTTCATTGAAATAAGAAGCACCAGGAGCATCATAATATAACTTATATCTATTTCCTAAAAAAAACTTAATTTGAGCACCATTACTATCCTTATCAAGATTCGATGTCATAAACTCATTTTTAATCAATAAATCATTAGTGATATTTTCAGAAAATATAGGTAAGATAACAAAGAAAAAAATTATTAGTAACTGAAAAAAAAACATCAGTGATTCCTTTTTAATGAAATACTATCAAAAAATAGTAATATTCTTATGACTAACTAGCCGACAAACCAAAAAATGCTACTAGATAAAACTAGGTAGTTAAAATAAAAGAATGGGATGGTTTGATGTATCTTTGGTTTTACTCAAGGAAAGAAAGATTCCGAAATCCTACCTGTTAGATTTACATAGAAAATTTGAAACGATTAGCCTTGATTTAGAAATTGATAATGAAGAATTCATAATATTCAATTTCACTCGAGATGAAAAAGAAAAAGAAATTCGATACTTGAATCACTCTATGTCAGTAAATGATGTGATTGGTGCTCTATGTGAATGGTCAGGACTTGGTTTACTGAGTTATAGACACCCAAAATTCAATTTTCCCATTACAATTTGTTATCGAACATGGGATGACAAATTGCTTGACGGATTTACTATTGGATTCAATGGACATGAAGGATTTTCAAAGAGAAAAGAAAAAAACAACTCATAATGGATATTATTAATTCTGTTGACTATACAATTACTGTAGGTGATATAGGGAATGTTTCTAATACTTATATTGATCTAGAACAAGATCTATCTAAAATAATTAAGTATATCGAAAATCAAAATTTCGAAATAGATTTTCGAAGATAAATAGTAAGAGCTATAATTCAAAAGCTCAGTGCCCGAATTTTTTGTAAAAGTGATGGTTCACTGAAGCTCTCAAAGTCACCAACACTATCACATTATGATACTATATCTTTCTTGGCGGGAAACCAAAGTGGTCCGACTGCGAGTAACAAAACAAGTACATTAAAAAAAGCATTGGAAGCATTACCGGATGCAATGGATCCCATTGAATCTAGTACAAACCAGGAAAGAACTCCATATACAACAGTCTTTCTAACCTCATCGGGTGCTTTATCATAAACAAATTTAGATAATAGCCAAATGGTTACTCCCCAACCTAATAAGAATCCACCTGTTAGTGCTGATAGGAATTTTACATCTGATGAAGCGTATGTGATGTTTCCATCAATTGGCCAACTCAATAAGTCTAATGTGAGTCTTGCTGGTTCTGCTGTATCTTTCATCGTGCCCAAGAAAAACACTGGTCCGAAGGAACCCACCACGATTGCTGTGATCTTTAACCAAAATTTATGAAATTTTTCTGTCATCATGAATATTCCTCTAAGAATTTTTGTTTAAAATATTTTTAGGAAGAATGGAAACAAGTTGTTAATGCATTAGAATTATAAATTGTATGTACGGTAACGTACAGAAATTAACTTGATAAGTTTTTGATCTTTTCTTTAAGTTCTGAAAAATAATTTGATAACCAATTATATTCCAAGGTTTCAAATGTAATTTGAAGAAAAAAATTTTCTAAGACTAAACTAAATGCATCTTGTAGTTGTTGTTCTCTAAGATTTAGGTCTAAATCTTTTGACCAGATTTCTATAAAAGTACTTCCCGTAATCAAATTGGATTCTTCAATTATGGTCTTAAAATTATATTTATCTCTATTCACTCTTAGTTGTTTATTGAACAATAAATCTATTTTATACTCCACTAATACTTCAATTAATTCTGGATCAATATTCTTACATCCTTGTTCCTTCTTTTGAAGAATCACACATCTTTCTAAATGATACTTTGTTAGGTGGAGGATAAAATTTTCTAAATCAATAAAATGATGATAAAAGGAAGATTTACTTTTTTTTAAATGTTTAGAAAGTAGTTCAACTTTTAATCCATTGAATCCAGAATTTGCAAAATTTTCATAACCAATTTTGATCCACTCAATTTTTAGTTGATTACTCATCTCTGTTAACTTGATAAAATTCTATTTCTTTTTACAAGGAATATTCTTTTTTCGAGGATTCCCTAGTTCTAAATAACTTTTACTAAGGCAATTCTTCGCCTTTGAAGCCAATATCTTACAATCTAAACTATATCCGAAAACATACGAATTTTTCGTTATATTAAAAAAATATTCAATATAACGAAAAAAAAGATAGTAAAATGAATTGGCTCGAAAATCTTGGAAAAAACAATTTAGGAGAAATACATTCAATG
This sequence comes from Leptospiraceae bacterium, assembly GCA_033762425.1. Taxonomy (GTDB): domain Bacteria; phylum Spirochaetota; class Leptospiria; order Leptospirales; family Leptospiraceae; genus JANRLP01. The sequence continues at coordinate 108,740 of JANRLP010000049.1, forward strand.
AGCCTACGTCTTGGAGATACTGCACCCGATTTCACTGCTGAAACAACAAAAGGAAAAATTTCTTTCCATGAATACCTTGGAGATAGTTGGGGAGTTCTATTTTCTCACCCAAAAGACTACACTCCAGTTTGTACAACTGAGCTTGGTTATGTTTCTAAAATCAAATCTGAATTTGACAAAAGAAACGTAAAAGTTCTTGCACTTAGTGTGGATCCTCTTGATTCCCATATTGGCTGGATCAATGATATTAATGAAACACAAAACACTAACGTTGATTATCCAATCATCGCTGACCCTGATAAAACAGTTGCAAATTTATATGATATGATTCACCCAAATGCAAATGAAACTCATACTGTTCGTTCCGTGTTTGTAATTGGTGCTGACAAAAAAGTAAAACTTACTTTGACCTATCCCGCATCAACTGGTAGAAACTTTCCTGAACTATTGAGAGTGATCGACTCATTGCAACTAACGTCTAACTATAGTGTTGCAACTCCTGCTAACTGGGAAGAAGGACAAGATTGTATCGTTGTTCCAACACTTTCTGATGAGGATGCTACTAAAAAATTTCCTAAGGGCTTCAAAAAAATTAAGCCTTACCTAAGATACACACCACAACCAAATAAATAAGACTTTAATGATAGCTGACCACATTTTTTTGTGGTCAGTATTTAGGAGCAACAATGACATTTAATCCCGATGAAATAAAAGAAATCACAGTTCAAGAACTCAAAAGCTTAAAAGATAAAAAAGCCGACTTTCAACTAATTGATGTTCGTGAAAAAAAAGAGTATGACCTAGCTGAGATTGGAGGACTTTTAATTCCTCTTGCAGAAATTCTAAATCATGCTGATCAAATCGATAAAACTAAGCAAGTAGTTGTACATTGCAGAAGTGGAAGAAGGAGTGCTAATGCAATCCTCGAACTTCAAAGAAAATTTGGCTTCACAAATTTATTCAACCTAAAAGGTGGAATCATTGCTTGGTCACAAGAAATCGATCCTTCTATTCCTGAATATTAATGGAAGAGTTTGAGAATTTTGAAACGATAGCAATCCGAAAACAGCTAGAACGAACTGAGTTTAGAGAACATTCTGTTCCACTCTATCTAACTTCTAGTTTTGTCTTTGAAGATGCTGAACAAGCAAGAGCACTCTTTGCTGATGAAATTCCCGGAAATATATATACACGTTTTTCGAATCCAAATAGTACTGAATTCATTGAAAAAATATGTGCAATGGAAGGTGCAGAAGACGGTATATCCACTGCATCGGGAATGTCAGCCGTATTTGTTTCCATGGCGGGACTCTTAAAGTCAGGGGATCATATTCTTGTTTCACGCTCAGTTTTTGGTTCTACTCATCAAATTCTAACTCAATTATTTCCAAGATGGAATATTGAATTTACTTACGCTGATATTTCTAGACCCGAAGATTGGGAGTCTAAAATTCAAAAAAATACAAAGTTAATTTTTGTGGAAACACCTTCTAATCCCGCACTAGATTTGATTGATCTGGAATGGCTAGGTAATCTTTCTAAAAAACATAATCTAATCTTAATCGTAGATAATTGTTTCTGTACGCCTTATCTGCAAACCCCAATTAAATATGGAACTCATCTAGTGGTTCATTCAGCAACTAAATTCATCGACGGACAAGGAAGAACGATAGGCGGCATTGTAGTTGGAAGTAAAGAACTAATTAAAGAACTACGCTTTTTTGCTCGACATACTGGGCCTTCACTCTCCCCTTTCAATGCTTGGATTCTTTCTAAAAGTTTAGAAACACTTGCTGTCAGAATGGATCGTCATTGTGAGAATGCACTAAAGCTCGCCACATATTTATCCACTCATCCAGAAATCGAAAGAGTTAAGTATCCATTTCTTACTTCTCATCCTCAATATTCACTTGCTAAAAAACAAATGAAACAAGGTGGTGGAATTGTTACTTTTTTTGTGAAAGGTGGACTAGAAAGAGGTAGAAAATTTTTAAATTCTTTATCATTTTTTTCTCATTCAGCAAATCTTGGTGATACTAGAACCATCGCTACACATCCTGCATCTACAACTCATTCCAAGCTTACTGAGGATGAAAGGCTAGCAGTTGGAATTGAACCCGGACTCATCAGAATCTCAGTAGGACTAGAAAATATTCAAGATATAATTCATGAAATAGATGAATCATTAAATAAATCTAAACAATAATTTCTAATTAGATTCCAATTGAAAGTCCTTTCAATAGATATACATTTTCAATCACAACTTCTTCTCCTTCGTTTAATCCACTTGCTATCTCTATGAACTCTTCTGTTTCGGTAGATAACGTTACTTCTCTTCTCTCGAAAGTATTTGAAGAAACTTTCACAAAAAGAAAATACTTTGAGTTAAAAGTAACTAACGCTTTTTTAGGAACCATGAGTCCACTATCATTGACGACTAACTTCATCTTTCCATACATTCCCGGTTTAAGTTTTTCTTTTGAATCATTTAATAAAATTCTTATCCGTGCTTTTCTTGTTCCTGTGTTTAAAACATCTGCAATCGCCTCAATTTTAGCTGCAAATACTTCTGAAGGAAAACTGGGAAACTCCAGAATACACTCTAGTCCTTCTAAAGCTATATTTAACTCAGATTCGGGAAGATCAGAAATCAGCCAAACAGTTCCTGATTTAGCAGATTGAATTTTTGAAGGATCAAAGCCTTCTTGAATCAATCTAGCTTCAGTTTCTGCGAGCACAGCTTTTTTACTGAGCAGATCACTAGATGCATCATTCATCTCCCTTCCTGTCACTGCATTATGTTCATATAGATCTTTTGTTCTATTGAAGTTTGTTTGTGCTATTTGTATTTGAGAAATATTTTGCACATAATTTGCATATACACCTGTCAATTCAGAACTAGAAAATAAGATAATATTGGAACCAGTTACTTGAGAGCGTTTTACTCTCCCAATTACAGTGGCGGGAGCTTTTAAATCTACTTTCAAATCTATAATAGTAATTTTCTTTGTAGTGAATAGCTGTAGTTTTAATGAATCCGATTGGAATTGAATCAGCCTTCCAGCATCTTGAATCTGAATTTCTTTGCTCTGAATTTCTTTTCTATCTAAAGCCTTATCTTTACAATATAACAAAAAACTTAAAGCAATTAATATCATTAATTTATTTATCATGAATTCTCCCCGATAGATACAATAGTTGCAGATATCCTCTTCTATATTGAACACTAGCTTCAATTAATCCTATCTGAGTCTGAAACCAATTTCTTTGAACCTCTAAATAATCCACCACGCTTGTTCCACCTTTCAAATAGCTATACTGCACTATCTCTCGAATCTCATTTGCATCCTGAACAATTTTTTCATACTTTTCAAGATTATCTCTTAAAACTATAAACTCTCTATAAGAATTTTGAATCTCAGTCACTACCAAATTTTCTTTAGCCTCAAGTTCTTTGCTAGATTGTAAAACATCAGCCTTAGCTTTTTGAATATTTCCTTGGTTTCTATTGTTCACTGCAATTGGAATTGTAAGAAAAGTTCCAACATAAGGATCATTATTTTGCGGGTTATAAATCAAACCAGCATCAGGTCTAGGATATGCATTTGATTCTTGAAGTTTAAGATTTGCTCCACTGGACTCTTTTAAAGATTTAGCAACTAATACATCTGATCTCTTAGATAGTCCAAACTCTATCCATTGAGATAGTTCTCTAGTCAAATCCTCATTAATAAAAAATTCCTTCTCTTCCAACTCAACGTTAGTCGAAATTCCATAAAGATATCTTAAACTATTTAGACTATTCTCTGAATATTGTCTTTGCAAGTTTATTTCAATAGAATATAGCTCAAATAAAATTTTTGTTCGATCTAATTCAGTCTTAGTAATTACCTGATTTTTGTATCTAAGTTTATTAGTCTTAATCAGCTCCTCTAAATACTTTCTTCCAATCTCTAATGTCTTAGACTTTTCTTCAAAATACCATGCATCAATCCATTTTGATTGAACTAGATATAGTGTGTTTCTTTCAAATTCTAAAAGATTATCACGAGATAGTTGTAGGTTTTTCTTTGCTAGTTGTATTCCTAATTGGTATTGTCCTGCAACGGGAAAAACTTGAGTGACCTGAAACCAATCTTGTCTATACTTACCATCGAGATAATTAGGACTACCCCCACCACTTGGAAGTGCAAATGGATTTCCACTATTTCCTGTGTCAGGCCTTGCTTGCATGAGAATTTGTTTATTAAACATCGGATTTGGATATAATGAAGCAGTAGTTACATCAGCTTTAGCAAGATCCAAATCGTATCTCTTTGCAACTAAGATTGGATTATTCTTTTTTACTAGTTCAATCGATTTCCAAAAAGAAATTTTTTCAGCAAGTATTTCAAAGACTATGATTAAAAATAAACAAATAAACTTCACTGCTAAGTGCATAAGTATCATCTAAATCTTTAGTCCAACTGTAATCAAATAATTTAATACAATATATTTTATTTATTAAATCAAAAATTTTAGAATATTTGATATCCTACTTTTAAAGTAATTAAAAGTAAGAAAATTTTTGTTACTGGTTATTTTGAATCTGGTCGCTAATGAGTTCTTCTAGATTTTTAACTCTATAAACTTTTCCAACATCGTGAGTGCTCAATTCTTCATAATCATAATAATCTTTTGTAAGATGAGTTATTCTATATGTTTCCTTTTCCCCTATAATTGATTGATTAAGGAATGGATCATTCACTTCAGTTATTGTACCTGTGATAATACAAGACTGAACCCAAGTAATTTTTTTAGTATAATAAAATTTATTATAAACTCTATGAGCTTTTTGTATCTTATCAGACCTTTCAATTATGATTTTCCAAACTGATCCTTTGTGAGAAAGATAAAACAATCCATTGTGAATGGAACTACAATCTTCAGGAAACATATTTTTATTGATCGAATAACTTTGACTTGAAAATAGGAAAATGATTAACAAAAAGCTTTTTTTGATATTCATATCAAATTCAAACAATTACTTTTAAAATTCAATCAAAACGATTTTCTTCACTTGGAAATTTTTTAGTTAAAACTTCTTTTGCAAAATTTTGAAGACTATTTCTAACAATCTCTGATAGGTTTGCAAATTTCTTTAAAAACTTAGGATGAAACTCTTCGTTCATTCCAAGAAGGTCATTCATCACTAGCACCTGACCATCAGTATATCTTCCAGCACCAATTCCAATTGTAGGAATCATTAAACTTGAAGAAATTTTTTGACCAAGTTTTTCTGGAAGCATCTCCAGTACCATTGAGAAAACTCCTGATTTTTCAAGTTCAATAGAATCTTCAAAAATTTTATTTGCAGTATTTTCATTCTTTCCTTGGACTTTGAAACCACCCAGTGTTTGAAAAGATTGTGGTGTAAGTCCAAGATGACCCATTACTGGAATACCAATTTCGCATAACGCTTCTATTATTTCAAGTGTCTTAGCAGAAGCACCTTCAAGTTTAACTGCATCACAACCTGTTTCTTTAATTAACTTCCCCGCAGAGCGAATCCCTTCTTCAACAGAAATTTGATAACTCAAAAAAGGAAGATCAGCAATGATATACTTACCTACTGCTCCTCTCTTTACTGCCTTGGTGTGGTATATCATTTCTTCTAATGTTACTGGCAGTGTATTATCATGTCCTTGAATCACCATTCCCAAAGAATCACCAACTAAGATCACATCAATTGAAGTCTGAGCAACTAAACGGGCAAAACTATAATCATAACAAGTTACAATGCTAATGGGAAGACTGGACTCTTTCTTCTTAGAAAAATAATCAATGATAGTAGCCACAGGCTATATCTCAGCTTCTTCAGTTATATCTTCATTTGTTATAAGCTTCAATAACTTCTTTGCGGTCTGATTATTGTTATCCTTTTCTAAAACTAAAGAAGCATATCGAATTGCCTCATCTTTATTACCAAGAAGCCTTTCTAGATCAGCTAAATTGATCATATTAGCAAGATGATTAGGTTGCATAAGTGAAAGTTGTTTTGCAGTTGATTCAGCATCTGTATAGTTGCCTAGTTTTTTTTGTGAAATCCCAAGGTAATACCAAAACTCTGAATGAAATGGATCTTTCACTAGATATTTCTTAATCACCGCAACAGATGTTTCGTAGTCTTTATTCTTGAAAGCTAACAATCCATAAAGTCTAGCTACCTTTAAATTATCAGAATCTTTTAAATAAGCTCTACCCAAAATTTGGTAAGACTCTACTTGGTTTCCATCTTTTAGTAAAGATTTACTTCTCTCGTAAACTGTCTCGATATCTTCATCGTCAATATACTTTATTGTATCTTCTTCATCAGGAATGATTGTTCCAAACTCTGATTCCCTATAACCAATTCGAATAATAGAAAAATCATCAGTGATATGACCTACGTTTAGAATATTTTGGAAGATACCATTGATTTGACCTTCCCCTTTTTCTACATTACGTAAGAATAAAGTTTCATCTTCATTAATTGTTCTAACAGGTTCATTAGGAGTTAAGTCTAAATCATCTCTTCCATCTGATGCCAAAATCATTACATCACCAGGAATTAATTTAGTCTTGAACACTTGAAAAGGAATCTCTGAATCTAGACCAAGCTTGCGAAGCATCAATGTAGATTCTAGAAAACTTGCCACACCATCTCTATATAGCACACAAAAAGGATGCTCAGCATTAAAATAATGGGTCTCTCCTGTTTCATCATTGATTAACATTGCGATACAAGAGATAACCATACTACCGTTAAACGACTTAAAGATTCGATTGATTTCATAATAAACATCTGTGAGCCATTTCTCTGGTGTAGAGTCCAGTACCCAGTTGTTTCTCGCTGACCTTGCTAGAATGGAATTAATCACAACTCCCATGACTAGGGAACCACCTGCACCTTGCATTGATTTCCCCATTGCGTCTCCATTCATAGCAAATGTATAACGCTTAAAGAAGTCTTTGTTTCCAAATCTAAGATTTCCACTAACGCAGATATCTCCTCCAAGTTCAACTTCTTTGTTGCGGAATTGAAAATGCTTTTTTTGTCTGATAAAAAATTCTGTCTTAACGAGTTCCGACTTATTTGCATTCATGAAAAGAGGTTTAGCAAGAAGTGACGTTAAATAGTAATCTCCATCTTGTTGATTTTTAAGAGCTTCAACCTCAGTCATCTTCTCCTCGACTTCTTTGGTCCTAGCCTTAACCTTTTCTTCCAATGTTTCTGCATAATTTTGAAGTTCAGCTCTTGCCTCTTTAATTGAAACAACCATCTTATTAAAGGAGTCAGCTAGAAATCCAATTTCATCATGAACCTTAACTGGAACTTCTACTCTTAAATCTCCCTTATTAACTTTCTCAACACCCTCTAGTAATTGATTCAAAGGAGTAATTAAACTTCCTCTCAAAAACAAAGGATAAAAAATTATAATTCCAATTACTACTAAAACTAAGATGGATTGTTGATTAGCGGCAAGTTTATGAACATAATTTCTATAACTCAGATAGTTAAAGCCAATTTCAGTAACCTTATTCTCATACTTATTATAATAAATATATGAAACAAAATGGCGTTGAGATTCATAAGGATGTAAACTTCTTCGATAATGTCTTGTATAAGAAGCATCAAAGAATCTAAAAAATTTATTAACTTCACGTCTGATAGATGATGGATCTAGTGCTACACCATCCAATTTACAATCTTTTATATGTTTCTGTAACTCTTCTTTAAAAGGAGCTAGTTCATTTTTACTATTCAAATATTTATCTATTTCAACACAAAAATTTTGCACATTCAACGCACTAATTTTGTTAGAACTTACATAAGTTAATTTGTTTAACTTAGATAGATAAGGTTTAACCTTAGCTCTAAGCTCAACGTCAGAAAGTGTACCATTTTCTTTGATAAATTGAAGAATAGATCTTTTATAACCACCAAAACTTTCATGTGTAGAATTTAGATAAACAATTAAGTTCTTTCTATAGTCAGTATCACTCATGTTAACTATAGTCTCATAAACTGCTGAATTTCTAAAATCAATCTCAATGAGGGGAAGATCAAGATTCATTGTATCTGAATATTCAGTTTTATTTAATGTTGAATTTGGCTTGGAAATATCTAACACTAACTTATATGCAACATCACTAAAATAGTCCCCTTTATCAATGATACTATCTACATGATGGACTCTCATTATATCATAATCTTGGTCTTGGTCTTTCATCGCAAAATAGCTTAATGATTGCATAATGATAAGAATTGTAACTATCGTTACACTTAATACCTTAGCCATAAAAGAAGTTTTATCGGGTGTTGAATTAATGTATATTAATGAGATAGCGAAGAAGCCGATCACAAAGCAAGAAACTAACGTTAGCAAATAAGTAGATCTTTCCATCGCTCCATCTCTACTTTGTAAGTTAGTTATATTAGGAAGAATTGCAGCAAGTAGCATTCCAAACATCATTAGAAACAAAACTTTTCGATCTTTTGTTTTTGTTAAATAAGCTTTCCATCCACCAATCAAAAAGAAATTAATAACAGAATAAATTATGATCATTGTAGCTAACAATCTACTAATTGGTTCTGCATCAAAATCCCAGTAGTGACCTGTGAAATGAAATTTCTTATCAGAACTACTTGTTACAAAAAAGAAAATTGCATCAACAATAATGGCAACTACCCAAGATACAATCAAATGTATCTTAGTATATTTAGGATGAGTATTGGAAGGGTAATGGAAAAAAAATTGCCCAAAATGCAAAATCGCTGGAAGTATAAAACCTCCCGTCAACCATCTATGGTAGGCAGCAATTGGAGCATAATACGATGAAGCTATTAAATACCCCGTATTAAATAGAAACAAAAAGAAGAATGCTAAACCGAGGTGAAAAGTGCTCGATGACTTATTTGGAAGTCCTAAAAAGAATGCTGCACAAAGTAGCGTAAAAATTTCAACTAAGAGGGTTCCAAACGAGTAAAAATTAAAGTAGGTGTGTAGAAACAGTTGATCAATAAGTTCCATGTTCTTCCAAGAATACTACGTTTAACTTTCGACATGGAAAATGCAAATCTTTTACAGATTTCTTTGGTTACTGTTACAAAAAAAAATTCTATAGGATTCATTTCCATATTTTAATGAAATACTTGTAATAATCACTTACCTTACCCTGAATAACTAACCTATTTTAATTAATAGGTTTAAAGTGTGGAGACCCCCTGCCTGCCTCTCATTTTTATTGGTCATATTCGTATTTTTCTTTCAGTCTAATTTTTTTGTGAAATTATTTATTTTTCTGATAATCTTAAATACAGTATCATCATTATTCGCAAAGGCGACTTGTACTGGTGCAGTTTGCACTCAAATTCCTGGACTCTTTCTCAATGAGCTGAACCAATCAGAAATACAATTCAGAACACAATATTTGGATAAGGTTCTAGATTCAATGACTAGAGCTACAATGAGTACAAATATCGCCTCAAGTCAGCAAGGAATTGGAACTGTGAATCGATTTCAAGTTGGGGCTGGGGTAGGTGCTTCCCTTACCAAATTAGAGGAAATCAATGTAAATTTTCAAAACTGGGGTGTCTATAAACTTCCAAGTGGTGGAGGCGCTGTTGCACCTAACGTTATGGCAGCAATAAATCTTGGGTGGTTATTTGGAAAAGGTGGTAGAGATGCTTACCTAGGTTCTAAGAAAATTCCTGAATATACTACGGTAGAAGAAGTAGCAAAAGATGATGGAGAGACTGATTCAATTTTAAATAAGTTTTCTCTATATGTACATGGTATGCAACTTAAGTATGATATGAAAGATTTCAAATCGGTAAATATTAACTCAGAAGGTGTCAGTGGAAATATAAGCCTTAAACAATATGGATTTATGCTTAGATACCAAGTTTTTGATCCAACTGATACTAGTTGGTTATTTCGATTCATGGGGCTTTCCCTTGGGGCGGGTTATCATTATCATAATTTCAATGCAGATATTTTAGAGAGTAACAAAACTTCCACTAGAGTTACTGCAGGAAATTTTAGTGGTTCATGGATTGCAGATACAAATTTTATTTATAAGTCTGAATCGAAGGCTCTCACTGCTGATATTCGTTCAGGAATAGAACTTTTTAACTTTATGACAGCGTTTGCAGGTGCAGGTTATTCTAGAAATACTGGTGATACTGATTTAAGAATTAATCGAAATGGACTACTAAGACTTTATACTGATCCAAAGCAGATACAAGGAGCAGACTATCTAACTCCAACTGAGATAGCAAACCTACAAGAAATTTCTAAAAAAGAAGGAAATCTTCATGTAGATATTCAGGATTATAAAAAACTAGAATGGAACCAAGGCTATTTTGTAGGAGGTTTTGAATTTCAAATATTTAAGATGCAACTACTATTAGAAGGAATGGCGATGGAAAAAACTCGTTCTGTAAATATCGGAATCAAAGCAAATTTCTAGCACAATAATTGCTTACTAATGAATTGAACTAAATCAGTTCAAAAAGTCTATTAGAAATGAGCAGGTTGTTTATATCATGAACACAGATAAGGAAAAGCTATTCAATTTTGATCTAACTACCACTCAGTACAATGAAAACACTATGCTAATTCTAACTATAATTGCTAATGACCAAACTAGAATCGTTCTATTTGTCACTGCTGTGCTTCTCAATTTTGGATGGGACATAATGGAAGCGAATTTTGAAGTCATGGGAGATAGAAAAGTTAAGGAAATATTCATTATCAGAAATGAAAAAGAAGAAAGGATGACTGCAAGTGATTTAAAAATGATTCACAATGACCTAGACTCTCTTCTTTCTGAAAAAATTTCTATCAAAGAATACCAAACCAGATTGAACTATAAAAAAAATGAATCAGATAGCTATAAACCTCAAATCAATATATTCAATCCTAAACCAGTGGATTCTACAGTTCTAGACATAAGAACAAAGGATAGACCTGGACTACTTTTCAGCATTGCTCTTATCTTGGTAGAACTTCAAATTGATTTGATTTCAGTAACAGCAAAGACTGATTCAAGCAATGTTAGAGATAGCTTTCTTTTAAGAAAAAATGGTTCAAGTCCATTAGATGAATCAGAAATTGAAGTTTTACTTAGTAAACTAGAAAAGGTTTTATAATAGACAATTAGAAAAGTTATGAAGTTACTGCTTATCAATGTCTGTTTTTAATTATAATAACAAAACTTTTTTGGTAACTGGTGCTGCAGGTGGAATTGGAAAAATCTTAACTAGAAGACTGCTTTCTAAAGGGGCTAAAGTTCTTGCTTGTGATTTGAATTTAGAGAATTTAAAAATCATTCAAAAAGAATTAGATAGCTTCTCAGCAAATCTAGAAATAGCAAAACTAGATGTTACAAATGAAGAATCTTGGAACAAATCCATTCAAGTTGTGCAACAGAAAGAATGGGAATTATATGGGATCGTGAATTGTGCAGCAATTTTAAAACCGGGTTATTTAGATGAAGCAGAACTTTCTGAAATTCATAGACATATAGACATTAACGTAAAAGGAACAATGATTGGCTCTATGCTAGGTGCTAGAATTTTTTCTAAAGCTAAGAAAGGTCATATCATTAATATTGCTTCCTTGGCGGGAGTTGCACCAATCCCTGGAATAGCCTTATACTCTACTAGCAAATTTGCTGTTAGAGGATTTACACTTGCACTGGCTATGGAGATGAAACCAAAGAATGTTAGTGTCACAGTGATTTGTCCCGATGCGGTGAATACCCCTATGCTTGACTTACAGACTAACTATAAAGAAGCCGCACTCACATTTTCTGGAACCACTTTAACTCCTGAGGAAGTTGTGAATGAAATTTTAAGCTCCTTAGAGAAAAACAAATTAGAAGTATTGCTGCCTGCCTATAGAGGAGTATTAGCAAAATTAGGAAATATATTTCCATTCATTGCAAGTATTCTTTTGGAACCACTCAGAAACAAAGGTCTTAATAAACAAAAAGAATTATTAAAAAAATAGTAGGTTTAATGTTATGGGTTTCTTTGATTCAATTAAAAATTTATCTCAAGATCATGAAACTTCAGAAATAACAAAAAATGAAATCTTAGAAATAAATTTTTTTGATCCCTCTGGAATTCAAAAACTTTATTCTTTTGTTTTGGATATTCTAAAAAAAGAAAATATCAAAAAAAATTTCCCTGAAATTCTAATTTGGCAGAATCAAATTTATGAACCTGAACCGTTTATGAAATATGAATGTATGGATTCCAATTTTATAGCAATGGGAAATCTAAGCGTTGAAGCTAGAGTCTATCTTGATTCTCAATTGGACTATTATTCATCAGGTAGTTGTTTTTTGAAACTTGGGTTAAAGATAGACGAGAATTGGTTGAGTTTTGAGTTTTATTACCAATTAGATGAAAACAAAAAGATCCAAACAATTCCCAAAAAATTTAAGAAATATTTTCTAGAAGCCTAAAAAAATACTAGAAAAGATAAGATATGAATTCATCTTATCGGAAAGAAAATGTTTACTGTTCATAAAGTCCTAGTAGTAGCAAGCGAAGAATCAGCCACTAATTCAATTAAAAATTCACTGGAGAAATACAATTTTGAAATTGAAACTAGTACTAATTCTGTCGAAGCTTTACAAATAGCCAAGTCAAAACAGTTCAATCTAGTTATTACTGATACTCAAATTTCAGAAGGGAATAGTCTAGATTTCTTCACTGAATTGAAAAAGAATAATTATACTCCACAAGTAATGCTTCTAACTACTAGTGGCGACAAGAGTCTTGTCAAAACTGCCGCAAGTTTAGGTGTAAACCAATTTCTTTTAAAACCAATAACAGAAGATAAGCTATTAGAAAAAATCAGGGAAAGTTTAACAATTGAAGAAGAAGAGTTAGTAGCCAAAAAGGATAATCCATTGCAAGTCTTAGTCAATACTATCGAGGACTCAGTTTTGTTGGTAGAAATCTATGGTTGCTCCCAAGAAAGTCCTGCTGAAGTGATTATAGGTCAAATCGAAAAAGAATTTATAGGACACCCAAAAGTTGGTGTAATTTCACTAGTTATTGAAAACAAATTTGCTATGTCGTCTGAGCCAATAAAAATTTTGGACGAGATAGCTGAAGGCATTTTAAATAGAACAAAATTCCCCCAAGAAAAAACTTTGATCGAGGGGAGTTTTCTAAAGGTATTTCCTAAAATGGAGCTAGAAAATACTAAATCTTTGAGAAACTGTAAATTGGTATTTCCAAAAAAATAATATGAGAAAAAAACTAGTACATTTAGAGTGGATAAGATGCTATGAGAATTGTGGAGGTTGGTTTTGGTAACAATCAAGATTGATGGAAAAGAGTATCAAGTCGATGAAAAAAAGAATTTGATCGATGCAGTCAAAGATGTAGGCACAGACATACCTTATTTTTGTTACCACCCCGCTTTGAGTATTGTGGGAATGTGTAGGATGTGTTTGATTGAAATTGAAGGTGTTCCCAAGTTACAGGCTGCTTGTAATACAGGAGTCAAAGAAGGTCTTTCCATAATCACTAAAAGTCCAAGAGTGATTGAAGCAAGAGAGGGAACAATGGAGTTTCTACTTGCTAACCACCCACTTGATTGCCCGGTTTGTGATAAGGCGGGAGAATGTGATTTACAAGATAATGCTTTCTCAGCTGGAAAAGGAGTTTCAAGATTTGAATTCAACAAAAGAAACATTCCTCAAGAAGAAATCGGAACAAACCTAATCATAAATCATAACAGATGTATCGTATGTTTTAGATGTGTCCGCTTTGAAGAAGAAAAAGTGAATGAATCTAACTTAGGTCTTTTTGAAAGAGGTTATCACTCCATAATTGGACTTGCTAACAATGATCCAATTAACCATAATTATCAAGGAGCGTTAGCCGATATTTGCCCAACAGGAGCATTATTGAACCATAAAACTCTTTTCAAGTCTAGAGTTTGGTGGTATAAAACTGCAAAATCAATCTGTCATGGATGTAGCACTGGATGTAACATTGAAACTAACGTACGCGACAATAAAATGTATCGTTATATGACTAGAGAGAACAGTGAGCTAGGAATGTATTTCCTTTGTGATAAAGGTAGATTCGATCTAGATTGGTTGAATGAAAATAGAATGTTTTCCTATTTTGAAAACGGAAGTCCTAGTGAAAGCAATAAAGTAGTTCCAGAAATTGTTGAGAAGATAAAGTCAGCAAATAAGATTGCTGTTCTTGGTGGTGGACATGAATCCAACGAGAATTTATCTACAATTTTAGGTGAACTAAAGAAATGGAACAAAACATTTTTAGCTGAAGCAAGAGTTGGAAAAGAACAATATAAAGCTCCTGACCAAGTTGATTTCTTATTAACAACTGATAGAAGACCAAATACAAAAGGTGCTATAGAAAATAATTTTATTACAACTGGAAGTTCAGATCAAATCATTGATTCTTTCAACAAGAATGAAATTGATGTTTTGTTTATCATCAAAGAAGAAATCCCAAACAATTTGAATGGTAAGGGAATCGTGGTTGTATTGGATACTAACATTACTAAAGCAGTTAAAGACGCTGATTATGGAGTCCCAATTAAAGCTTTTGCTGAGCAAGTTGGAAGTTTCACAAACAAAAATGGAGTTAAACAAAACTTCGAGATGGCAATGACTCCAATTCTTGGTCTTCCTTCTTCGGGTGATTTTTTTAAGAGAATTTCAATAGAGTTGAATAGAAAAGTGGAGGCTCTCAGTGGCAGTCGTTAATGTTGTAAATGTAGCTAAACGTCACCAGTTCAAATGGTACCAAAAGTTTTATTTCTATTCAATAGGAAAAGGACTTTGGATCACTTTAAAACATTTCTTTAAAGCTGTCTTCTTGAATAAAATTGTTACTATCAACTTCCCTGAACAGAAGAGGCAATATTCTTCTAGATTTAGAGGTTTGCATTCTTTAAAAAGAGATGAGCAAGGTAGAGAACGTTGCACTTCTTGTTTTTGTTGTATGTGGATTTGTCCCGCAGATGCAATCTATATTGAAGCAGCAGAAGTAACTCCAGATCGTCAACATTTACATCCTGAAGATAAGTATGCAAAGAAGTTTGAGATAGATCTTCTTAGATGTATTTTTTGTGGGCTTTGCGAAGAGGCTTGTCCTAAGGGTGCAATTTACCTAGATGGAAATGGAGAAATGGCTACCGACAATAGACAGGATTTAATTCTTACCAAGGAAAGAATGACTGAGAAATTCGGCGGTCCAATTATCGGTCAAAGAAACTAGACTATTTTTAAAAACAGATATGCTTTTGCTTATCTGTTTTTCACAGAAAATTCCTAACCATTATGTAAATTAGTTAACTTAATTCATAAAGTATGTACTTTGGTACTATGAATCAGACCCAAGAAAAAATCTTAAAAGCAGTTGATGTTGAAATTGAATCTTTGAATAAATTTAGAGATAGTTTAGATATAAGATTTGCTGAGGCAGTTGAATTGATCGCAGAAAGCCAAGGCAAGTTGATTCTAACTGGAGTTGGCAAATCAGGTGATATTGCTAAGAAAATTGCATCTACTATGACTTCAACAGGAACTAGAGCAATTTTTTTGCACCCAACTGATGCGATGCATGGTGACGCTGGAATCATTACATCACAGGATATAGTACTCGCAATTGGAAAAAGTGGTGAAAGTGATGAACTCATTTCATTACTACCTACAATCAAAGCAATTGGTGCTAAGTTAATTTCAATGACAGCAAACGCTGAATCTAGACTTGCTAAAGAATCAGATATCCTCTTACTAACACCGGTTTGGAAAGAAGCATGTCCTCTTCATTTGGCACCGACTTCAAGCACTACTATAGCTTTAGTTGCGGGTGATGCAATGGCGATGGCATTGATGGAGATAAAGAATTTTAAAGAAGATAATTTTGCACTTTATCATCCTGCAGGTCGTCTTGGAAAAAGATTGAGTTTATCAATTGATGACGTTATGCGACATGGTAATGAACTTCCAAAAGTATTTCCTGAGGATGAATTAAACAAGGTTCTAGAAGAAATTACAGCAAAGTTAGTTGGTGCTACAGGTGTTGTTGATGAGAATGAAAAGCTTATTGGGATAATTACTGATTTCGATCTTAGAAAAAAATTGACAAAGGGCGGATTGACTTCTTCAACCAAAGCCAAAGATATTATGAACCCTGATCCGGTTTATTTTTTTTCAGGAAGAAAAGCATATGATGTTTTGATTGAAATGGAAGAACGCAAAAGACCTATTTCTGTTGCTCCAGTGATTTCCAGTGAAAATAGATTTCTTGGTATGATTAGTCTTCATGATCTTTTGCAACGTGGATTGAAATAGATTTTTTCTGGAACTCTAAATCAAGCTAATTTGTTTTTTTACGTTTAGGCGGGATTTTTTTTAAAAGTTTTTTAACCTAACCCAAACTCTTTCCACTTAGACTCAGCATATCTATCAGTCATTCCTGAAATATAATCAGCAATTGCTCTTTCTAATCCCTCATTTTCTGAACGAATCAAATAGTTTTGTGGAATTTTACTTTGGTTCTTTAGTAGATAGTAGAATAAGCTCTCTATGATTTCTTGGCCCTTATTCGATTTTTCCAAAACCTGAGGGTGTTTGTAAAGTTTTTCGAGTAAAAATTTCTTCATCTCCATGATTCTTGGTTTTAATTCTTTAGAATAAGAAACTATTGAATCCTTATCTTTACCACTTAAGTCTTCTCTATTGGAATAATCTTTCAAACTTTTTTCTGTATTCATGATTAGGTCAGTAACTGCATGATTCATCATTCTTCTTAATGTCTGCCTAATTATCAATTCTTCACTTACCTTAGAAAATTCTTGCTTGACTGGTGTATAAAACTCTTCCCAAAAAGGAACGTTCATCATCTGATTTACAGTCAATAATCCCTTTTCAAGTCCGTCTTCAATATCATGATGTGTGTAAGCAATTTCATCTGAAACATCTGCTACCAATGCTTCTAGAATTGGCGGATTATTTTTTCTAATTTCACCTAACGTTGAATTATAATACTCAGCTCCATGTTTCATTAAACCTACTAGTGTAACAACAGAAAGATTCAGTCCTGGAAATTGTATATAACGATTTTCTAATGTTTGTACGATTCTTAAAGACTGCTTATTATGCTCAAATCCACCATAACCTCTCATCAATTCTGACATTTTGTCTTGACCTGCATGACCGAAAGGAGTGTGCCCAAGATCATGAGCTAGTGCAATAACTTCTGAAAGATGTGGATTGAGTCCAAGAGCAGTCGCTACAGTTCTAGCAACACCCGCAACTTCCAGAGTATGAGTAAGTCTAGTTCTAAAATTATCGCCCTCAGAATTAATAAAAACCTGAGTCTTATACTCCAATCTCTTGAAAGCTCTAGAATGATAAATTCGATCTCTATCCCTATGCAAACTAAGTCTATAAGGATGATTTTCTTCGGGATAAATTCTTTCCTGAGCCTCTGTGTTTTTTACTGCAAATCGAGATAGCCTTGCGTCTTCTTCATTTATGAATTCATCAATAGTCTTCATGCAATAAAATTTTTATTAAAAGATATCGCCTAACGTCTCTTTTTTTTCCGAGTGAGTTTCTTTGTTTTAAGGTTTGTAAATATTGGATCATCAAATATGACTTGGGTTCCTAAAAACCAACCAAAATTGTATTCACTCTCCGCTCTCACCCAACGAATCAACTTCTCTTTCTCTACAAATTGAATCTCAGTTACTTTGAATCTTTCTTTTCTTTTGAACTTTACTTTCTCTGATTTTAAATCAGGTTCTGAAAATAGTCTAGCAGTTCTTTTTAGTCGAATAGTAACAGGAGGTTTTATCTTTGATTTAAGACCAAACTTTTGTTTCTCACTGTCCCATTGGAATATTTTTTTAAATACTCCAACTTTATTATACAACTCATCCTTCTGTGTGGATTCCAACTTCAATAGTTTCATTGCTATTTGATCTTTTTTCAAACCAACACTAGCATATTCCAATCTACCATCATTGGGTTTTTCAGATATTGTCTTCTGAGAGAAAACCTTCTTAACTTCTTTTCCTAATTTAAAAAGCACTAACCTTTTAGAATGACATTCATCAGTTTCACACTTATTAAAATACTCTATTGCAAGAATTGGATCCTTTTCTTCAGGAATCTTATGTTGATATACTTTTAATGGATAATCACCTTCTCCAAAACCTATGTCTAGAATCGAATGATTTCCCTTACTATCCTTTAAAACTGCACAAATTACTTGAGATACAAATTCCTGAGAGCTTGAAGGGCTACAAGAAACAAACCAAATAAGAGCAGTCTTTGATTTATTCAAAAATTGATTATGAAATTGTTTGAACTCTTTAGAAATCAAATTTTTTTGAAAAGGAGAATGAATACTAATTCCTAAACTCTTTCCAAACACCCATCCGGTAACTCTTCCAATTTGAACTTTATAAAACGGATAAGGTTTAGAATTATCTTCACAAAGTGAATTTGCATCTTTTCCTTCATGTTGAGAAAACAAACTTTCATTCTGCAGAAAACAATAATATACATTAGATTCCTCTAATATTTCTGTTAAGGTTCCAGAATCTAGTGTGTTGGCTAATTCAAAATTTTCTATTTCAGTGAATAGTTTCGCTCTTTCTTCAATAACAATGCTATTTCTAATGAAAACTGGTTCAGCTTGAATTAAATTTATTGAGAATGATAAAGCAAGTAAAAGTCGAAACATAAAAATTCTCCCTTTATCCTTTTCCCCAGTTCATGGAGAAAAGGCAAGGAAAAGAAAATTTTACTTTGGTGGAATGAATCCAAAAATATTTTTTTCTTTCAGTTTATCTCTAAGCAAGACTGCAGAATCTCTATCACTAAAATCTCCAATTTGAACTACAAAAGTTCCAGCTCTATCAAACTGATAAATTGTTTCTTTAAAGCCTAAAGCTTTTACTTGAGCCTTAAATGCATCTGCACGTTTTTTATCTTTGAAAACTCCTATCTGAACAGAGTGTCCTTTAGGCTGGTTTCCCGAAATAGCTGGGGTAGGTGTAGGAGTTGGTTCGACTGGAGCAGGCTTGACAGGGGTAACAGGCTTCACAGGAGTTACTGGTTTCACTGGTACTGGTGCTGGCTTGACAGGAGCAGGTTTTGGTTCTTTTGAAGGGGGAGCCGGTTTTGGTTTTGGATCTGTTTTAGGTGGTGCAATTGTGTCTTCATCATCTAGATCATCATCTTCTTCATCTTCTTCATCTAGCGAGAAATCATCTTCTTTCACTACTTTTGAAGAATCCCCACGTTTTAGAACTAAGATACCCACCTTGGTAACCCCAGCTTGTTTAAAATCCAATTCTTCAGCAGCTTTTTCAGAAACATCTAAAATTCTTGCCTTGTTGAAGGGACCACGGTCATTGATCTTAACTACAGTTTCTTTTTTATTTTCTAAATTCGTTACCTTAATCTCAGATCCGAATGGTAATGTTCTGTGAGCAGCAGTCATCTGTGATTTATCAAATGGCTCCCCACTTGCTGTTGGTTTATTTTGAAACTGCTCTCCATACCAAGAACAATAACCAACCTCATCAAAATCTTTAGCGGAAGTTTCTTTTGGATCTTTCTTGGGTTCATTATCTGTTGGTGCTGCAATAGTTGGAGGTTGTGTAATTGCTGGAGCTGGGACTGTTTCTTTAGGGGTAGTTTCCGGCGCTTTGCGAGTGTCGGGAACATCTTTAGGGGTTGTGCTAGCACAAGAAATTGCAACTGTTAATAAAAGCAATAAAATCCTTTTCATTCTATCCTACCTATGTTTCTGCAATAAATAGAGCCATTGGAACTATTTAAGGTTACAAGATTGAGTGAAAATAGTTCACTACAATACACCATAAACCCTCTGATTGCAAAGAATACTTATTATTATTTTCGGATAGAGAAGAAATTCTGCATGAAAAAAATCCACGATTTAGTTTACTAGACGAAACTATGCTTACTGCAAACGATTATTTTGACGAAGGAGCCAAACTTGAAAAAAGTGGCTATCTAGAAGGGGCTGAGGAAGCATACCTTTCTGCCCTTGAAGAAAAACCAGGATTCATCAAAGCAATCGTTGCTCTTGCTGGAATCTATAATATGACTAGTAACTGGGAGCAAGGCGAAAGACTTTTGCTAGAATTGGTTTCAATTCATCCAAGTGAAGAAAACTACTATAAACTTGCAGTTTTTCAGCTGAAAAAAGGCGATCCATCTAAAGCTGTTCAGTCCTTTCGGAAATCAATTTCACTCAATAAGTTTTATCTTAATTCCCATCTTGAACTAGCTAAGTTTTATCAAAAAGTAGGAAATGAGTATAAAGAAGAAATCTATTTAATCAATGTATTCAGGATTGATAATAAACATAAATATGCTTTGAATAGACTTTTGAATATCTATATAAAAAATTCAAGACTTCCTGAAGCATTACATCTTCTTGTAAAACTACAAGAACTATATCCTGAAGATTTTTCCAAAACTCGAAAAGCAGAGGTTCAGATTCTCTTAAAGATGGGTAAGTTTGCTCAAGCCAAAGAACTTCTTCAAGAAGGACTTGAAAGAGATCCTTCTGTATTCAGAATTCAAAATGGGATCAATGATGATCCAATGCTTCAAGAAAGAATTGCTAGAGTTCTGCAAAATAAATTACATTTCCTAAAAACTCATTTTTCTGGAACAGAAGAAAAACCTTCTCATAGCTTAGCTGTAGAAGTATCTATTCTGAGTCTATTGCTTGGAAAAAATTCTCATGCTGCTAAATACTTAGTTTATGCAACACAACTTTCAGATATCTCAAAAGCAAATAGTATCGAATAGTGACTTAGTTTTAAAGATTCCCTATTAAGATGGAATTACTCAATAAACCAAATCAATTTCATATTATTTCAATAATCATATTTTTTCTCAACTCATGTTTCTGGGGAATTATGAAACCAGCTCTAGAAGAAAGTTTAGAAGAAAGTATTTTTCAAAAAGATAAAAAGTTTCTAATTTCTGCTTCTGGAAAAATGGAATACTCTTTTGTTTCAAATCCTCAGGATGAGCTAAAAAAAATTGATAAAAAAAGTTTAAACACAATAGCAGAAAAAAACCGTTATGCGATATTGCTTGTTAAAAATTTAGAACTCGACGATGCTGAAGAAACTTGGATAAAGATTCTTGAAACTGAGAATCGGGTTGAAGTATTTTATAATTTGTTGAGATTATACTTTCTAAAAGAAGAATATACTAAAGCGAAAGAACTTTCAAAAAAATTTATTCTTAAAAATAGATCTGATAAAAAGAAGTTATTGAGTATAGGGAATAGTCTAAAAGAAGAGACTAGATTTGAAGAAGCAACAATCTATTATGATACGTTAAGCGAAGAATCGGGACTTGAGCTTGAAAGTCTAGAAGAAGTTGCTAGGTATTTTTATTCAATTGGCGATAACAAAAATGCTCTACTTTATTATGAAAGAATTTTAGAAATCTTCTCCTTTCACGCTGAAGCATTGTCTAGACTTGTTATACTCAACACTAAAGATGAAAAATATGAAAATGCAATACTATACTTTCAGGCTTTGAAAAAAATTTCTCCTAAGCCGACTGAATTCTATCCCTTTCTCTTCAGGGCATATTATGAAACTGGTGAGTATGACTTATGTCTTAGCTTATTGAATGAGATTCCTGAAAAAGTAAAAAGAGAAATGGATATAATTGAAGTATATTTAGTTACAGAACCAAACTTTCCCTTTGAAAAAATTCAAACTAAATCTAAGGTAGAAAATTTCTATAGTAGTCCTGAAGGTAAAAAGCTTTATAAAGATATTTTTTCAGGATATTAGAAATTTTTATATAACTATTAACGTAACTACTCAGTCTAAGAAAATTCATTTCTAGTATCATTCAATAAAAGCAATCGCTTCTTAATAGTATCACATAGTGAATCTAGTTATGTTTGACTCAAGAGAAAAAATCCTGTAGGTTTAAAGAATATGTATTACAAACAAGCAGCTTAAATTCATGTCCGGTTTTTAGTAGGTAGTCCAGTTACGCCAAGTCTTGCAGAAATTTTTACGGGATTAAGTTGGCTGAAAACTGGCAATACCAATACCCTTTTCCTGAATAATCTGCATCAATGTCTTGGAAATTTATGCTACCACCAAAGATATTTTCGCAACCCACTAAAGTCAATTTGTTGTGATTTTTCCTATTTTGGGAAAGGAAATGCCTGGCAATTGTAATTGCGTTAGCTTTCTCCATTACCTTAATCCCGATAAGGATTTCATTGGGTGTTTCTGATAGTACCTTGACCTGACCATGATTACACGCGGCAAAATCCCAAGTATATGCACACAACTGACCTGATCTCTCAATATCTTTGAAGGAATTTATACTTCTGCAGAACGAGGAAAAAATATATATTTTAAATAAGATTATGCTAACCAAAATTCTCACCGAAAAGACCTCCCTAATGCATACTTAGCTTCTCAGAACTTAACATTTTGCTATTGCGACAAGGTTGAAAAAAATATCAACGATAGTATCATTGATCAATACTATCAAATCACGAAGGCACTGGACTTGCATAAGTCTGACAAATATACTACAAAGTTCAACTACCACAGTTAAACCGGCTTGGAGCAAGAAGGTGAACAGCTTCCAAACAGCGTAGCGTAGTTCACCTCCGCAGTCGATACTCGCAGCTAGATGCAGTATTTTAATTTCTATTAAAACTCATTAAAATCTTCTTCGTAATAAGGATCTTCATCCTCACTACGGTAATATTCGTTTGGTTCATAATAAGTGGTTTCAGTAAAGTTATCACCTAATCCACAAGAATTTAATTTAGAAAAGCCATTAATTTTTAACCCGCATGCAACACATTCAAAGTGCGAAGGTAACATTGACTGCTTAATAATTATTAAATCTTCTTCAAGTTTCTTTGTTATCCCTCCAAATGGGTCACCATATAAAAGTGCATCGCAATTACAGCTAGGGCATTTAGTTCGATGACCATTTTTACGAGTTGCAAATACACCGGCTTGTGCCTTCAACTTTTCTTGATCAACTAAAGTAAGATCATCCCAGATAGTTTTGTGAGCGGTTATGTTTTTCATAACTGATTTTGCAGTTTCGTCTTTCATTGCAGCAATTAATTTCTCAGCATTAATTGCTTCCTCTTTACCAAATAATTTTGTCAAATTTAATTGCATCGATTCTAATAGAACTTTGCATGTTAAGTAGAACTTTCCTAACCACTTAGAGGTTCCTAGCTCATCAAAAGGGAGTGAACCTGTATGAAATTCTTCATTTCTTCTCTCAATGTGGATAAGGCAGAAATTTAATATTTCACTATTAAATCCAGGGAGAAGTATTTCTAATCGTGTAAAAATATCGGAAATATTAGCTGATTTTGGGGTAAATTTTTTTCCAGAAACAGTTTTTCCCAAAGAGTAATATAAGTTATTCCAATCTTTGTTATCTGCAATTAATGTAATAGAGATATTCGAAAGTGCTGCTCTCGCAAGCATCTCTAAAATCATCACCGACCAGAAACCAAATTGCCAATCGTTTTTATCTTGCAAAATCATTAATTCCGTGTATCTTTGTGCTTTATCTAAGAGAGTGTCCTTAGACCATTCATGTGGTGTTTTATTTGGTTCCATAATTTATTCCTGAAAAGTAAACTCTTTCAATTAGTCTATTTTTGCTATTTGTATCAATTTTTGTTCTTCCATGTAACATTTTCCAATTATTTATTATCAAAGTATCACCTTTATTATTAAATGAAAACTTTTTAATGTCTAGATTTGGATTTTCAAGATTTTTAATTTTTTCAACTATATTGCGGGCTGATTGATTTTCTGGCTCAAGAAAAAGACTATCCCATCTTTTAACCAATTCGAAACCTTGATTTTGAATTAACCGAAGAAAGAATTTTCTTTCTAAAACCTTTCTTCTAGGTTTAAATAAGGCATTGTGAATTGTATCATCATTTATATTATGAAATAAATTATTCCATTCAATCAAAGTTGTAAATACTTCCGGTGCCGGAACTATACATCTAAGCAATAGATATTTTGGAGGTATATACCAATGTGCGAGATCGGAATGTAAAGGAAATTCTCCAAAGCCAAAATATTTACTGTAAACATTTTCTTTTGATTCTTCTATTGAGTAAGGTTTGATACTTTGAATTGTCGGAATATTTGAAAATAGAATTATATTCCCAATTTCTTGAGCTATTGATAAAGTCGTTTCATGTGGTCTATAGCTTTCTAAAAAAATATAATCTTTCATTTTCTTATTATTTAATCAAAAAATGCCGCATAACTACTTTTAGACGAATTGCAGAAAATATATCAACAATAAAATTATAAAAAACAGATTATAAAATATCGTATATCGTTAAGAATAGCATATATGACTAATGAATTTTGGTAAAGATTTTTCTGAAATTCTGTTAAAGCCGATGTGATTGAATTTTGCTTATGGAATCAGAACCAAGGAAGCTCTTCCGACTAATTTTCACAAGAGAAAATCAATACTATATTAAATTCCAGTAATAATCTAAAACATAAAATGATTTTATCTTTGCAATATTCATCTGGACTTAGAATCAGTGAAGGGATTCGCTTGAAAGTTGGTGGTATCGATTTAGAAGAAATGACCGTTCGAGTTAGGCAAGGTATAGGTGATAGTTACCTATAAACATTTTTTGTATCTACTAAATGAGTTGCTATTTGAGCTTGAATAATTACTATGTTTTTCGATGACTATGAAAAATTACCTATTCATTTTATTTTTAATCTCTTTTTCTTTGAACGCTGATAACATCTTCCAAGAAGCTGCATCTTCGCTTAGAAAAAATATCAAAAAAACAGTTTTTCCGAATGGGCTGACCCTAATCCAAATGAAGAGAAGCTCTTCTCCAACGTTAGCTCTTTACACTAAGTTTAAAGTTGGTTCTAGTGATGAAACTCCTGAAATTGCTGGAACTGCTCATATGTTAGAACATATGCTTTTTAAAGGAACAACTAACGTTGGTACCAAGAACTTTGCTGAGGAAAAAAAATACTTCACTCTTCTAAAAGCTACAGGGCATGAACTTGATCAATTGAAGCTAGAAAAAAGAAATCTATTGCAAAAAGAACTTAAAGTCTCTGATACTATCGAGAAACGAATCATTGAACTAACAAGAAGACTAAAGGCAATTGAAGAAAAGCAGAAAGAATTTATCATTCCTTCAGAAGATTCTTATATCTATGAACAACATGGACAAGTGGGTTTTAATGCCTATACAAGTTACGATGTAACTAACTATCAAATCAAACTTCCATCGAATCGTCTAGAAATTTGGGCAAAGATGGAATCCGACAGACTTCATTCTCCAATTCTCAGAGAGTATTATACTGAAAGAGATGTGATTATGGAAGAGAGAAGAATGAGAATAGAAAACAGAGGTTTTGGAATTCTCAGAGAGAAATTTCTTTCCTTAGCATTTGATAGATCTGCTTATGGAAGACCAGTGATTGGATATGAATCCAATATTCCTTTCTTAGATATTTATGAAACAGAAAATTTTTTCAAAGAGCATTATACTCCTGACAATATGGTAATTGCTATTGTTGGTGATTTAGAATTCGAAGCCACAGAGAAAATAATTGAAAAATATTTTGGTTTTCTAAAACCCTCAAATAAAAAGAAAGAACAAAGAATCACAGAAAAATCTTTCCTTGGCGAGAAAAGAATTAGCTTCAAACATCCCGGTGGTTCAATACTTATGATGGGATTTCATAAACCTAATTATCCACATAAAGATAGCATCGTATTCGATTTAATTGATTCAATTCTAACCCGTGGTGCTAGTAGCAGACTATATAAAGAAGCTTTACAAAAAGAAAAACTAGTTTCAAGCATTAGTGCCTGGTCGAGTGATCCAGGTGAAAGACATTCTAATCTATTCACTATCTTTGCTAACCTAAACTCTGATGCTTCTCCAGAAAAATTAGAAGAAGTAATATGGAAAGAAATTGACAAACTCAAGAAGGGAGAATTTTCTGAGGAAGAAATTTCTAGGGCTAAAAATAATTCAACAGCTGATTTTCTTAGAGAAATTGATAGCAACGCTAATCTTGCTGACGGACTTACTTTCTATGAGTTACTGACTAATAATTGGGAAGATATGTTCATCACCTATGAAAAATTCAATTCAGTTACCAAAGAAGATATCCAAAGAATAGCGAATAAATACTTCGTTAAAGAAAACTCGAATATTGGTTTCTTGGATTCTAGAGGAACAAAATAATGAAACAAATTATAATCAAATTTCTTTTCCTTCTAATAAGTGCACTGCTTTCAGTTCATCTTCATTCCGAAGCGGGGGATTTTGTAAAAGATATTCCCATCAAAGAACTCAAATTTCAAATACCATCAGTACAAAAAGATATTCTAGGCAATGGTTTGATTCACTATCACGATCAATTTAATGATTTCCCAATTGCATATTTAGAAATTCATTTCTACTCAGGGGATGCAGCAACGGAGTCACTTCCACAAGAAACTTCAACTCTATTTGCTGATTCTTTTAAATTTGGTGGAACGGAAAACTTTAAAGACTCAGAGTTACTGACTCAGTTTGAAAATCTAGGTGCATCCATTGGAGTAAGCACTAGTTATGAAAAAACAACACTCTCAGTTTCATTTCTTTCTAGAGACCAAAAAAAAATTCTAGAACTTTTAGAAGAGATGTTGAATCGACCAGCATTTTCTGAGTCAGCACTTTCAAATGGAAAGATGAAACTAATTGACGCAATTAAAAGAAGAAATGAAAGAACTGAAAGTTTAGGGTTTCGTAAAGTTAAAGAGTTAGTTTTTAAGAGTTATAAAAAAGGTTATTCAAACTCAATTGAATCAGTTTCAAAAGTAAGTCGTGACTCAATACTATCGTTTTATGAAATTATTAAAAAATCCCCAAGAACAGTTGTTTCAAGTGGACTTTATGATGAGAAACTTCTGAAAGATTTTATTATCAAAAACCTTAAAATTGAAACCTCTTCAAAAGCTCAACCTGATAGCATTGATTTGGATGTTCTAAAAAAAGATTTTGCAAATGATCCTAGAAAAGAAATCTTCATTAAGAAAGATGTAAATCAATCAATGTTGATTCTGGTTGGTCCAGCTCCAGAGCATAGTCACAAAGATTTTTTTGCAATTCAACTTTTGAATTATATAATTGGTGGCGGTGGGTTCAATAGTTATTTTATGCAAGAAATTAGAGAAAAAAGAGGTCTAGCATATTCAGCTACAAGTTATCCAGTTTTTGAAAAAGATCATGGACTTCTGTATTTCTATACTCTAACTAAAAATGAAACTCTTAAAGAAGCTCATACTATCATGAAACAATTACTATCACCAGAAGTGATTAATAAGATAACTGAAAAAGAATTAACTGATGCTAAAAATGCAATCAATAATCAGTTTGTATTCTTATTCAGCAATAGACATTCAATTCTGTCCAATCAGTTGGGATTTGAAGAAGATGGAATGCCACCAAACTATCTAGAAACTTATAGAGAGAACATTCAGTCAGTTAACTTAAATGATATTAGGAGAGTGGGTAAGGAGTATTTTTATAAAGAAAATCTGAAAACAATCATTGTTAGCTCAGAAAAAAATATTCAAAAGCAATACCCTGAAGTAAAAAAACTTTATGAGCCAGAAGAAAAACTTCACTAATGTACGTTAGTTTCACTCATAAGAACAACAAGTTCATAGGAATATCAGAGGGAGGAATCAGAACCTCTATTATTTGTCCCAATATGAACTTAATGTTTGATGTTGGTGCTCTACCTGTTGACTTTGCCCATATTGAAAATCTTTTTTTGACTCATGCACACTTAGATCATTCAGCAGGAATTCCTTATTATGTTTCCCAACGTTCTTTGAGAAGTTTAAAACCACCCAATATCTATGTCCCAGAAGAAAACTATGAAAACTTTTTGCAGATACTTTCTATATACCAAAAGATGGAAGGATTTGATTATAAATACAACTTGATTCCTGCAAAACGTGGAGTTACCTATTCTATATCCAATTCAATTTCAATGATGCCGTTAGAAACTTTTCATAGAGTTCCTTCACAAGGATATACAATTTATGAAAAATCAATGAAGCTAAAAGATGAATATCGCAGTCTTGTCGGAACAAAATTAGCTGATATGAAAAAAGAAGGAGTTATATTGACAGAAGAAAAATTAGCTCCTTTGGTTAGTTTTTCGGGAGATACAAAAATTGAGTATGTGCTTTCTCATCCCGATGTTGCAAATTCTAAGATTTTGTTTTTAGAATCAACATATCTTTGTGAAGAAAGAGACGTTTCAAGGGCTAGAGAATGGGGACACTTACATCTAGATGAGATTGCGGCTAACGCACATGAATTTAAAAATGAAAAGTTAGTTCTGATTCATTTTTCAAAAAGATACTCTTTAAAAAGAATTCTTGAATTAGTTAAAAAAAAATTACCTAGTGATCTCTTCGAGAGAACAATTTGTTTCATAAAGGGTGCACCGAAAATTGAATAGAATTATTCTTAGTTGGTAATTTTTAACCTTCCCATTTTGGGAAAAGGTTTGCTTCAACACCCAATAAGTTAAAAATTCTCCCTGCGATGAAATCTCCTAAATCATCCAATGTCTTAGGCATTTGATAGAATCCTGGACTTGCAGGTAAAATAATTCCACCTGCCTCATCTAAACTCAGCATGTTACGTAAATGAATTCTGTTATAAGGTGTTTCTCTTGGCACAAGAATTAGCCTTCTTCTTTCTTTTAATGTAACATCAGCACAACGTTCGATTAGGTTATCAGCAAGACCAGAATTGATCGAAGCGATTGTTTTCATAGAACAAGGAACAACTACCATCCCATTCCAATGATTAGAACCAGATGCAATGTCAGCACCAATATCATTAAAATTTCTTTGTTCAATTGAATTAATTGGATTCAACTTCCATTTATCAATGATAAAATCTATCAACTCAGTTCCATTGCTGACTTTACATTGATATTCTTCTCTAAAAACTCTAATCGCAGCACTGCTAACAATTAGAAATGTTTTACCTTCTAATTCTAAAACTTTTTTTAAAAATCTTGCTGCATATATACTACCAGAAGCTCCTGCTATTCCAATAACAAGTCTCATATAAACACTCTACCTATTGTTTGATAGATTTCATTCCATTTGTCCACAACTACACCTAAAAGCAGAATACTTGAAA
This sequence comes from Leptospiraceae bacterium, assembly GCA_033762425.1. Lineage (GTDB taxonomy): Bacteria > Spirochaetota > Leptospiria > Leptospirales > Leptospiraceae > JANRLP01. Next base: position 138,072 of record JANRLP010000049.1, read on the forward strand.
TTGAGGCGTTAATATGAAAAAAAGCAATAGGAACTTTTGATAGATCTTTTGGATTCACTAAATTATGTTCAACGATAAATAGAATCCCAACACAAATTAAGAAAACTGCATAGATAATCCCTAATCTCGCTTCAACTCCAGCTAAGCTAAGCAATAAAAAAGCAACGATATGCGAAATCCTTGCTATCAATAATGCATTGGAAACTCCAAATCTTGATGGAATTGAGTACAGTCCGCTTGACTTATCGAATGTTGTATCTTGTGTAGAGTATAGTATATCAAATCCAGCTATATGAAACATTAGTCCAAATGACCAAAGAACAGGAATCAAATCAAACTCATTCTTCATTGAAATCCAGGCTCCAGTCGGAGCAATTCCAATTCCAAATCCTAAAATATAATGGCAGAGCCATGTGAAACGTTTTGTATAGCTGTATCCTAAAACTATTACTAATGTAGGGAATGAAAGCAGAAAACACTTAAAGTTGATAAAGTAAGTTGCAACAACAAAGATTAAGGAAAAGAATATTGTAAATCCTAAAACTGATTTCTTGGATAGAACACCGCTAGGAATTTCTCTTAGTTTTGTTCTTTCGTTCTTAGCATCTATATCAGCATCAACCAATCGATTGAAACCCATTGCGGCATTTCTTGCACTCACCATACAAACTAAAATCAGGAATAAATTGATCAATAGTTGATTCTTAGTAAGTGTAGTATCGATAAATGATAGTACAAATGATAACAATGCAAAAGGTAAGGCAAAGAGTGTATGGGAAAATTTTACCATTTTCCCATAATCATTAAATTTTTGTAAAATAGAACTCATTAGTTTTTAAAAACATCTCCGTAATCTGGCATTATCACTTTAACAGACATATCAGGTTTTATTGTAGCTTTCCCACCACTAGTTAATGTCTTAAAATATTCTGGCATAAAAAAATCAAAATTGTCTGTTTCATCTGTATCTATCATTTGTAAATTTGCATCAACCATAAATAGTTTTCCAAACTTCACTTCCCCTTTGTAAAGGAAAAGATAATTCTTTGCTAAAGAATCAGGAGGGCTAGGAAATGAAATAATCTCATCACTCGATAGTACAAGATGTAATTTACTATTCTTAACATCTATGATAGAAAATTTTCCTTCTAGTTTTGGTGGTGGAAATACGATAAATGGACTAATAAAAATTTGATTACTTTTAATTGTAACACCTTTACCATCTGGAATTGGAATCAATTTCTCAAGGTTTAGACCAATAGCTGAAAGAAGACTTTTTATGTAGGAATTCCCAACAGCCTTAATTTCTTCAGCAGTAATCACAATTTGATTTGTTTTCTTTTCTAAACCAATTGTGCCCATCATCTCAAATTCTAACCATAGTAAAAAGTTTAACTCACCGGAAAGTTTGATCTTATTTCCTACTTCCTCTGGAAACTCTACTTTCTTCAATTTCAAAGTAGAACTCTCAAAGTTAAAAACATAATCAACGAAAAGAGTTTTTAGAACTTCAGGGTTTGCGTATGCCTCTCCATTAGTGATTCTAATGATAAAAGCATTCACATCATCAAAATTTACTACAGTTGATCCTTTCTTCGGGATCAATTCTCCTTGAAGATTAGGTAGTTCTAGACTGATATTTTTTTTAAATCTAAAGTTCACATTCCTCACATCAATATAAGTACCTTTTCGAGAGAATTTTTCTATTTCAATGTTCTCATTTTCATTTTGCTTTTCTTCTACTCGAAGTTTCCCAGTGTTGATGTAGTAATGAATTCCAAGAATGATTGTTGTTGTAAAAAAGAATAAGAAAAAAAAGCCAAAAACATACTTTTTCAATTTTGAGTCTCCATTCTTAGTATAAGAATCGAAGAATTATTTTCTTTTTGTAATTCAGCCTTATCGATAAACCCTCCCCCACTTGAATAATCCACCCAATGTTTATATCCAAAAATTATCAATGAATACTCAAGCATCACTTTTTTAGAGTGTTTACTTGTGGGAACTATTTTGATTGGTTTTGAAAAAAATTCTCTGATCTTCTCTTTTGGAGGTTCATTCTCTTTTTCATATACTAATGTCATATCCTTTACACCAGAACTTTGCATTGCGCTTCCAATTTCGAATAACGCATCACTTTCTTCTTGGTTCTCATAATAAATCAATACTGACTTTATTTCTGCTAAGCCTCTATCAATAAAGATTCCAACTTTCGTTTGAACACCTGAAAGTATTGTTTCCACTTTTCCACCAATTGCATTGTCTCCAAAAATCTGTTGTGCAGCTCCCATTAAAACAATAGAATAAGATTCTTTTTGAATTGAAGAAACAAGTTCATTTGTGACATTTGAAGTTACTTGATGGATTGTATTTAACTTTGCTCCATTTTCTTCTGCTAAAACTTTGATTTGTTCAAAATTATCTTCTTGAATATTTGTTTCTATAGAAATTTTTTCTGGTATTGGCGATATATGTAGTGCAGTATAAATTGCTTTCTTACCATAAATTCCATAAGCAAGATTGAATAGTGAAACTCCAGCTTTGGGTGGACCAAATGCTATCAATGCTCTCGGAAGTCTAGTGTTCATTGAAGTATGTTCAGATTCTTTCTGTTTTGGAAGTAAGAATCCTACAATTGGTCCTGTAATAAAAGTTGTAAACAAAGCCATTAGAACCATCATTGCAAAAATTTCTGGAGATAAAATTCCAAGATCATAGCCGATGTTTAATACAATCAATTCCATTAGTCCTCTAGTATTCATGAGTAAACCAATGATTGAGGATTCTCTGTAGCTCATTCCAATAAATCTTGCTGAAAGAAAACTAGCACCAAATTTTCCCAATGTTGCTGTAAAGATAATCAATATAGTTACTAATATTAATGAAGAATTTGAAATTAAATTGATCTGAGTTCTTAAGCCAGTAAATGCAAAAAACAAAGGTAGTAGCACAACAGAACTGAAATCTTCAAACTTTTCAGTAATTGTTTTTCTTAGATTTGTTTGGGTTGGCATGATAACACCCGCCAAAAATGCTCCAAAAAGTGCATGGATTCCTAATGACTCTGTAATTAAACTTGAGGTGAGTAATATTATTACAACCATACTCATAACACCTCTACCTATTATTTCTTGAGTAATATAAACTTTACTGAGTCGAGTTAGAAAAGGTTGAATGATAAATACCATTATACCTACAAACACAGCAGTGATAATAATTGTAACAAAAGAAGAAACCATACTCTTTGCTTGAGCAACTGCAATGATGAATGCTAAGATAGTCCAAGCAGAAATATCATCTACTGCTGCACAAGTAATTGCAATAATTCCAATTGGAGTTTTAGTTAGATTTTTCTCTTGAATAATTCTTGCAAGAACGGGAAAAGCAGTTATGCTCATAGCAATTCCCATAAAAAGTCCAAATGAAAGAAACTTTATTCCCTTAGGAGCAAAATAATCAAATAAATAGTATGCAAGAATACTTCCACACATGAAAGGAAATACAATACTCATATGGCTTATGAATGCTGCCGATTGTGCCTTCTGTTTTAATGTTGAAGTATCTAACTCCATCCCGATGATAAACATAAAAAAGATTAGTCCAACCTGACTTAGAAGTTGAAGGTATTTAAGTGATTCTCTTGGAAATAAATTACTTCCAAGATCAGGAAAAAATAAACCTAGTACTGAGGGACCCAGAACAATTCCAGCAACAATCTCACCAATCACTGATGGTTGACCAATCTTTCTGAATAAAATTGTGAAGGCTCTAGCGACAATTAAAACTACAATAATCTGAATTAATAGTACTGCTATTGGATGCTTTAGATTTTGTGAAATAGTAGCAAAGACTCCTAACTCTTCTTTAGATTTTTCTTTATCTTCTTTCTGAGCTGGTTTTTGTGGATTGATTGAAATTGAATTTATTTTAGTTTCTGCTTGACTGGTTTTTTTATAATTATCATCCCAAAGGAATAACAAAAGCATGGATACTAGAAATGCACATAGTGAAATAGTATAGACGAATGACGTATTAACTTTTCTTGTATTAGTCATTTGCATCAAGTTGTTCTTTTCTTTTTTGCATTAAACGATATAATTATTTCTTAATTCCAGGAACATTAATATTCTCTAAACATGCATAAATATATTCTAGGAACTGGTTTAAAGCATCAGGTATTGTTTTACCTTCTAGGATCGTTGCTCTTTCAAACCTTGAATTAAAATGAATTCTTTCTTCAAGGTTCATAATAATACCAACTCCTTGTTCTACATTATTCAAGATTGAAGTAATAAAGTCTCTAAAGGCTTTAAAAAGATCACCTGCTTCAGCTATAAAAATTCTAGACTGTTTATTTTTCATTCTACCTAATTGTTCTTTGAAGTCTTGTTTTTCGGAAAGAGCATATTCCTCAATAGTTTCAGTCAATACCTTCATTGTTCTATGAATGTTTTCGATATGTTTTAGGATATTATCCCTTTCAGCGATATGTGAAAAATCAAATTTTATGTGTGAGTCACCTAAAACTGGAACATATTCACTTTCAAAAACCGTAATCAATGTAGCAATAAAATTGATTTCTTGGTCGTGAGAATGAGGGGAGATTTTCATTATCACAAGATTTGATAAAACCTTATCACGTGTTAGATAACCTTTTTGTGCATAGGTTTCACTTGTATTAGCATAGCTTGGTTGAGAATCATTTGAAGAAGATTGACTTGGTACATCTTTTTCAATATGTACCAAGTGGATATTATCAGGAATACCTTCAGGCGATATTGCAAGAATCTTAGTTTTATACTTTTGGATATCTTTGGAAACTCGTTTTTTTTGATCCTCGTTGTAGGAAACTAGAAAAATTTTTTCTAGTTGTGAGAGGATTTTTTGTAGCTTCTGAAGTTCTAAAATTTGTTGATTACTAAGTGCCATATCGCCCCTGATACTACTTTCTAATCTCAGTTAAAGAATCTGTCACAGACTTGATATTTGTCAAATCTAGAGGAAGCAGTATTTCTGTTCCATTCTTTGCAAGATTGGTAAACTGAAAAAGAAAATTTTGTGCAATCTGAAGTTTTACTGCTTCGTCTCCGCCCGCAGTAGTGATAGAGGCAGCAATGGTTTCAATACCCTTTGCAGTTGCAAGAGCAATTGACTCGATCTCTTTTGCCTTACCCTCAGCTTCGTTGATTCGTTTTTGTTTTTCACCCAGTGATTTATTGATGGCTTCTTCTTTCAAACCTTCTGAACGATTGATTTTAGAATCACGATCTCCTTCAGACATTGAAATTTCAGCTTTCTTATTCAACTCAGCAGTTTTTTGTTTTTCCATTGTATCCAGAACTGATTTGGGAGGAGTTAGGTTTTGAATTTCATAACGATTCACACGAATTCCCCATGGCTCTGCAGCTTGTTCTATTACATCAACAATTCTACGATTGATAACTTCTCTAGCTTCAAAAGTTTTATCTAGTTCCATTGTTCCAATTACAGCCCTCATTGTAGTTTGAGCAAGTTGGATGGAAGCAAATTTATAATCATCAATTCCATAACTTGCTTTTTGAGCATCTAGAACTTTGAGATACAACACCCCATCTACTTTTACTTGAACGTTATCTTTGGTTATACAGATTTGTGGCTGAACTTCAACAGCTTGCTCTTTCAAGGTTTGAGTATAAGTGACTTTATCAATGAAAGGGAACAATAAATGTAAACCCGAATGTAGTGTCTCAGAATACTTTCCTAGTCTTTCAACAATAAGAACTTCTTGTGCGGGAACAATACGAATGCTTCGTATGAGTTTAAACGCTATATATAGAAAAAATAGAACCCAAAAGGTCGTTAAGAAATATGTCATTATTTTCCTCCTTTGTTTATATCAGGAATTTTGTTTGTAACTTTAGAAATCCCTTCAAAGACTCCAGCTATGTTTGTGAGATTAGGTGGAAGAATTGTTGTTTTGGAATTAAGCAAAATTTTTCCTAAACTATCTAAATAGCCTTGAGCTATTTGAAGATCAACTGCCTGATTTCCACCATTACGGGAAATTGCAGTACCAATTGCTTTTAATCCAATTGCTGTAGCAGTTGCGATAAGTTCAATTTCTGTAGCCTTTCCTTCAGCTTCGTTAATTCTTTTTAACTTCTCACCTTCAGAAATATTGATGGATTCTTGTTTCTCTCCAATGGAACGATTGATCCTTCCCGATCTTTCCCCTTCAGAAATAGTAATCTCAGCACGCTTTTCTCTTTCAGCTTTCATTTGCTGTTCCATAGAGTTCAGAACTTGTTTGGGAGGGGTTATATTACGAATTTCATATCGAGTGACTTTGATGCCCCAAGGATCTGTTGCATGATCTAATTGAGATACTACTTTACCATTGATTTCTTCTCTTTCAGCAAAGGTATCATCAAGATTCAGTTTACCTATTTCTGCTCTAAGTGTAGTTTGTGCCAATCTACTCGTAGCAATTAGATAGTTATCAATTCCATAAGAAGCGTCATGAGCATTCATAACCTGAAGATAAAGAACCCCATCGATTTCAACAGGAACGTTATCTTTTGTGATACATTCTTGAGGAAGAATATCATAAGCAATTTCCTTATAACTGTGTTCGTAATGAATTCTATCAGCAAATGGAATCAAAAAATGATAGCCTGCTTCAAGTGTAGCATTGTAAGTTCCCCATCTTTCTTTGATGTAGGCACTTTTTTCGGGAACGATGACAATTGTCTTATAGACAACTACCAGAACCACGATAAATAGAATTGTAAAATATTCCATGTTTTCTCCAGAAATTTATTTGTTCTAATCAACTAATAATCTTTATAAGGTCTTAAAATTAACCGTCAAGTTTTTTCTAGAAATTTGTAGAGATTTATCTATGAACTAAGGATTAGCTACAAAGGTTTTTTCGATAGTATAGATGGCACCTGAGGGTTTTAACTCACTGGAAAAAAGATGAAATTCCTGAACACCGAACTCAAGGCTCTTAAACTCTCGATAAGTCTCGAAATAGTAATCCCAACGAGTAAAATTCCAGTTATAGGTCTTACCAATAGTTAGGTGTGGGATAAAATCCTTGCTACCTGTTTTTAGCTGAAGGAGATTTACTATCTTTTGAATACTATCATAAAGTGATATTAAAGATGGGTTTTTGTCAACACCAGTCCAAATTGTATAACCACCTTTAGCTGAATGGAAAAAGCCTACAGAATGGAAATTTACTGTAAAAGGTTCAAACTTAATACAAGAAATTCTCTCATTCAAATTAGTCGTAATTTCTTCAGAAATTTCTCCTAAGAATTGTAGTGTCAAATGGAAGGTTTCGGGATTTTTCCATTTTACCCCAGGAATTCCATGAGTAATTCTAGAAAGTTCTTCCTTTATTTCCTCAGGAGGAATGATTGCGAGAAAGGCTCTCAAATAGTAACTAACGTCTCAAAGAAATGATAATTGTTTCAATGATGTCCCTAGCTTCACTAATTGAGCTTGCAACTCGAATATGGTTCTCAAGTCGAGTAACTTCAAATACTTTTTTCACTGTATCAACAATATTCACTACTATAAACTCTCCGCCTCTTCGTCTGAGCCAACTAGAGATTTGAATAAAAGTACCAATACCTGAAGAATCAATGAATCTAGTATCAATAAGATCAAATATGATGAATTTGTATCCATCTTTCATTTGAGCCTGAACAACTGCTTTGATATCGGGACAACGATAGAGGTCAATATCACCATTGATTTTATACTCAAAAATTTTATCATGTGTTTCCACACCTGAATCAATTATTTCAACTCTACTGTAAATGTCTGTTCCCATAGCCATAATATGTTTACCCGCCAAAGAAGCATTTTCTTTAAGTTTTAGGGTCATGTTCTTGAGTCTAGTGAGAACGGGATTAAGTTGTTCTGGTGAGAGTTTCAGATTATCTTCTAGTCTATCAATCGCAGTAGTGAGAAGTGTTCTAGCTGTATCTGTCTCTCCATCACCTAAAAGTCTAGCTACCTTAATTAGGGTCTTTGCAGAAGAATAAATTAGTCTTTCAATGACTACTTCATTATCAGGTAGAATTTCTCTATCCACATATTGTGCTGTGATCTTCTTAGTTGCTGTATTCAACTTCATGTTATCCATTAGGTTATAGTATGATAGATTCACATCTATAAAATTGTTTAAATCCGGATTAATATCTGAGTTGACTTCTAAAGAGATAACTATACTTCTCAAATCATCTGAACGAATATCTCCCGCTTGAATATTTACAGTTCCATCATCATTAACATCTACAGGATGGTCGTTAAACATTTCTAACATTCTAACACCAGGTGTTAGTCTAAGCTTCACTTCTACAGCTTGAGCATAGAGAGAACCAATATCACCAAACTCTCTGAAAAAAATTCCTGATGCTTCTTCAGGGCTACTTACAAAATAAAAATTTCCTCCACCAGAAAGTGCAATGTCCCTTAGGGAGGATTCATTGAAGTCCGCACCAAAACCTATTGTTGTTGTGGAAATCCCTCTACCAGAATGGTCTTTAGCTATCTGATTGAATTGTGATGGCTCTTTAATTCCAATTGTAGCTTGTCCATCAGTTAGAAGAATAATTCTTTTATATGCATTTGGAATCTGGCTAGATTCAATAATTTTGAGAGCTTGAAGCCATCCCCCACTAAGATTGGTAGAAGTCCCTACTTGGATTGCTTTGATTTTATCAATAACTGAGAGTTTGTCTTTGAGTTGAGTGAGTGGTTGAACAATCTGCACATCAGCAGAATAGGCAATTACGCATATATAATCATTTCGTGTTAGCCAATTTACTAGAGAACATGCTGCTTCAATAGTAGATTCAATTTTATCACCTTTCATTGACCAACTTTTGTCGATGACAAGACCAATTACTAAAGGTTGTCTTTGTTGGTCAGTGTTAGCAGGAGGAGTTTTCATCTTTATTAAGAGATGGTTAATGTGGGAACCAGACTTTACGATTCCATTCGATTCCAGTTTAGCTTCTAGTTCCATCCTTTCCTAATCCTCACTCCGAAATTCAAGCTATTTTTTACACTTGGGTGAATTTGCAACTAAAGATTTCTTACTTTCTCTAAAAAAATTGAGCTAGCAAAGTCACGTTCAAATTTCCTCTTCAAATTTGTTGCTTTATTTACTTTGCCTACCTTTTTGTATGATTGAATTAAACTTGCTAGAACAAAATCTGAGTAGTTTGCCTTATAATTATTCCTTAAATATCTTCTATACTGTTTGATCTTTACTTTTTCATCAGTCAAACTGAGAATCCGATTGAGTTCTAGCTTCGGGGAAAACATAACTATTTCAGTAGATTTACAATTCAGTAAAACAGTCTCTGCTCTCTGTGACTCATTCCTTTGAAATAGAGTTAGAGAATACAGATAAAGACCTCTAGAATATCTTTTTGAATTCTTAGCCTCATTAACAAAAATCTCACCCCATTTGGTAGCTATTTTATGGTTCTCAGCTACAGTAGATTTTTCTAATAGAATATAAACTAATTTGTAAAAATGAAAATTCTTCTTTTGATTAGAAATGTAAATTCTATCTAGAATTAAATCTAGATGGTTTAGGTCAGGTTCTGTGATGAAAAAAATTTTCAACACTTTGTCGCTTGTATCAATTGATTCAGAATCTTTAAGATATTGGAACGCTAGATTCCTACTTTTGGGAAAATCTTTATTATAAAATGCTTCAAAAGTTTTCTTTGCAAGATCAGGATTTCCATGATTAGAAAAAATGGGAACCGCAAAGAAAACTGTAAGTAGAAATGATAAAGCAACCCTCAAATCAGATTTCTACAATATTATCTGAACCACACATTGGGCAAACTGGACCTTCATCTGGTTCATAAACCTCTTGATCAGGGTCAACTCTCCATCTGTAATCACAATCTTCACAAGCAAGGACAGCTCCTTCCTCTTCATCAGAGAAATCATCTTCCTCGTCATATTCTTCATCAAATTCATTATCATAAGAAGGCATAAAATCCATTTAGGAAAAATTTACTCATCTGTAAACTGATTTTTTTTTATTTTGAAGGATTTGAAGTTACGTTTTAGAATCAAAGAAAGTAAATTTAGTTCCATTTAGCGAAAACTATTCCTTTCTAATCCAATTATTGTTACTTACTTCAAAGAAATCTCCTTCTTCCACAATCGAGTAATACTTCAGTAGAAGTTCTCGTTTTCTATTTTGCAGTTCAGCCTCTTTCAAATTTTCTTTAGAGACAAGGGTAATTTTTTTTTGTAGGACAATTTGACGTGAATCATTTACTAGTTTTAAAGCAGCATCAATTCTTTCTTTGAATTTAGGAAATTCTTCCCTTTCCTTCATATCTTTCAATTTAGGATTTATCTTCACTGTTCCATCTAAAGACTCCCCTATAAAACCTTTCTTTTTATATTCTCTAAGTTCTCCTGAAAGATATGCAATTCTTCTGAGAGCAATATAAGTCTCATCATCAAGGTCTTTATCAGGGATAGCAGGTTCTAGAACTTCTTTTTCCCAAATATCAGCACCAGTAACAGAGGTTCGAATAGAAGAAATGATCCATCCATCTTTCTCAATGAACTTTCCTTCACCTAACATTTGTTTTTCAGAAGCAGTAGGCGTCTGAGTGAGAGTAATGACAATTTTGGGATAGCAATTAGAAAAGATTATAATCAAACTCAAAAATTGTATAAATGATTTAATGAGATGTAAGATCATCACTATTCTCCTTTTTTTTAAAATAGTCTCGTAAAGCGATAGTATGGTGAGGAAACACCAACTCAATAGGTGTGTTTTGTATTACCCTCTCTAAAGCTTCTTCTGAAACTTCAAACACACCCAGACTATCCATTGTGATTTTTTCTGCAATTCCAAAAATTAAAACCAATCTACCATCAGTACTACTTTCTACTTTAAATTCAGAAATTTTACGAGGGTCAATCCGAACACATAGTTCCTCAAAAACCTCTCTTGCTCCAGCTTCTCGCCAATTTTCTCCATAATCTATAAAACCACCGGGAAGTGCTAAATGACCTTTTCCTGGCTCAATCCCTCTTCTTACAAGCAGAACCCCTGAATCTACGGGAACGATTATTACTGCAACAGGGATTGGATTTCTATAGGTAATGTTCTTGCAGGAAATGCATTCTTTGGGAAATTCTTTCTTAGGAAATTTATTTCCACAATAGGAACAGAAAGAGTATATTTCATTCATTTATCTACTTTCTTCCAACTAGTAGCTCTGAACAAAAGTTAATTGAATTCTCTTGAATTTTTTTAATCTGTTCATCAGTTATCAACTGATTCGCTAGAGAATATTCTTTTTCTAAGCTGGTCTTAAATATTCCTGGATCATCAGCTCCAATTGTGAGTTTTAGATTTGACCTAGCAAATCTTTTTAATGGGTGATCAGAAAGTCTAGGGATTCTTCCTATGAGCAAGTTTGAAGTTGGGCAAGTTTCCACTATGGAATCTGATTTTTCTATGATAGAAATTGCATAATCTTGAAAAATCAAAAGTTCCTCTAAGAAATTTTTATCACCAATAAATTCTAACAATTCATTATCTTTCCTATCGCCTAACGCTTGGTATTCTTTTTCAAGTTGATTTTTCTCTACTATGACTCCAAAACTTCTGATCTCATCATAATGATCCATCAAAAATTTCAACTGATCTCTTCGTTCACTGACTTTTTCATGAAACTTCTTTCCTAAATAAATTTCAGGATTCACACCTAAAGCAATGCAATGACCTAAACGATGAACTTTACTCCCAGCTGCATCCAGCACCCAACGAATTGCTGAATGTGGGGTCTTATCTTCAAAACTCTCTGCTACATGGTATAAAATGCTCAAAGCTGTTTCTTTTTCTATTTGATTATCTTCGTGAACTTTTTGAAAGAATTTTATCTTTTCCTTTGGAGGGAAATTTTCTTCGATATGACAAAAATCAATTCCAACAAGATACTTTCTAACTAATGAATCATCTCGCTGTATTTGTTTTACCCATTCGTATTGATCTATATAAAGTTTATCTCGATGCAAAGAAATAGCTAGTCTTCCTGAAATTTTATTTCCCGATTCTTCTTCACCTTTCTTCAGACCTTTGCAAATAGCATTTAGTTTTTTTACATAATCCTCTCTAGTTGCGATTGGTGAAAACATTTGTCTATATTCAATATAGCTGATTCCTTCTTTCCAATGCTCTAATATCGTTTTACGACTCACTTCAATAAGTTCTTCTTCATTGAGAGTAGAAAGCGCAATGATTAAGTTGAACTTTGCTTGAAACTGACTAAATGGACCAGGCTTATCAAAATAATAGAGTTCACCTAATTTATTCGGTTCATCATAAACCTCAAAAAAATTCTTTGGATCTATTTTTTTCCCAAATTCCTTTTCATAACTCTCTGTAAATAGATTCCATCTTGGATTAGGATTATTTTTTCCTAACCAAAACAAAGTTTCTACAGAGATGGAACCATAAAGATGATTGTGAAGTTCGGTAAGACCCATAATCTTTCTCCCCTAACTTTTTGTTAATATCAACTTAAAAGAAATTAGCCAATAACTTGTAATCCAAATAATTAAAAATAGTCTAAGTAATAGACTAAGAGTTTTATAACTATAACTCATTTCATTACTAAGCATAACTAACTCTATTTCTGGATTGAGTTCATCGTTTAAATATTCAACTTTTTTTCTTCGATGAGTAAAAACATAATCTTCTGGATCAATGATATTGCTATAATTAATATTTACAGATTGAGAACTTGTCAATACTAGTAGAAAAGCTATGAAAAAACAAATTATTGAAAATATTGTATTAGCAATACCAATGGCTAAGTTATAAATCAAAGCTTCAATGCTAAACATCATAGATTTAAGAAGTTTATTATTTCATCATCAATTCTTACTAACTCCAATCTCTCTTGCAGCAAGACTTCCTTCTAAAATTGCTCGCTTAGCGTCTAACGCTGCTGTTTCTTTTGCTCCACCGATGATAAACACTTGTTTATTGGGATACTTTGTTTGGTATTCAATTGAAAGTTCATTCTCTTTTTCTTGACCCGCACAAATTAAAATTGTATCACAAGGAATTACTTTTTCTTCTCCGGACTTGAATTCTACTACTAAACCAATTTCATTTACTTCTTTATAAGAAAGGGAAGTATGAAATTCAACTCCCGCAGATTTTAATTCTTGTAAAAGTGCCCATCCTGTTGTGCTACCTAGCCCCGCTCCAACTTTACCCGATCTTCTAAGGATATGGATTTTTCTTTTACCTTGATGAGGTTGGATCATCACATTTGTATAACTATTTACGTTATACTTATCAAAATATTCTTCAATGGTTGGGTCTTTATCTTCTAGTAATTTATGAGCAGAGTCACAACTGATTCCTCCTCCACCAATAATTACAACTTCTTTTCCCGCATCAAACTTTCCATTTAGATAATCTAAATAATATCCAACATGTTTTTTTTCTAAACCCTTCAACTTAAACTCTCTGGGTCTAACTCCTGTTGCAAAGATTACTGCATCAGGATTTATGGATTCTAAAAGCTCTAAAGTTGCACTAGTATTCAATCTTATATCCACTTCTAATGCTTTTAGCTCGTTCGCAAAATAGCGAATTGTTTCTTTAAATTCAAATTTCCCTGGAATTGAAGCAGCCATATTCAACTGTCCACCAAGTCTTTCTGATTTTTCCAACAAGATTACTTGATGACCTAAAGTTGCAGCAACTCTAGCAGACTCCATACCACCAGGACCAGAACCAATCACAACGACTTTGCTACGTTTTGCTTTAGGAATTGATGAGAATTCCAATTCTCGATTTGCCTCTGGATTTACAAGGCACGAAACCATTAGTTCTTTAAATGTATGATCTAGACAAGCTTGATTACAAGCGATACAAGTATTTACCCTTCCTGGTTGGTTGTTGCGAACCTTGTTCACAAAATCTGGATCGGCAAGCATTGGTCTAGCCATGCTAACTATGTCAGCTTCCCCTTCTTGCAAAATCCTTTGAATTGTTTCGGGAACATTCACCCTATTCGATGCAATGATAGGAATTCCTGGAACTGCTTTCTTAAACTTAGCGGCTACTTTCGCCCATGCACCTCTTGGAACCAACATACTGATCGTTGGAATTCTGGATTCATGCCAGCCAATCCCAATATTGAGTGCATCAGCACCAGCATCTTTAATTCTTCGTGCGAATTCAATTGTATCTTCTAGCTCAGGATTTCCGGGAATTAAGTCAGCACCACTCATCCTATAGATTACTGGAAAATCTTTTCCAACCTTTGCTCTGATTGCCTTCATTACCTCAATTCCAAAGTTCATTCTCTTTTCTTGATTTCCACCGAAATAATCCTCACGAACATTTGTCACGGGAGAAAGAAATTGATTCACAAGATAGCCTTCACTTCCCATAACCTCAACAGCTCCAAAACCTAGTTCCATTGCTTGTTTGGCTGATGTAGCAAAATCAGCAATGGTTTCCCATGCTTCTTCTTCTGTAAGTGCGTGTGGAACAAAACGATTGATTGGTGCTCTAATTGCTGAAGGAGCAACTAATTCTCTATGATATGCATATCTTCCTGCATGAAACAGTTGAGCACAAAAAATTCCTTTGGGTTTTAAGGCTTTGGTTACTTTTTCAAGTTCAGTAAGGTCTTCTTCTTTTTGAAAATTAAAAAATATATTACTACCTTTTCCAGCATGATTAATTGAAATTCCACCAGTTGTAATGAGCGCACATCCGCCCTCGAATCGCCTGCCGTAGAAGGCAATCATTCTATCAGCAGTTTCAGGAAGTCCTTCTAGTCCAAGGTGCATAGAACCCATAATTATTCTATGTGGTAAAGTGATACTTCCTAATTGAATTGGTTGAAAAATTTCAGAAAAAGACATTACTGTTCCTCCCATATGCCTAAATACATAAAGATTTTATTCCCCCTAAAAATCAATTTTTATTCAAGAAAGGATTTTCAATTCTTAGATATAAAATTTATCAAGGAATGAATACTTTCATCTTACGATAGTAAATTAAAACTCAATTTACAAATAGATTGAAAAATGCATTGTTACTAGAATTGAGAATAATAAATATATTGGCGATATGTTTATTCAATATCTCTAAATAACGACAATTAAACTGAAGAATAGGACTAATTACTGGATAAAAGTTTTAATTGAAGTGAATAGATTTTATTTTCTAAGGAGAATATATGAGATATATAACAATTTTTGTTTTCATTGCATTTAGTATTTTATATAGTAAAGATAAGGAGGCTCAAAGTATGAAGTCATGCATCAATGATGAAAATTTTGAAATTGTTTATACTTACCTAATTTGGAAAAAAGCAACTGCTAAAAAGTTAAGTGATTATGGTAAGGTCATCGTTGAAGATGATTATGATGCAGAAACAATTGACGAAGAGGAAAAGCGTATTGTATTTACAGTCAAAAACTATAAACAATTTTCTGTAATACAAAACAAAGGCTTTCAACCTCATACTAAGAATGCAAATGATTATGAGAGAAACAACGAACTTTATTGCAATCTTGCAACTACAGCAAAAATGAAAGCTCTTCCTAAAAATAATTATAGATATATCGATGGAAATGGAAATGTCTGGAAAATTTCTGAAAAAGAAATGAAATATGAACCAATTAAGCCTGCGATGAGTTCTTCAGGCATCTATAGTGGAGGGAAAGCATTCAAAATGAATCTAGAAGAAGATAAGTTTAATGAATTAAAAGTTCTCCTTGAAAAAGCAATTTTGAATCAATCTTCTCAAATTGAAAATCGAGTAAAAGGATCAGGCTTGGTTGTTAAATTAATTACTGAAGGAGTAATAGAAAAATCTGTGATATTAAATGAAAAAAGTATAGAAAAGAAAAACATAGAGAAATTTCTAACTGAGTTTAAGAATAATTCTCCTTAATGGATTTACAACTTTTATCCAATTCTTCTAATAATATTTAATCTTAGAAGAATTGGTAATGCAGCAAAGATTTTTTTTGTAAATCTAAACTTGAGAACTAGAATCTAACTCCAATTCCCAAAGTTCCAAGTGTGTTAGAAAAATTTACAGCTGGTTGTTCTTCTCTTGCTCCGATAGTTAATGCTTGGTACTGACCTTGTAAATAGGTAAAGAATGTACCGAAGTTTAGTTGTAGTCCCAACCTTCCTTCACCTCCTGAAATCGTACAAGCACTAGCGCCAGCACAACTACCTCCAATCAAGCCAATTCCAATGTAAGGATCAAAGAGTCTATCCTTATTCATATGAAAGTTGAAATCTAAGTTTAGTGTATTGTAAGAAAAATTCGTGCTCTGATTAGATGTTAGTAGAGGAAGTAAGAATATTAAGTTTAGTGTTGAAGAACTACTACTTGAACTTGAACTACTGGGTGTTGAAAACAAGATTGGAAGTAAAAGTAGCGAAGTTAAATCTTCACTTGACTTCAAAGTTAAGTTATTATTTGAAAGACCCATACCAAATCCAATATACGGAATCGGACGATATTCAAATCCAAATTTTCCAGAAGCTGCAGTTCCCTTCTCAACTGGTGCTGTTACATTACCACCACTACCTTGAAGTGAGATATACCATTTTTTGAACTCTTCTGTTACAGGTTTAGTCGTTGATTCAGTTTTGCTAGTCTCTTCACTTGAGTCTTGTCCGAATATTCCAGAAAAAGAAAGGCAAATGAATAAAATAAAGATAATTTTTTTCATATTTCATCCTAAGTTAAATTTTATCAAATAATGAAGCATATTAATTTTAATACAAGAATTTTTTGATTACTTCTCATTTTATCCACAATATTTTTTAATTTATGACGATCAGCTTACAAATTCATAATATTCCCAATTTAAGACATGTCGTGAGAATTTATAACTTCATTTTATAATGACTCTAGTAAAATTATTTAAAAGATTTAGGCGGGCTTCTTCCCCCGCCCTTAATTTTAGAAATCGGAATTCAGTTGTTTAAAAGACTTAAATAACCTCAAGCTACTCTCTTTTCATTTTTTTCTACATAGTATTTTTCAAAAAATTCGACTGAATACTTTTCATTAGGAATAAGATCGGGATGAAAGTTTGGATTTGCATAGTTTAAAATTTCTTTCCCCATCACAATTCCTAGATTATGAAAATGATAAATGAATTCTCCAAACTCAAAAAGACTAAACTTAGTTCCACGTTTAATCTCTTGCGACATGAATAGAAAAAATCCGATCAATGTATAAACAACTAGAAAGATTGCACCTTGAATCATCCCTTTCATTCTCAATGCATAACTATCATCAACTTCTTTTAGAACATCAAAAGCAACTGATTTATGCTCTATCTCTTCTGCTGCATGCCAAAGTAGCATTTGTCTCATATCCTCATGAGTTCCTTCTAATTCTTTAAGATCATTGAATACATATTCTGCTAGACTTGCAGTAAGATGTTCTAAGGCAACAGTTACTGCTAGAGAGTGTTTCGCTCCTAAAAACTGATTAGCGTATTTTTCAATTGTATCAAAGTTAGTTGATTCAAATAAATCTAAAAAAGTTTGAATATCATAACCTTGCTTTTTTAGAGTGTTCCAAAATTTTTTATGCTCATTTCCATGCGTAACTTCTTGAGCTATGAATGCCTTAACTCTTTTTTTTAATTCAGGATCTTTAATAAACTCTTCATGTGCCTTAACTGATCGAATAAAGAACTTTTCTCCATCAGGAAAAACTAGATGCAAACTATTCACAAAATGTGTTGCAAACTGATTTCCCCAAAGCCAGTTTCTTGGGATATCTTCTTCACCCAAACCAAAATCAACATGTCTAACTTTTATTCCTGTAGTTACTGCCATAAATCTTCCTCCGTTTTTCATTGGCTAAAGTAAATTTTTCCTCTACCGATGAACCAAAACTAAGTATAGTCTAAAAAATTTTGTTCGTCGGCAAAACTTATAATTGCTGACCAAAAAAAGGGTTAAAAATTATCATTTGAGACTAAAGAGATGTTGTTCGAATCATTCACAGAGTTTTTCATTTTTTTTGGAACAGGGCTTTGCTTCTTTCTAACTTTTTTGGAAGTATTAAAAAAAGAAAAAGAAATTCCATTGAGTAGTCTTGTGTATCTAGGAATTTTTTTTGGTTCAGTACAACTTAGGATTGGATTCGTAGTTGCAGGAACTATATTGAAAAATCCTTATCTGCATATAGGTTTAGTTTCTAGCATCCTAGCAATTGGACCTATCATACTGCATATTGGTCTTAAAATAACTGATTTTGTAATTCGCAAAAAAATTTCTTTGAGACTCCATATCATCCCTGCATTGTTAGGAATTTTATGTGATCTATACTTTCTACAATTACCATACGATTTGAAATTAAAAACAGTTCACGAAGTTATCTTTGAAGATACAATTTCTTTTATGAAAATCGTTTATGTTATTTGCATTAGCCATATATTGTTTTATTTTCTTTATCTAGCTTATCTTTTCATTGAGAT
Source organism: Leptospiraceae bacterium (assembly GCA_033762425.1). Classification (GTDB taxonomy): domain Bacteria; phylum Spirochaetota; class Leptospiria; order Leptospirales; family Leptospiraceae; genus JANRLP01. Next base: position 156,612 of record JANRLP010000049.1, read on the forward strand.
TGTAAAAGAATATGAGATTAAATATACTAAATTTGTTTGGTTGATCCTAACTGTGCCAAGCATTGGAATTTTTTTCATCAGTTTTGGATTATTAGCTCATGATTTTTTGATCTTTAGAATTGGAGGTTCTATTCTTACAATCACTGTGATGCTTGTATATGTTTTCAATGTAAGATACCCAACTTTTTTTATTACTCTAAAAGCTGATATTAAACAAAAAAAATATGAAACTACTTTGTTAACAGTTGTAAACGTGGAAGCCGTTAAGACAAGGCTTATTGAACTCATGGTTGAGGAAGAACTCTATTTAGATGATGAGCTAAGACTAGGAACTCTAGCTGATGAACTCAAGATCACGACACACCAACTTTCTAGAATCTTAAATGAAAGTTATGAGAAAAATTTCAATGAGTTCATCAATTCCTATCGAATTGAACATGCAAAAAAACTTTTATTGGAAGATCGAGAGAGGTCAATCCTCTCGGTTGCCTATGAAGTAGGATTCAATTCAAAAGCAACCTTTAACTCTCATTTTTTAAAAATGACTGGAATTACACCTAGAGAGTTTAGGGAAAAAAATAAATGATCCAAATAGTAAAAAAATGAAAATTGTCAGTGTGAGTAGTTCCCTTTTTTAATTCTAATTTTAGAATGATTCTAAAAAATTGTTTACAAATTTCTTCACAGTAGAAATATGCTTGAAGGAGAATAAAAATGAAATACACACTGCTTACCTTACTACTATTTTTCTTAGTTTATTGCGGACCATCAGCAAAGACCCAAGAACTTCATAAAAAAGCTAAACTAACCTTTGGGGTTATTCCCGATAAAATGCCAGGTTCGGAATCTGATACTCCAGCATTGATTGATCTTGGGAAAAAACTTTATTTTGAAAAAGGTCTTTCCAAAAACGATAGTCAGTCTTGTAATTCTTGTCATAATGTTTTAGATAGAAAAGGTGGTGTTGACAATCTTCCAACTTCTCCTGGTGCTTTCGGAAAGAATGGGGATAGAAATTCTCCAACAGTTTTGAATGCAGGATTTCATATCGCTCAATTTTGGGATGGTCGTGCAGCAGACCTAGCTGCTCAAGCAAAGGGTCCAGTCCTCAATCCTGTTGAAATGGGTATGCCTAGTGAAAAAGCAGTAGAAGCAAAAATTGAAGGGATCGCTGGTTATAAAGAACTTTTTGAAAAAGCGTTTCCTACTGAAAAAGTAAAAGTTACTTATGACAACATTGCTAAAGCAATTGCTTCTTTCGAAAGAACTTTGAAGACTAAAGATAGATTTGATGATTTCCTTTCTGGAAACTTCAAAGCACTTAGTAATGAAGAAGTGGAAGGACTCGATCTTTTCATGAGCACAGGATGTACTGGTTGTCATAATGGTCCATTGATGGGTGGAAATTCATTCCGCAAAATGGGTGAAAGAAATCCTTATGAAAATAAAGAAGATCTAGGTAGATTTAATATTACCAAACAAGAAACTGATAAGTATGTTTTTAAAGTACAATCTCTACGTAACGTTGCACTCACTGCTCCTTATTTTCATGATGGAAAAGCAACTACACTAGAACAAGCTGTTAAAAAAATGGCTTATCTTCAGTTAAATGTAGATCTGCCAGACCAAGATGTTTCTAAAATTGTTAGTTTCCTAAAAACTCTTACAGATAAAGAAAGAGACCAGTGATTTATATTTCGTTGAGGTGTGTTTTCTTTCATACCTCAACACAAGACTAAGATCTATTCATTTTTCAAATTAAATACTATCGAGAAACAATATTATAAGTGTTTTAATCAACTTTTTTACAATTAGTTTAATAAATTCTTGAATTAAACTAAAATATTCATTCTGAACTGAGGTAATTCATTTTTACGTTTTTGTTTTTAGACCATTTATTTTTCTTGATTAAAAACTTAAATGAATCAAATTGTTCGATTAAATTAGTAAACTAGGTATTTGTACCACCTTTTTACTTTGGAGTGATATGATTCTTTCTAAAATTAAAGACTTTAAACTACAATTTCTGGTGATAGCTTTGTTGACGATCTCTACTTCATTAATTGCAGAGACAATCGTTATGAAAGATGGAACAGCTAAGTATGGTAAGTTACTAACCCAAAACAAAGATACTGTCTCCTTTGAGAATCGAGGAGGAAAAGAAGAAATAATCAAAAAAAAATATATACTTAGAATCACTTATAGAGAGTTAAACCAAGAAGAAATTAGCAAAATTTTTCAAGAATCAAAATTTGGTGAAGTTGTTCTTTATGAGGTTCCCAACAACACTCCTCCAGAGCTTGAAATTAAACGAAAAGCTGCAGCAGAAAAAAAACAATCCTCTGATCCAACAAAACCTTTCCCAACTTTGAGAGGAGCACTTTGGCGTTCAGCGATTCTACCTGGTTGGGGTCAGTTCTATCAAGATAGGAAATTTGTTTCAGGAATTTTCTTGTTTTCCTTTGTTGCAAGTTTAGGTGGCGTTGTATATTCTAATAACCAACACAATTCAAACATCAAGGATTATGAGTATAAAAATAATACTTTCTTGTTCAGTCTATTAACAACAAATAGCCCAGAGTTGCAATTTCTTAGAAGGAAGGAATTGAATGACCAAAGCTCTGATCTGGATAAGACTTCGAATAGACTACAAATTTCGGGAGCTGTTTTAGGAGGAATCTATTTGTTAAACTTATTAGATGTAGTAATCTTTAGACCAAGAGAAAACTTATCAATTCAAACGAACCTTAATAGAGATCAAGTAGGTTTGAGTTTCACCTACCAATTCTAATTATTTCTTCAGTATTCTTTATGAGTTGAAGCCCTAAAGGACTTCAGCTCATAATTTTTATTTAGAGTTTACCAGTCGATAGAGCAGTTTTAAAGAAACCAAAATCGACTTCAACTTGGTTTGCATAGGATTCACCTAACTCTCTGATTTTAGTTTTAGCTCCTGACCAAACTGAAATTGCTGAGAGTGCTCCTGCTTCAAAATTATAGTTAACATAAGTTGAAGAGTAATCTCTATCAGCTCTCGCATGTGCATAAGCAATTGCTTTCGCTGAATATTTTACAAAATTCTTGAAATCAGTCTTACTTGAAAAATCAATTGGGTCAAATCCATATTTATATGCTGACATTTTTCTAACAAGGTAAGATTTAGAACCAGAAATTGCTCCAGCAAAATTATCAGCATTAGCAAGTAATGCTTTCATTGAAGTTTTAGCTCTCAAAGCATGATTACTAAACCAAGTATTATAAGTCGAAATTGAACTTACTCCAGCTAAAAATAAAGAAGGAAGTCTTTGTTCTTTTATCTCTAGAAGAATGTCATCACTTGTTGAAGTAGAATTTCCTTGAATCAAAATATAATACTTTGCAACCCCTTGGCTACCTAAACCAGAATTCAATCTCTTTACTTTATCTTTAATAGCAAAATAAGTTGTTGGCTTTGAAGTATAAAATGAACCTAAAGAACTAAGATATAAATTCCACCCAATCTGAACATCATTCCACTCTGTTGTGCTAATTGTAGTCAAATCAGGATTGCTAAGATCAAAACTACGAACACCAGAACTCACCTTAGTCCATTTTGAAAGAAGGGTGCTCATAGATTTAGAATTTGTTAAATCTTGAATTTTATTTTTAACAAGTCCATCTGTATTAGATTCTGTTAACTCAATTGTTATCTCATTAGAATTTCCATTAACTGAGGTTAGGGTATCTTGGTATTCTTGTAAAAATGAATCAGCAACTTCTCTTGCTTCTGTCAGGGTAAAGTTAAATCCAACTTGATTTCTTTGAAGGTAAATACTCGCTACAAATCTAATTAGATCATAGTAAAAGGGAGCAATATATGACTCATCAAAATCATTTACATCAATTTTTACTTTACCTAAGTCATTGTCAAAAAAACCAATGTTTTGTGTGTGAAGATCACCTTGAATCCATGTGTTTACACCTGAAGTAGTCTTCCAATTTGATGGGATTGAAATTCTTCCCGAGCTAATATCCTTGAAAAACAGATGAGCAGTAGCTCTATAAAAATTAAAAGAATTTAAACTCATCTCAGAATACTTGTTAGCTTTTATAGTTGAACTATACTCATTTTCAAAAATTTTTGCGTTTTTTTGATGAATTGATTGTACAAAAAAAGGGATAAAAAATAAAAGTCATGTGAAAAAGATTCAGAGACTACTCATAGAAAATTGTAACGAAAAAGAATTGGAGACTTCAATCCAATGTACCCCGACTGGTAAAAATTATATTCGCCTATGTGCAATATATGATCTATTAAATGGTCTCAAACGAAAAAAGATTCTTTTGAAGTCTAGAGTATCTGAGAGAACCCTCCAATATTGGGTTCGATTATATATTGAAAAAGGCATAGATGGATTAATTACAAAACCAAAAACTGGAAGACCTAAGATATTGGATAAGAAAGATAAAGAGTTTATTATTGATATATTAGAAAATCCTAATAAAGCTAAAGAGACTCATTGGACTGGAATAAAATTGCATGGATATTTAAAAGATAAGCTAAAAAAGAAAGCATCTTATTCTACATTAATCAGAGAATTGCATCTAGCAGATTATAAGTTAAAGATACCAAGAAAGATGCCAGCACAACAAGAAGAGGAGAAGAGAAAAGCCTTTAAAATAGGGTTAGAAATGCTATTGAAAGACGATAGTAATGAGATATGGTTTGGTGATGAAACTGGTATTGAAGGTGATCCAAGACCTAGAAAACGTTGGGTAAAGAAAAATCAAAAGCCACATATTCCCTATTTTGGTAAACACATCAGAGCTAACGTTCTAGGTGCTATATGTCCTGCGACAGGCGAAATATCAGCGTTAATTTTTGACTACTGTGATACATTAAGTTTTCAAGTATTCTTAGATCAACTTGCAGAACAAACTAAAGAAAGAGCAAAGATAAAAAAAATTATCTTAATTCTGGATAATGCAACTTGGCATAAATCATCAAAGTTAAATTGGCATCATATAACGCCGTTCTATTTACCACCTTATTCACCAGACTTCAATCCAATAGAACGATTATGGTTACGATTCAAGAAAGATTTTTTTTCCGACTTTGTAGCTAAGTCTCCAAAAGAATTATACAATCGGATTTGTAGGGCAATAAGATTTTACATCAAGAAACCAACATTAGTTATGGAGACTTGTAAAATCCGCAATTCTTTTTGAAAATGGGTATAATATCTCAAAGGAAGACATTCAAAAATCAATTTCCAGTCTAATTCAAAATTCAAATATAATTCTGCACGATAAAGCAGTTATAGAATTAGCTCTACAAATATTTTCAGATACAAATCTTGATTATCCTGATTGTCTTTTATTAGGTTATTGTAAACTTAAAGAATACAAAGTCCATACATTCGATAAAAGTTTAAAGAAAAGATTATGAAATAATGTTAGTTTGAATTTTTCAACTAATAAAAGAGTTATGTTTAGGAACTTCATAGGAAGTGAAAGATAATCACAGCCCTATCCCAGTTTTTCTTTGATTTAAAAGTTTTAACTTATATCCTCTTCCCAAACCTAGGAAAGGGATTTTACGGAAGGCTATAATAAACTAGAGTGCCTTTGGTGAAAAATTTGCTTATTATTTATGCAGATTTTCGCTGAATTTTCCTAAAACTATGGTTTCTACCTCAGTACTTGTTTAAATATTCCACAAAAACGCTTGGCACGGTTATTGCATAATATAATCATAATCCTCTCTACTAGTAAGAAGGCGTTTGCCTTCTTCTTTTTTTCCTTTCTTTTCCCCTAAGTTATGCCGTTTCTTTCTATGTGATAGAACCCCATAAGAACCAAGAATTTTTATTTTCCAATGAAGCAAGAAGTCTCCGAATCCTAGGAGAATATATCTACCCCAAAACTGTCCTAGAAAAACAGAACATCCAAGACGCAATTGTGATTTTTGGTTCTGCCAGAATCCACCCCGATGCAAAAGAAGGGGAGCAGGTTTACCCACTGACCAAGTACTACACGGAAACTGTAAAAGTGGCGGGCTTACTCACAAAATGGGCAAAGAGCATCAGCAAAACAGAAGTCCAAGATAGACTAGTGATTTGTACTGGAGGCGGTCCTGGAATCATGGAAGCAGGCAATCGAGGAGCGAGAGAGGCGGGCGGTAGGAGTATTGCCCTAAACATTAGGCTTCCCGCTGAGCAAGAGTCTAATCCCTATGTGGATAATTCTTTGAGCTTCACATTTCATTATTTCTTCATGCGTAAACTTTGGTTCATGCAAGTGGCTAGGGCATTGATTGTAATGCCGGGTGGATTCGGAACTATGGATGAGTTGTTTGAAATTCTTACACTGATCCAAACCCAAAAGTCAACCAGAGTTCCTGTTGTGCTCTATGGAAAAGAATTTTGGCATAAACTGATCAATTTTCCATTACTAGTGGAGTATGGTCTCATCAGCAAAGAGGATTTGGAGCTTTTCCATTTTAGTGACTCACCAGAAGACACCCTAGAGCATTTACAAAAGAACATTCCTCTATAAGTCTTTGACTTGAAGTAAATTCCACTTGAGGGATAATATGAATTCTACGCAATGGTAACTGTGTATAGTAAGATACTCGGACTTTGGAAAACTCAGAAAAAAATTTTCATATTTCTTGTTGTAGCAGGAACCTTTACTCTTTATTCCCTTTCTAGATGGATATACCTTTCGCTTAAAGATGAAATTCATATCGCTGTTGTTGCTCCAATCACAGGAGAAAGTTCAGCGAATGGAAAATCCTATCTTCAAGGAATTAAACTCTATGTTGACCCTATCAATAAAGCAGGTGGACTAGATGGAAAACAAATCATCCTAGATGTATTTGATGACCAAAACAAACCTGAGTTAGCAAAACAAAGAGCTGAGGAGATAGTCAAACAAGGTAGAGCCATAGGAGTCATTGGTCATAATAATAGTGGTTGCTCCATCGCTGGTGGAGAGGTTTATAAACGTGAAGGAATTCCAGCAATCACTCCCGCATCGACTAACGTTGATGTAACAAAAAATAATGAATGGTATTTCAGAACAATCTTCAATGATAATCTTCAAGGAAGATTTATTGCTAACTACTTAAATAAAATTTTAAAAATTAATAGAGTGAAAATCGTTAGCGAAGAACTTCCCTATGGTAAATTTCTTTCCACAGTCTTTGCTGAGACTGCAAGAAGTCTTGGAATGACTATCACCTATAACAAAGAGTTCAATACTAAATCTCCAACTTTAGATGCTGATCTAAAATCTATTGCTGATGCTATCAAATCCATGAACGATACTGAAATGGTTTTTATAGCGATGCATACTCCCGAAGGAGCAAAGTTTTTAAAATTATTAAAAGAAGCAGGAGCAAGAAATCAAATCATTGCACCCGATGCTTTTGCTTCACAAGCTTTTATAGATAAAGTAAGTCAATTTAAAAGAGAAGAAGCGAATCCAGGCTATTACTCTAATGGACTCTTTGTTACAACCCCATTGATCTTTGATAATGCTAGTCAGAAAGCCCAAAACTTTAAAGATGTTTATGAATCAAAATATGGTCAGAGTCCCGATTGGAGAGCTGTATATTCTTATGACTCTGTAATGACTTTAATTGAGGCAGTAAAGAAAACTGATATAAGCGGAAGTAAAAAATTAGTTGTAGAAGAAAGAAAGAAGATCAAAGAATTTTTAGTTTCCTTAAATACTCCCTCAGAAGCTGTAGAAGGGGCAACTGGTCTAAACTATTTTGATGAGAACGGTGATTCCCCAAAACCTGTTTCGATTGGTGTCTATAAGAATAATAACGTTATTTCCTCACTGACTCAACTCCAACTAGTGAGAGACCCTTCCGAAATTTTAAATCCTGAAAGAGCCCTAGCAGAAGAAAGAATGCTCTATGTTGATAATAAGTATCTATATAAAACTAACGTTGTATATACTGGAGTTGAGATCGTAGAAATTACTGATCTAGATATTTCCAAGCTTACCTATACACTTGATTTCTATATTTGGTTTAGGTATGCAGGAAAAATTAATCCCGAGAATATTGAGTTTTTAAATAGTGTTGAACCTGTTTCTCTTGGTGAACCTATTGATAAAGATGATAACGAACAAATGAGTTATCGAGTCTATCATGCTAAAGGTAAATTCAGAGGAGGCTCCCTTCCTGTACGTTATGTCCTAGAGCAAACTGCCCTAGGCATTAGTTTTCAACATAAATCCTTAACTAGAAATAATTTGATCTATGTAATTGATTTTGTAGGAATGGGAATTGGTTCAAAGAAGACTCGCGACAATCAAAAAAGAGGAAACATCCTAAATCCCTCAACTGGATATGCAATTGCAAGCAATTGGTTTTTTCCTGATACACTCACTAAAACTACTCTTGGCTCTCCAAGATACTTAAGCATGACTGATTCACACATTGAATATTCTAGATTCAATATGGGAGTTAGAATTAAAAAAGATGAAATTTCTTTACGAAGATTTATTTCTCCTAAAATTGCTATCTATGTCTTAGTATTTTGTGTAATTGGAATCATGGGGCTTGGGATTCTGAGTAACTTCAAAACATACAAACCATTCAGTTTGAGTTTTTGGTTTGGTCAAACAATCCTAGTATATCTTATACTTGTTTCAAGTGAAGTGGAACTTGTTGAAAGACTTGTGGAAGCAGACAGTGTTTCAACAATTCGGCTAGTGCTATCTATATACGACTTACTTTGGTGGATCATTCCTGCATCCACTGTTACCCAATTAGTAGAGCGTTTGGTTTGGCTTCCTTTAGAAGCTCGTACTGAGCACAAGATTCCAACTGTGGTTCGTAAATTTGCAAATTTCCTAATCTATCTTCTTACAATCTTTGGTATTGTTGCCTTTGTATATGACCAAAGAATCACAAGCCTACTTGCTACCTCTGGGGTTGTAGCAATGATTATTGGTCTTGCGATTCAAGTAAATATCGCTAATGTATTTTCAGGTATTGCAATCAATTTGGAACGTCCGTTCAGAGTAGGGGATTGGATCAAAATTGGTTCTATAGATGAAGGTAAGGTAGTGGATATTACTTGGAGAACCACTAGAATCCAACTTAGAAATTTAGTGATTATGAGTATTCCCAATAGTATGGCATCTGAAGCTGCGATTGTAAATTTTAGTATGCCTGAAGGCACAGTTGAGATGTGGTTTACAATTCATATAGACCCTAAAGCACTTCCGCAACGAGTTGTTAAGGTTCTTATGGATGCTCTACTTTCCTCTGATGGTGTTCTGACCTCTCCTGGTCCTTATGCTAGATTCAATGAGTTTTCAGATTGGTCTGCTGACTATCTATTTGGGTACTGCTTTAAAGACTATGGTAAAAAAAATGCAATTAGAAGAGCAGTTTGGCAAAATATTTGGACTCATCTCAAGAGAGCAGGAATCAACCCCGCATTCCAAAGACAAGAGCTATTCATGCACAAAGGTTATACTCAAAGCATTGAAGATGTTAAGAATCCTTTATCTGTAGTGAATGAACTCTATATGTTTCATACGTTTACTGAAGATGAGAAAATCTACCTAAGCCAAAGACTAAAACAATTAGAATTTCATGAAGGCGATTTTATTGTTCGTATTGGAGAAGAAAACTATTCAATGTTTGTAATCATTGAAGGTGTTGTGAAGGTTCAGATACCACTCGAGAATGGTGAAGCCTTAGAAGTTGCAAGACTTGGTTCTGGAAATTTCTTTGGGGAGATGTCTTTGCTTACTGGTGCTAAACGAACAGCAAATATCATTGCTTCTTCTCATACTTTTATCTATGAAATTACTAAGGAAGATATTGCTCCACTATTAGAGAATCATCCTGAAATTTATAAAAATGTGAAGCAGGTTCTTGCTGAACGTAAAGAAAATTTACAAAGCAAAAAAGAGGAAGCCCTCTATGTACCACCACCCAAAAAAGTTTCTTTCTACCAAAAAATGAAACAAAGAACATTCAAAATGCTTGGTATTCAGAAAGAAATTCTTGGAGAAGCTAACTCAGAGATACCTGAGTCAAAGGATGATAAAAAATGAAAAAAATTCCCCTACATATAAAGATACTGATTGGAATGGCGTTAGGTGCAATCTATGGACTGATTGCTGTTAGTAGTGGTTGGACTGAGTTTACTTCTAGTTATGTAAAACCATTTGGAACTGTTTTTCTCAATCTGCTTAGAATGATTGCTGTACCTTTAGTTTTCGTTTCTCTTGTGACTGGAGTTTCTAGCCTAAGAGATGTTAGTAAGGTAAGAAGAATTGGCACTAGAACAATTGCATTCTATCTTTCAACAACAGTTCTTGCTGTTAGCCTAGGCTTGTTATTAGTAAACGTTATGCGACCTGGGGATGCTTTTCCTAAAGCCAAACAAGAAGAATTGAAACTAAAGTATTCTGACAATGTGACTAAAAAAACGAATGATGCTAAAGAGGTCGCTAAAGCACCTAAACTGCAATTTTTAATTGATCTAGTTCCAACGAATATTTTTAAGTCGGCAAGTGATAATACTCAGATGTTACCAATCATCATGTTTGCAATACTCATTGGTATTTCCATGATTTTAACTCCTCTCGATAAGATCACTGTCATTCGGGGTTTCTTTGATGGACTCAATGAAATCATTCTAAAGATGATCGATTTAATCATGCACTATGCTCCCTATGGGGTTTTTGCACTTATTGGCTCTCTACTGGTTGAGTTTTCTAGTGGTGGAATTAACGAGACCCTCTCTCTATTCCAAGCACTTGGACTCTATTCGTTAACTGTGCTTGTAGGACTTTTTTTAATGATATATGTTGTTTATGGAACACTCTTAAAGATTTTTACTGGAAGAAGTATAAGAAAATTTTTTAATTCTATCCTTCCTGTTCAAATGTTAGCGTTTTCTACTAGCTCAAGTTCTGCAACACTTCCTGTTACAATGGAACATTGTGAAAAACATTTAGGAGTTACAAACGAGATTGCTAGTTTTGTTCTACCAGTTGGTGCTACAGTGAACATGGATGGCACAAGCCTATATCAGTCAGTAGCAACTGTATTTATTGCTCAAGCCCTTGGAATTGATTTGAGTTTCACCCAACAACTAACGATAGTTCTTACTGCAACGTTAGCTTCTATTGGTGCTGCAGGTGTTCCTGGTGCTGGTATGGTTATGCTTGTGATTGTTCTGAATTCAGTTGGTGTTCCGATTGAGGGCATCACTCTTATCTTTGCAGTTGATAGAATCTTAGATATGTTTAGAACTACAGTGAATGTTACTGGGGATATGGTTGTTGCAGTAGTGATTCAAGAAGCTGAAGAAAGAAGAAAAAGTTTTTTTGAAGGCTAATATATTTGGGTATGAAAGTTCTAAAAAAGTTTCTTATCATAACTTTTCCCTATTTACTTTCAGTTCCAATTTATTCAGAAGATGTTAAGGTCGGAATATTTATTGTTAACATAGGTAAGTTTGAAGTTGGAACCGGGAATTTTACAGTAGATTTTTATCTAACATTAAAGACTGAAAAAATTCCTGAATTTCCATTGAACAGTTTTGAATTTATGAATGGAAGAGCTACTTCTATGGAAAAGATATATGATGAACCCAACTTACAGCAATATAGAATCCAAGCAAATCTTGCTAGTCCAATCAATTTAACTCATTTTCCGTTTGATGAACAAGTCCTTTCTATTATAATTGAAAATAAAAAATTTACTAATGATAAGGTACGTTATGTGCCTGTGAATCAAGAATCAGGGCTAGATGATTCAATACATTTTACTGGTTGGAATATCAAGGATTGGAAAACAGTTGAGAGTGAACATTTTTATAAAGTGTTTAATGAGAACTATTCACTTTATGCATTTAATATAACCATTGAAAAAATAATTTGGAATGCTTTTTTAAAAACATTTTTACCTGTCCTCATCATCGTTTTTTTGATTACTTGTAGTTTTATCATGGATATTGATAAAATTAAAGATAGGCTTAGCATTTGTACATCCGGACTAGTTGCTTCTGTAATGTTCCATCTTTCAATTTCTAATCAAATTCCTCCAGTAAGTTATCTAACTATTGCAGATAAATTTATGATCCAAACTTACTTGGTTCTGATGTCATGTATAATTTTGAATGTGTTTATGTTGCAAATGACTCAAATCAAAAATGAAGCTCTAAATGTTAAGATTCATAATTTTACAAAGTTCGGAATGTTCTTTGTTATGCCTTTGGTCTATGCACTTTTTTTCACTTTTACAATGAACTAATTGATAGAATCTTTCTTAGGCTATCTTCAACTTCTTTAGTTATGTTTTCTAACTTAGAAATAAATTTTTTCCTATGAGCAATGATTCCATCAGGACGTATCAGTAAAAATCCTGTTTCAGTGATTTGAAGTTTTTCTAGAAGATAACTTTTATCTTTTTTAAAACTAAAAAGGGAACTATGTTCAATAATTTTTTTAAACTCAAGTTTAGGTATAAACTTAGATTTAGAAAAATCAATTAAAGTAAACTTGTCTTTGCTTAGAAGGCTAAAACTGGAAACTTTTTTTTGACTGTCTATCCAAAAATGTGGAAATCTTTTTCCAGGATCGGTGTTAGCGTTATAAATACTTGTTATTGTTTTTTCTATTGGTTCAGAAGATAGAATAGCTGAACTTCGATAACAAAATCCAAGGTCTAGACCAATTCTATCAAAATGATCTAGTTGATTTGCTATTGTATCTTGAATCATTTTTTGTTTAGTTGGATTCTCTCGATTCGATTTAGATATATTCTTTACTTTGTTAATTAAGAAATCATTCAACTTCTTCTTCCAAGAAACAGGAAAGAATTTCATTGGAAAAGAATTTATTATCATTGGTGGATATTTTCCTAGATCAGGATTTAAACCAAAAGACTTGGGAACCTCAGTTATATCGACTGAATTTTTTAAGCTCTCTGCACAGTTTTTTTCTACAACTGGTCTTCGTTCTGTTTCATAAGTTTCTAGAAGTTTTTCAGACGCTAGTTTATTAATTACAAATGCTAGTTTCCAGGCAAGATTATGAGCATCAGCAATACCTGAGTTCATTCCAAGTCCACCTGTTGGAGGAAATCTATGACAAGAATCTCCCGAAAGAAATATAGAACCAATTCTAAACCTGTCAGCAATCTGAGCTGTCATTCTCCAAGAACTGATTGAACCAAAATCAATTTCAATATCATTGTCGCCTAACGCTTTCTTAACTCGGTCAATAAATACTTCTTTAGTAAAATCTTCAATCTTCTCATAAGGTGTTTGAACGGGAATATGATATACCCATCTTTTTTCAGGTTTATGAGCTATGAATACTCCGGGAATTTCTGGATTCAGCATCCAATATAATTTTGCTTTAGTTGGTATTATCTTAGTGAGATCATTTTTGAAGTATATATTTGCAAAATCAGAAAGTTTCTCAGGACCTATCATTTTGATTCCAAGAAGACTTCTAGACTTACTAGTAGCACCATCTGAACAAATAACATAATCTGATTGAACCTGAAACATTTCACTATCATTACTTCTTGTAATTGATGTGAGTACAGAAGATTCTTTTTGTTGAAATGAATTAAGTTCAAATTTTTCCAAAAACTGAACATTCTTTGCACTGACTAAATGTTTACGTAGAATTCTTTCAATTTCTACCTGAGAGATATTTAGGAATGGTTCAGGAAAAGAAACATGTTCTTTATACTTATCAATGGTTCCTGTTTGGGTTAGATCGATTCTTCCAATTTCTTCATGAAATGTATTGCAGAAAAGAATTTTAGTAGCAGTTTCAAAATCAGATGCTTCTTTCTTTAACTCATTAAATTTCACTCCAATCCAATCTAAGATTTCAAGGGATCTAGAACTCAGTTCATGTGCTTTTGGATGTGGAGATAGTTTGTCTCTTTTTTCAATTATTATATTAGAAATTCCTAATTTAGATAATGCTAATGAAGCTGTCATTCCTGTTGGTCCAGCCCCAATGATCAAAACCTTTGCTGATAAATTCTTTTTCATAATTAACTATTTTCCTTTAGTGTTTTTGAACCACTAATCAATAAAAATAAGTTTATAATAAATAATAAACTAAGAACAGAAAAAACGAATAGATTGTCAGGAATACCTAAAATATATACATGAATTTTTTTATCTAGAGCATTCGCCCCAAATAGTTCTGCAAAAAAATAGGAAAGCCAGAAGGAAGATAAATTTATCGCTTCAAATATTAAGCAAGTTTTCAAGCGTTCAAACAAATCTGTGTCGCTGATCCAGAGTAGGTATATTGAGTATAAACCCATTCCCGCCCAAATAAATATGTTCCAAAGAAAATGATACCTTGCATGAGAAACCCATTCTGGGTTCATTAAATGGGATTCATTACCATCCCTAAAAACTGGACCGAAAAAATTAAAACAGCCTAAAGTAAACAATAACTTTAGAATTAGTGAGTAATTAAAATTTTTCATTATTCATATCTTCTTAAAAGCCTATAAAAGTAAATAAATTAATTAGTAAATCCTATAATAAAAACTTCACTTTCACTCTAACGTTAGTTGTCATCATTTAGAAAAGAACTGATTTAATATTTTATGTCAGTATTAATCAAGTGCTGAGCCAATTACTTAAAAGATTTGCAATTCAAGATTTATTTTTATTGTTTAGTATGAGGAAATTGGTCTAGATTCCAGTTTAGCGAGATAATTTAGGGTAAAAAATTTCGAGGAATATCTTACTACAAAACCATAATCTTAAGAATAAGCCTTTTTCTCTTGCCTATAAACCTTTATAAAAAAAACTAAATCTATGAACGAAACCTACGGTGCAGAAAAGATCAAAATTTTAGAAGGGCTTGAAGCCGTTCGAAAAAGACCGGGAATGTATATTGGGACTCAGGATGAGTCAGGGCTACATAAGCTAGTATATGAGGTCGTGGATAACTCTGTAGATGAGGCGATGGCGGGTCATTGCACTCATATCCTTATTAAAGTGCTTCCAGGCAATATTATTGAAGTTTCTGATAATGGACGTGGGATTCCGACGGGAATTCATCCCGACAAGGGAGTTTCCACAATTGAAGTGGTTCTAACAATCCTCCATGCGGGGGGAAAATTTGAAAATGATGCTTATAAGGTTTCTGGGGGATTGCACGGGGTTGGGGTAAGTGTTGTAAACGCACTTTCAGAATGGCTAGAGGTAGAGGTGACTCAGTCGGGAAAAAAATACTATCAGAAATACTTCAGAGGAGTTCCTGAAAAACCAGTTGAGATAATTGGAGATTCAATCATGACAGGAACTACCGTTCGTTTCAAGCCCGATGCTACAATTTTTACAACAACTGAATACCAATATGATTTGCTTTCTTCTAGATTTAGAGAAATGGCATTTCTAAACAAGGGCTTAAATCTAAAGGTAGAAGATCATCGAAAAGAAGAAATTCATGCAGATGAGTTTTGTTATTTGGGTGGAATAGTATCGTTTGTCGATATGTTGAATCATAGCAAACATCCAATTCATGATAAAGTGATTCATTTTGAAAATCAAAAAGATTCAGTCTTGACTGAGATTGCTATGCAATATGCAGATACTTATTCTGAGAATATATTTTGTTTTACAAATGCAATCAATAACAGTTTGGGTGGAACACATCTTGAAGGATTTAGAGCAGCACTTACTAGAACACTAAATGATTATCTAAAGAAAGATGGGAACTTACTAAAAAAACAACCTAACGGGCTATCGGGAGACGATGTTAAAGAAGGGCTCACAGTTGTTATTTCTATAAAAATTCCACAACCTCAGTTTAATTCTCAGACCAAAGAGAAACTTGTAAATGCTGAAGTGAAAGGAATTATGCAAACCTTGGTTTCAGAAGGACTAGTAAAATACTTTGATGAAAATCCAAATGTAGTCAAAAAAATTCTAGAGAAATGTATCCTTGCTGCAAAGGCAAGAGAGGCTGCTAGAAAGGCTAGAGACCTAACAAGAAGAAAAACCGTTCTAGAAGGTGGTGGGCTTCCAGGAAAGTTAGCTGACTGCTCAGAGAAAAGTCCAGTAAATTCAGAACTATATCTTGTGGAGGGAGATTCTGCGGGTGGTTCAGCAAAACAAGGTAGAGATCGAAACACTCAGGCAATTCTTCCTTTGAAAGGAAAAATTTTGAATGTGGAAAAAGCTCGTCTAGATAAAATACTATCGAATGATGAGATTAGAACCTTAATTTCTGCTATGGGAACAGGAATTGGGGAAGATGAGTTTAATGTAGAAAAGATTCGTTATCATAAAATTATTATTATGACAGATGCTGATATTGATGGAAGTCATATTAGGACATTGTTACTAACGTTCTTCTATAGATATATGAGAAAGATCATTGAAAAGGGTTATCTATATATCGCTCAACCACCTTTATATTTAATCAAGAGTGGAAGAGAATCAGTATATGCATATTCTGATAGAGAAAAAGAAATTGTTACTTCTAAATTTGGAAAAGATGCTAAGATAATCATTCAACGTTATAAAGGTCTTGGAGAGATGAATCCCGAACAACTTTGGGAAACCACGATGAATCCTGCGAATAGAGTTATACTACAAGTTAGAATGGATGATTTAGTGGAAGCCGAAGAAACATTTAATATTCTAATGGGTGATGAGGTTGCACCTAGAAGAAAATTTATTGAAGATAATGCTACTAAGGTATTGAATCTAGATCTCTAGTTTTTTAGTTTTCTTGGAAAGCTATTAAAGTGAGTACAAGAATTCCAAAGGGAAATTCTATAGTATTCTCCACTTTCAAATAGGTAAGAAAAACCTGTATTGTCTAGATAGAGTTTCATTGCCAGTTCAGAACTCATTCCAGTTGCTGCACAAGCAAAGGATCTCAAGAAATTTCCATGAGAAATAATTAAACAAGAATCAAGTTGTAGTGAAGAAAATTTTTGAAGTAGTTTGGAACCTCTTTCGATTACATCTTCCACACTCTCACCATCGGGATATTTTTCCTTTGCTGAGATTCTAAGTCTTGTTAGTTTTTCAGAGTCAATAGAAGAAATGAGTTTGCCTTCAAAACTACCACAGTCAATTTCTTTCAATAGATTATCTAGTTCAATGGGAATGTTCAAGCCACTTGCAAGGATTCGTGCTGTATTGAATGCCCTTTCTTGTGGACTGGAAAGAATTTTTTCGGGAATGAAGTTATTGTTTTTTAGATAACTTGCAAGTCTTTCTGCTTGTAGAACACCTTTAGCAGTGAGTGGTGAATCCAGTCCACCACCTTGGATGATTCCTTGTTCATTAAATTCGGTTTCCCCATGTCTAACTAGATAAAGATTTTTGATCATCCAAAAACCTCTTTCAAACCAGATTCAAAACTAATCCTTAGTTCTTCCATATCTATACTTAAATTAATTTCAGCTAGGATCAGTTTTTTTTCTTTCATACTTTTTCCTAAATAATGAAAATCTAAATTTTTTGAGTCGGCAAGTGATAGTATTTTATCTTTATCCTTTGAATGATAAGAAATGATTACTGAAGATGCAGTTTCCCCAAAATAAAATAAATCATTTCTAGAATTTTTTTTCAAAGAATCTAATGAGAAATTTCCACCCAGTCCATTCTTCATGAGTGTCTTAACAAGTGTCACAAGGATTCCACCTAGAGAAATATCTTTTGCACTTTTTAAAGTCTTAGACTTAGCTGAACTTTCCAAAAATTCAAAAAGATTTTTTTCTGTTTGTAAAGATAGTTTTGGAATTTCACCTAGAATCTTATCATGAATTTCATATAGATACTCAGAACCACCTAAGCTAGGAAGAAATTTTCCAATGAGTGCTATCTCTAAATCTGGATCAGGAACAAAAGGATAAATCGCATCAGAAATATTTTCCAATAGCCCAACCATTCCTATTGTGGGAGTAGGTAGTACTGGTCCTTTGGGAGATTCATTATAGAAGGAAACATTACCCCCAGTCACAGGTAGTTTAAACTCTCTACAAGCATCAGCCATTCCTCTAATACATTCAGAGAATACAAAATAATTTTCTGGTATATAGGGATTTGCAAAGTTAAGGTTATTAGTGATTCCAAGTGGTTTAGCACCAGTCACAGCGACATTTCTTCCCGCCTCTGAAACTGCAAATATAGTTCCTAGATAAGGATTTAAGTATGTATATCTAGAATTACAATCTGTTGAGACCGCAATTCCTTTATTAGAGTCGGGAACTTTAGCTAGTCCTCCATCCCCACCGGGTGGAATTACAGTAACTAGTCCAACTTCTGTATCATATTGTTCTGTGAGAGGAATTCTAGAGCAAATATTAGGAGATGCTAATAAACGAATTAGAACAGAACTAACGTCTGTTTCTTTTAACTCTGGCAATGAGTCTTGGTTCCATTTTGCAACCTCATCTAGATAAGAAGGTTTTTTTTCTTCTCGTTTATATCTAGGAGCACCTCCACCAAGCACTAAAGATTTTGCTGGAATTTTTGCTTTAACACGACCATCTTTTTTGATGAGTAAGGTTTCGCCTTCTGTTACAACTCCAATCTTTACAGCATGTAAATCCCATTTATGAAAGATTTCGACTAACGCTTCTTCTTTACCTTTTTTGGGAATCACAAGCATTCTTTCTTGACTTTCCGAAAGCATCGCTTCATAAGCATTCATTCCTGTTTCTCTAAAAGGAACAAGATCAAGATCGACTTCCATTCCAGTGTTACCCTTTGCACTCATTTCAGAGGTTGCACAACTAATTCCTGCAGCACCCATATCTTGGATTCCAACAAGTAAATCTTTTTCAATTGCTTCAAGACTTGCTTCCATTAGAAGTTTTTCCATAAATGGATCACCAACCTGAACAGCAGAACGTTTCTCCTCAGATTCTTTCGTTAAGTCTCTAGAAGCAAAGGAAGCACCGTGAATCCCATCTCTCCCAGTTGTAGCACCAACTATATATACTGAGTTTCCAATAGCACCACCAGTTGTAGCTTTTGCAATCTTCTCATGTCGCACAACGCCCACAGTCATTGCATTCACTAAGGGATTTACGGAAAAAGAATCGTCAAAGAATAACTCTCCACCAAGTACTGGAATTCCAAGTGAGTTTCCATAATCTCCTATACCTTTCACAGCTCTTGTTAATAAATATTTATTTCTAGAATTATTAGGTTTTCCAAATCTAAGAGAGTTAAGAGATAGAAAAGGTCTTGCACCCATTGTAAATATATCTCTCATGATTCCTCCAACACCAGTTGCTGCACCTTGGTAAGGTTCTACTGCAGTTGGGTGGTTATGACTTTCAATTTTAAAAACAATTGCAAGTCCGTCCCCAATATCAATTGCCCCTGCATTCTCTTCACCTGTTTTGGTGAGCAGCAGTTCACTAGTTGAGGGCAGGGTTTTTAGTTTAAGAATAGAATTTTTGTAAGAGCAATGTTCAGACCACATTCCCGAAAAAATGCCAAGTTCAGTTGAAGTTGGAAGTCTTCCTAAAATTTTTTTGATCTCCTCAAACTCTTCTTCCTTGAGTCCATGTTCTAAGGCATCTTTTAACTCAACAGATTCTTTTTCCATTCTTTACTTCCTTGAAAATTGTTAAATTGAACACAATAATATCAGCTTGTTAAACAATACTGAAATAGTCTTATTTCAGTGCAAGGAGTAAAGAATATTGTAAATAATACTCAGATTTCTAATAGCAAAGCGGCGAAGCGTAGCTAAAGCTAGATTAGAAATCTAATCAATAAAGATAAGCCTGCCGCTGTCTTTTTGCTAACGCAAAAGTCATAGGCAGTTATTATTAAAAATAATATAAATCAATGAATAATTACTTAATTTTTAATTATATTTGAAATCGGGGTAATAATGATTCATTATTTCCAAGGTCTGTTTTGGAATATAAAATTTTTAAGGATCAACTTGTTATTTTCTTTAAAGAGTAACGTTAGTCGCAATCTTTTCTTTAGTCATCAGAATAGTCTTTTATCTCATCAACTCGAAACTGTTTTAATCGTTTTAATTTTTGTCTTCTAGCTTTCACTGCTTTACTCTTTTTAAGTTTATCTATTGTCTTAAGTCTTGGGCTTTTTTCGGGAGCATTCTTCTCTTCTAGTTTTTCACATAGAATCACTCTAGCCTGATAACGATTTAAGCCCTGCGTTCTATGCACAGAGCATTTCACTTCAATTCCAGAGGCTTTGTGTTTCAGATGGACAGCAGTTGAAACCTTGTTCACATTTTGTCCACCATTGCCACTGGATCGGGTAAATGTTTCTTCTAGTTCAGATTCTTTAATGCCCATTGCTTGCATTCTTTCAAACAATGCTTTTCTTTTTTGTTCGCTTACAGGAAGAACTAGACTCATGACCAAAGATCAAGGTTAGGATTCATTTCAAAATAGGGAAAAGGCTTTCCAGCATCATCTAAACATACAAAAGTAACCTTGCAATCGATCACTTCTCTTTTGATCTGCATGGTTCTGCTTATAGAAATACAAGAAGTTCTTACTGTGAAGGAAGATTTTCCGATTCGCTCCATTTTAGCAAATATCTGTATGATATCACCATTTTTGCCGGGAGTTTTAAAATTGATATCATCCATGTTTACAGTTACAATGTTTGAATATCCTATTTTATTCATTGCATACATTGCTGCTGCTTCGTCTATCCAAGCAAGCATCACGCCACCAAAAACATTTCCATGTGCATTTAGCTCCTTAGACATCACTAGGTGTTGGGTTACAAATTGCATATCTTTACTCATAAGAACTCCCTGGACAAATTTTTCTCAATGGGCAATTTTTACAATCTCTAGCATGAGCCTTGCAATATTTTCTTCCAAGAAAAATCAAGTAGAGCGAAATATCTTTCCAATGTTTTTTAGAAAAAACTTTCATCAAATCAAGTTCAATTTTTTCAGGATCAGTGTTTTGAGTAAGCCCAAGGATTTTAGTGATTCGTTTAACATGAGTATCTACCACAATTCCTTCACTAATTCCATAAAGTTCATTTAGAATAACGTTAGCGGTTTTTCTGCCAAAACCAGGAAGTTTGGTGAGTTCCTCTAATGTTTTTGGCAGAACCCCATCGAATTCTTCCAACAACATGATGGCAAATCCTCTAATCTTTTCTGCTTTAGATCTATAGAACCCTGTGGAATAGATTAATTCTTCTAGTTTTTTGGGATTACTTTCAGCAAACGATACTAGTGTGGGAAACTCTAGGAATAGTTTAGGAGTTACTAAATTTACTCTTTCATCTGTGCATTGAGCGCTGAGAATTACTGCAATAGCAAGTTCATGAGGAGCTGAGTAGTGAAGGGGACAAGAGACCTCTCCAAATTCTTTTTTTAGTTTTTGATAGATTTGGTTTGTGAATTTTGACTTGGAAAGTTCTTTGTTAGAAAGAATTTCCAAGTCCCAAGAATTTAAACTGTAGTTTTAGAAATTGGTTTTAGACCAACATGTTTTTTAGGAGCAAGAACAGAAAGGGAACCACCATTGTCTTTGATTGCTGCCTTGATGCCTTTTTTGCGAAGAGTTCTAAGCGCTCTAGTGGAAAGTTTTACAGTTACCCAGCGATTTTCATCTTCTAAGAAGATATTTTTTTTCACTAAATTCACTTTCCAAATTCTTCTTGTTTTTAGGTGTGAGTGAGAAACCGCATTTCCATACATAGTTCCTCTTCCAGTTACGTCACATTTTCTAGCCATATAATATACCTTAAGTCCAGTTTTTTTTCACCTAGTCTTAAGTCAAACCAATTGCTTTAGATAGTTTTAAGTCAGGACAAAATTTATGGTTCAATCTTTAAAGCTCTGTAAATAAACTCATCTAACATTGGTTCAATGTCTTGTTCAAATTGAAACATCTGCTTTAAGTTGGAAATCATTTCCGTATTTTGAAAACTCATGTAACCATGAATTATGATATGGGTAAAAAGAGCTGCAGCAAACACCTCTTTTTCTTTCAACAAACCAGCGATTTTCATACTAGCAATTTGATTTAGGAGTTGAGAAAATGCTTTCATACCCGACTCTTTCAGTTCGGGGAAATCCTCTTTGTTTGGTAGTTTCGAATTGAAAATGATCTGATAAAGCTCTGGATTTTTGATTGCAAATTCCATATAATTTTTTTTTAGAATATGAAATCGTTCCATAAGTTCTTTTTTGTTAGTAGCAATGATTAAATTTTTTTCCAAAGTTGCATTAAACATTTTAAATCCCAAAAGTCCAAGTTCAGATAGTAGAGCTTCTTTGCTTGCGAAATGTCTATAAGCAGCCATTGGAGAAATATTGAGTCTTCGAGCAATTTCTCTCATGTTGATAGACTTAGGTCCAGTCTCTGCAACAATTTTTAAGCACTCAGCAAGAATTTTATCTTTTAGGTGTCTTTCATCTTTTTTCTTTTTTGGTTTAACTGCTCTATTGGAAAGCTTTTTCTTTTTAGAGTACATGACTAGTATAATAATTTGAATATGAATTTTGTAAACAAAAAGAAATAATAATATATATTTTTTTGTTTACAATGTAAACTAAATTTTTATCATTGTAAACATGAATTTTAGTGAGCAAATTTTATCCAGATCTAGGTTTTTTTGGTTTTTAGGAATTTCATTTACAGTTATAGGAATTTTTTCATGGTTCACGATTCCAAAAGAAGAAGATCCAAGGCTGAAACCTAGATTTGGATATGTAAAACTGATCTATCCTGGTGCTTCCGTTTTTCAATTAAAGAAGTATGTTGTTCAAGAAACTGAAAAGGAACTTGCATCAGTGGATGCGATTGCAAAAATTTCTACAACAATTCGTTCAGGATTTGCAGGACTAAGAATTGAATTTAAAGCAGGAATCCAAGATGATTCAGAAATCACTCGATATTGGGATGAAGTGGAAGATGCACTTGCTAGAGCCTATAAGGTTTTTCCACAAGGTGCATTCCCACCGAGCCTAGATAGAAAGTTAGAACAAGAAGCAATTCTAATTTCAGTGGATGCGAGTGATACCATTCGTCATGAAGTGTTATTAGATTTAGAAAATGAAATTTTAAAAAATCCTAGAGTTTCTAGAATCAATAGAATCGGTGATGAAGGAAGACAAATTTCTATTCAAGTAGATGAAAAAAAACTTTCAAAATCGGGAATTAACTCTCTTCAACTACTTGGTCAAATCCAAATTGCAAATACGCAAACAGTAAGTGGTTATATTGAAAATGATAATGAAAGAGTCAATATACAATCGACTAACGCATTTGATAGAATTGAAGAACTTAAAAATTTTTTAATCATTACTACAAGTGGAAATTCCATACCACTTTCTAAACTTGCACTAGTCACTAGTGAAGAAAAAAGACCTGCATCAGAAGAAATGAGATGGAATGGAAGGAAAGTATATGGACTAGGGATCATTTCAAAAAAAGGAATTGATCTTAGACTTCTTGGGGACTCGATAGAAAAAATTTTTCCAAGTATCATTTCTAAATATCCTGAAAGCGAATCTGTTAAAATTGAAATCATCAATTCACAACCTGATTATGTAAAGAAAAGATTAGTGGAACTTTCCTTTTCACTTTTATCTTCCATTGGTTTACTTTCTGTATTTATGATTTTTTTTATGGGTGTAAGAGTAGGGCTTTTGGTTTCTGTAATGTTTCCTATCATAAGTTTGATTTCATTAGGAATCTATTCTTTATCAGGTGGAATCTTGCACCAAATAGCGATAGCCGCATTTGTACTTTCGTTTGGAATCCTCATTGATAATATTGTTGTCATCGTTGAGAGCATTCAAGAAAAACTAGACCAAGGATTGAGCAAGTCTCAAGCGGGAATTGAAACAATTTCTGAATTTACAAGCCCACTCTTTTCATCAACCCTAACTACAATCGCATCCTTTCTTCCAATGGCTCTTGCAAAAGATACTAGTTCAGAGTTTACTAGTGCAATCCCAAAGATTGTGATTATTTCACTAATCATTAGTTATATTGCATCTATCGTTTTGAGCCCAAGCCTTGCTTTGAATTTTTTAATAGCAAGAAAGACACAAAAAAAGACAGACTATTTAGAGCTAATTGGAAATAGAATTGCGGATATAGTAATACTAAAACCTAAACTGCTTACACTCTCATTGATTGCATTTTTTTTATTAGTGCTTATGGGAATTCCTTTTTTGAAGTTTAAGTTTTTTCCTAGTGCAGATAGAAATCAATTGATCTTGGAGTTCGCGTTTCCTGAAGGAACTTCTTATAAAAAGACACTGGATTCTGTTCTTGAATTCGAAAAGGAACTTTCACAAACTAACTTAAAAGGTTATGCATCATTTATTGGTAGGAGCACTTCCTTCTTTTACTATAACCTTCCACAAAGACCTAATGCACCAGCATTATCACAAATTTTATTAGTTTCAAAAGAAGATTCATTTCCTGAACAATTAAAAAATGAAATCTTTCTCAAAGCAAAAAAAATGGGGGCAAGAGTTAGAATCAAAACTCTCGAACAAGGGCCTCCTGTAGATGCTTCTATTGTGCTAAGGGTATATCATTCAGACCGAGAGTTATGGAAGAAGAAAGTTTTAGAGCTAGCTGAAATGGTTTTAAAAATGAAAGGAGTTGAACTTGCTTGGACTGATTCCAGTGGAGAGCAAAAGAAAATTACCTTTGATGTTTCTGATAAAAGTCTAATTGAAAAAGGTTCCAATCGAAGAGATGTATCCCTTGCACTTTTAAAGACTACTTATGGCCTGAATGCAGGATTTTTCAAAACGGGAAAAGAGAGTGTTCCCATTATACTAACGTCTTTAGAAAAAGAAAAATCTAGTTTGCAAAATCTAAACATGACTTTAGTGGGTCAAAACCCCGATAGAGAAATTCTAGCTAAAGATATTTCTTCACCAAAAGAGGAATTTTCAGAAGCGGTTCATCATCTATATAATAGAAAATCTTATGTTAATTTGCTAGTAGATCTAGAAAAGAATCAGAGTCCAAAGGAAGTTCTAAAGTTTATTAAAGAATATTTATCTTCACAAGGCTTAAAGGAAAAAGAGGATTATGAGTTTGATGGAGAACAAGGACAAAGTGCAGAATCGAACAACGCTCTTTTTCAAACCTTACCTGTCGGAATTACAATTCTACTTGCAACGTTAATTTGGGAGTTTAATAGTTTCAAACTATTACTTTTGATACTTACTTGTGTCCCTACATCTTTTCTAGGGATGATACCAGGGCTTGCAATTTCTGGACAACCTTTTGGCTTTCTACCACTGCTAGCACTTTTTGCATTGATTGGAATTGCAGTAAATAATGGAATCATCTTAATTGATAAGTTTCAAATCTCATTGAATGATGGAAGTAGTTTAGAAGAAGCTGTTAGGAAAGGACTGAGTCAAAGACTAAGACCAATCCTTCTTACTTCAGGCTCCACAATTATAGGAATGATTCCTTTAGGATTTTCTTCTTCAACACTTTGGCCACCATTTGCTTGGGCAATGGTTTCTGGTTTGTTTATTTCTACAGTAACAACTCTATTTATCATTCCAAGACTTTTTCTTTGGAAGGGAGGTAAGAAACAAATTGTTAATAAATCAATCCTTGCTTTAGTAATTTATTTATTGCCAATATGTATATATTCTGAATCTGCCACTAGAAAAGTAATTTCTTTAGAAGAGGCAATGGAACTTTCGAAGGATTCAAATCTAGCAAGAGCAAATTTTCATGAGGCTACTAAGATTTCATTGATCAATAAAGAAGCTAAACAAGCTACATATTATCCTAAAGTTGGAGTTTATGGGGAAAGGGTTTCTAGAGATAAAAATCTATATTTAGAAACTCCCATTGGTGCAAGTAGATTTGGAAATAGAGAGTTCAACCAAACAGGAATGGAGATATACCAAACAATTTGGAGTGCAAAGAACAGTGAATACTTAATTCCTGCAACTGAACTTTTCTCAGAGGCAGCAAACAAAAAAAATCTTTGGGAAAACAAAAACATAGCATTCCAAACTGCGAATACATATATAGATTGTGTTGGACTCAGAATTAAGAAAGAAATTATTTCTAAAAAACTAGAAACAATAAAACTTTTACTCAAAGAATCTAGAAGACTTCTTTCTATTGGAAAACTAAGAGAAATAGATGTTTTAAAAGTAGAGAGGGGAGTTTCCGATTTAGAGAGAGCAGAAGTAGAATTAACAAATTATCAAGAAACTTGTTCAATAGAACTTACAAGACTAGTGAACAAAGAGGAAACAGTAGAAGTGGACGTTAGTTCAGTTCCTAAGATTAGTTCTGACTCTTCCGTTGGACATAAAAGAGAAGACTTAGATGCTCTAAGACTTAAGATAGAAGCAAATAAGAAAGAACTTGGTGGGATCAATGCAGAAAATTATCCCGAGGTGTATGCAAAAGGAAATTTAATTTATTCAGACCAAGCAAATCTAAATCCATTTACATACTCTCAGGTTGCAGTAGGAGCTAGATGGACAATCTTCGATGGTGGTGTTCGAAAGGTCAAATATGAACAAAAACTATTGGACATTAAAAATTTAGAAGAGTTATATATAGATGCTGAAAAAAGAATTCAGGTTTCTATTTCAGATTGGACTAATAAAGAACAATCTAAAATTCAGAATCTTTCCCTTTTAGAAAAAGAAATAAAACTAGTAGAGAAGAAAATGAGAGAAGAAGAATCAAGATTTCTTTCAGGAAGAAATTCTTCTAGTTTCTTTTTGCAAATGAAAGATATGTATTTGGATGTTTTAGAAAAAAAGTCTCTGCTTGAATGGGAACTAGTTCGCTCAAGACTTGGGAAAAACTTTTCGAAAGGACATATACTCTTGAGTAAAGAAGATAAATAACACGAGTTCGATATTAGAATTTTATCTTAGTAGGACATCTTGAGAAGATTTATAATTATTTCTAGGGCGTCTTTTCCCGCTCTCAGCTTCAGTCAATAAATTGCTTATTCGCAATTTATTGACTACGCTTCGATCGGGGACGCGGGTTCTGTTGTTTACATCGCATGAGTTTTGGTGTAATTGCTCTATCTGTTTGAATTTTGCCCTTCTATTGCTGACTCTTCTCTGGTTGCTCTAGTTGGGGAGCTTTGTCTTGGTTGCAAGGACTTTTCTGTGGTTGGTGCTTCGTAATAACAATTAACTTTTCAATAATTTGTTTTGTAATAACTGTTTTTATGAAATTTCTTGAATAAGTAATAACTAAATCTTTAAAGTTCAAGTTTTTTTGTAATAAGAGTTTTGAGCTAAATCAGGTTTTTTGTAATAATTGTTTGTTTGGCGAACCCACAAAAAGGTCTTTACGCCTAAAAACCATTTTCTCTACCAGAGCGAAAACGGTGAAGCAAATTCGATAACGAAATACACTACTAATACAAGATGGCTGAACTATTACAGGACAATTCATACAAAATAGAGGGAGAGGGAACGTTAGTCTTCACGCTGAACATGGGAACTAACGCACGCAGACTATTCCGAAGAAAGCTCATTCGATGTAAAACTCATGCTAAGGCAATGCAGGAACTATTAGATAGATATGAAACAGCGAGTTGGTCGGGAATGATTTTGAAACCGAATGCAAACATGAAGACGAAGTATCAGGTCAAAGCAAGTGATTCTGAGGTGGAGGCAGAGAACTACAAAATACAAACAATTCGAATCTTTTCACGAGACTATTTGAGACTAAAGACGTTGGCAAATTTTTTAAGGATATCCATGTCATTGTTATTTGCATTCATACTATCGTTTGATGAAGGTAATGCAATGTATTTTTATAGAATGGTGAAAAGGTCATTGGCATTAGCCAAGAACTTTTCGTTTAGCACAAAGATTCGATTTTTTAATGGACTAGATTTGGTAGAGTTTTTTGTGAAAACCCCACTAGGGCGAGGGAGCTAACACACTTGACGGGGATTGTGGTAAGGCTAGGCTCACCAACCAACTCGGCGTTAATTTTTGTGAATGCAAAAAATTAACGAGCGAGGAAAGCCCGTCTGCCGCCAAAAGATTTTACTCTTTATCTTAGTATCTTGTAGCGATAGTATTTTTTAACTAATACCTTAAGAATCTCATCATTTGGGAAACCTTATATACCCTAGCTCTAATATGATTGATAGAACGAGGATCTTCTGGTGAATCTGCGGGAATGATTCCTAAAGAACTTGGTTGTCTTCCAACATTGAATTGAAGTTTTTCTGTTTCTTCTAACGTTAGTCCCTTGTCTAGGATGATTAGTGCAAGGTCTTCCCAAGGATAGTCTTTAGCCTCCCATTCTACTTCTTGTCTAAATAGAGAAGTTTTATCCAGACTTGATTTTCCATCATCTGTTCTCAATTGAACTTGAAGATGATAAATAATTTTTTGTTTAGAGATTCTATCCAAGAATTCCTTTCTAAGATAATCATTTTCTTTTTTTTCATCAGGAAATCTTTTTTGATCCCAGGGTCTTTTGGCATCTTCCCCAACTGGAAGTCCAGATTCTATTCCTTTGTCTTCAGGAGCAAGTCTATATTTCGCATAACGTATGACTCCATCCTTAGATTTATAGTAGTTAATTAGTTGTGTATGATAGTATAACTGTGAAAAACTGGAAGGTGCTCTCCTTAGTCCTTCTTCGAATAATTGTGACTGCAGCTTGTCTCTTGTAAAAAGTTCCTTCAATCCTTCAGAACTAGATGGTTCATCAGGCTTAATATTTTTTACAGATGCCATTGTGAATTGCCAAAATTCAATAGCATTGAAAAAACCTTGATCCCCAGTGTTCATGATTAGATCGAGGGGTGCATCTTCATCATTAAGAGAAAATTTAATCGATGCACTTCTAATATCTTTTGCTGCCTCGTCTTCAAAGCTCACAGTTCCATGTCTAAGTTTACAAGGGAATTCTTTTCCTGCTTCAAAAAATTCATTAGCAGGAATATTAGGATTATTTAATATTTTAATCTTACCACTTGCACCTGCACCAAATTTATGGGTTGCTCTCCCAGACTTTTTAAAAGCAGCATATCCAAAAGCTGCTGCTATCATTGCTGTATATGCTTCTAGTTGAATCATTCCTAACATATAAACCTCCTATATATTGATACTATTGAGAATTAGTGATGGTTTCAAATAGATATAAGGAACGGGTCTTTTTTTATTTCTAGTATCTATTGTCTTTTCTATAGACGTTAGTTCCCTTTGGAAAGAATCAATCAGTGGAGCAACTCTTTCATCTGTAAAATCAGTGTCAGAGTAATGACCAAGTCGATTGTATCTCCAAGCAGTAAGTAAAAACATAATAATTACTTGTTGGGTTGTTTGTTTATTAGGAGGAAGATACTTCATTAAATCAGAAATTTCTTTCAACTCACCTCTAGACTTTGGTGCATCTTTATACAATGCAAACGGCATATTAGCTACATTTGCAATAAAATCATATTGTGGAAAATTCACACAAGAATGTTGTGCTGTTGCAGTAAAGATGATATGTGTAATTGTATCAATGAGTTTTGATTTTTTTGACAATGGAATTTCTTTATCATTTTCCGTGATAAAACCTTTCATCTTCGTCATTGTTCTAATTTCGTTCACCCAGTTTTGAAGTTCCACATCAGATGCTACTATCTCATCTGTGGTATAGTATAGATCAATATAACTAGAAACAAATTTGTGAATAGCATTCCAAATTAATATTCCGTCATGTCTATACGGATAATCTGGAAGATCGGTCTTTTCTAGAAGACCTCTATCTTTTAGTTCAGTCTTTATCATGGACTTATCAAAATTATAACTAGAATATGCCTCTCCAGTAAGCTTCAATGATGCTTCAAGAGTTCCAGCAAGAAGTTGATCCATATAACCACCTCTATTGATAAGTTGCTTCTTACCAATTGTGTCTATCGCAAGATTGAATTTAAAATGTGGGATCAGTAGTGCAAAGAGTGGGTGAGTGTTTGCAATAGTTCTATGAGTTGCAACAATGATTGGTTCAATTACAAGATGAGTTCTTCCAAGATGTGAATATGTTTCTAAATGATTTGCATCTGCTGCTTGTAAAAAAGTTTTTGCAACTCTCCAATCAAGTCCATCTAGAGGAGTAAAAATTGGTTCATCTTTTTCGGGTTTTTGTCTGAGTTGAATTGCAATAGGAATTAAATTTCCTATTGTTGTTCCATCTTCTTTGTTATAGCCTGAAGACTGCCAATAAAAAAGAGCAATTGGTGCTGTTAAAAACTTTTGCCCTCTTTCATATCGACCTAGTTGTAATCCATCCAACATGGAATAGTCAGTAATAAAAAGTTTTCCTTCTTTGATTGTATCTTTGATAGTAATTTTGTTACCTAAGATTTTTTGGATATCTGAGTCCTGTATCTTACAATTATCAGGGAGTTTGTCCTTAACTTTTCTCAATACCATTGGATTCACACCTGCAACTCTTTGTCTAGCAAACTCAAGATCATATTCATAGTTTGGAAAAGAACTTGGTTTAGCAATGGTTTGGTATAAGTCTTCATAATCATCTAGGTTATCGAAATGATCAAAGAGTTGTCTTGCTTTTACTGCGGCTAGATTAGTACCAATTCTTAAAATTTCTTCAGTTTTTTCAAAATTATAGTCAAAGTCAAAATTTTCACTTGGTGGAAGAGTTTCATTAAAAACAATTGGTGGTAAATAGTTAAGATCAAATTTATAAATAAGTTTTGCTTGTTCAATCTGAATTTTTCTTGATGGAATGTTCTCTGAATTTGGGAGATTAGGATTCATAGTTTACCTCTTACGACTCAGTAAGTATTTTTACTTAACCAAAAATAGCAAGAAGCATTTTTATAGATGTTGCAATTTATGAAACAATCTACTAATCAAAAAATTTTCAAGTCCTGCTATTGATTTATGTAAATCATTTTTGAATTCAAAGATTGCTTCTAATTCTTTCATTGAATTTTCAACTTTAGAATAAGCAAATAAAAGTAGGGTAGAGACTATTTCTAAAAATTCTAAATAAGAGAAATCCTCTTCCCACTCTGGATGGTCTTGTTTGTATGCTCTGACCCAATTTTCCAGTTTTAAAAGTAGAAACGGATCTTTTATTTGTTCAGAAATTTTATCTTTTGCAAATTTTATAAAGGAAGAATCAGCCATAAAAGGGGAAAGACTTCCACCAAAAATTTCATCATAATAAATATGTTTTTCGCCGGAAATTTCTTGAATAGAAGACTTACTCAAGTATTGGAAAGGAATTTTAATTCCTCTGCTTTGTATCGTATCTTTTAGTTTTTTTAGATCATCAATTATAAAAATGAATTTTGTATGAGCTGGTGGTTCTTCCAGTGTTTTCAGTAATGCAGTTTCTGCTTCATCACCAAGTCTTGATGCATCGGGCAAAAGAACAATTCTATACTTTGAAGTATGTGGAATATAAGATACTCTTTTGGAAAGTAACCATCTTACTGTGAACTCTTCTGGATTTTTATCATCACCTATTGCAATTCGAATAGACTCTGGAAATTGAATGTAGTCAGGATGAGAATGCGTTAAGAATAGCTTACAAGATTCACAGTGTCCACAACCATTTCCATGAAGACATAAAATCTCATAGGAAAATCTTTCTGCCATTGACCATTTACCAACTCCTGAAGGTCCATGAAAAATCAGTAAACCGGGAATTTTTTGTGGATTTGATTTATAAAATTTTATATAAGTTTTTGCTACTTCTTGACCTATGATTTCATCTGTTGAAAAATTCCGCAAACTATTGGTTTAGAGTTTCAATAGAACGAATCAATTTTCTTTGAGAAAAAAGAAGATAGCCTAAGAATGAAGTAAGCGAAACAAGACCAAATAAATATACTGAATTGAGTGCTTCTAGTCTTGCCTGTTCTTCAGTAATTGCACTAATCCTTTCTAAATGAGAAATTAAAAAATAAAATTTATCCGAGTTAGGATAATCTTTTTTTGCTGCAACTCTGATTTGTGTAATTAGCTCGTCTGTTTCTTGTTTAGTAAGTTTGTCTATTGCTCTTTTAGCAGAATCATCACTCATAGACAAAAGTTGTTCTGGAGTTAGCTTTTGCTTTGAGTCAGATTGAATTCCAAAGAATGCGACTAAGAAACAAAGCAAAAATAGTTTCATTCAATGTAACCTAGTTTATCTTTGATTTCTTGAAACTTTGGAGTTTTGAAAGTAATAAAAATTACCCCAAGAGTAGAAGCAAACAAAACGAAAAGAAAACATTCCCAAAGAATTAGGAATTCTAAAATTTGTTTGTCTAAAAAAAGATCAAGGCTCAAGAAGAGTAGTAGAAAAGGAGAAAGAAATAGAAGTAGGAATGAAATCAAAATTGGTCGAATAAAATAGTCGGGCATAATTTGTGCCAACACCAATTTTTTGATTGAGCTTGGAGCTTCCATATTTGTTTCAAAAATATTAGGATGAGTAAACGGTAGTTCAGAGTTTTCTTTTTTCATTTTGTAGCCAACCTTTCAGAAGCTCTTTTCCTCTGAGGATATGACTTTTCAGAGTTCCAAGCTTAAGATTTAGTTTTACTGCGATTTCAGCATAGCTCATGTTCTCGTAGTAATAAAGCATGATTGGAAGTTTATAGTTTTTGGGAAGTTTAGAGAGAAGATTCTGAAGCTTCATTTTGAAGTCTGAATCATGCTCTTCCACTTTAGATTCTGCACTAAAATTTCCATCCACAAGGGTTTCAGTATGGACTTGTTTTTTTCTGGATTTTGTAAGTAGTAAGTTTTGAGCAATTTTGTAAAGCCAAGTAGAAAACTGTGATTCTCCTCGAAATTGAGAAAGATTTTCAAATGCTTTTATGAAAATCTCTTGGGTCATGTCTTCAGCTTCTTCTGTATTACGAGAAAATTTCATACACTGTGCAAATACCATTCCTTGGTACTTATCCATCAATGTTTCAAAAGAAGAGTACTTCCCTTTTAGAATTTCTTGGACTGACGCCCAATCTGTTGGGTTGCAGAGATTCTTTTCTTCTATCTCCCCAATTTGTAGTATGTCAATAGACTTAATCCCACTGCGAATGGCACTAACCCTCCTAAAATAGCCATAGACTTACCCATAACTATGATAAATACTATGGAAAGTGCAAGACCCGTGAATGTCAACAAAAGTCCCAAAAAAAAGGAATAGGCTTTTAGGTCAAAATGGAAAGGTCTATAATTTCCCGAACGGATTAGCTCTAGTTTTTGCTTATGCCACCAGTAAAAGATTGCAAAAAGCAATCCACAGCCAAAAACGATCCCAAAAATAGGAATTAAAAATAGTACAATCTTGTACCCATTGTTTGGAGAATTGGAATGAAGGGTTGATTCGAGAGAAACTAGAATCTCAAGGATTCGATTTAGTTTCTCTGCCTCACTCATTTTTACCCTTGCAAGTCATCATTGATAAGTTGAGAAGCATAAGTTCCAATGAGACTTATCCCTTCAGGTTTATCACAAGTATAGATCCTAACCCCAAGGTTCCAAGGAGAATTTGGTTCTTTGGGCTTCTTGATATTTTTGATACTAGCATAGAACAAATAACTTTTCCTATTGAT
Source organism: Leptospiraceae bacterium (assembly GCA_033762425.1). Taxonomy (GTDB): domain Bacteria; phylum Spirochaetota; class Leptospiria; order Leptospirales; family Leptospiraceae; genus JANRLP01. The sequence goes on from JANRLP010000049.1 coordinate 190,175, forward strand.
AGAAATGGAAAACGCAAGTTTTGTCCCTTTTTCTAAGAATTGGTATTCTTTACCTCCAGAAAGGCTGATTCCCAGTCCTCTTCCGTCTTGGCTAATGTCGATTGCATCTTCTTTTTGAGCGAAAAGCTTCCACTCTTTCACATAAGAAAGTTCTAGTTCAAAGGTAAAGTCTTCACATCTAGACTCAATAAAATTGATCAGTGGTCCTATTCCCCCAGAAGATTCGATATCTTTCTGAAGATTCTCATTTCCAAGATTGGGCAAACTACTAGAAAGCTCAACATAACCCAGAAGTACATTTCCTGCTCCAAAAAAAGGAACAATTAATACTGACTTTACATTTTCAATTAGATGAGACTGGACTAGCCCGTCAATCGCTTGGGGTTTAAATTTTGAATTAGGGTTAAAGAATCCTCTTTCTGAGTAGAATTGCTTTTTGTAGGCATCCCTCATGAAATAGGGAGACTTTGCATCTCCAAGAGCATTGAGTAAGGGAGTATCAGCAGCATAATAGAATCCGACCTGAATTTTGGTTATGAAATAACCAAAATGATTCAATGAATTTTCCAGCATCATTTGGAATTGTTGGATTGTTTGGGTAATGATCGAAGTTTTGCCGTATAGAGATAGAACTGAAGTTAGGTCAATTTGAGGAGCATAATGTAGATTGAGTAGGGTGATTCCTTTGATGGAAGCTCTAGCAGCAGAACGTTCTAGTGGTTCAATAATAATTTCTAGAACTTTGTATAGATCATTTCGATAAGGGCTTTCTTGTTTCACCCTAATCTCAACCTTGTTCTCTTTCATAATGGATACTAGGGTCAGTGGTTTGCCTATTTCTCCTTCTACAGCTTGAAGAACTATATTTGTGCTATTGTTTAAGTCTTTCTCCGCCATGATCTTTGTGACAACATAACGTTTATTGTCTTCATTGACCGCATTCACTTGTTTATCTAAAAGTCTGTTTAGAATACTAGTGAGAGTTTTTTGGTCTGTGAGAATATACTTCTTCATTTATTGCTCCAAGCTTTCCATTAATATTTATTATTGGCAAAATCCTATATTTTACTATAAAAAATAATAGAATTAAAAACCTAGAACTATGGCAACTTAAAAAATGAATCTATAAATTGTATGGGATAAATTAGTAAAAATGAAGCAAATAGAAACTAACTAGTCTCAAATAGAGATGATTGCGGGGAAATTCCCCCGCAGTATTTAGGTTTGAATTTATTCTCTGGAGCAGTCAGCTTTTACTATCATTTTTTGATAGCCAACTACTAAAAAGTTATAAGTAAAAAATTCTAGATCAATGTTTTTAAGGTCTTTACAAGAACTAACTTTTGCTAAGGTTTCGATAGCTTCTTTTGAATCTAAGGAATTATAGTCACCAACAGGAATAGCACCGAATAGGAATGTGTTTCCATAAAGGGTTTTTTGAATTCTATTCCCGGTAGATTTGATATCAACATTAGCAATAGACTTAACACTGGTTACTCCCATGCAACCAACTAGCAAAATTGAAAGTGCACTAAAAATGAGTTTCTTTGTCATTTATCTCTCCAGGATTGTTCGACGACACTCGAACTTAGGTTTTCTTAAATATCGGAATTGAATGCTATTTTTGTCAATCATAGAATTAAAGAATATCGTTAAAAAAAAAGTGATTTTCTAATTTGGTAGCTCGGGTAAGCTGTTTTTCAGATTTAGAAGGAGCTTTCATGGATTTTGAAGTAGTTGTGATTGGTGGTGGACCTGGGGGATATGTTGCAGCCATTAGAGCGGCACAGCTAGGATTCAAGACAGCAGTGATCGAAAAAGAGAAAATGGGTGGGGTTTGTCTAAATTGGGGCTGTATTCCCACTAAGGCACTATTACAAAGCGCCCACCTTTTAGAAGAAATGAAAAAAGCTCAAGAGTTTGGAATTTCAGCCCAAGGCATTCAAGTTGAATTTGGAAAAGTAATTGAGAGATCTAGAAAGGTTGCTGACCAAATGGCAAAGGGAGTGGATTTTCTCATGAAGAAAAATAAAATTGAAGTTGTTTTCGGAACAGCTAGTTTTATTGAAGAAAATAAAGTCTTAGTATCATCTGGCGATAGTAAAAAAGAAATTACTGCTGATAGATTTATTATTGCAACTGGAGCAAGATCTAGACCACTTCCTGGGCTTGCCTTTGACCAAAATTTAGTTCTTTCTAGCAGAGAGGCAATGGTTGAGAAATCTGCTCCCAAAAAAATCGGAGTGATTGGTGCAGGAGCAATTGGTGTAGAGTTTGCAGATTTTTATGCTTCCATGGGTTCTGAAGTAGTAATTATTGAATATCTAGATCATCTACTTCCCAATGAAGATGAAGAAATTTCACAAGTATTGGAAAAATCTTTTCTCAAAAGAAAGATAGAATATAAACTTGGAATGTCTGTTTATGCAACAGAAAAAAAAGAGAATAGTGTTGTACTAAAAATAAAGAATAAGAATAATGTATCTGAAACCTCAGAAATTGAAGTGGATAAGGTTCTTGTAGGAATTGGACTTGTTCCAAACACAGAAGATCTGAATCTAGAAAAATTTGGCGTTGTTCTTTCTAAAGGATTCATTGATGTAAATGAACGTTATGCGACAAAGTGTAAGTCAATTTATGCAATTGGAGATTGCACTGGAAATCCACTTCTTGCCCATGTTGCTTCTATGGAAGGCATTAAAGCGGCTGAAGCAATAGCTATCGAATTAAAAAAATCCTCTGAACTAAAATACCATCCAATAAACTATGATTTGATTCCAGGATGTACTTATTGTCACCCAGAAGTTGCATCTTTTGGGCTAACAGAGAAAAAAGCGATTGCACTTGGCTTTGATGTGAAGGTTGGAAAATTCCCTTTCACAGCAAGTGGTAGAGCACAAGCAATAGGCGATACTAATGGAATGGTTAAGATCGTAACTAACGCAAAACATGGAGAAATTTTAGGAGCACATATTATTGGACCAAGTGCTACCGAAATCATAGCAGAGTTAGTACTCGCTTCTTCTAATGAACTAAGCGTTCATGAAATTATTCAAACAATTCATGCTCACCCAACAATTTCTGAGGGTGTACTAGAAGCAACTAGTGCAGTCTTAGGTGAGGCAATTAATATTTGAGTTTAAGAATTCTTGGGATAGACCCAGGAACACATAGAGTAGGTTATGCAATATTAGAAAAGTCTAATGTTTCAAGAATTCCTAAATTGATTGAGTATGGAACTATTGAAAGTAAATCGAATACTAATGCTTTAGATGCTTTAGTATCATTACGCGAGAGTCTTTTAGTAATTATTGAAAGAACAAGCCCTACTCATGCAAGTGTAGAAGAACTTTTTTTTAGCAAAAATACTAAGACTGCAGGAAGAGTTTTCCAAGCGAGAGGAGTAATACTTCTAACTCTTGCAGAAAAAAAACTAAAGATACTTGAACCAACTGTTACCCAAATCAAAAAAGGAATTACAGGCAGTGGGACTGCTGATAAAAAACAAATTGGGGTTGCTTTGAAACTCATTTTAGGTTTAGACGAATTGAAGGGTCACGATGACTCATGGGATGCTATTGCTTGTGGATTTGTTGGACTAGCAATGATTTGATGATAGATTTCAGAATAAATTTTTATCACTAGAAAATTTTTTTGATGAGATTCCTAATCGTATTATTATAGATGGATGGAGAAAGGTTTTAGTTTAATGAAAGAAGTAGATGTTCAAGGTCATAAATTTACCTATGAGGAAATGGGTGAAGGGAAAGAAGATTTAGTTTTTATTCATGGGTGGAGTTCCTCTAGATTTTTTTGGAAACCAGTACTTTCTGAATTTATGGAATTTGGAAAGATAACAAATCTGGATCTAGTTGGACACTATCCTGGAAGTTCTCCCAAAAGTTTTAGAAACTTTGGTGCTGATAAAGTAATAGAAATTCAAGCTGAAGCTTTAAGAAAGATATTTCCAGAAAAAAAACTCACTCTAATTGGTCATTCCACTGGTGGTTATGTGGTATTGGGAATTGCAGCAAGGTATCCCGAGCTTGTGAATAGAGTGATAGTAATCTGCCCTGTAGTGCACGGTCCTGTGGAAGGGCTACTTGCACTTATGAAACTGTCTTATGAATGGAACTTAAGCCCTGTAGTTAGTTTTGCACTTCAGAGTTTTATGATGTCTCCGAATTCCATGGAAATTTTAATGAATGGTTCCGTTTAAGACTGGGATGATTTTATCAAACAAAAGGGTATGAAAGAATTTATTTCCGAGTATGCAGAATATTTCAAAAAACTAGATTTTGATCTAATGGGTGCTTTTTTAGTCTCTCTAGATAAATGTGATTTGAATCCAATCTTGCACCAAATCAAAGCTAAAACACTGTTTATTGCTGGAAAAGAAGACCTAATTGTAGGTTCTCACAATTCAATTGAAGCTTCCGCTAGAGTCAAGGGCTCTGAATTGCTGATTTTGAACCATTCGGGGCATATGCCAATTTATGAAGAAAAAGAGGCTACTATTGGGAAAATGAAATCTTGGCTAAAATCCTAAAAATCTATTACCAAGACATAGTTTTTTTCCGATGTAAAATATAGTATCCATATGGCGAACACAGAAGAAGAACTCAGTCAGATCATAAACTTACTTTCACCTCTCAATAAGAATCCTATACATTCTGAGAGCCTAAATGTGATGGCAAAAAACCTCCGTAAGATTTTGGGAGAGCCCGAGCCTGAGTTTCCAGTTGATGATGATGAGGATACTACAACTACATCTTCCCAAGAGGATGATTCTTCTGATTTAGCACAAGATTCCAATAAAACTCCTGAATATGATTTTGATTCTCCTCCTGAAGTAAAAAACTTTGAGGACGATGACGACGACGACCTAGATGCTCTTTTAAATACTGATATTGATACTGCCTTAAGTCAAAAACCCAACCCCAAAGAAGATGATTTAGGATTGGATGATTTCGATTCTGAAAAAACAGAAGATACAGTAGCAGAAGATGATTTTTCTAATCTAAGTAATCCTGTTGAAGATGATGAAATCAATCTTGGTGAAGAAGATTTTACATCTAAACAGGAAGACCCATTTGGTGAAGAAGCAAAAGATAGTTCAGAAGATCCTTTTGGTGAATCATCTGATGATATCTTTGGTGATTCTTCAAAAACTGAAGAAGATCCATTTGCAGATTCGGAAGATTTTTCAGCATCAAATACTGAGTCCAGTGAGGTAGATCCTTTTGCTGACTTCGACTCTAGTAATACCTCAACCAATGAGGAGGATCCATTTGCTGATTTTGGATCAGAAGAATCTAAAGCCACTTCAGGTGATGAAGATCCTTTCTCTAATTTTGGTTCTGGTCAAGAAGATTCTGATGACCCATTTGGGGAAGTAGGTGGCTCTAAATCTGAAGGTGGATTTGGAGATGATGAGGAAAGTTTTGGAGAAGGATTTGCATCAGGTGATGAATCCTCAGAGGTTCCTGATTTTGGTTCGGATGATTTTGATGATGAGGTAACTTCTAAACCTTCTAAAGCTGTTTCTTCCTTTGATGATAATTTTGATGATCTTGGTAGCGGGACTAGTTCGGTTTCCTCATTTGATGATGGTGGTGGGCTAGGGGATTTGGATGGAGATCATTTTGGTGACTTTGAAGAAAGCAGACCAAGTGTAGAAGATGATGAAGAAAGTGAAATGGGATCTCTTCATCAGTTAGATGATGACGATGAAAATGTTTCTGATTATGATTCTGGAATTGAGGATGATCTTGCAGGTCTCGCTCAAGATGCAGAAGAAGAAAACGAGCTTACTGATGAAGAACTCGCCATCATCCAACAAGAGTTAATCAGCTATCCACCAAAACTAAAACGTACTATTATTGATTGTATTACTAATGATAAGCTCTCTCCTAAAGACCAAAGAGATCTACTAGAGCTAATCAAAACCCAACAGAAACCAGCTGATATTGCTGAGTATCTAAGTGATAAACTTGGATATGAAGTTCAGCTATTTGATGATACTGGAGCCTATTCTCAATCGGGAATTCCAATCATCGCTACAAAAGATATTTATACTAAACAAGGTGAGTTTGAAAGAAGGCAAAAACTCAAACGTTACTCACTACTTGCAGCAGCTTCTATCTTTCTAGTTGGTGGTTTAATTTTTGGTTATAAATATTTATATAAACCATTACGTGCTGCTGCATTCTATAACGATGGAATCGAAGAAATAGCAAAAGCTGGATTTGAAAAAGATCCAAAAGAAAAAGAAAGAAAGTTAATGAATGCAGAAGATTTCTTTAAGGCGGGAGAAAGAATCAATCCAAATGATGTAGAAATTCTAAATCGTTATGGAATGGCTTATATGAGAATTGGTGCATATGAACGTTCTTTTGAAAAATTGTTTGGCAAACTTGATCCGCCTCTATATCCTAATAGAGAGTCTGTGAATGGTGATACTTCTAAGTCTTGGATGTCAAGAACTGATGTGCCTTATATTACTATTGCTAAGGGCCAAAGATGGGACGAATCTAAACTGCAAACAGGGGATAATAGTCTTCCAAAGGATCCTAGAGATATATTGAGACTAGTATCTCAAGATAAGATAGAAAGAAAAATCTTGAAGGCGGGAGCTTATATTGTTTCTGAACTTGGAAAGAAAGTTCATGATAATAGAACTTATATTAATCTAGGAAAATTTCATTCTAATGTTGCAATCAATTTTGTAGAAGGTGAGGGTAAGGTTTATAAAAATGATAATCTTGCAATCAACTATTTTAAACAAGTCTTCACTGATGGTGAGGATCCTAGAAATATTGAAGCTACCTCAGGACTTGCGAAGGTATATTATGACCAACAAAATTTTGGAAAAGCTGCAAGTTATTATAACAAGATTATAGAAGAACATCCTAAAAATCCTGTTGGGCATGGAGGGCTTCTTTCCACTTTTATTGAAATGTGGCGTAAAGATAGAAATCCTCAGTTTGTATTGAACCATCATAGACAGGTGAAGAATGTTTTAGGAATAGAAAAGGATTTATCTCTCGCAGTTCTAGCAAAGCTTGCAAGCTTTTATATTGACCTTAACCCAACTGAACTTAGAATTCGATACAATGTAGATCCAGAAGATCAGGTCACCAATATGGATATTGATGAAACTACATTAGATCTATTGAATATAGCATTTGATAAAAAAGAAGTTAGAGAAGATGGTCAAGAAATTGATGGTTCAGATTATGCTGAGCAGTACTACCAAAGAGGAAGATATTATATCTCAAAAAATGAATCTCTTCGTGGTTTAAAACAATTTGAACTAGCTGCTTCCAACGATCCTGCTCATTACCTCGCTGTTATGGAAATGGCTGAGTATTACCAAAGAATTGAAAACAATAGTGAAGCTTGGAAGTTATTAGAGAATGCTTTCAAAAGATACGATACATTTCATCTTCAATATGGAAATAGACCTGAAGATGAAACTCTTATGAAAGGTGATGTTGGTAGAATTTTCTTTAATATGGGTAAGATAGTTTATCTAGAGTCAGCATTATTAAATTCAAAAGACAAGATGGACGAATTCCCTGCAAGAAAAGTATATCCTAACAGAAGTTTAGGCGAGCTAACCGAACTGGAAACAGAAAGAAGAAATAATCTGAATAATGCACTTGCTTATTTTGAAAAAGCAAATAAATACAAACTTAAAGATGAAACTCTAAAACGAGAATTGTATTATTATACTGCTTGGATTAATTATATGAATTCTGACTTCGAAGGAGCACTTGGTGAATGGGCTAACCTTGGGGAAGAAGATACATATTCCAATGTAAATATTATATTAGGTAGAGCTAATGCTTTCTATTATACTAATCAATTGAATGCAAGTTTAGGAAACTATCTGAAAGTTAAAGAAGACTTTGAGGAAAAAGAAGCACAGATTCAAGTTCCTGTTCAAGAAGAATCAACTCATCAAGAAATTTATCAAACATTAATTGCTGTATATAATAATATTGGTGCAATCTATGAGAAGAAAGGAAATCTTCCTCAAGCATTGAAACATTATTGGAAGGCAATCGAAATGGCGAGAAAAATTAATACTGTTAGTGAAATTGCAAACTATAATAAAGATATAGCTTTTAAAGGTAGTAGGAAATCTAATGAAGAGCCTCTTTTAGAAGATTGGCTTTCACCAACAGTTGATTCGATCAAAGATTTGACTAAAAGTAAACGTAAAAACGTTTACCTATAAAAGTTAGTAATTAAATTTCAAATGGATTTAGAAGGCTAATTCCACACTTTTCAAAATCATTAACATTTCTTGTGACTAGTATTTTGTTGTGATGAATGGCAGTTGCAGCAATTAAAGAATCTGCTAAGCATAATTGTTTACCTGAGTTCTCTGACTTGGATCGAAGCACTGAAGATAAGTTAGCAATATTTAAATCAATTGGTAGAAATTCTGGTTTATAGGAAAGAAATTCGTTCCACCAAATTTCTAGATTCTTCTTTTTTTCTTTTGAAGCACGATTAATTCCATTTCTCAACTCATGGTATGTAATGATGCTAAAGGATAATGAGTTTTGTCTTGAAATCCATTCTATGACGGAACTGTTTTTTTCTTTTTTTGTGAGTTCTGAAATTACATTAGTATCAGTTAAGTACATTTATATATTTTGATTTCTTCTGTCATTTCTGCTCGGGAGTTCAAGTTCGAATGATTTTTTCTTAGTAAGCTCTGAAGAAAATTTTGTAAAATCGCTCCAAGCAGGTTTTTTATGAACTAGAACATCTAGTTCTGATAGTCTTTTAAACTCTGAGTAGCTTAGCATGACAATTTTTGGTTCTTTTCTATTGTAGATCACCTGTGGTTCTTTGATCGCAATTCCAATCAATTCAGAAAACTTAGATTTAGCACCAGCAATATTCCATAAAATAGTCTCTGTCATCATGACTATTTAGACTAATTTCTATAGTCAAAATAGTCAAGTCATTTTTTTTTAAATTCTATTCCGATAGGAAAGTATTACAGTCTTTTACATTTCCTGATTCAAATCCTTTTTTAAACCATTTCACTCTTTGTGCAGAAGAACCATGAGTAAAAGTTTCGGGCACGATCTCTCTTCCACTTCTTTTTTGTAATGTATCATCACCAATTTGTGTTGCAGCATTTAGTGCAGATTCAATATCTCCATTCTCTAAAATCTTCCTTGCTTTTTCTGCATGATTGCCCCAGACCCCAGCATAACAATCAGCTTGCAGTTCCAGTTTCACGGAAAGAGCATTACTTTCTTCCTCAGATTTAGATTTTTGTGCTTTCCTAACTTTTCTAGAAATACCAAGTAGATTTTGCACATGATGACCTACTTCATGAGCAATTACATAGGCTTGAGCAAACTCACCAGGTGCTTGAAATCTAGTTTCCATCTCTTCAAAGAATCCTAGATCAATGTAAATTTTTCTGTCTGCAGGACAATAAAACGGTCCCATTGCTGATTTGCCCGATCCACAAGCTGTAGGAGTGCTATCGCGAAATAATACTAGTTTAGGTTCTTCATAAACTCTATCAATATTTTGAAATTCATTTTTCCAAACATCTTCATTATCCGCAAGAACAACTGAAACTCTTTTGCGATTGTCTTTTTCTTTATTTGATTCTTCGATTGGTTTCTTGTTTATCGTATTATTCTGATTTGTGGAAATAGGTTCATTTCCCCCAGAGAGTAAGGATATGATTTTCATTGGACTGATTCCTAAAAAATAGGAAACAATAAAACCAATCACTAAAACTGCAATTCCAGACTTACTAGATAGAAGTGAAAATATGAGTCCAAGTCCTAGTCCACCAGAATTTCCACCACTACTTCCTCTTCTATCTTCAATATTATCACTTTCCCTTCCATCTTCTCTCATAAGTATCCCCTTTAAATTTTAATTAAAATAAATCCTAAGTTACCCATCGAAAAGAACATTTTTTAGAAAAATTAAAATTATTACTGCATAATACATTTTAGTTAAATCAAATAATATGAACTCTTATTCTTAATCTTTCCATTGACACTTGAGGTTTACAGAAAAACCTTGCTTTAGGATTCTTGCTAATCGAAATTTTTTTGAACCGGGAGTGTTTCAATGTCCTTAAAAGATTTTATTTTCACCTCAGAGTCTGTTTCTGAAGGTCATCCAGACAAGGTATGCGACCAAATCTCTGATGCTATTTTAGATGCATTTCTAGCACAAGACCCAAAATCTAGAGTTGCTTGTGAAACCTTAGTTACTACCAATTTAGTTGTAATTGCTGGTGAAATTACTAGCAAAGGAAGAGTGGATACTGCTGAGATTGCAAGGGATGTAATTCGTAAAATTGGCTATAATGATATTCAGCTATACTTTGATGCAGATTATGCAGTTGTATCTTCTCATGTTCATGCACAATCCCCTGACATAGCTCAAGGTGTGAATGAAGGAGAAGGGCTACATAAAGAACAAGGTGCTGGAGACCAAGGACTCATGTTTGGATTTGCAATCGCAGAGACTCCTGAATTAATGCCCGCTCCTATTTATTATTCTCATAAACTTTTGGAACAATTAGCAAAAGATAGACACTCTAAGAAAATTCCTTGGTTAAGACCTGATGCAAAGTCACAGGTAACTGTTGTTTATGAAAATGAAAAACCAGTAGCAATTGATACTGTTGTAATTTCAACTCAACATAACCCTGAGGTTACTCATAAACAAATTGAAGAAGCAATCATAGAAGAATGCATCAAAAAAGTACTTCCAGCGAATTTAATTGCAAAAACAAAATATTTCATTAACCCAACAGGAATCTTTGTGATTGGTGGACCCCATGGAGATACTGGGCTTACTGGTAGAAAGATTATTGTGGATACTTATGGCGGAATGGGTCGTCATGGTGGTGGGGCATTTTCTGGTAAGGATCCTTCCAAAGTGGATAGATCTGCTGCGTACATGGGACGTTATATTGCGAAGAATGTTGTTGCTGCGGGACTTGCTACTAAATGTGAGGTTCAACTTGCATATGCAATCGGTGTTGCAGAACCAGTTTCTGTTCTAGTTGATACTTTTGGGACTAGTAAAGTTTCAGAGGTAGAGATTGCTAAGAGAGTAAAAGCTAACTTTAAGCTAACTCCAAGAGGAATCGTGGAGTCTCTAGATCTACTTGGAAAGGGTAGAAAATACCAAGAGACTGCTAGCTATGGTCATTTTGGAAGAGTAGGAGATACTTTTACCTGGGAAAGAACCGATAAAGTTGAGGCACTGAAAAACTAATGGGACAAGCAACTTCATCTACGGGAAACCTAAAAGCAACTAGAGATGGTTATGGAGATGCTCTAGTGGAACTAGGTGCCGAAAAGGCAGATATAGTTGTCTTGGATGCAGACCTAAGTGGTTCTACTAAAACCAATGGTTTTAAAAAGAAATTTCCTGAGCGTTTTTTTAATGTTGGGGTTGCTGAACAAAATTTAGTTGGACATGCTGCGGGACTAGCACTTTCGGGGCTGGTTCCCTTTGCATCTTCCTTTGCAATGTTTCTTGCTGGAAGAGCATGGGAAGTGGTTCGAAATTCTGTTGTTTATCCAAAGCTAAATGTAAAGCTTGTTGCTTCCCATGGAGGAATCACTGTTGGTGAAGATGGGGCATCTCATCAATGTATAGAGGACTTTGCAATCATGAGGGCGATTCCAGAAATGGTTGTAATTTGTCCTTCTGACTATGAAGAAACTAAACAAGTTATAAAGAAAATTTATGAGTATAAGGGCCCAGTTTATGTTAGGGTAGGAAGACCAAATATTCCCATTCTAGAACGAACAAATTACCAGTTTGAAATTGGTAAGGCAGAGAAAAGAAGAGAAGGCACTGATGCTTGCATCATTGCTAATGGTGTTCTTGTTGGGGAAGCTGACCAAGCCGCAGAAATTTTGGCTTCGATGGGAATCCAAGTTTCAGTATTGAATATGGCAACCATTAAACCAATTGATAAAAATGCTATCTTAGAGGAAGCTAAAAAGACGAATCTAATCATCGCCTGTGAAGAGCATAATGTACTTGGTGGACTTGGTTCAGCAGTTTCAGAATTTCTTTCGGAAGAATATCCAACTAAGGTGATTAAGATAGGAATGAAGGATGAATTTGGTAAGTCTGGAACCTGGAGTGAGCTTTTAGACTATTTTGGGCTTAGATCCAAAAACATTGTTAGCGTAGTCGAAAAAGCAGTTCAAGAAAGGAAAAAATAAGAATTAAAAAATATGTTTTCAATGGGTGCTAAGTTTTAGATTTTAGTTTCCGATATAAAAAATGGTGTTGACGAAAGTCTATCTTATGAACTATTGTAAGTGTGCTTTTTAGCACTACACCTAGAAGAATAGGTTTTATTTATGTTTTACAAAAAGAAGAAGGAGAGTTTCTAATGAAGTTAAGAAGAATCTTGCTCATGATGCTTGCTTTAAGTTTCTATGCATCATCTGTAAGCGCACAAAATCAACCAGCTGCACAGCCAGCTGCAAAACCAGCCACAGGGGCGGCTCAAAATACAAGTGGGGATGCTCTAGAAAGAGTAACTCTAGATGATTTTGAAGATGCTGAAGACTGGAGAGCTAAATCTACAAATCCTGTAGGTGAGACTAAAACTTTGAAACTCATCCAAAGAGGAATCATTAAAGATGTATTTGATGAAAAAAGTGCTCCTGATTCCAAAAATGATAAAGGAGAATATGTTCCTGCTACTGCTGACCAAGCTGAAAAAATTGGCAAGAATCATGTTCTAGGTGTTAAGACATTTTTTTATAATAGAGGTTTTGATAGAGTCGAAGTTTCTCCTCCACAAGAATTTATTATCAGAGGAAAGGCTCGTCAGATTTCAGTTTGGGTATTGGGTCGTAAATTCCGTCACACTCTTTATGCAAAATTTCGTGACTTCAAAGGCAACACTCACAACATCCGTCTAGGTCGTCTAGACTTCTTTGGTTGGAGAAAGCTTACTGCTCCAATCCCTGGTTTCATCCCTCAAAGTGCTCGTTATTCACTACTAGACAAAAACATTCGTTTTGTTTCCCTTTTTGTTTCTAGTGATGTGCATGAAGTTGGTGGTGATTTTTATTTCTATGTTGATGATCTTGAAGTTAGAACTGACAGACAAGAATCCATTTATCCAGGCTTTGAGATCAAAGATAACTGGTAGAATTTAGAGGTGTATAAAATGAATAAAAAAAATCTACTCATCGGTCTATCAACAGTTACAATCGCTGTAGCATCTTTGGTAGGCTTTGCGTTTGCTCAGCAAAAAGGTGTAAAGACTTCCAATGGTAATGATCTCTCTGAAAAAGAACTCAGAGCAATCACTCTTGAAAATTGGGACGAAAATACTTGGGAGGTTTTCACTGACAAGGATGGGATTAGTTACCCAACTTATCCAGGTGCAAACTATAAATATGATCCAAAACTTCCACCAACTGCTCAGGCAATGAGAGAAGTAAAATTGGTTCCAGGCTATCCAAGAGATGTAAAGTATCTTGACTATTCTAAAGATAGAGGCAAACAAAATGTCCTTGGTCTTAAATTCCAGTTCACTTATTCTGGGGTAAATGAAGTTACTATTCGTCCTCCAAGAGACAATAAAAAGTACGAAGTAATTCGTTTCAGAGGATTTGTAACAGAAAATGATCTAGATAGAAACGATGCTAAGAAAGATCCTTCACAACGTAAAGCTGTGGGAACTTATCAACCAATCTATGGACTTGAATTCCCTGGTGTTGGAAAAGCACTTTCTGTTTGGGTTTGCGGTCGTGGTAATGACTATGAACTAGAAGGTTGGGTTGAAGACTATACAGGTGAAACTCATATCTTGAAATTTGGTTCTATGAACTTTGTTGGTTGGAGACCTATGACTGCTAAAATCCCAACAAATATTCCACAATTTTCGGATACTTACCCTGCAACTAAAACTGCTGTTTTTAAGCAATTCAAAATTCGCTCTACTCCTAAGACAACTGGGGAAGCAGTGGTTTTCTTCTTTGATGAGCTAAGAATTTTAACAGACGCATTCGAAGTTCACTTCGATGGTGCAGATCTAGATTTCGACTCTGAAGACTGTGAGAAAAAAAGCAAATTGGAAAAACAACTCCAAGATCCTTTCCGTCCTAAAAAAGAATGTAAAGGTGATTCTGGTGCTGCAACTCCTGCTGCTCAACCACCCAAAAAATAATCTGTTCCTTCTATCCTAAATGAAGCCCTTTATGGGCTTCTCTTTTCTTAAAAATCTTCTTTACTAAAAATCAACTCAAAGAAATTCTGTATTTAATGTTTTATTTTGCTTCGGTAAGTATCCTCAAATTGAAGCTACAATCACTTTAAAAACTGTTGGAGTCTAATTATGGCACAAGAATCAGTGTTAACCGCTGAAAATGTATCTAGTGAATTTCAAAAACTCACTTCTCTTTTTAATGAAGAAATCTATGTAAGAGTTGATGCAAGTAATATCCCTGTAACTAAATTTAAAATTTATGATGATTTGATCCAACACTATACTTCTTTAGGAAAGTTAGATGAAGCGAACCAACTTCTAAAAGAACATTTGAACGATCACCCTGAAAGTATTTCAGCAAGGTATATGATTGGAATTATCTCTCTGATGCAAAATAGACTAGAGGATTTTAGTCATCTAAAAACATTACTAGACCAGTTAAAAATAAATTCAAAATGGTCAATCATTGACTATGTTACAGACCAAATTCTACAATATGGCGAACAACGTCTTGCACTCAAATTCAAGGCTGAGGCGCTAGAGAAATTAAACAAAAACAAAGAACTAAAAGCTGTTCTTGAAAAATTAGCTAAACATGATAGAAAGAATCCTGAAATTGCAAAGAAGTATGCTCTTTCTATCTTAGATGAGGATAAACCAAAAGCTCTTACATTTTTGAAGCAAGCTGCTGAATCCTTCGCAAGGTCTAAGGACTATCAAAATTTAGATGATATTTGGCCAATACTTGTTACAAACAATTTTGATGATATACCTTTTATTGAAAAAATAGAAAGAATTCTATTAGCTAACAGAGAAAGACCAAGGATTGTCATTTTATTATTTCCAATCATGGAAACATTCAAACAATTTGAAGACCATGATAAAACAATTTTTTTCCTAAAGAAAATTCTAGAGCATGAATCCCTTTCTCAAAAAGCAAGAAATGAACTAATCAGAAGTTATAAAGCTAAATATGCTAGCCATTCACTTTTAGATGATTTCTTGAAAATGTCTGAAATTGGAAATAGCAAAAAACCAATCAAAGCATGTATCACAAATTTTGAACGTAATATTGTTTTTGATACAAACAATTATGTAATGCACAGAAATTGGGGAGTAGGGAAAATTAAATCCATTAGTAGTGAAAGTGATTCAATTGTTGTTGATTTTCAAAACAAGAAAGATCATAAACTATCTATTCAAATGGCAATCACAAGTCTTAAACCATTAAAACGTGATCATATTTGGGTTAAACTATATGAAACTCCAGATTTAATTCATAAATTATTTCATGAAGACATTGCAAATTTTATGGTAGAGCTACTAACCTCACATGACAATATCATGTTGCTTGGCGATATTAAGTCTGAAATAGTTAATAGATTTTTAAAGAAAAATGAAGAATGGTCTAAATGGTGGACTAAAGCAAAACTTGCAATCAAAAAAGATCCTAGAATTGGTTTTAATCCTAAGAAAAAAGATGAAATGCAGTTTAGACAAAAACCAATTACTTTATCAGATGAACTCTCAGAGAAATTCAATGCACAATCTGATCTCAACAAGAAACTAGAAATAGCACTTGAAGCACTAGAGGTATATGAAGAAGCAGAAGGTGCAGTTGAATCTTTCAATCATCATTATTACGAGGAAGAAGAATCAAAAGACTTGTTAAGAAGAATCGTAGCTTTTATCTATTTAGACATTGCATCTAACACTATTGAAGCTGAGGATTTACCAAGACACCAAAAACCTGACGATATCGGAGCAATTATTGCAGGGCTTAAAAAAGAAGAGCTGATTGAACTTTCTAGACAACTGAATAATATTGAAGTCAAGAAAAATCTAATCACTCTAATCAGAAAATACCACTCTGAATATACGAATATTTTCATTGGAATACTTTTTGAAGTTCCTGTGAAAGTGAATAAATTTGTATTCACTCAGCTTGTAGCAGAGGGAAAATTTTCTGAATTAAATTTATTTTTGGAAACTGCTATCAATAAAGCTAAGGACTTCCCTGAAATCTTTCTTTGGATTGCTAAATCCTATCTCACGGGAATTTGGAATTATAACTGGATAAATATTTCTGATAAAGACCTAACGCTAAGAGTGTTTAGGATTCTAAAACCACTAGGCAAGATTGAAGAGAAAGGAACTAAACTTAAAAATCTAGCAGGAGATATCCTATTTGGAAATAATAATGAGGTACTCAATAAAATCATTCCACAAATGGATGAAGACTTTATTCGCAAGGTTTATGCATTGTATAAAGAAGTACCTTTTATTCCCGACTCTGAAAAAGAAAAATTCTTTCACTTAATCCATCAACTAAAACCTGATATAGTTTGGAACCAAACAACCTCTGATGATGAAGAAGAATCATTAGAAGATATGATTTCATCTTTACCTGCAGGAACCGTACTTGTTACAAGAAAAGGTTATAACGTTAAGAAAGAAGTTTTTGATCATCTAGTCAATGTTGAGATGGCTGAAAATTCACGAGACATAGGTGAGGCTCAAGAAAAAGGAGACCTTCGAGAAAATGCTGAGTATAAGGCAGCAATGGAAAAGCAGGTTCAACTACAAGCTGAGATTAAGAAACTTGAAGCAGAACTAAAGAACGCTCGTATAGTAGATCTTTCTTCCATTAACACTGATAGAATCAATGTTGGTTGTACTGTGATCTTGAAGAACACCGCTTCTAACGAAGACATTACTTATTCTATACTTGGACCTTGGGAAGCTGATACAGAAAGAAATATCATTAGCTACCAATCCCCTGTTGGCAAGGCACTGCTTGGTAAAAAGATTGGTGATATTGCCAATGTTTCTTTTGAAGGTAGTACTATGCAACTTCAAGTATTAGATATTACTAGGTTCTCACACTTTGAGTAGTATTACATGGAAAGAATTTTTTTCCTACTAATACTATTTTTCAACTGTATTGGATTGGATCTTGTTTTTCAGAATCCTAAAAAACCAGCATCCAATCCAGAGATAAATTTTCCTAAACCTAAACCTATGCCAGAGGAAAAATTAGAAAAAAAAGAATTGTTTCCTCAGTTTCCCAAGAGTAAGCCTGAGTTCGTTCTCAAGAAAGAAATTTCATTAGAAGATGAAAGAAAAGTCTATCAGGCTTTTTTTACTGACGATGAAAAATATTTTATATTGATCACTTCCTTTAAGATTCAAAAATTTTCTACTGATTCACAAACTCTTGAAGCTAGTTTGAGTCCAAGAAAGATCACAGGTGGCGGCTTTACTGGGGTTGCAGTTTTTCCTGATGCAACTAGACTAGTTGCGGGAACTTCATGGGAAAAGAAGGCTTATGAATATGATTGGAATGGTAAACGACATACAGCCTATAATTGTGGGAAAGAATATTTTTATGCTGAGGATGTTGCAGTTTCAGAAAGCGGCGAAGAAGTTGCTGTAGTATGTCATAATTTTGCTAAAAGCGAAAAGTTCATAAAGCTATTCACTAGAGGTGGAAAAGAAATAAATTCTTTCCAATCAAAAGAGTTATATCTTTCCAACAAAAAGAAATGGTTAGTGTCTTTTGAAGAAAAGACTGCAAGTGTAAGAAATTGGAAGGGTGAGGTAATCACTGAATTTAAGTCAAGCACAGCAATCACACAAATTGATTCAGCGGAAAACGGTCTTTGGCTTTTAGGGAGAATCGGTAATTGGGAACTTAAGAAAGAATCAATGAATTCAAACACTACTCTTGCTTTCTTTCAAGAAAACTCTACAACCTTCAATTCAGATGGTTGGAAACCCGACCAAGACTATAAGAATTTTATTTTCTATGACAAATCAGGTTCATACTTTATCACTGGTGGTGATAAACGAGCTTGTTTCTGGGATTTCAAGGGCAATTGTAACTATTCTTTAGGCGGACATAATAACTATGTAAGTGCAGTTTCTGTTTCCAGTTCGGGAAAGTATTTACTTTCCGCAAGTAAAGAGAAAGCTATCCTTTGGGAAAGAGATACAATAAATTCATCAAACTAGTTCTATGATAAAAATAGAAAAATCTTACTTTTTTTTTCAAGTAAAATGAATTTTTTTCTGTTTAAGTTCTCGATTTTTATTTCAAAAAAAATATCATATATGGTCTAATGTTTTAGAACTTAAAAGGAGTTTCTATGAAAATAATTTTACTATCTCTACTTTTGGCTTTTCTTGGTGTAAGCACAAACTTCGCTCAAGAAGTTAAACCTGAAACTAGCGAAGAAGCTAAGTCTGAAAAAGGCGATAAAAAAGCAGAGAAAGAAAAAGCTCGCGAAGAGAAAAAAGCTGCACGTGAAAAAGAACGTGAAGAAAAAAAAGCTGAGAAAGCTAAGAAAAAAGAAGAAAGAGAAGCTAAGCGAGCTAAAGAAAAAGAAGAACGTGAGGCTAAAAAAGCTGAAAAGCAAAAAGCACGTGAAGAGAAAAAAGCTGCACGTGAAAAAGAGCGTGAAGAAAAAAAAGCTGCACGTGAAGAAAAGAAAACTGATAAGAAAGAAGAAGGAAAATAATTTCCTTTAATTCTTAATTTTTATTGAGAGGGATATGAGTTTTTCATATCTCTCTTTTTTATTTCTACTTTCATAATATAATCCAACTAAAATCTTTATTCTAAATGGCTAAACTCAAAATTTGTATTCTTGGTGCTGGTAGCATTGGTTGTTATCTTGGTGCATATCTTCAAAATTCTGGATTAGAAATTTATTTCTATGGAAGAGAAAGAATTCAAAATGTAATTCAAAAATTTGGATTTCAAATAACAAACCAAAATGGAAATAAATTTTTAATTAAATCAGAGCATATAAAATTTTATACAAAAATAAGTGAGATTCCAATTGCTGATGTTTATATTTTTACAGTTAAATCAGGTGATACTGAAAGCATTGCAAGAGAGATAAAAGAAAAAATTTCTAGCGATAGTATAATCATTAGTTTTCAAAATGGAGTAAGCAATAAAGAAAGAATCGAAAAAATTCTTACTAATCGTAAGATTCTTTCGGGAATGGTCCCTTTCAATGTAGTAAATCTTGGAGAAGGGAAGTTTCATTCAGGAACTAGTGGTGAACTATGTTTAGAAGAATCCAATCAATCTAGAGTTATTGCAACTTCATTTCAAAACTCTGGTCTATCTATCAAAGTCACGAATAATATGAAAGGAATTCTTTGGGGAAAATTGATATTTAACTTAAACAATCCTATCAATGCACTAGCGGGAGTTCCTTTGAAAGAAGAACTATCCAATCCAAAATATAGAAAAATCTTAGCCTTATGCATGAAAGAAGCATTGAGTATATTAAGTAAATCTAATATTACTCCCAAAGGATCGGGTAGTATGATTCCATCTATTGCTCCATATATACTTTCCCTACCCAATTTTTTATTTTTTAAAATAGCTAGTAAAATGATAAGAATTGATCCAAGTGCTAGGTCATCTATGTGGGAAGACTTAGAGAACAAAAGAAAAACAGAAATAGATTTCTTAAATGGTGAAATCGTTTTATTAGGTAAAACTCTAGGAACTTCAACACCAATCAATACTCGAATCTTTGAACTAATTAAAGAAACTGAATCAAAAAGATTAGGTTCTCCTGCACTTAGTCCCGAGCAAATTTTACCAGAAATTTTCTAATCTAGTTCAAAATCTCAAAAATTTATTTTACAATAAATTTTACTAATAGAAATAAATTGAGTAGTGTAATTTCTAATTATTTGATATGTTGTTTTTTGGATTATTTAATTGATATAAAAGTTTAGGATCAAAGCGAAGATTTATTATATAAATTAAATTTAAGTATATAGATTTTTCTTCAGAAGGTTTGAGCCGATGTTAGTATATAATTGTTGCTTTTTCTTTAAATAAATCGGAAATTATTTTTTGGAATGGAATAAATAGATTTTTTTGAGTCAATTAATTATGAGGTAGTAATGGAAGAAGTTAAGAATTCACCAGTCTATTTGAAAAACGAAGCGATTGAGCGATTGGATGGCAATGAGGAACTTTTTGAAAAAGTTCTAGAGATGTTTATTGCAAAGACCCCATCTGAAATAGAGAAAGTTTCTGAAGCTTTTCTAAACAAAGACTATGAAAAATTAATTTTTCATTCACATACGATCAAGGGATCGGCAGCAATCATCGGCGCTGAAAAACTAAGACTTGCTTGTGAAAAGATAGAGAAAGCTTCCAAACAAAAACAAAGCATAGAAATGATTCAGCCTTATGTTGAAGCATTGAATCCTATTTTTAATGAATTAAATAAAGTGTTATAGTTTATAAGAATGCTTTTTTTAAAGCAAACTCTAAATCTTCCTTAAGATCAGAAAGGTCTTCGATACCCACTGAAAGTCTAACTAGCCCGTCAGAAATTCCAAGTTCTTCTCTATTCTTTTTTGGAATAGAAGCATGTGTCATGATTGCAGGATGTTCGATTAGACTTTCAACCCCACCTAGACTTTCAGCTAAAGAAAATAGTTTACAGTTTTCAAGAAATCTTTTTGAATTTTCAATATCGCCTTTGAGTATAAAGCTAATCATTCCTCCAAAAGTTTTCATCTGACGTTTTGCGATTTCGTGATTAGGATGTGACTTTAAACCGGGATAAATGACTTTTTCTATCTCTGGTCTAGTTTCCAACCATGAAGCTATTGATTCAGCATTCAGAGCATGACGTTCCATTCTGAGTGCTAAAGTTTTTACCCCTCTATTAGCCAAAAAACAATCAAATGGACTTGGAATTGCACCTAACGCATTCTGAAGAAAAGTCATTTTCTCAATCAATTCAGAATTATTTTCAACAACTGCAATTCCACTTATGATATCAGAATGACCACTTATATATTTAGTTGCTGAATGTAATACAATTGAAAAACCAAGTTCTATAGGTCTTTGGTTGTAAGGAGTACCAAATGTATTATCACAAACTGAAATTAATTTATTTTTTCTTGCAAACTCAGCGATCAAGTTTAAGTCAACAACTTTAAGCATAGGATTTGTTGGTGTCTCAACCCAAATCATTTTAGTATTTGGTCTTAAGCTATTTTCTAAAGCATTCTTATCATTTAGATCAACAAAACTAAATTCTAGTCCTGAAGAAATTTTTTTTACCCTTTCAAATAAACGATAGGTGCCACCATATAGATCGTCCATTGCAATAATATGAGAACCTGTGGGCAATAGCTCAAGAATTGTAGCTTCACAAGCAAGTCCTGATGCAAAAGCAAAACCCTTAGCACCACTCTCTAGAGCTGCAACAACATCTTCATAAGCGTATCTAGTTGGATTATGAGAACGGGAATATTCAAAACCTTTATGTTCTCCTGGACTAGTTTGAACATAGGTAGAAGTTGCATAGATTGGTGGAATGATTGCACCAGTAGTTGGATCAGGTGTCTGTCCAGCATGAATTGCTTTTGTTGAAAATCCAGTCATAGTATCTTTATCCTTAAATCTCTCACTAAGTTTTCTAGACTCATTTTTGTCTAGTCAGATGTATGCTCAAATTTTCTAATATATATAAAAATATACTTTCAGCTATATTTTATCTTTTACAAATTAGTCTAATAAAACCAAGAGGCGCTTATGAAATTTTTAATACTTTTGTTCTTTTTATCTTTCAGTTTGTATTTGAATGGGGAAGATTTAAGAGATAAAAATGGAAGTTATAAAGGTTCCATTGATTCATCGGGAGTAATAAGAGATAAAAACGGTTCATACCAAGGCAAGATAAGTGATAAAGGAGATATCAGAAATAGTAATGGGAGTTACCAAGGCAAAATTGACTCTGATGGAAGTGTAAGAGATAGAAATGGAAGCTATCTAGGTAAGGTTCAATCGAATGGGGATGTTAGAGATCAAAATGGAAGTTATCTTGGTAAGGTTCAATCCAATGGAGATGTGAGAGATAAAAATGGAAGCTATTTAGGTAATGCGAAGGGTATAGACAAAGAAAAAGCAGCAATAAAATTTTTCTTTCCAAACTTTTGAATCTGATCGAAAATTGCTGAGTGTATGCTTTGAAATTTGTGTAGTAATAATTTAACATAGTAAATAAATTGCATTCATGAATAAAACACGTTATTTTTTATTTGCAATTTTCGTTTTGATAACTGGATTTTTTAGTGGACCAAAAGTAGACCAGAGCTTTTACCCAAAAAAATTTGCGATCCCTGAATCAGTAGAAGAATACATCAAAAAATCAGAATCTGTTTTGACAGATATTCGACCTAATAATGAAAAAAAAATCATCTGGTTTGATGAATCTAAAAAACAAAAAACTAAGGTTTCTATTGTTTATCTCCATGGTTATGGTGCCAGTAGAAATGAAATAGCTCCCATCTGTGATCTTCTAGCAAAAGAATTTAAGGCAAACCTATTCTATACAAGACTTGCAGGACATGGAAGAAGTTTTGATGCAATGGGTGAGCCTAGTGTAAGCGATTGGTTGAATGATTCTATTGAAGCAATTGAGATCGGTGAGAAGATTGGCGAAAAAGTAATTCTAGTCGGAACATCCACTGGTGCAACCCTTGGAATATGGTTACTCGCTGAGACTGAAAAGAAAAATAGCATCCAAGCAAGTATTTTTCTTTCTCCAAATTTTTGGCCTTATGATAAATCCTCAAAAGTGGCTACTTTTCCTTGGGGAAAACAAATTGTTTCTTTAGCGTTAGGCGATTACAGAGCATGGGTTCCTAGATCAAAAGAAGTAGAGATGAATTGGACATATAAAACTCCTACTAAAGCAGTTGTTACACTAATGGGACTTGTAGATTTAGTTAGTAAGATTGATGTTTCAAAAATTCAAACCCCAATGTTATTTTTATATTCCACCAAAGATAATGTAATTGATCCAATCTTAGTGGAAAAAAAATTTGCACAGCTAGGTTCTCCTAAGAAAAAGATTATTGCAATTGATAATTCTGAGGATGTAAATAATCATGTTCTTGCTGGAAATATTATTTCCCCTAAAACAAATGAAGTAGTATTATCAAGCATTTCAAATTTTTTAAAAGAGATTTTAAAAAATTGAATGAACAGAAATTCATAAAAATAAATTCAATATAGGATAGAAAGATGAAGAAGATCATTACAATACTTTGCATTTTGATTGCATTCACAATGAGTGAAGCAAGACCTAAAAAAAATCATTCCAAAAAACACAAGAAAGGGCATCATAGAGTTCTTATTAAAAAGTCTAAGACTAAACTTTCTAAGTCAAAACAAAAGGAGTCAAAGTCACCCAAAAAAGTGGAGATCATCGGTGAAAGTAATAGTGGACAAAATCTAAATAATGCACCTTATGACCAAGATAAATATGCTGCTGAAAATAGTAAGGCACTGCTAAAAGAACTTAGTAGGGCAACTGATACTGAAGAAAAGGCTAGATTGTATTCTCAGCTTTCTTCTAACTATCAATACTCTCCCCAAATTGAATTGGTTTTTAAATCTATTGGGTATATTAAAAAGGCAATTGCATATTCTAAACTTAATGAAAATAAATCGATCTATCATTCACAATTAGCAGTTATTCTTTCCAGCCAAAAACCACTAGATATCGATTCAATCAAAAAAGAGTACGAAAAAGCTATAGAATTAACTGAGTTCAAGGCAAATAAATCTTACTATTATTCACAACTAGGATCTATCTATCAAGCCAAAGAAGTTCCTGATTATGAGTCCAGTTTGAAAAGTTATAAGGATGCTTTGGAGAATGCTAGTTCAGAAAATGAAAAATCAAATATATATGCTTATATTGCATCTATATATTATTATGATAAGAATAAGTTTGTGGAAAGTTATCTCAAGGCAATTGAACATTCTTCGGAAGATGAAACTAAGTCTTACTATTATTCTGCAATTGGTAATTATTTTTTGACTCCTTATGGTACTATCCAAGATCCAGATTTTGAAACTGGGAAACAATATTTGGAAAAAGCAATTTCTCTTACTAAAAACTTATCTACTAAAGCACAATATTATTCAGTACTTGCGACTTCTTATAAACATAAACAAAACGTTGATTCTTCAGAAATAGAAAAGTATTTTGAAAAAGCAATTGAACTTTGTCAAAATGCTTATGATAAATCATACTATCTAAGCCAACTAGGAGCAGTTTTAGCTGAAAAGAAAACACCTGAAATTGATAAGGCAATTCAGCAATATGAAAATGCTGCAAAGCTAACAACAGATAATTATTCTTTAAAATCCTATAAAAATGCAATTGCTATTCTCAAGAGAAGAAAGACACAGTAAAACTTTTTTACAAATTTTGAATCTCTTGGGTGAGTTTGTACATCGGAGTCATAATCGCAGCCATGATTGTAAAGATCAGTCCACCCATGATTACAATCATGATTGGCTCCAAACTTTGAGTCATTGATTTGATTGCAGCATCAACTTCTCTATCATAGATGTCGGCTAACTTTCCCATCATCTGAGGAACTGAATCAGAAATTTCTCCTGCAGAAATCATTCCAAGAACCATTGGACTTAGAATTGTAGAACCTTGTAATGAATCAGAAAGTTTTCCACCTTCTTTGATTTTGCTGATTGCTGCTTTTATTTCATCTCTAAACAAACTATGGTCAACAGCAGTTGCAGTAATTTCAAGAGCGATGATTAAAGAGACTCTGTTTTCTAATAATACAGATAGGTTTCTAGAAAAACTACTTACTAGCATTTTTCTAATCAGGGAACCAAAGATAGGAACCTTCATTAGAAAATTATCCCATTTGGCTTTTCCTTTTTCAGTTGATTTGAATCTAATGAAACCATAAATAAGTAAACCAACTAAACCTAGTAGTTTTCCACCATGATTGATTAGTAAGTTAGAAAGACCAATCACTACTTTGGTAATTGTAGGAAGCTCAGCATCAAACTGTGAAAATAGTTCCTGAATTTGTGGAATTACGACCATCAAAAGAAAGATTGCAACTCCACCTGAGAGTAGTCCCATGATGAATGGATAGATCATGGCTACTTGAACCTTACTTTTAAGTTCATTAGATGCTTCTTCTAGATCAGCAAGCCTCATGAGTGTTTTTTCATATTCTCCTGTTTGTTCACCTACTGAAATGAGTGAGGTATATTGATTTGAAAAAACATTTGGAT
This sequence comes from Leptospiraceae bacterium, assembly GCA_033762425.1. Lineage (GTDB taxonomy): Bacteria > Spirochaetota > Leptospiria > Leptospirales > Leptospiraceae > JANRLP01. Next base: position 215,548 of record JANRLP010000049.1, read on the forward strand.
GTTTTTCCATAGCCTTAGAAAGGGAAGCACCTTCTGTAATGGAAGTTCTGATTTCAATCATCACTTTCTTGAAATTTTGATTCTCAGTTTGTTCAATGATATTGATCAAGGACTTATCTAGAGGGATTCCCGCCCCAATCAAAGTTCCAAGTTGTCTAACAAAAAGCCCAATATCTTTTTTGGGAATCCTATATAGAAATTTTGTGAGAATAGGAAAAAGCTCTCTGTCTTTTTTTTCGTTATCTTCTTTGAGACTTCTTACATAAAGACCTTTAGCTTTTAGTTTGTTTCTAGCAGCTTGTATATTATTAGCATCTAAAATTCCTTTCTCTTCTTTTCCCTTCTTAGTGATTGCAACATAGTTATATAAAGCCATAAGTTCCTACTTTAGTATTGCTTTCTGTAAAAACAAGCAAATAGTTTCAAGGCACTTCTTTTCCCAAAGCACTTGAATAGATATCAAACCATTCTTGTCTATCGAGTTTAACAGACTCAAAGTTTTTGCAAGCATGAATTCTTTCGATTTGGTTTGTCCCGATAATGGGCAAGATTTTATGAGGAGTGAAGCAGAGCCAAGAAAGTAGAAGTTCTTCTCTAGTACAAGACTTTTTTTCTGAATATTGATTCAAAACTTTTTCAAGTTCAGGTTTAATTTGATTGCTTAGAAGTTTTCCACCAGCGAATGGGGACCAAGCCATTGGTGAGAATCTTTTTTCTAAACATTGGTCTAGTGTTCCATCGTGAAATGAGTCCAATCGATTCAAATGAATCTCAATTTGATTTGTTACAATTGGAAATTCTAAGTAAGAAGATAACATGGAAACCTGTGAGGCAGTGAAATTAGAAACACCAAAGTGTAAGACTTTTCCCGATTTTTTTAGAGCTTGAAAAGCAAGACTTACTTCTTCTGGATTTAAAATTGGGTCTGGTCGATGAAGTAAAAGTAGATCGAGTTTTTCAACACCTAAATTTTTTAATGAATTTTCTACTGACTTGATTATATGTTCCTTAGAAGAATCATAATGTTTCACAAAAGTTGATTTATGTTTAGATGAAATAAGCATAATATCGCATTTCGATACTATTTCTAAACGAGAGTATAAACTTGGATTTGCTTTAAGAGCTTTTCCGAATAATTCTTCACAAGAATAATCTCCATAAATATCAGCATGATCAAAAGTGCTTATTCCAATTTCTAGACAGGCTTCAACTTTCTTTAAGATTCTGCTCGTACTAGTTCCTTCTTTATCCTCATTTAGTCGCCAAGCTCCATAAACTAGTCTTGAAAATTCTGGACCTTCTTTATGCAGTTTTATTTTAGATATCATTTTCTAACTCCATTAGTAAGTGGTGTTGAAGGAAGTCCAATCGGTGTACGATTTTGCTCTCTCGAAAGTGTTACTAAAGGTACTTTGGGAAGAATGTATTTTCCTACAAATTCTGATTCATTAAGTAGAGGATATCCTGAAAATATGAATGATCTAAAACCCATATCAATATACCTATTTATTTTTTGAAGAATTTGATCGGGGTTTCCAACTAACGCACTTGCACAACCTGAACGTGCTAGTCCAATTCCAGTCCATAGAAAAGGTTCTGCAAACCCTTCATCGTCAGCATCCTTTCTAATTTCATCTTGTCTTAGAACACCAAGCGATTTTGCATCTAAAGATCTATTTTTAAGTTCTAAACCTTTATCTAAATCTAGTTTTGAAATTAATCTTTTTGCAAAATCTCTTGCTTCTTTTTCTGTTTCACGAACGATCATATGGATTCTTAATCCAAAATCAATTTTTCGATTATACCTACTTGCTCGATTCTGCATATCTTGAATTGTTTCTTCGAGTTTAGATTCTGTTTCAGGCCAGAGTAAATATACATCACAATGTTCGGCACAAAGTTCTCTTGCTTCTTCAGAAATTCCACCAAAGTATAAAAGTGGTCCTCCGTTTTGTTGGTAGGGTTTTACTGGGTCAGCATCTAAATCAAAAGTATAATGCTCACCCTTAAATTCAATTCTATCTCTAGTCCAACCCTGCTTTAGTATTTCAATCACTTCTCTAGATTTCGCATAACGTATCTTGTTATCAGCTTTTGTTCCAGGTAAATCAGAAGAAATGATATTAACAGTGAGTCTTCCTTCTAGGATATGATCTAGAGTTGAAATTGCTCTTGCAAGCATTGGTGGATGAACCTCACCACATCTAACCGCTGTTAGTAAATTGATTGATTTAGTCATTGGTGCTATCGCACTTGCGAATGCTAGTGTATCTTGCCCAGTTTGATAAGAAGAGGGTAGTAGAATATTTCTAAAACCTAATTCTTCAGCTTTTAATACTATATCTCTGCAATGAGTAAAGCTTGATCGGAGAGAACCATCTGATACACCTAAATATTCATAATCCCCATTGCATAGATCACTGAACCAACTAACCTCAACCTTTCTTTCAATAGAACGTATCATATTATCCATATGGTAAGTTTACATAGAATCATTCTTTTGACAATAATAAAGAGGGGCTTTGTCCAGAACTATCCTTGGCGTTTCCCAATTCAAATAGGTATCATCTTCTCTATTTGTTTTATACAATTGAAGTTCGCATAAACCAGAATTAAGACTAGAATAAAAATAAAGTGAATTATTTATATAAACAGGATAACGTTCAGCCAGGGGAGTATTTACTATTGGTCCAAGATTAATTGGTCTAGAATACTTGGAATCAGTCCCAAGAATAGAAATATATATATCAGTATTTCCTGAGAAATTTTCTCCAAAATAAATGCCTTTTCTTTCATAATTAAAGTACCCACCCGGTCTATCACTTGCAAATACTAAAACTTTTTCATCAAAACTTAAAAAAGGATCGATTTCTTCATGTGAGGTATTGATGATTTTAGGAAAATGAAACTCTTCATTTCCTTTTTTTAAGTATATATCATTTCCTCCAAAACTATCTTCTTTTTTACTGGAAAATACTTTCTCATTGTTTGAGTCTTTGGAAATTTCTTTAAGAAAATCTTTTGTGTTGAGTTGTTGTGATATTATTTTTAAGTCTTCATCTCTTTCAGTAAATTCATTTTTATACTTTTCAAAAAAGGTATTTGCTTTTTTTAAATTCTTGGATTTTAACTCATTTATTATTATTCTTTTAAAAATTAAATATTCTAAAGCTCCTCTTTCTTTTGTTTTTAAGAAAGTTTTCTTTAGATCTTCTTTTTCTAATTTCATAATATATCTAAAATCTTTTTCTTTTACAATTAGTTTATACTTAGAACTTTGTTTTTTCTCATTTATATTTTCTTGAAAAATTTTTTCTAGTTCAAAAGAAATATTAGGTTTCTCTAATATTCCCTTATCTTTTAGTTTATCTTTTGCCTTTCTTAGTTTTTCATTTTCATCATTTTCAACGCTCTCTTTGAATGAATAATAACCATAAGCATAGGGTATATAAACTGTTTTCAATAAATCATGAGCTGTATATACAATTAGTCTTGGGACAAGATAGTAAACATAACCAAAGATAAAAAAGGGTTTAGTGATTGAGTAGTAAATTTTTTGTTTGAAGTTTTGGTCTTTACTAGTCCAGTCTCTATATGCAATGAATTCAATAATTCCCGACTCCTGAAAGTCAAATCTAGAACTGTTTTTTCCAATTCCTTTTTCTAAGGTAATGCATTCACCATATAGATTTGATTTTCTTTTGGGATAGTAAAATCCTCCTTGAGGATTCACTAATAGCTCGAATATTCGGAAGTGAAGATAATAAGGATGTTTTTCTTCTGCAATTACTTCAATTTCTTGTTTGCAAGTTTTGTCTTCAGTGAAAACAGATTCATAGCCCGCATCCCCCAAGAACCAGTTTCTAAAATTTTGTTTGTCCTCTAATTTTTGAAAAGAGAAACAATTGATTAAGAAAAAAAAAGCAAAAAGAAAATTTCTTTTCAGTTGGTTTCCATTTCAAGAATTCTTTGTTTTAAGAGTGATGCAGTTTCATATTCTTCTGCTTGGATCGCAAAGAATTTTTTTAGATAAAGACTTGTTAGTTCATCCCCTTTGATACCGGGAAATTTGAACAATGCATTTCTATAGTTCGCAGTATCAAACTGAGGATATTTATTTGCAATTTCTGTCATCACGCTATCGACTTTTTTACGAGCGATTTCTTTTGCAAGACCACTGGAACTACGAAACTCAGCTGAGATTTGCAATAATGCATTTAAGTAACCTGAAGGAGTTTCCTCTTTGACCTCTGAAGCACTTGCTTCTCTTTTTTTACAAAGCTCCATATATTGAAGCACAAAGCTATTGAATTGTTCCATTCTGCTTTGGATATAGCGATCTGTTTGATCCTTACCTTCGGGCATGATGAAATCCGGCAGTCTCACTATGTCATATAGATCATTATTTCTTGCGATGGAATTTTGAAGTTCCTCTAAATTTGGGAAAGGGATGGGAGGAAAGGTGACAACGGGAAGGCTGTCTTTTATCTTTAAAAAACTTACAATAACATTCGACGCTATGATTTCATAGCCGTCTTGAAAGGGATTTTCCCCAATCACTTTACAATAGACAATGAGATTTCCGGTGGGGTTAGAATTGGAACCTTTCTCTAATATCATATTATGAGTTTAGCATAATATAAAATTTTGTCAATCATTCTTTTTCAATAATACTAGAGTTTTGTTGCTAAAAAGAATATTATATTCTTTTTTATTTATCAATTGCTCAAGAAATAATTTCATATCCTCATTCGAAACATAAGGTGAAGTAGATTCACTATCAAATAGTATAAACTGAGTATTAGAAGATAAACTTAAAGGTCTAAGGGAAATATTACTTTTTAACAAAGCACCAAGATCAAAACTAACACTTACAATTGAATTTTCGGGAATTAACTCAATCGCTTCTTTAGTTCTTTGTAGTCTAGTTGCTGGAATTTGTCGAAACTTTCTAGGAAAATCTGTATCTTTGCTAGATGTTAGAAAAATCGTAGAGAATAGAAAGACTGAAATGTATATTCTCCAAGTTTTTAGTTTTTTATTCTCAAAAATCTTTTTTGTCCCAAGGATAAAACCTATTATCAAAAAAGGTAATATCGTATAACAATAGTAGTTATATAGACTATTGTACCAAATTCTATTAGAAGTGAAGTGTAGAACTAGAATGGGAATTATCAAAAAGAAAATACTTGTGAATAGGGATGGAAGTCCAAGTCCAAGGATTAGGTCTAGCAAGATTTTCTTTTTGGATAAAAATTGCATGAATACTAAGTCAAATTTTCTTATAAATGAGATTAAAATTTCAGGAATATTTTTTCCATATTCACTCCAACCGAGAAGAAAATTCACAGAAGAGTTTTGATTTAGTGTTTTTTGAATATTAGGAATGATTACTATAGAATAAAATAATATAATAGAGGAAGTAATAGTAAATCTTTTAAATTCATTATTAATTAAAAAAAAGAAACTAAAGAAAAGAATATAGTAAGGAATATCCTCTTTAAGTAGAATTGTTATGAATAGTCCAATCAATTCTAAACTTATATACTTTTTTTTGATTCCCAAAAAATAGAGTAAAAATGAGAAAAGAAAGAAAATTTCAAAATGATAAGAAATAAAAAGCCTATAACTATATATATTTAGCGATAGAATTAAAAATAAAATTGCAGAAAAAAATTTTCCAAAGTATTCATCTAAAATTTTTTTTGTAATAACTAGCGAAAGTATAGAATAGAAAATCAGTCCTATTCCATATCCTATTTTTGTTTTAGTAATGAAAATAAATGGAATAAAGAATAATAATGAGATAGAAAAATGATGTGCTAAGAAATTTCCAGATTCCCCATGATAGTATGTTTGAAAAAAATTTCCTCTACTTGTTTCTGAAATTATCTCATTTATAGAAACATAATCATAGTCCCCTAAATAAAATGAATTATAATCATAGTAGAGTAGGGTAGATAAATGTAAAATTAGAATGACAAGAATACAACGGAAACTATACTTAGAGAAGAATTTAATTTGAGTTAACTTAAGTTTCAATTTAATTATTCTAAATAAAAATAAACAGATAATAATGATTGCAAATAAGTATTTATTTAATATTCGATTATCAAATTCAAGAAAAGGAAATAATAAAAAAATTGTTGAGAATAAAAGAATTATTGGATTAAGCAAACCGAAGTTTTTCATTGCTTTTTTGAATGTAATAAATAGAAGCATTATCGTTCGGATTTTTTTCTATCACTTTATTGAAAAAAGAAATTGCTTCTAAAAAATTTCCTTCATTAAATTTGTTTAATCCCATTTCAAAATCCCCTTTTGTAGAAAGGTATAGAGATAATGTTTCTTCGTCTAATCCGTCTAAAATTTCTACTACTGCTACCTTTCTTTCCTTACCCTTGATTTGCACTACATCTAAAAAACGAAAATTATATTCAAATGAATCTTCTAGATCGATGAATGTTTCTGAGCTAATTAAAATTTTTGTTTTGAAAAGTTTGGTAAGTTCTTCAATTCTAGAGGCAAGATTCACTGCGTCACTAATCACTGTTCCTTGGGTTCTCATATCTTCCCCAATTACTCCCAAAGACATTAGACCCTTATGGATCCCGATTCCTGCTTCAATTGGTTCTTTGCATTCGTTTTCTCTTTCAAGATTTATGGAAATAATTTCTTTCTGAATATCGATTGCTGCATTAACAGCATCATCAGGACTTTCTGGAAATAGTGCCATGATTCCGTCCCCAATGTACTTATCTATAAAGCCATGATTCATTCGAATCACTGGACCTACCTTTCCTAGATACATATTTAGAAAATCAAAACATTCTCTAGGAGTCATTTTTTCAGCCATCGCAGTAAATGATCGAATATCACTAAATAGAATTGTCATTTCTTTTTGGGCTTCATCACCTAGATTAATCTCAGATATATTAGTTTTTCCTAATAAAGCTAAGAATTCGAATGGTACAAATTTTTGAATCGTATTGTTTGCAAGGCTTAGACTAATCTTCATTTCTTCAAGACTTTTAAACGCATGAAATAGTTTTGCAGATAGACTATAGGAAAGGGAAAACATCCACATCAATAAACCAATTCCTGTTATATAACCAGTGCTAATGATTTGAAAAGTATTCAGGCTATCATTGATTACTGTTAAAGTGAATAACAAAAATCCAAGTAGAAAGGCAAATGCTGAAGGTGTTTTATTTTTAATTGCAAAATAAATTTGTATAAGTGAAAGTATAATAGCATAACTACTTACTATGTTGAAAGCATAAGTAGTATAACTTGTGTAATATACATTTGCAAACAGAACAAATAGGATTATGATTGCATTGATGAATAAATTAATATAGGAACTCATTAAGAATCTTTTATTCTCAAAGAATAGTGTAAGGAAATGATAACTAAAACTACAGGCAAGAAAGGTTGCAATGTAATCTAATTTAACATAGTATATATAAGTAAGTTCAGGAAAGATAAATAGAATCAATTTCTCTTGAACTGCCATTGTTCTCAAGGCAACACATAAACAAAACAATGCAAAGAATAGTGATGATAGCTCGGCTCTTCTCAGTAAGTATATTGTTATATAATAACAAAATAGCATAAATAATGAACCAGAAACAAAAGCATCGGTAAATTTTCTTCGATTGATATCATATGTTATCGTTTTTTTTGTTCCAATTTTGATTGCATGCCAGAGTCCACCTTTCCTATGCTCAAAATTGGAAACTTGAAGAACTATATCTATTTCATCCTCACCATTTAGTGCTAAACTTCCGAAGGTTGATGTTGTATGAGGCATGCTTTCTTCTTTTGTTCTTCCAACTTTTCCAGAATTTAGAATTAGTTTTCCATTTGCAAACAGTGAATATGATGTTGCTTGTTCATAGGAACGAAACCAGATTTCTTCTAAGTTTTTAGGTAAAACTAATTTTAATCTATAGGTAGCATAACCAAAACTATGAATTGTTTTTCCTTCATCTTCTGTTCCATTCCAATTTTTAGGAAGTTTAGTATAATGAATTTTTGTTTTGGCTATTGGGTTTAGTTCTAATGTTTCAAAATAAAATTCCCATTCACCATTTAGATTCATAACAGAATCATTGCTCCAAGGAATATTAGAAAGATCTAATACTCCATGGACTGCTTCAGGGTAATTTTTTTTTTCTGAACAATTGATAGTTATACATAATAGAAGGATAATTCTTAGGAGTATTTTCATATATGATGAATTTATATTATATTGGTTTTATAAATTCCAATTTTTTTTTCTCTACCTCTAATTTCTTCATCACCTAAAAATATCTTCTCTGATTCAGGGACTTTACTTGCTGTAGTTTCACTAAATAGAATTGGCTCTTGAAATTGTTTGCATAAGGATTCAATTCTAGAGGCAATATTCACAGTATCACCAATCACAGTATATTCTAATCTTTCTTTGCTTCCAACATTACCAAGTGTTGCCTTTCCTGTATGTATCCCAATTCCAATTTTGATTTCAGGAAGATTTTTCAATTTTAAATCTTGATTTAGTTTAATTAGTCTAGTTCTCATCATCCTTGCAGTTTCAACTGCATTATAAGCATGATTAGGATCGATGATTGGAAAACCAAAGAAGGCTAGAATTGCATCTCCAATAAATTTATTTACGATTCCATTTTTTTCTCGAATACAATCACTCATTTCTTGGAAATAATTATTTAACCATTCTAATAATTCAGTTGGAGGTAAGATTTCAGAAATCCCAGTAAATCCTCTAATGTCAACAAATAGAATGGTGACTTCTCTCTCTTCACCTTTCAAACCTAGTCCATTCGCAAGGACTATATCTCTTATCCTAGGATCCACTAGTTTACCAAATGTATCTTTGATGAATTCTTTCTCAAGCAGAGATTTAGACATGCTATTGATTCCCGAACTTAAAAATCCAATCTCATCATTGGAAGTAATAGGAATTGTTTTAGTATAATCTCCATCTTTAATGCTTTGGATAGTTGAATATATGCTTTCAATTGGACTAGAAATTGTAGAAAGAATATACTTTGTTAGGTAGAATCCAAGGAATAGAATACATACATCAATCATTATTACTGAAGATAGATTAAAATCAAATGATCTATTCATTTTCAAGTTGAAGATTATATTTGTAAATAGAATCATTGGTATGATACAAATGCTTGAAAAGTATATTAGAAATCTATAATATAATCTGATTGAAGAATCTTGTGGAAGATTTTCAATTTCAGTTTCATTGAAATATTTAGGTATTAGAATCTGTCTATTCAGAAGGTCTGTTAGAAAGTAAATAAAACCAAGTAACATTAGTAGAACAAGAAGATTGACTATGTATATCCTCAAAAAGGTTTCAAAATCATTTATACTTTGAAGATAAAAGAAAAGCAAAAGTGCAAATCCAAGCCCAATGCTCCAACCTACAAGTGAAATTTGGATACTAACAATAGGAAGTCTGAGCATTCTAGTTTTGGCAGTAGCTATTATTTTTTCATCATCAGTCTTATGAGTCATTAATTTATATATTGGACTTAAGTAAACAATTGTTAAAAGTGTAGGTACGAAAAAAGAAAGAATAGATCCAAATTGAGTTAAAAAATTATACTCAGAAAAACTTTTTTCAAATAATATAATTTCCTCTTGAGTGAATAAAACTTTGTTTATAAAGAACCATAAAAGTAGCTGAACAAGTAGATTGGAAAAAAAAGTGAATCCAAAGTATAGGATAGAAAATTTAAGGAATGGATTGGATTCATCTTTCTTCATTACTTTAGATATAAGTTTCACAGGTCAAATTTTTATCTTCTAAATTAGACGTTAGTCGCAATTTTTCATCGGGAAATGAGTCCAATTCCAAAAGAAATTTCTCTGGGTCTGTTTCTTGGACTAATTTGTTCTTTAATTCTGATTCATATAAATTCAGATACTTAGTTAAATGTTTTCTGAATAGAATGACTCCGTGTTCTTCACCATAAAATTCCAGCATAGAAAGAAAATGAATTCGAATCATTTCTTTGATCTCAATGGAAGTACAATCTTGTTTATTCTTACCCGAAAAAATCCAAGGATTTCCGATTCCCGCTCTGCCAACTAGAACTCCATCCACTCTAGAACTTTCTAGTCTAAACCGTGCTTCACTAGGACTAGTGATATCCCCATTTCCAAAGATAGGAACTTTTGCGATTGATTTGATCTCAGCAATTGCATCCCAGTCAGCAATTCCACTATATCCCATTTCTTTGGTTCTTCCATGCACTGAGATCATTTTTGCTCCCGACTCTTCTAAGATATGGACTACCTCTAAATAATTTCTAGTTTGATTGTCCCAACCAAGTCGAATTTTAGCAGTAATTGGAACGTTAGTTGCTTTTGTCATTGCTTCAATGATTTCACCCGCATAGCTTGGATTTTTTAGAAGACCAGCTCCACTTCCTCTTCCCGAAACTTTTTGAGTGGAACAACCCATATTTAGATCGATTACATCTGGTTCCAGTTCGGAAACAATTTTAGTTGCTTCCACTAGTCTTTCTTTTGTATTTCCAAAGATTTGAAACCAAATTGGTTTTTCTTCTCTGGAAAATTTAAAATGATGGATGACTCTTTTTGATTTATGTGATATTTCGTCTGCACTTACAAACTCAGTATACGAGAAGGGAGCTCCCATTCTTCTACAAATTCTCCGATACGGAGAGTCTGAGATTCCCGCCATTGGAGAAAGTCCAATTTTTGAGGTAAGTTCTATAGATCCAATTTTTATCATCTGAAATGCTATTGTCCTATGATAGTATCAGGAAGGCAAGTGACAATTTTTAGGACATTTTTAAGATCAAGTTTTGTTTCATCAAGGTAGATTCTATTTAGGTTTTTTAATTTACACATTGTCTCTGGCAAGATCAATTTAGAAGATTTTTTAAGCACTTTGTTTAAAATATTCAATTCAGTTAATTTCTTCATTTCCCCAATTTCATCGCTGATGTATTCTAGATCAGTTTCCGCTAGATTGAGAATCTTTAAGTTCTTGAAATTCCGAATCTCATAGGGTAAGGTTTTGAAACGAGCACCTTCCAGATCCAGTTCTTCTAGATTGGGAATCTGAGAAAGAGACTTAGGAAATTCTTTAAAAAGGGCACCAACAGGAATTCCTTCTATAAAACGATTTTTGGCAATAAATTTTTTCAAATTAGAAAGATTTGAAAGAGAAATTGGAAGAGATTGAATTTCAGTATTAGATAGATTTAGATACTCCAAGGAATTCAACTGAAAAATTTTTTCTAGATCAGACTGATTCAAAGGAGAAGATTCTATAGAAAGAAATTTCAGTTTTTGTAATTTGGAAAAATTCATTGGTAGATTTTGAATTTCATTTCTATCTAAGTTGAGGTAGGTGAGATTTTCCATCTTTCCAATTTCTTCTGGAATTTTTTTTAAACTATAACGTTTCTCAGAATGGATCGGTTTTTCCTCTTCTCCAATTAATTCAAGATGAAGAAGACCAGTAAGCTCAGTAATTCCAATTGGAAAAAAATTTGAACCAACTATTTTTAGTTTTTTTAGTCCTGAAAGATTTTTCCAAGGGATAGATACTTTTAGTCCAAGAGCATTTTCAATAATCAATTCCTTAAGATGGGGAATGGAACTTAAAAGTTTTGAAGACTCAGTTGAGATTCCTTTCAGATATATTTTACTAACTTTATTTTTTTTAGCAACGATTTCTTTAGGATCACTGTAAAATTTTTTGTTATACTCACAGAGGTAGAATTTTTTCTTCTGGATTGGTTCAGGGCATTCCAGATGCATATTAAAGTCATAGATTCCTGGATCAATTTTTTTTTGGAGCAAAGAAAGATAAGCCTTATAAGTGAATTCTTCAGGAATCTTTAAGTCTGATTTTAGAATTACTACTGAAAGTAGCTCATCTCTTTTTAAAATTTTGTATTTATAGATTCCAAGCTTTCTAGTTTTCTTGATAATTGATTTGAGACATTTTTTTTCTTTGCAAGAACCTAAATGAAGAGCTTTTTCTTCAACTGGAAAAGAATAAAGAATTGGAACAATTAGAAAATAAAAGAAAAATTTCAAAGGTGAGCGTTCTTCCAAATAGTTTCAATTTTTTCTTGAAGTTCTTCTAGTTTGAACGGTTTACTAATATAATCATTCATACCAATGGAAATATACTTTTCTTTATCACCTTTCATAGCGTTAGCTGTCATTGCGATTATATATGGTCTTTGTTTTTTTCCCATTTCTTCACGAATCACTATTGTTGCTTTTTCTCCATCCATTTCTGGCATTTGTATATCCATAAATATTAGATCATAATCTTTCTTCTGTACAGCTTCCACTGCAGCTCTTCCATTATTCACAAAATCAGGTTTAATTCCAATCTTGGCTAGAAGTTCTTTAGCAACCATTTTATTAATTTCATTATCTTCAGCGACCAAGAAGTTCCATTCATTATAGTCTATTGGTTTGGACTGAATGATTTCTTTCTTTTCAAGAGGAGTGCTATCGTCGGGTAATATTAGTTCAACTTCAAATGTAAAACTACTTCCTTTACCATATTCACTTTCTACTTCAATATGACCGTTCATAAGTTCGCAAAGTTTTTTGGAAATAACAAGTCCTAGTCCTGTCCCACCATATTTTCTAGATACCGAAGAATCTGCTTGTGTGAATGACTGAAATAGTTTTGTGATATTAGTTTCTTCAATCCCAATTCCAGTATCTTCAATTGTAATTCTTAGTCTTATTTTATTCTCATCAATCGATAAAAGTTTAGTAATTACTTTTACTTTTCCTCGTTCAGTGAACTTAATTGCATTTCCAATTAGATTAAAAAGTATCTGTCTGAGCCTTGTTGGGTCTCCATTCAAAAATTTTGGAATGGAATCATCATATTCATGTTCTAACTCAATTTCTTTTTTTAGAGCAATTGGATAGAACATTTTCACTGTATCATCAATAGTTGTTTTTACTTCAAAATTATTATTATCTAATTCTAGTTTGCCAGAATCTATTTTAGTATAATCTAATATATCATTTATAATGGAAAGTAAAGTTTCACCACTTAATGAAATTACTCTGAAGTATTCTTCTTCTTCAGGGCTTCTTTTTTTATGATTTAAAAGTTGAATCACACCTAAGATACCATTTAATGGAGTTCTCATTTCATGACTCATGTTAGCTAGAAAAATATCTTTTGTATGATTTGCTTTTTCTAGTTCATAAGTTCTTTCACGAATCATTTCTTCCATTTCTTCAAAGGAAATGAATAGGCTATCAGCCATTATATTAAAAGAAATTGCAAGTTCTCTAAGCTCAGTTTTTTCAGGTACTTTTACTTTTTCAGAAAACTGACCATTGGAAATTTTTCTTGCTGCTTCGTTTAAGTCTTTGATTGGATTTACAAATTTATTGATTGCAAAAAGTCCTATAAAAAAAATTCCAATAAACAAAAATAAAGAAAAAATTCCCGCAAGATTTGCAACTTTTTGAAACTCTTTCATTAGCAAAGACTCATATACTGAAATTACTACAATCCATTTTAGTCCATGAAAATCACTCCAAGGTTTTACATAAACTAAGGCATCACCCCCAGAGGAATCAAAACGTTTTTCAAATGAATTCCCAAGATTGATTTTGGGTTGAGAGAATATGATTTCAGCTGATTTTCGAATTAGTTCATCTTCACTTTCTTGTGCAATTTGTTTTTGAAATTTTCCATTCACCTGAATAAGGTCTTTAAACTTACTTGAACTAACTATAATTTTTCCGTCATAGTCAACAATATATATAGTTCCATAATTCATTTCCAAGCTTATTAGATAGTCTCTAAGCACAGAGATTATAATTTCAGAATTTAGAAGCCCATAATAAGTATCTTTTTTATAGAGTGGATGAACCCAAGAAATTGCAAGAGAATCGGGAATATCGGGCCAAGTGAAAGTTTCAGACCAATAAGGTTTTTTTCTACCTAATCCTTTTTCATAGAATTCAAGATCAGTTGGGTCAAAAGATTCAAATTCAGTTGCTGTAATTTCTTTTCTTTCATTTGCATATTCTGCGAGTAGTCTTCTGCCAGTTCGTTTAGACTTTTCTTCAGTTCCAATAATTCTTGAACCTTGTTTATACCATTCCCCCGCACCAATAAACTCATTATTATTAGTGACCAAGCCTAAATAACTAAGATTGAATTTATCATAGTTTGAAAAAAAATATTTCTTAATATAATTCAAATCGCTAGGATCAATTTTGCCTTCTTGAAAATGGAACTCGAACTCTTGAGAAAAGAGCACAGGTTTTTGCATATACTCTGTTAGATGTTGGCTAACTCTATAGGAAGTTTGGCTGATAAGTTCGAATGCAACTTTTCTAAGTGAATCTTTATAATATTTAAAATAGAGAAGAGAGAAAAGAGTAATGAGTAAAAACAAAATGAATAGAAAGGGAATTAGTAAAGTATTCTTCAAGGAGGAAGAAAATGGATTTTTAAGTAATTCTTTAATTTTTTCCAACATCTAATTCCTACATAAATAATTTACCGGTTTTTACAATTTCTTCTAGGATAAGATAAATTCCTCTAAGCAATAGAAACCCCAGAAGAACCAAGGAACCCACTTTGAATCCTCTAAGTTTGGGTTCCTCACCACCTTTGCTGAAACCCCAGATATAGCCAAGTAAAAATATTATTACTCCAAAAGCAGTTACTTCTAGGTTAATTCCTGGTATGATATCCATCTAAGTTTTGTCTTTATTCGATTTATCTAAATTAGGGAAATTTAATATAGATTTTATTTTATCGAGAATTAGAAGTCCAGTATAAATACCAAAGGCTCCAAAAAAACAAATCAAAGAAAAATAGAAATAATACTTAATTGTCCATTCTAACGCAGACTTAATTCGATGAAAAAGGTTGGACAAAAAACTTTTCTTTAATTCATTTTTATCTTCAACAAGGGAAAATTTAACTGTACAGAATTCATTTTCAGAATCAAAATCTCCAAGTTTCACTCCTTTAGATTGAATGAGTTGTTCTGTCTCTAAGATTTTATTTTCTAATTGAATGAATTCTTCTATCTTTCCCCCTTTTCCTTTAAGGGATCTTAGTGCAGAAATTGTTTTTGCTAGTGCTTCTCTTTCCGCATTGAGTTCTCTGAACTCATTTGTTTTATCTGTTTTATTGATTTGAATAGCTGTGATTCTACCTATCTTTTTTAGTTCCAAGATCATTTCATCAAATCTTTCAGGATTCACACCAATTCCTAAGTGTAAGGTTCTATGACCAGGAAGCCCATGATTTTCTTCAAACTGAATGATTGCTTTTTCTAATGTAATTATGTTTCTAATTTTTTTCTCTTCTTCTTCAAACTCTGAGGTTCTAGAACTTAAGGTTCCAATCTTTTCATACTTTTGTTGGTTCAAGATTTGAGTAAATCCTGGAGTTTGAATTCTAACATCACTTGTTTTGACTTTATCAGTAGCATAATTTTTTCTACCTAACTCAAAACTAACGTTATGCGCAATTTGATTGTAATTATTTGAATTGGAAGATATTCCAACCCTACTTTCTGGAACAGTTAAGTATCCATAAATCAGTCTAAAACTAAATAATCCTATGAAGGAAATTAAAAAATACATAAAATATTTTTTTAGTCGAGGGTTATTGTCAAAAAATTTCATACAGAGTCCTTTAAATAATTTCTGGAAGTACTTTTCCTGGATTGAGAATTCCTTTGGGATCAAATACAGATTTGATTTGTCTCATGAGTTGGATTTCAGTTTGCGAACGAGAGAAGTTCAGAAAATCTTTTTTTAAAAGTCCGATTCCGTGTTCTGCTGAAATAGAACCATTATGTTTTTTTACAAGTGCAAACATTTCTGGATCAACTTTTTTACAAGAGGTGAAAAAGTCTTCATTAGACATTTCTTTTGGTTTGAGAATATTTAGATGAAGATTTCCATCACCAATATGACCAAAAAGTGCAATTTCAAATCCTGGATACTTAACATTCAATAATTCTTCCATTGATTTTAGAAAAGGCTCCATCTCTCTTAAAGGAAGAGAAATATCATTCTTATGAACTGTGTGAAGAATCGAAAGACTTTCACTGATACCCTCTCTATACTTCCAGAAAGTTTTTTTCTGAGTAGAATTTTGAGCTACACTTCCATCAGTAATTAATTCTTTATTGGTTACTTCTTCCAAAAATGAGTATAAATGTTCTGATTCATTTTCCTCAGCTTCAAATTCTAAAAGCACATAGTATTCACTAGGTGTAGAGAATGGACGATTCACACCTAAATGTTCCACTACTTGGTTTAGACAATGTTCAGTGAAAAATTCAAATGCAAGCAATGGAAGTTTAGCGTTATGCGATTCTTTGAAGATTTCAAGTATCATTTTGTATTCTGGAACTGCAAGTAGAATTACGTTAGTGTTTTTGGGAATTTTTGTGAGTTTTACTGTGATCTCAGTAATAATTCCTAAGGTTCCCTCTGAGCCAATGAATAGATGTTTAAGATCATAACCTGTATTGTTCTTTAGTATATCTCCATTAAAATCAAGTACTTCACCAGTTCCAGTTACCACTTTCATGCCAAGCACCCAGTTTCTAGTAAGTCCATAACGAACTACACGAACCCCACCAGCGTTAGTTGCAACATTGCCTCCAATATGGGAGGAGCC
This sequence comes from Leptospiraceae bacterium, assembly GCA_033762425.1. Taxonomy (GTDB): domain Bacteria; phylum Spirochaetota; class Leptospiria; order Leptospirales; family Leptospiraceae; genus JANRLP01. Next base: position 232,256 of record JANRLP010000049.1, read on the forward strand.
GCTTGCAGCAAAATCAACGGGAAAAAAATATCCTCGTTCTTCTGCTTGTTTATGTAGTTCAGCAGTGATCATACCTGCACCCACAGTAAGACTTGCAAAAAAAGGATCAAAGTCTAGGACAGAGTTTAGCTTGGAAAGTGAGATAACGATTTCTTTATTTTTTGCAATTGCACCACCAGCATATCCCGTTCTACCACCAGAAGGGACAATGGATATTCCCGATTCATATGCATAAGAAACTATCTTAGCAACTTCTTCCGTAGTTCTAGGGAATAGAAGAACCTCATAGTCTGGAGTGTGGAGTTTAGTTCTATCAATTCCATAAGATAGGAAAAGCCCATCGTCCATTTTCCCATCCCCTTTCAGAAAAATATCTTCGTCGTTTAAAAATTTGCCCAGAACTTCTTTTGTAACCATTCTCTGTCCTTTGTGTTAGATATTGTAGAGGATAGGGAAAATAACAAGGTTTTTTTGATTCTGGAAACTGGATGAATTGATATTATCTACTAGTAATTTTTGAAAAAAAAAATTATTAAAATCTATTAACTCTGTCTAAATATGCTTGAGTTCAGCATTCACTGAAGCTTCCGACAAAGCAAAAGGATTTCTGGAAAATCTATTACTCATTAGATTTTTCTAATATTCTTTCCATTAAGTGATTTTTATAATTTTCTATTTTTTTGCATAAGATAAGCTATTAATTTATGTAAAATAAACTTAATACTATCTTATTTCGAGAGTATTTTTGAATAGAATTTTTTGCGTAAGCAAAAAGACAGCGGCAGGCTTATCTTTATTGATTAGATTTGGTATCTAGCTTTTGCTACTTTTCGCCGCTTCGCCGCTTCGCCGCTTCGCCGCTTCGCTATTAGAAATCTGAGTATTTATTAGTTTTTTCTTGTTAAAATTGTAACCTTTTTTATGTTGCAAACTAAATTGTTTATAGAAAGTTTTTATAAGAATTCAATTCATGAAATAAAGAGGAAACAATGTCTAACTATTTTGATTCAAATGATTTAGGTAAATTTGGTAATATTGGTCGAGTGAACAAAGAACTTGCTGATAAATTTTTTGATTATTATAATTCAACTATGAAAGCAGGTGCTCTCTCTGAAAGAGAAAAGGCGTTAATTGCACTTGCAGTAGCCCATGCGATGAAATGTCCATATTGCATCGATGCCTATTCTTCCACCTGCTTGGAAAAAGGTGCAGATGAAGCACAGATGAGTGAAGCAGTTCATGTAGCTGCTACAATGCTTGCAGGAATAACGTTAGTTCATAGTGTGCAAATGATGAATCATATTGATAAACTATCTATATGATTAGTTCAAAAGAACAAGTAACCTTTCTTTCTGAGTTCAAAGATTCTTTTTTGGATAGAACAAAAGAGGATCCAATCCAAGGAATTTCGTTAGATACATTTCAGATTAATGTTGGTAGATGGTGCAACCAAACTTGTAGGCATTGTCATGTGGATGCTTCCCCAAAAAGAACTGAAAGCATGACTAGAGAGACTGCAGAAAAATGCATGCAACTCCTTTCCAATCTACCTATGGTAAAAAATGTAGATATCACTGGTGGTGCTCCAGAAGGTAATTCCAATTTTAGATACTTAGTCGAAGAAAGCAAACGACTTGGAAAGCATGTAATGGATCGATGCAATTTAACAATCCTTGAAGAAAAGGGTTTTGAATACTTGTATGAATTTTTATCTTCCCAAGAAGTAGAGATCATTGCATCCCTTCCTCATTTTGCTAAGTCAAGAACTGACTCACAAAGAGGGCGGGGTGTATTTGATGTTTCTATCCATGCTTTACAGAAATTAAACAAACTAGGTTATGGAACTAGACTTCCTTTAAATTTAGTATATAATCCCTCTGGTTTGTTCTTAGCTCCCTCTCAATCCCAATTGGAACGAGAATACAAAGAACAACTACTCGAAAATTTTGGGATTCAATTTACTAGTTTATATTGTATCAATAATATCCCAGTCAATCGATTCTTGAATTCACTCATAAAGTCTGAAAAATTTGATTATTATATGAATGTGCTTGTGAATGCATTTAATATTCAAACACTAGAAGGGCTAATGTGTCGTCATCAAATCTCAATTGGATATGATGGCTTTATTTATGACTGTGACTTCAATCAAATGTTAGAGTTAAAATCAGAGTCAGTACAACATATTTCTGAATTCAATCTCAATGATTTTTTAAATCGAAGAATTGTAATTGGAAACCATTGTTATGCTTGTACTGCTGGAAATGGTTCTAGTTGCGGAGGCGAAATCCAGAAATAAATAAATCAGGCTAAAGATACTATCGTATTTCGAGAGTATTATTAGTTTGTAAAATTCATTCCTTGCACTTAAGGTTTACTAATATACCCCATTTCTGATTTAACTCAACAGCAGTTAAACTACCGTAAAGTTTTTTAATTGCATTAAAAGTAAAATATGGATCAATATTGTTTGGAGATATATTGAATCGAATTTGAGTTGGTGCTGACTGAAGTTCACAAGATTTCGTACTAACAAATTCTTTATTTTTAAAGAAATGAGCACAATTGATAATGAAAACTAGAATAAAGATTTTTTTGTATTGCATAATTTCTCCATAATAAAAGATAAATAAATTGATTCCTTAAATTTTTTTATAGACTATCATTGAAAATAATTTCCAAAAATAAATTAAAACTATTCTAATTCAAAAATAGTACAATTAAGAAGTGCTTGAATTCATATAGACAAAAATCTAAGTATTGTAAAAAAGTACTTTATGAAAGAAATTTTTAAGTCTTACTATAAGTATATAATCCCAATTGTTGCTATTCTAATCTTAGTTTTCTATTTTCTTTTTTTTAGTAAATCACAGACTCAAATTTTAAAGCCTAAAATGGGGACAGTGATTGAAGCAATCTATGGAATTGCAACTGTTACTTCTAGACAGGTTTATGATTTAAGGATTGGAGTGAGTTCTAATGTAGCTGAAATTTTTCATCAAGAAGGTGATTTTATAAATAAGGGGGAATCATTAATTCGATTAACAGATTTTCCAACGTTTAAAGCACCTTTTTCTGGAGTAATTACTTATCATCCTTTTTCTTTGGGAGAAACTGTATTTCCTCAAGCGATAATACTATCGTTAACCGATATGAAAGGTCTATATCTAGTAGTATCCTTAGAACAAGAAGGCGCAATTAAAGTAAGAAAGAACCAAAACGTAAGATTTAGTTTTGAAAGTTTGATTGGTAAAAAATTTTCTGGAAAGGTAAGTTCTATTTTTTCTAACCAAAATCAATTTTTGGTTCATATTGAATCGGAAGAATTGCCTCAAGAAATTTTGCCTGGAATGAGTGCTGATGTTTCCATTGAAATTGGGAAAAAAGAGAATGTACTCTTAATCCCGATTAAAGCAGTTCATAATGGAAAAATCAGTCTTAGAAGAAATGGCAAACAAATAAAAGTAGAAATTGAAATTGGAAATCTAGATGGTGAATGGGGCGAGATTACAAAAGGTGATGTAAAATTAGAAGATGAAATTTTAATTCATGGAAGATCTAAAGAATGAGTTTTTTAGCGATACGACATTTATTAAATAGAAAAAGACAAACCTTACTCATAATGTTAGGAATTTTTATTGGATGTATGGGATATATTTTAATCTCTAGCATGATCCTTGGAGTTCAAAAATTTTTGATGAACCAAGTTATTGAAAATGATTCGCATTTGAGAGTGAAAGCTAAAGAAGAAATGATTCAATCATCTGAAATTAAAGAAGAATTATATTCTGAATCGGAATACATTCGTTGGGCGATACCACCGAGAGGAGAGAAAGGTTCGAATTCTATTTCTCATCCTGTTGCTTGGTTTGAAAAATTAGATCATGATCCAAGAATCACAGCATATATGCCTAATTTGACAAGCCAAGTAATTCTAAGAAAAAATAATAAGGCTGTAGCATCTGTTCTAATTGGAACAGATCCATTCAAACAAATTAAGATTACCTCAATCCAAGAAAATATGGAGAAGGGAAAATTTACGGATATGGGTAAATCAGGAAATAGAATTGTTGTTGGGGATGGACTATTGAAAAAGTTAGGCGCTAGCCTCAATGATTATATTTTAGTTTCAGGAGTTAAAGGACAAGCAGAACCATTTCGTATTGTAGCAATATTTCATTTAGGTTTACCTCAAATAGATGAATCCGTTGCATATGCTCCTTTATCTGCTGTTCAGAAATTAAATAGAACACCAAGTAAAATTTCAGAAATTGCAATTAGATTGATTGATCCAAATCTTTCCAAAGAAATTGCTGAGGAATGGAGTGAGTATAGCAAAGATCAGATTCAAACCTGGCAAGAAAAAAATGAACAATTTCTTTCTGCATTTAAGGTTCAAGATTTTATGAGGTATATGGTAACTGGTGCAATCTTAATAGTTGCTGGTTTTGGAATCTATAATATACTCACAATCGTAATCAATCAAAAGAAAAAAGAAATTGCAATTCTGAAATCTATTGGATTTGATTCTGCTGAAATCATGAAATTATTTTTAATCCAAGGATTGATTATGGGAGTTGGTGGCGGACTATTAGGACTTCTTGCCGGATTTATATTTACTTCTTATTTAAGTACTCTAAAAATTTATCCCGAAAACTTTGCTATGAAAGGTAAAATTCCTTTTGCATTTGATTTTTCAATTTATGTTACCGGATTCTTATTAGCAGTTTTTGCATCCATGATTGCAAGTATATTCCCTGCTTGGCAAGCATCCAAACTAACGCCGATTGAAATCATTCGTTCAGAAAGTTAATATGAGTATCACAGTAAAAAATGTAAATAAAATATTTCCAAATTCAGATATTCCTGTTTTGAATCAAATTAATTTGGAAATTGATAATGGAGAATTTGTTGCACTGACTGGAAAATCTGGTTCGGGCAAATCTACTTTGTTATATATTATTAGTAGTCTGGACAAACCAAGTTCAGGTTCTGTTTTATATGATGGGGTGGATGTACATTCATTAGATGAAAAACAAATACATGATTTTAGAAATACAACTATTGGTTTTGTTTTTCAATTTCATTATCTACTTCCAGAATTAAATGTACTAGAAAATGTACTACTGCCAGCAAGAAAAACAAACCAGCATGAAGTTTTAGAAAAAACTGCAATTGATCTATTGCAAAAATTTGGATTAAAGGAGAAACTACAACGATTCCCAAGCCAACTTTCAGGTGGGGAGCAACAAAGAGTTTCCATTGCTAGAGCAATGATTATGAAACCTAAATATCTATTTGCAGATGAACCAACTGGTAATTTAGATTCTAAGAATGGAGAAATTGTACTTCAAATTTTTAAAGAAATTAATAAAGAGTTGCAAACAAGCATTGTCATGGTCACTCATGAACCTGATTTTGCAGCCTTAGCGAAAAAACAAATACTATTGGTTGACGGTACAATCAATTCTTAGTTAAAGCTCTACTTAAGTTCATTATTGCTTAACACCTAACGTTTAGTATTCAGTAGCTGACCATTGATATATTGATTCCTTACCTATAAGCACCAATTGCTGTTCCAGCACTTCTAGTGTTCCCATCTCTGTCCAATAGATTACCACAGGCAGTATTAAAAACAGTAATATCTGCACCTGCCATAAGTGTGGTCGGTCCACTGGTGAGATGTAGATCATTCGCAGCGAAGTTAGTAAAGGTTGTTGCGACACTAACGTTATTTAGTCCTGTGGGAGCCATCATGTTTCCTGTTCCACAAGTAGCGTCTCCAGTGGAAAGATTCCCTACTTGTCCTGATGTACAAAGAGTATTTCGAATGATACCATTTTCATTATAAAGAGTACTACAATTTGTAAAATTATTTAGAACTAAAGTTTGGTATGTTGATGCTGCATTTTCTCTCATACAAGTTGTAGAGGCAATGGAAGAAGGATGACCATAAATTATGTTTTGATCAAACTGAAAACCTGTATATCCAGCATTTGAAACCAAATTTACTGGATAAGATAATCCTGAACTAACACTTCCTCCTGTGATTGTATTTCCATTGAACCTTGCACCTCCTGACATTTGTGCTAGGCTCAACGTTACTGCATTGCCTGCATCAGTTCTTCCCCCACCAATTAGTACATTGCTACAAAACCTAAGGGAATTCGCAACAGCTGAAACTACATCTACAGCAGTGGGGTTTCCCACTCCCGTTTGATTGATAATTGTATTTTGTTGGATGCTACTTCCGCTAACCCAATTGTTTATTTCTAATCCTTTGCGAGCTGTAGTATTGGCTGAAGACGGTCCAGTATCGATTGTATTTCCCGTGACAGTATAAACAGAAGCTGCAGCCATTCTAATTCCTTTTTGTGAACAACTAGTTCCTTGGCATGGACTCAGTGTTATTGTATTATTGGAAATTGTTATAGTAGCTGCAAATCCCACATCGATTCCTGTTCCAGAACAAGTAGGATTGAAGCAAGAGGCTCCAGTAATTGTATTTCCTGTAATAGAATAAGTGTTATCATTATTGCAATAAATAGTTTCTCCAACTTGACTACTTCCTCCATTTAAAACGTTATTTGAAACATTGGAAACACCTGTTCCACCGCCACCTCCTAAACTGAGAGCTCTTGTGTTTCCACAATTACTCCCACATGAAGCAACAGTGATTGTATTTCCAGAAATAGTAATTGTAACTCCATTTGCATTTTTCAGAATACCGCTAAGTACTCCAACAGAAGCTGAAGTTCCCACTGTCATTGTATTATTCGAAACAGTGATCGGTGTTGCTACACCAGAAATATTAATTCCATGAGTAGTTGTAGAGCCACCTTGTCCAATTGTGAAAATATTCTTGTCGATGAAATGATTTGCACCTGTAGTCACTTCAATTCCATAGGAATTCGTGCCTGAAGTGGCAGAGATTGTGTTCTCTGTTATGGAAGCACTTGCTCCAGCAACTCTAATTCCAGTAGATAAGGCTGTGGCAGTTCCTGAAGAAATTGTATTCTTTGAAATAGTCGGACTAGTAGCTGTTATAATCTCAATTCCAAAAGTGTTAGTTCCTGTTCTTCCAGAAATTGAATTGGAGGTAAGTGTGACAGCACTTGCAGTTGTTGCATCAATTCCAACACCAACTGAATTGCATGCAGTACAGGAAGGTCCACTAATAGTATTATTTGTCAAAGATATTGTGCCCGTTTTTGTAGCTCCTGTGGGAAAAAAACCATAGGAGTTTTGTGTGGAAACACCTGCATCGATATCTGATGAGTCCACGCTTATACTTGCACCTGCAGGAAATAATGAATATACAATTCCATAACGAGGGCTTGTCGCTGCACTTGTTGTGGATCCATTCAATTTGCTATTTGAGATTACGATTGCTCCTAAATTATTTGTAGAAACAAATCCTGCAGAAGTTACTGAAGCGGTTGTACTTTTGTCTAAAGCAATTGTATTGCGTATTGTTATTCCCGAACTAACTTGAATATCTTTCGCTGCAATTGCTGCTACAAAACTACTTGCTGTTGCTGTTGAAGGTCCATTCACTATCAAACCATCTAGAATGGATTTCTCCTTTGTGCCAGTAAATGTATTGTATTTTATTGTTCCATAAGGATCAGTTCCAGTGCCTGAAACGTTAGTCTCAGTGTTATTGATTATAGTATCGTAGGGTGATAGTGTTGTTTTATCTGCTCTACGTTTCTTCCAATCACTTGGGTCAAACCCACCAAAGATACTAACGTTAGCGGGAATTGAGAGTGTGGTAGATAAAGTATATTCTCCACCTTTAACTGCAAGTGCACAGGCACCAGCACAACCTTGAGAAGCAATTTCAATTCCTTTAGTGATTGTGGCAACAGGGGTTGTTTCTTTTCCATCTTGTGAATCAGAACCTTTAGAATCAACATAGGTTACAGTGTCTGCAATATAAATTGGTGCACCCGTTCCTGTTGAGTTTACTGAATTACCCTTTGCGTCCTTGCAGGAAGCAAATTTTATATAATGCACAGAATCTAATTTCACCGGCCAGCCTGTTGTTAAGGGAGTGAAATAAATTGTTTTTAAATCATCAGATAGCGAAACTGTGGATTCAGTCACTACTTCACTAAAACTTAATTTACAATCTTTACTCATCTCTCCACTCATAATAACACCGAGTTTTCTAGTCTTTGAAATTAAGATTGGAGCTAAGGTTTCCGTGGAAAAAAAATCAGTTGAAACCAAACTTGCACTTTCCGAGGGACTAGGGTTTTGAGCAGAACCTACATTGCCTAAAATCAAAGTTACATAAAGAGGAAGATAATTCTTTTTTAGTTCAACCGTACACTGAGAGAATAAAAATAGAAAGAGGAAAATGCTTCTCATAGTTTAATTTGACTATTGATAAAGAATAAATTCTCATTGTAAATAAAAAATTTTATAAAGTTAGGATGTTAGACTTTTGTAGAATGATTTAATAACAATCTCAAAAAATCCCTACCTATACGCCCCAATTGCAGAGTTAATTGTTCTAGAATTACCGTCTCGATCTAAAATATTTCCACAATCATTCGAAAAAGTATTGGCACCACCATTAGGATTTACCACACCTTGGTAGATTGCTGAGCTTGTAGTAGAAGTATTCAAATGATAGTCTAGGGTTGTGGGGTTCATAAAATTGATTGCACTGATTAGATTTCCAATTCCAGCAGGAGATATGACAACACCACAACCACCCGCACCAAAGTTTCCTCCACAAAATGTATCCATACTGTTCGTTCCACCGTTATCAAAATAAAATGTACTACAATTGGAAAAACTATTTGTGGAGAGTCTTGGAATTGAAGTTCCTGCTACAAATTCTGTAATGCATCTTGTTGAAGCAACTGCAGAGCTATCACCATGAAAAATGTTAAATTCCAAATCATGCACAACATTTGCTGTAAGAATTCTATGCAAGGAACTGTTTCCTCCAACTGTGGAACCTCCTATATATGTGTTTCCCATAAATTCATTATTAACACTGGTTGCATTACTGATTTCCAGTGCTACAGAAGCGCTTGCATTAGTATTGTTTCCCGCCTTAATTACATTGCTACAAAACCTTAGGTTATTCGAATTTGCACTAGATTGATCAAAACTCACTGTAATTGCATTTCCTGAACCAGTTCTATTGATGAAAGTATTTCTTTGGATAGAACTATTCACACCCCAACGAATTCCACCACCAGTTACACTCAGTGCATAACGGTTAGTAGTATTTGCAGTGGTATTTCCTGAGTCTAAAGTATTGCCTGTAATGTCTAAGAGAGCACCATTCTCTGAAATCAAGACTGCTGACTGAGTACAGGTCATTCCCGAACAAGTTCCAGCAACTACAGTATTGTTTGTTAAAACAAATGGATTCCCAAAACTCAATCTGATTCCACTGGTAGTACAAGTACTTGCAGAGCAACTTGGACCATTGATTGTATTGGAATCAATCACAATGCTTCCACCCCCAATTTCAATTCCTGAGGAAGTGGTAAATCCAGATCCTCCATTGAGTGTATTACCAGAAATTACATTTGTGCCGTTAGTTACTTCGATGATTCTATTGTTGTTCACTGCACCAGTATTTCCTGTTCTAATATTATTTCCTGAGAAAACAGTTGTTCCGCCACCCAAGACTTGTATTCCTCTAATTGTGCAACTTGCACAGTCTGAAGTAGTGATTGTATTTCCTGAAACCAAACTACTAGCATTGTTATTAATATAAATTCCATACGTAGAAGTTAGTCCTATACCACCTGTAATTGTATTTTCTGTAATAGATGAAACTGCCACAGCTGAATTGAGTCCAATTCCTCCAGAATTGGTTGTTGCTTGTGCTGAAGTAATAGTATTCTTTGACAATACTACTGAGGTTCCCCCCATAACCTCAACCCCATAAGAGTTTGCTCCTGTGGACGCAGAAATAATACTTTCTGAAACAGCCATAGTTCCATTTGAATTAAATGTAACTCCAACGGAATTTCCTGTAGAAGATGATGGACCATAAATACTACTTTGAGCAATAAAGATTGTTCCTGAATTAGTAGAAGTAGGAAAAAAGCCACTCGAAGATAGTGTTGCAGTTCCAGAATTGATCGTGCTAATTGCAAGAGTAAATTCACTACCAGCACTAGAACCATTGTAAACGATTCCATATCTAGTTGTTAGTGTATTTGTTGTAACAGATGGGTTTAAGGTACAGTTATAAATTGTAATATATCCATTATTATTAGTTGACACGAATCCAGTGGAAATAACGTTAGTTGAGTTCATCCTATCATTAGAGATAACATTTCTCAAATTAATACCACTACCAGAAGCAAGATTCACAGAACCAATTGGAGAAATATAACTGCCTGAGGTTCCTGAAATTGGACCATTGATGGAGATTCCGTCTAAAAAGGTTTTTTCTCTAGAACCAGTATAGTTTGTAAATTTAATGGATGAATAAGGGTTAGTTCCATCAGTAGCATTAACGGAAACACTTGTGTCAGTGATTATAGTATCATATGGAGAGAGTATGGTTTTGTCTGCTCTACGTTTTTTCCAATCACTTGGGTCGAATCCTCCAAAGATACTAACGTTAGTAGGAATAATTAGGTTTGAAGAAAGAATATACTCTCCACCCTTAACTGCAAGAGCACAAGCACCACTACAGCCTTGTGAAGCAATTTCAATTCCTTTGGTGATCGTCGCAACTGGTGTAGTATCTTTCCCATCTTGTGAATCTGAACCTTTGGTATCAACATAGGTAACAGTATCTGCAATATAAACTGGGGCTCCTGTTCCTGAAGTATCAATTAAATTCCCTTTTGAGTCTCTGCAAGAAGAAAATTTAATAAAGAGCACAGTATTTAATTTCACAGGCCAGCCTGTAGCTAATGGAGTAAAGTAAATTGTTTTTAAATCTTCAGATAAGGAAACTGTGGAATCAGTAACAACATCATTAAAACTTAATTTACAATCTTTACTCATCTCTGCACTCATCACTACACCTAGTTTTCTTGTCTTTGAAATTAGGATTGGGGCTAAGGTTTCTGCTGAAACAAAATCAGTAGATACAAAAGTTGCTGTTTGAGTCGAACTTACATTTCCAATCAATAAAGTTGCTAAATAGGGAAGGAAGCTTTTTTTTAGATTCACAATACAGTGAGAAAATAAAATTAGAATGAGCAAAAAGCTTCTCATAGTTTGATTTGACTAATGTTAAAGACTAAATGCTCGTGGTAAATCAAAAATTTTCAAAAATTTATTTCCAAAACTCATCTATATAGCTTCAAGAAATAAATCAAAATCTTAGTATTCATGAATCTCACCTGTTTTTAATATTCCCTTAAACTCACCAACCTGAACTTGTGGTTCCTCAGTGTAATGATATAGATAACATTTTTTTTTGATCTCTGGTTCCGCCTTTCTAATATCATCTATATGGGAATGAACACCCGACTTTATTCCTGTCTCACAGTCTTGGTAGATGATATCAGCTCGTTTGTAGAATCCAGACATATTGGGTGGCATCATCCAAAGCGTATCTGTTGGAAATAAAATATTTTTTCCATCAGAACAACGAAATCGTAATCCAAATGAAGGCATTAATGTTGTTCCTGCAACAACATGAGTACTTAGAACAGTATCTAATTCCCAGTAACGATTTCCATCTTCAAAACGATAGTTCTCATTGCTCTTCATTTGATGAACATCAAAGAAGGTTTCTAGGCTCACAGTTTGAACCCCTTGGATTGTTTGAAGACCAGGTGATGCTGCAAGCCAAAGTTCTTCTAAAACATTTTTGTTTCCCCAAATGTTTGGTTTGCATTCACTTGGAAGTTGGTTCCCATCAAACAGCCTATCATTCACGCTATCTATACCACCCTCTGAATTGGAGAGCCAGGCTTTTTTCTTTGCATTCCAAAATGGATTGAATATAGTTGAAAGAGCAATTCCTTCTATCCCACCAATATGGTCTGCATGTGGGTGACTACAATACCATGAGTCAATGTCTCCCATCTTTAAACCTCTTGCAGCAAGTGAGTGTCGAATATCGGAGCCAAAATCAATTACAAAACGATGGATGTGATTATTGATTTTTCCCGAGCTTTCAAACTCGATTAAAAAATTAGACTGCCATTTAGGGATGTAATGACCTTCTTCGGTATAAGTTCCAGTGGCAAATGCACTATAGACACCTAGTGGAATAACTTTCATAGTAACCTCTGATATAAGATGAAATCGATGTTTTCGGATTTATTTCTAATAGAGATTTTAATTTGGAAATTTTTTTCACAAAATCATGTGACTTTAAACTATTGATAAAAATTACATCTCCCCAATAGCTTATTTTTTTTCTTTAAAAACACCTTGGACAAAATAATTCGTAACTTATGAATAAAGTATTAATGACTTGCATTCTTTTAATCATTCTAAAATTTAGTATTATACCCAAAAGGGGGGTTTATGAGTTTAACAGTAACTAAAGAGATCAACCCAGAAATGACAATGGGAGAGATTTTATCAAACTATCCTAGCGCCAAACGTGCTCTTTTCCAAAAATATCATATTGGTGGATGTTCTAGTTGTGGTTACTCTTTGGATGAGTCCTTGGCAGTGGTTATGCTAAATCACAGAAGGGAAAAAGAAGTAAGTAATGCAATTCAATACATCTATGAATCAGCTGAAGTTGATAGACAATTGCAACTAACGCCCACTGAGCTTAAGTCGAAACTTGACTCAGGAGAAGAAATTTTTCTAATTGATGTTAGAGAAGACTGGGAGATTGAGACTGCAAAACTACCTAACAGCCAAGTAATCACTCAAAAACTTGCTTACGAAATCCTAAACAAATGGGACAAAAACTCTCAATTGGTTTTCTACTGTCATTCTGGAATCAGAAGTCTGGAAGCAGCTTCCTATTTCAAAGGTCATGGAATGCCAAACGTGAAAAGCCTTATGGGTGGAATTGACCGCTATTCTCTAGAAGTGGATCCTAGCATCCCAAGATACTAAAACTATAAAGCAAGGAAATTCTTTTCCTTGCTATCTCACTTAATCTTAGTGATTCTTCTTTATTCATTCTTTACAAAATTTATATTTCTATTATTTGGTTTCTTATCCATTTTTTCTCCAAAGCTAAAGAATTTTTTATTAATTAGAGAATCTGATCTCGAAAGAGCCAGAAAAATTGAAAAATTTTCTGGTAAACTGATTTGGCTACATGCTGCTTCCGTTGGGGAATTAGATCAATGTAAAGCAATTGCTAGAGTAATTTTAGCAAATGAAAAGAACACTAAACTCATCCAGTCAGTATTCTCTGATAGTGTCACAGACAAACAACTAGAGGATCCGATGTATTTTTTTACATTTAGACTGCCTTTAGATAGTAACAATGCATACGACGATTATTTTGAGATATTTCAACCCAAAATGCTAATCATTTCAGCTTGGGATACTTGGTATTTTTTATTGAAAAAAGCAAAACAAAAAGGTGTAAAAACAATTCTAGCAAATTCTACGTTAGGCGAAAACTCTGGAAGAAGAAATTTTTTTATAAGGAATTTCACTAAAAAAGTTTTTGAATCAATAGATATCATTTCTTGTGTTTCAAAGGATTTGATTCCGATCTTTAGTGAACTAGCACCAAATTCAAAAATAGTATCTCTAGGTGATAGTAGGTTTGACTCAGTGATAGAAAAAATTGAATCTAGAAAAAATTTAGAAATGTTCTTACCAAACCATCAAAAAGTATTCATACTTGCTTCTACATACATTGAATGTGAAAAAATATTTATTCCAGTCTTAAAAAAAATTTTGGATTTAGGATATTCTATTTGGATATTTCCTCATAAGGTTCATGAAAGTAGAATTAATGAGATTAGTACAATGCTAAAAAACCAAAGTCTAGATTTTACATTATATTCATCAAAAACAAATTCAAAAATTATTCTTTTTGATAAACTAGGTGTTTTAGCATATGCTTATGAAAAAGCTGAAATTTGTTATGTTGGTGGTGGACTTCATAATAGGGTTCATAATGTAATGGAAGGAGCTTATTTTGGACTTCCAATATTTACGGGTGAGAAAGTTCATCATTCCTTTGAAGCAATTGAGTTGAAAACTAGAGCTGGTTTATTTACATTCAAAACAACATCAGAATTTTGGGAAAAGTTCCAAACGATAGACGAATCAGAAAGAATAAAAATTTCTAAAATAAATAAAGAATTTATTTCCAATAATAGGGGAGCAAGTGAAAGGTTATACCAAGCATTTCTAAAAGATTGAGATATAAATATGAATAGAATCCAAATTTCTACAATCTGCATTAATACTACCCCCCTAGACTTTAAGGGAAATTTAGAACGAATTTTGAATGTTTTGAAAGATAATGCTAGCAATAAAGCATCTATCCTAGTTTTTCCTGAACTAGCAATTTCAGGATATGGCTGCGAAGATATGTTTTATAGTCCTTTTGTTTGGAGGGAATCATTAAAATCACTCAATCAAATTTTACATTTCACAAAGGATAAATTAGTTGTTGTAGGGCTACCAATCTTTCTTTCCCCCTTTTTGTATAACTGTATTGCTGTAATTTTAGATACTAAGCTTATTGGTTTTGTAACTAAAACTAATCTTGCAAATACAGGAGTTCATTATGAAAAGAGATGGTTTAAGGAAGGAGGATTTCCACTAACGTTCTCACCAAATATTTTTGGAAAAGAACTTTTTAGTTCAGATTTCTATTTTGGAAATTTTATCTTAGAGACTAAAAATCTTAGAGTAGGATTTGAAATCTGTGAGGACTCTTGGGTAATTGAAAGACAAGCATCTAAAGCTACTTTACTTGGTTCAGAGGTTATACTTTCATCAGGTGCATCCCATTTTGCTTTTGGAAAACAAGAAATAAGAAAAAGAATTTTTACAGAAAGTTCAAGGGCTCATAACTCAGTGTTTGTATATTCTAATCTTTGTGGAAATGAATCTGGTAGAATCATTTTTGAAGGAGGTGGACTGATTACGGCTAACGGTGAAATTCTTGCTGAAGGCGAGAGACTATTCCTTAGTGATTCTAATGTTACTTCTGCAATAGTAGATATTGACCAAGTTCATGCGTCTAGAGCAAAAAATTTTAGGAATAATAATAAAAAAACTGAAAGGCTTGGAATTGTTTCGAGTGAGTTTAATTTTCAAGATAAAACTCTTTCTATTTCGAGTAAAAGAATTCAATCCTCAAATCAGTATAACGATTTTACCAAAGCTGTTACACTTGGTCTTTTTGATTATCTGAGAAAATCAAAGTCAAAAGGATTTACACTCTCCCTTTCAGGTGGGGCAGATAGTGCTGCTTGTGCAATTTTGGTTTGGATTATGTTAAATAGAATTAAGACCGAATTAGATAAAAATTATCTAGAGTCAATCGGAATTAATGAAAAAGAACTTCTAGTCACGATTTACCAAGGAACCGAAAATAATTCAGAGGAAACTAAAAATTTTGCAAAGGAATTATCTAAGCTATTAGATGTTATACATTATGAAATAGATATTGATGAACCAATCAATTGGATCACAGAAAAAATTTCTAGCATTACGAATAAAAATCTGAATTGGAAAGAGCATGATTTAGCTCTTCAAAATATTCAAGCTAGAGCAAGATCGCCTATCGTCTGGCTTCTCGCAAATCTATATAATCATCTTCTAATATCAACTGGAAATAGAAGTGAATCTAGTGTTGGTTATACAACAATGGATGGAGATTCGTCTGGTTCACTTTGTCCAATTTCTGGAGTAAGCAAAGAATTTTTACTTGAGTGGTTAGAATTTTTGACTCTGAACAATTCTTATTCGATTGATTTTGGAATCCTAAAAAGTTTGTTGAATAGAAGACCAACAGCGGAATTAAAACCACTTTCTGAATCTCAATTTGATGAAAAAGATCTAATGCCTTATCCGATTTTACAAAAAATCGAAGAACAGTTGATAATAAATGGTAGGAGTAGAGAAGAGGCATTGGAAATACTTCAAAATTCTATTACAGAAATCAGTATTGAAGATTGGAAGAAATATATTGACAAATTCTATTCTATGTTTCCACGTTCTCAATGGAAAAGAGAAAGACTGCCTCCTGGTTTTCATCTTGACGAATATGGACTTGATCCTAAAAGTAGTTATCGTTTCCCGATACTATCAGGATTCTAATTGCATTATTTCTTCCATTCAATATGACCATTGATATTATTCTTTTCAAATATAGTCAAAATTTCAGTACAAAATTTAATTAGGTCTTCACTGTTTTCTTTTTTTGCTAGTTCATAGAGTCGAATAAACATTTTTTTTCCTGTCTCAGTTTGTTTAAAATTTTTTTTCATAAAATTATGTTGCGCACATAATGTTTGTCCATTTTCAATTATTGCTTTACCTCCAAGATCTTTTGGTTTGATATGATCTGCATGTAATTCAATTCCATCATTTTTGCCTCTTCCACAAATCACACATTTGTATCCATCCCGCTTAAAGATTTCTTCTTTTTGACCACTATCAAAATCCTCTAATTCTCTTTTATGCTCTAAATCGGGATCATAACGATAAATTCCTTTTGCTACTTTAATTAAGAAACCGGCTTGTGCAAGTTTTCTAATTCCTCTATCGGGATCACGAAAAACTTCACCAGTTCTTTTTTTCCATTCATTTACTACCCAATCTACAACTTCGGGATGTGCGATATCCCTAAGAGGGTTATTCTTAAAATATTCTTTGATTAAATCTTGTTGGGAAATATTCTTATGCATGATTAAACAGGACTGAATCAGATTCGTGAAGAATTCTTTTTTTTGCAAGTTCACAATAGTTTTTATCTATATCAATTCCAATTGCTTTTCGATTATTTTGTAATGATGTTAAAAGAGTTGTACCACTACCCATAAAAGGATCTAAAACAGTATCTCCAACAAAACTAAAAAGTTTTATACATCTTTTAGGAAGTTCTAAAGGAAAAGGAGCGGGATGACCAATTCTTTTTTTACTTTCACCATTAAATGTCCAAAGTCCATTAGTCCAATTCATAAATTCTTCTTTCGTAATATCCGATAAAAGACTTCCACTTGTTTTTTTCCATCTACTTTTATATAAGATTAATATCAATTCTACTGGTGCAATTACATAAGGAGCTGATGCTGAGAGCCAAGAACCCCAAGCTGTCCTTCTTGAAATATTTCCTTCATTCCAAACAATAGTTGAATGATACTGAAAGCCTTTCTCTTTGCAAATTGTAGTAATGTCTGCACCAACACTTTGTTGCCCACCTTTATTTTTGTCTAAAGGGATATTCAAACACATTCTACCATCATCTTTTAATAGATGAAAACACTTACTCAACCATTGCTCTGTGAAACTTAAGTAATCTTCATAAACTAGTCTATCATCATTAGAGTTATATTGAATATCAATGTTATAAGGAGGTGATGTTACAATTAAATCAACAGACTTATCTGCGAAGTCTAAATTAAGAATATTTTGATGGAATATTTTAATATCCTCAAACTGGAAATATAAATTCTTTTCCATAGAATTTACACTTTAGTAAGTTATGATTTTCTTTCAATATAATAAATACTTTGATCTCTCTAGAAAAATAAAAATTGTATTGAGTTAGAAAATAAATAATTATACTATTGGGACTATATGAATAAAATGGAATTCATTTTAGGAGTTTTGATTCTCCTTATTCAATCATTCATAATCATTCAATTTATTTTAATGGTAAAACCATTACTCGGAGTTATATTTAGTTTTGGAATCATAATCATTTCTTTATTTTTTTGGAATATGTATAAAATGAAATGTAAGTTTCTCTTAAGTTTCTTAATCATTTTAATTTATTTTGTGATTTATTTACAAAAAGATACAATTGAATCATTATCAAATAATCCCGTTAACATAGAAGAAATTTTAGAAAATAAATTAATGAATGATAATTTGATAACTTTAGTTAATCTTCCTCCCTATAAAATGGATTTTAAAAGAAGTGTTCAAATAATGCATAGAAAGAAATCCACTGATATAAAAGGAAGAGATAATAGTCATTCCACTTTCTTAGTAATTCATCCAATTCTTCTAAAAGAGGATGATGAAGAAATTTCTTTCTTTGCATCTGATGCAAACTACTACATACCAAATGTTTGGTTAAAAGAAGGAATACAACCTAGCTTAGGTTTGGTTGAAAAAAAAGAAATCGAACATGAGAAAGCACTTGATGAGTTTAGAAAGAAGTATTTGGTTTCCATTTCTCCCAATGTAATTTTTTTAAGAGTCTATAAATCTTTTGATGACTATAAAGAAAACAAGATCACTCTTTTTATATTCTTATTCTCATGTTCCATTGGAACATGGATTATTAGTTTTATCATTCTTAAATTTACAGACAAGGATTCAAACTAGTTCTAAATAAAAAACTAAAACAATATAATGATTCATTTTAGTTAGATTAGAAATCTGAACTTTTAATGTAAAAAAGTAGTATAAAGAATATTTCCTCAAATTTGAGTGGATATGTGAACCGTGATTTTAGTAAAAGTGCAGAATTGAAATGGGTTCCTGATGGGTTTCATTTTTTGGGACCTGAGGAATCGATTCGAAGAAGAAAAACTCTTGGAATGATTCACAACTTCTTTCAACAAAAAGGCTTTGCAGAGGTTAAGCCACCTGGTTTTGACTTTACTAGCACTTTTTATGATACCATGAGTGAAGAGGAGAGAGCTAAGGTTTTCTATTCCCGTGATCTTTTAGGTAAAGAAATTTCTCCCAGTGCAGATTTGACAGTACAAGTAGTAAAGGGAATGGCATCCATCTTAGAGAAAAAAATTTCTGCAAAAGTATATTATACTGGTAAAGTAGTTAAGGATCATCTAGGAAATTTTGGTGCAAGAAGGGAAATCTTACAAGCAGGGGCAGAGGTTCTTGGCCATTCTAATGGAAACACCTTTAAACTATTGTTAAGTCTAGTAGATGAAATCGCTATAGAAATGGGACTTACAAGCAAGATCACTTTGGTTTTAGGAAACACAAGAGTGGTAAATAAAATTGCTGATAAAGCAAAACTCAGCAGTTTTGATTTATCAGAACTATCTAGGCTACTTTTTTCTAAGAATTTACCAGCTTTAAGAAATTTTTTGAAAGAGAAAGGTATAAAGAGAGAATTCACTTCCATTCTAGAATTTTTAGTTCTAGAGTTTTCAGTAGAAACTTTACTTCCTTTACTTGAAGAATTTTCCATTAAACATAAATTGAAACTAGAAGAATGTTTTCATGAGACAAGAGAACTCTATAACTATGCTGCAAAATTGAAAAATTTAGATATATGTATTGACTATTCCTTGGTTCCAGATTTGGAATATTATACAGGATTTATATTCCATGGTTATATTCAAAACTCTACAGTCTTTATGGGTGGAGCTTATGATACATTATTTGAAAAATTTTCTCGAGATTCCAAACGCGCCTGTGGGTTTGCAATCGATATTGATCTATTAGAAGAACATAAAACAAGGATTTAACTATGCCCGCAGAACTAGTAGTCGGTGCCCAATGGGGTGATGAAGGAAAAGCTAAGGTCATTGACTATTTGAGCAAAGATACTGATATCATTGTTCGATACCAAGGGGGAGCTAACGCTGGTCATACAGTAGTTGTAGAAGGCAAGAAGTATGTATTTCATCTTGTGCCCTCAGGTGTGATCTATCCCAAAACAATTTGTGTAATTGGAAATGGAGTAGTACTCGATCCTCATTTTTTTGTGGAAGAATGTGATTCTTTAACTAAGGAAGGTTTTCCAGTCTATGATAGAATTTTTATCAGTGACGCATGTCATATAATACTACCGTTTCATAAGACTATTGATTCAGCTCTAGAGTCCAGTGCTTTGCCAGGTGAAAAGATTGGAACAACAAAGAGAGGCATTGGAATTTGTTATGCTGATAAGATGATGAGAACGGGACTTAGAGCTGGAGATCTTTTAGATAAGGATACTCTCAAGGTGAAGCTCAAATCAATTGTAGATAGAAAGAACACAGTACTACGAAAACTCTATGAAGTAGAAGAAGTATCGTTTGACGAATTATATTCTTCTTTAGTGGATATTTCAAAACGAATTGGAAAGCTAATCATCAATACGCCTTATTATTTGAACGAAGAGTTGAAAAAAGGAAAGCATATTCTTTTAGAAGGTGCACAGGGGACGGGCTTAGATGTAGATTTTGGTACGTACCCTTATGTAACTAGTTCAAATTCAACTTCTGGGGGAGCACTAACAGGCTCTGGTGTTGGTCATCATTATCTAGAAAAGGTCTATGGAATCAGTAAAGCCTATGCAACTAGAGTTGGAGAAGGACCATTTCCAACTGAGGTATTTGGTGAAGAGGCTGAAAAGATGAGAACACTTGGTCATGAGTTTGGTGCAACGACAGGAAGACCTAGAAGATGTGGTTGGTTTGATGTAGAAATGATTAAACACGCAATTAGAGTCAATGGAATGAAATGTCTTGTGCTCACAAAAATTGATATACTATCGCATTACGATAGTATTCCCGTTGGAATTGGCTATGAGCTGAATGGAAAAAAACTGGACTATTTACCCTCAAGTGGTCTTGAAAAAGTAAAGGTTATTTATGAAACCTTACCCGGTTGGAAGACTGATATTGCTGGGGTAGGGGATTTTTCAAAATTGCCTAAAGCCTGTGTTGAGTATATAGAATTCTTGGAATCAAGAATAGGTGTTCCAATTGCAATTATCTCCACTGGACCTGATAGAAACAATACTATCGTAAGATGATAGCTTAAACAACTTGAGTTCGATATAAGAAGAAAACATAAAAACAATTACTAATGTGCTCCATAAAACTAAAAAAATTAAGGGCGACAGACGGGCTTTCCTCTCTCGTTAATTTTTTGCGTTCACAAAAAATTAACGCTGAGTCAATCCCTGTCGCATTCCTGAGCGTTAGCTACCATGTTTAGCGTGAATACTAACACTCCCTCTATTTAGTATGAATTATCTCGTAATAGTTCTGGCATCTTGTATTAGTGGGGTTTTTTGTTAACATGTTTGATTCAACTTTTTCGCTCTGGTTGAAAAAATTGCCTTTAGGCGTAAATACATTTTTGTGTGTTCGCCAAACAAACAGTTATTAGGAAATAAATTATTGATAAGCTAATAGTTATTATAAAGCACCTAGCACGAAAAAGTCCTTGCTACCAAGACAAAGCTCCCCAACCAGAGCAACCAAAGAAGAGTCCACAATCCTGTAAAAGTTCACACGACAACACCAACTACACAAGAACTCTACAATGTAAACAACAAAACCCGCGTCCCCGATCGAAGCGATATGCCCAAAATTTCTGTAAGAAATTTTGTTTCTGCAAGCCTACCGCCTGATGGGCTATCGGCTTTCGATAGTCAATAAATTTCGGTCACTGAGAAATTGCGAAGCAATAGTACTGAAGTGCGAAATTTATTGACCGAAGCTGAGAGCGGGAAAAGACGCCCAAGAGTAAATAACTTAAGTTCAATGTAAGAAAGATGTCATTTTAGATAAAATCCTTTTACCGAACTCACGTTAAATAGTTTAATTTTATTGACTGAATTTAAGTTATACATAGAATAAAATCATGATTTACTATTTGATTCTTTTTATTTTTTCTATCTCGATCTATCCGCAAGATGAAAAGAACATCCCTGAATACAACACTAAAGTAACTGATGAGATTTCCATTTTCTCCAAAGATGAAAAAAGAGAATTGGTAACTAAATTAGTATCAATACAAGCAAAAACGGGAGCTCAAGTTGCTATTCTAATTACTGATTCTACTTCACCCTATGCAATTGAACAATATTCCATCAAGGTTGCAGAAAAATGGAAACTAGGCAGAAAGGGAATTGATGATGGGGTGATTATCATTTGGGCAAAATTAGATAAAAAAATTAGAATTGAAGTTGGTAGAGGACTAGAAGGCGATTTACCCGACGTTGTTTGTAAAAGAATTATTTCCAACATCATTGTCCCTCAATTTCAAAAAAAGCAATATGTTTTAGGTTTATCAAATGCAATTGATG
Source organism: Leptospiraceae bacterium (assembly GCA_033762425.1). Lineage (GTDB taxonomy): Bacteria > Spirochaetota > Leptospiria > Leptospirales > Leptospiraceae > JANRLP01. The sequence continues at coordinate 254,373 of JANRLP010000049.1, forward strand.
CAATAGAAGTTGAAATTAAGAATGTAAATAGAACTAGTGAAGGTAACATAACCAATAAAAATGATAAGATGAAGTCATTTTTTATCTTAGGTTCTTTGGGAGTTATCATAGTTTTTATTTACATTATTTCGATTAACGTTGGAAATCTACTTCTATCTATGCTAATTGGTGGTTTTGTTTATGTAGGATCAGAAGATATTGCTATAGGTTTCTGGGCATTTGTTGTTACTTTCTTTTTTTTAATACTATTGATGACATTTTTTAAGAAAAGACAAAACTCAAGCAGAACAAGGGACGATAACGGTATAAGCACATCTAGTAGTTCCACAGATTCCAGTATCGGTTTTGGAAATTCTGATTCAGGATTTTTTTCAGGAGGTTCCTATTCAGACTCAAGTTCCTATGATTCTGGTTCCTCAGACTCAGGCGGAGGAGGGGATTTTGGTGGAGGTGGTTCCTCTGGAGACTCTGGTGACTAGTATTTATCTCTGTCTATCTGAGGAAATTGAAGAAATTCAACTCCCCGATAAAATTAGTTCAATTGAAAAAAAAATCAAAAGACTCATTCGTTTTATTTTAGATAGAAAAAAATCTTATGAGATTTCACTCAAAATTGTTACTGATTCAGAAATTAAAATTTTAAATTATGAAACTAGAGATAAAGATAAGCCAACTGACGTTTTGTCTTATCCACTCTTTGAGAAAAATCTTTCTATTCCTCATGCAGCGTTAGGCGAGATTATAATTTCACTTGATACATTAAAACGCCAAGCTAGGGAAATTGGTCATACTGAGAAAGATGAATTTCATAGACTTCTAGTTCATGGGTTTTTGCATTTGATTGGATATGATCATGAAACCAATGAAGAAGATGCTAGAATTATGCAAGAAAAAGAAGAAGAATGTTTGGCGTTAATTGAAAATTTATAAAATTTCGAATCTTTTCTTTGCTTCTTCCAATGTGAATGAATCAAAATGCCACCATTCATTCGATCTAACCTTGAATCCACCTTTTCGCATAACGTTTCTGAGAAGTCTGCGATTGTTCACTTGTGTGGCAGTGAGCTTTTTTTCTTTTAAGAATTTTTTTTCTAATACTGGTTCTGCTAGTTCTCCAAAATAATCAAACTCAGTGCCCATATCTAGTTCTTTACCCTCAGCATTCAAAATGGTTAGATCAACTGCTGCACCATAATTATGAATAGAGCCTTTGCTAGGATCAGCAACATAGGGTTGTTTGGAAGTTCCCTTCACAAGTTTCCACATTTTCTTTTGAACCTTGAGTGGTCTTGCTCCATCGAAGATAAGAAGGGTATATCCTGGTTTAATTTCAGTAAGATATTTATAGGATTGTTTTAGTCTATCAGCTACTATCGCCTGAAGATAGCATTTATTCATTCCATCATAAACATCTTTTTTCATGAAATTATTCTTAGTTGCGTATCTTATCTCAACTTTCACTTTGGGAAGAATCGTAGAAACATCAACTAGACCTTTCTTTTTCCATTGTTCTTCTAACTCATGCCTAGGTTCAGCGAATATGATTGTAAATAAACCAAGACCTAAGAATAGAAGAATATAATTCATAACTATCTCAATTTATCTTCCAAAATTTTTTGGATTAGTTTACTGTTTCTTTGAGATACAGTAATTCCTGTGAATAGCCTAAATTGTTCTAATGCTTGGTATCTAAGCATTTCATAGCCGGGAATAATCTTACAACCTGCTTTTAGTGCAAGTTGAACTAGAGGAGTTTTAGTTGGATTATAGACTATATCAAATAGAATTTGATTTTTTTGTAGAAACCCTTCTTTTAGAAGACTCCCCCCTTCTTTGCCTTTCATTCCTACAGGTGTGGTTTGTATGATTAGACTAAATCGTTTTGATTCTGATTCAATTTTATCGAGTGGAATGAATTCACTGGAATGAGTTTTAATTCCATTCAGTAAGTTAACAATTGCCTTTCCTGTTTCCTCATTTCTAGAAGCAATTACAATCTTTCCTGCAAAATTCTTTCTTAGTATCTCATAGCTAATTCCCCTAGCACCACCACCACTGCCTAGGATCAGTACATCTTTTTTGGTAGAAAAGAAATTTGATTTAGCAGATTCAATTGCAATCACCGCACCAATTCCATCAGTATTATAACAATTGATGTTTCCTTCAGTATTCAATACAATTGTATTGGATGCTTGCATTGCGAGGGAGGTTTCATCAGTTTCATCTGCGATTTGAAAAGCCCATTGTTTGTGAGGGATCGTCACAGAGAGTCCCTGCAATTTTATGATTCCCTCACGTTCTTTTAGTAGAGAATACTTATCTGGATTCTCTCTTTCAAACACTAAATAAACTGAATTGATTCCATATTCACTAAATAGTGTATTATGGATGAGTGGAGATAGTGTATGGGACAGTGGAAAACCAAGTATCCCATAGAACTTGGTCTCATGATTTATGCTTTGTATGTTTTGAAACATGAATTTCCTTTATTCTAAGTCTTGGATCATTTTTGCAATTCTAGAAATACCTTTATCAATTGCATGCTGACCCAATGCATAAGATAATCTGATTGCATTGTCGTCACCGAATGCAATTCCTGGGACTGCTGCAACCTCATACTTTTCTAGTAATACATCGCAGAAAATTTTACTCTTAGGTAAAGACTCTTTACCTTTAAGTAACTCTTGAAATTTGGGTAGTTGATAGATTCCATTGATATAGGGAAATACATAGAAGGCACCCTGTGGCAAATTACATTGAACGTTAGGTATTTGTCTAAGTGAGGCTACAATCTTTTTTCTTCTATCATCAAAAGCAGTGACCATTTCTAGGATGCAAGACTGGTCTCCTTTTAATGCTTCTTCTGCTGCTGCTTGTGCAATAGAAGTTGGATTAGAAGTAGATTGACCCTGCATTGTATCCATATTCTTTATGATTTCTGGATTTCCTGCCCCATATCCTATCCTCCATCCTGTCATGGAATATGCTTTGGAAACACCATTCGCAATAAAAGTTCTATCTTGAAGTTCCTTGGATAACATCGCGGGATTACAAAACTCTAATCCGTCATAGATTACCTTTTCATAAATATCATCTGAGAAGATTAGGATTGGATGTTTAATTAGAATTTCGGCTAACGCTTCAACATCTTTTTTGGAATATGCGGAACCAGTTGGATTAGAAGGTGAATTGAAAATAAATACCTTAGTTTTGGCAGTGATAGCTGAAGTTAATTGACTCGGTGTGATTTGAAAATTATTTTCAGGAGTGGTTTTGATTAGAACTGGCACACCTTCTGCAAGTCTAACAATATCAGCATAACTCACCCAGTATGGTGCAGGGATGATTACCTCATCCCCGGGATTTAGAGTAGCCATAAAGAAGTTATAGATTACTTGTTTGCCCCCAACTCCCACAATGATATTCTTTCTATCATACGTTAGTTGGTTGTCATTTTGAAATTTTTGAATGATTGCATCTTTTAGACTTACAGTTCCTGAAACAGGAGTATATTTGGTTAAGCCTTTTTCCATTGCTTTGCTTGCTGCCGCTTTGATATGGTTAGGGGTATCAAAATCTGGTTCACCTGCACCAAAACCAACCACATCTTTGCCTTCTGCTTTCAATGCATTTGCTCTTGCAGTGATAGCAAGAGTAGGCGAGGGTTCAACAACTTCTAATCGTTTAGCAACTAACAACATTTATACTATCCTTCACTGTTCTAATTCATTTTTATACAGGCAGTCAAAACAACTATTCATTATCTTGACTAGACCTTTGTCTCGATTGATTACTTTCTTTAGGCAATCGATATAAATACAGCTAGTTTTTACTTTAAATTTATTTTTTGGTCTGTAGAATAGTCTTTTTTTAATTTATGTTCCAAGTTCAGGAAAGAAATGTTTCCATCTTTCGTAGTTATATATCTTAGAACAAATAGCATCAGGAAAAATTTCCAATGATTTCATATACTCTCCATAGGCTTCAATCTTGGAATCCTGTCCTTGTAGTTCGGGGGATACAATGCAAATCTTAAATCCTAACTCTTTGAGCTTACTGTAAATCCCAAAATTTAAGGGAAATGTTTTAAAACAATCAACCCAAACCCAATCAGCTTTATTTCTATTTAAGTAAACTCCATCTATAGGTTCGAACTCTGAGAATCTTAAGGCTAGATTTTTTTCACCTTCACTTGAAAGTTTTACAATCATAGGAAAACTTGAATCAAGAAAGAAATATTTATTAACGTTTGATCCCTTCATAGCTTCTAAAACTCTATTTTCAATTCTTTCAGACTTAATATTTAGAATCATAGTCCCATGATTATATTCTTGTAAATAAGTTTGAAAGTCTTCACCCTCAGAAAATGGATCATGTACTAAAATTAACTTTGAGCCAGAATCTCTTAGATCAAGTTCCACACCAAAGTTATTAGGAATTTTTTTTAGTTCCTGAGTAGTATTGATTCTATGAGCAATGAATTCCAATTAAAACTCTGCCTTTACAAGAGATTTTTTTAGCTTAGTACTAAACTCAATTGTTCTTTTAATAAATTTCCATTTAGAAGCAAGTCCAGTGTTCCAGCTAGAAGTTCCATGAATTCTTTTTGGAAAAACAACATCGAATCGTAGGACTTCATAACCTAATTTTTTAGCAGTGTATAACGCATATAAGTCTAAAGAAAAATCGATTGGTGGATTTTTCCATGACTCAAAAAGTTTTCTATGAAATAGATTTGGTTGAGCATTAATATCGAAAAGCGACTCACCCAAATAGATTGTTTCGAATATACTCATTCCAGTAGTAAAGAATTCATCAAATATTGGTCTATTCTTCCTGTTTCCTTTTACAAAAATTTTTTCTGGATTTCCTTTGGATTCTATCATTTCCAAAGCTTTGATTGGATCTGCTGGATCAGTTTGCATATCTGCATGAGTCCAACCAATATATGTTCCCGAACAATTTTTTAGTCCCGATAAAATTCCAAACCCATATCCTTGGTTAACTTCTACTAAGATGGTTTTTGCAAATGAATATTTGGGAATTAGTTCACTGAGTACTTTCGCAGAATTATCCTTAGAGCCATTATTTACAAGGATTACTTCTATATCATTTCGTTTGATTACTGAATTGAATTTTTCTAAAATGAGTGGGATATTTTTTTCTTCATTATAACAGGGAACAACGATGGATAGTTTCATTTTAAATTATAATCTTCCTTAAAAAATTTTTTCCAATACATATAGGTTCTTAAATCATTTGGGGTTCCAAAACCAACATAGGTATCAATTTCAAAAACTCTAACTTTTTTCTTTGCATCAATTACTTCATTCATCAGTTCATCTACATAGAATTCATTATTAACTCTTCGATTTTTTTGAATCATTGATTTATATGCTTCCCGATAATCCTTAGCATGTCTAAACCAAAATGTTCCAATGATTGCATGATCGTTGATCGGTGTATCTGAGATTGGCACTTTACAGGATACGTTAGTCGCAATATCTGAATTGGTTTTTACCCAACCATACATCTTAGGATTTCGCTTTACAGTCGCATTGCCTCTAAAAGTCCAAATAATCGCAGTTGTTTCTTTATCTTGTGTTAATTGAAAGAATTTTTTCTCATCATATTTCATTCCATTATCACAAGGTGCAATCAAAATTGATTCTTCATCGCCAATTGTTTCTAGTCCAAGATTACAAGTTGTTGCCTGTCCATCAGTTGTATAGTCCAAACTGATTTGGATAGAATTTGGAAATTTAGATTTTAACTTTTCATGAAGTCCAAAATTTTCATTATGTTCTTTTCTAGTAATGAAAACTTGTTTTTTGGAAGTTGGTAAATCTTCCATCACTCGAATAATCATTGGTTCAGAGTCCACTTCGATCAGTGGTTTAGGAATCGTATAACCTTCATCTTGGAATCTTTTTCCTTCACCCGCCATAGGAATTACAATTGCGTCTATCAAATGGAACCTTCCTTTCTTTCTTTAAATACGAAGAAGTTCGTACCTAGAAAATTAAGTATAGTAGAAATACAGATTGCAAAGAAGTTCCCAAGTTTTGGTTCTACTAATTTTGCAGTATCTACAAGTATATAAAGAACGATAGTCGAAATGAGTAAAGAGAATAGATATACCATTAAATACAATATTGGTAATGTTTTTTCATTACCAGTCCTATCATCATAGGTCCAAGCCTTATTGAGAAAGAATCCAGCGATAAGTCCAAGAATATATCCTAAGATAGAGGAAGGTATATAATGTAAAAAACTAATATGCAATAAGTAGAAAAATCCGTAGTTGATCGCAGTGGATATTCCACCCACAACTAAGAATTTTATTATTTTAGTAACTAAATCGTTCATGGTTAACTTAGGAAATATTTTGACCAATATAAGTATTCTTCTAAGTCTTCAGGTGTTCCCCACTGAAGCATATAAGGAATTTCATATATATATATGTTGAGATCATCTTTTTTTAGTTCATTATAAACTAGGCTTACATAGTATTCGCCATTAATTTCGTTCCCCGACTCTAATAGTTTGGTAAAATATTTTTTTACAATATTGCCTGAACGAAAATAGTAGGTTCCACTAGATTGAAATGAATCCATTTTATTTTCAGTGTAAGAGTGTTTTTCTCTAATTTCTTCCATCCAGTTTGGTGAGCTTTCTTTCATGGAAGCATAAAAGTTTGGATGAAGAAGATGGGGATGAAATCCTTTATAAGAAACTACACAGCCATCACAATGATTCTTAAATACCTCGGATTGAAACTCTTTATAATCCCATCTCCAAGAAAAATCACAGTAGTTCACAATTGTGGGTTCTTCATTTTCGATGTAATCATTCACTTGGGAAACCGCAAAGACAGGTCCTTTTTTGTGAGGAGGAATCGTCAAGATTTTATGCTTAGGGGCTAGATTAGATAAAATTTCTTTCATATTGGTCGTTCTAATATGTTCTTCATTACAAATAAATATGAATGAATCCTCTTTAGAAAATCGTTCAACAACATGAGCAATGATCGGTTTGTGTTCAACTTCAATGAGTGGTTTGGGTGTTTTGTAACCCGCCTTTTTAAACCTTTCACCAGTTCCTGACATTGGGATGATCACTTGCATTCGAATAATACCTATATCCTTGTTTCTCTTTGAATAAATACTGTCAAATTATTCTCGATTGATATTTTTTCTTTTCTGCAATATGCAAAAGTACTAATAATTGTAAAAAGCTCCTATAACCTGAACTCCAGATTGGCTCAAATCCCATCAATTCATCAATATTATTTATCTTTGTATTTAGATTGAGCAAAACTTTTTCCATATTAGGTTCAGAATTGAATTCAATTACTTGTGATTTCATATCAATTGTATAGTCATGAATACTCACTGATTTCATAAATTCAGGATTTGAAACTAGAAAATCTATGTTTAGGTCAGAGTTAAAATGTACCTTTAATAATATGTTAAACTTAGAATCTTCTTTCCCTAAAATAAAATTATCTTTTGTGAAATAATTAATCTTTATATCAGCAAATTCTTTTTGTGGATGAATATACTTTACTGCGTCCAATTCTCTTTTTTTTATTTGCTCTAAAATTTTTTTATTTGAATAGCCACGATACTTTGTATCTCTTAAAATCTTCCAATGTTTTCTTAGCTTTTCGTCAGTATCAGTATAAATTTTAATATCAACAGCTCTTCTAGAAAAAGGTAAATAGAATGCATGTAATCCAGAAAGGACTATATAATCCTTGGACTCAATGATTATTGGACTTGTAAACTTTCCTGTTTCATGGTCATAATCCACTCTTGCAATTGGATCTCTATTCTTGAGAAGGATTAACTGTTCAGCCTGTCTATGTAAAAAATTTGCTTTTGGATTTAGGTGCGTTACTTTAGTCCAATTTTCATCACCTCTTTCCCATTTATGATCCCCATCTCCTTCAATTTCTACAACTCTTTCTAAACCTAAAATATTTTTGATGTCTGAAAGAAGAGTTGATTTACCAGTGCTTGAATCTCCAGCGATTCCAATTACAATTGATTTTTCATTTCTATATATTGAATTACTCTTAACACCAAATCTATAGAATGAAAGAATACTTACAGAGATTAATACAATTAGTATTGTATAAAAAATGTTTTTATATTGTATAGAGTTAATCTTCCAATCAACTGCTTGGTCTAAAAATTTTAGCTCAATGAGTTCAGAAGTAGAGAATAATAAAAAGAAAACTAGATAAAAGAAAGAGAATCCAGAGTATAAATAGACTAAATTTCTTTTTTCAAAATTAGTTTTTAGTAAAAAGATTATATAGAAAGGAATCACCCAAACAAACCAACCTGGTGCAGGTGGAACTAACGCTAGAATTATTAGAAACGCAATTCCTAAAAAACTATGGAGCAAATCCCAGTTGATCTTTGTATAGGATAAAAATCTAGTATAAATGATTCCTAAGAATAGTATAGGTAGATTAAGTTGAAACCCACCTAAATCAAAAAATGAATTTAGTATTTTCCTTTGCTGTTCATTTTTTAAAACTAATTCTTGGAATCCTATAGAATTGAATACAGGGAGAATGGAAACAAAGATAATAAAAAATGTTATAAGAAAGTATTGGATTGCATTCTTAATCCCAAAGTTTCTGTAAATAAATATCAATACTAAAGGCAATCCCATTACATTATGAAATTTAGTACCTATGGCTAAAGAGATGAGTATATTTGAAATAAATAGTTTGTGCCTATTCAAATAATAGATGGAAGCAAATAAAAAAGCTGTAGGTATTATATCTAGTTGTCCGTGCATGAATATGGAATAAAAAATTATTGGGGACAAAAAGTAATAGATTAGAATTTTCTTCTTTTCATTTGGAAATAATTTATTTAAGTAGAAAAAAATTCCAATATCAGCTAAAAGTAATGGTAGTTTAAAGAAAAACTTATTTACTAAAATATTCTCACTGAGTAGTTTTATGATACTAGAACATATTGATAATAAGCCAAGCATCATGGGTGGATAAGGGAAAGGAGATGGAGATGGATTCTCAAGAATAACTCGATCCCAAGGATTTTCTAGATTATTTAGAAACCCATTTACAAATGGAAAGAAAAGTCTATCTTGGTAGTCAGAGCTAAATAAAAATAGAACTAAAATTTTTGTGATACAAATTAATAGGAAAAATCGATTGTAAAGAATTTGTTGAATACTTGCAATCATTTCATAGCCTCAAATATTTTTTCCAAAATTCTTCATTAGAAAATTCATTCAGACTTTTTCGATAAGCTTTTTTTAAGGAGCCAAAATTCATAATTATCTTTGTTACAATTTTAATTACTTCTTTCAGGATTATCATTAGCTCTTTTGTATTTAACTCAGTTTTAAAAAAAGTTGAACTTACTTGGTCAAGATAATATACAACATTCTTATTATGAATTTTAGATAGTTCATATTTTTGTGCATTCACAACTATTGCATTAGTTCTACTTGAAGGAAAAAAATGCCCATTCAATGTAAAAATCATTTTCAACAGCTTGAATGGAGAAATTCTATTTTCTACTGCCAAAGAAAATTCTGCTTTATAGGGAATAATTCCTGTTCCCAATTTATAGCATTTTTCTCTTACTAGTTTATTGTTCTCTTCAGGATCAGAATTTTTTAGAAATTCTGGTCCTTCCAAGAAATGTTCCATGCCCATGCAAATAATTTTTGCTGTGTTGTATTTAAAGCTCAGAATTTCTCGAAGAATTTCTTTAATAAAGAAAAATAGAATTCTTAGTATTCTAAAACTATCAAAATGAATAGAATTTACTATTGAGTAATTTCTGATAAAGTAATATGCTGTCATATCAGAATACTTTTTTTCTAGTGATTCATGCCAAACAGAAATTCCATTTAGGAAGACCCATTCTTTTTTATTTCTGAGTCCAAATTCCATATCATCGCCTTTAATAAAAAATGGATATGGAAAGTTTTTTCCATCCTTAAATGTAGAAATTGGAAAACAAGAAAACCACCAACCATTGTATGAACTAAAGGGTTCAGATAAATTTGAAAGTAGTGAAGTAGGTTTCTTCATGTCTAGTTTATGCCTTTGTGGAATTGCTCCAGACATTTTCCAAATTGCTCCAGCCTCATATTGAATGTTTGGTTCGTCATAAACAAAAAAAGCTCCACCAACAAATTGATCTTTCAAAATTGAGAGTAAATTCTTTAATCTATAGAAAGTTTCTTCTTCAAAAAGAACATCATCATCCATAAAAAGTATATGAGTTGGTTGAAAGTTATCCTTACTTGCCTCAATTAGTCCTCTTGTAAACCCACCTGCTCCCCCAGAATTAATATTAGGAAATACTAATATATTTTTATGATTTTTGAATTCATTTTTGAGAGTTCTTCCGTTATCAGAAATAAATACTTTAAAAGAATTTTTAACTAGAGGATCTTTAAAAATAGTAGTCTCTAAAATTTTCATATTTCGCATGACGTATTCTTCACGCTTAAACGTACAAATGCAAATTGCTACTCTTACTTCATTTACTCTTTCTACTGAGCCTAAGTATCTTATCTTTAAAATTTTTGCTTTTGGGGAGTTACAAACTATTTCTGGAAAAACATATCCATTAAAACTCTCCAGATTTTGAATAGGCAAAGATACTTTTTTTTTATTTGTTGCATTCAATTCATGTTTAGATAGTAGTTTTTTTTCAAAAGGAATTCTATGGAATAGACTTATTTCTAAATCTCCTTGAAACTGAAGTTCAAGTGAAAACTGTTCTACACCTGATTTTTTCCAGGTAGAAATATCTAGGCTATTGAAGTAGGTCTCAAAACTAATGATAGAGTCTTTGGTTAGTTCAATAGATTCTGAAAAATTGATTTCGCCTATAGTTGTATGAAATAAAGAATTAATGGTTTCATCTTTTAATTTTTTTAGAATGAAGTTTTGAAGAGTTATTATTTGCATAGAAATTTAAAAAACTACTTTGAGATATTTGATTAAAAATTTAATAATTCTGAGTATATTTCTTTTTAAATTGTATTCTCCATATCCAAAGATTACCTCAGTAAACTCTACTAGTGTAGTTCTATAGAACTCATGATCTTCTTTTGGTAAATCTGCAATTCCCCTTGGATGACCATTTTTTAAAAAATGATATACTTTAATCGTTGTGATTTTATGAAGTGAGTCTCTTTCTTCTTCTGTTAAATACTTGATGAATTTATCGGTAGAAGGTTTTTTGACTCGATAATAATGATTTAGAATATTACCTTTTAAAACCTTTTGAGTTTTATTATATCCACTCTGAAAGAAATTTCCAAAAACTTTATCTACTTTCTGAATTCTAAATTTTAAAATTGCAGCAAGCAAAAATTCATAGTCCATATCATAGTGATTATTTATGTCAAAGTCTCCGATATCTTTTTGCACTTCTCTTCTATAAAAATATCCTGTCGGATTAAAACAATATACGTTTTCTTCCCACCAGAAGAACATTTTAAAGAAATTGTAGTTAGGAATGTTTACATATTCAATTCCAGATTCATTTATGATATTAACATTCCCCATGATTAGATCAGTTTCTTTTGAAAAATTTTTCCTTACATAGGCAAAAGTTTTGGGTTCATAATAATCATCTGCATTCAAATATGATATTAGATTGCCCTTAGACATTTGAAATCCCTTATTCATTGCATCAGACTGTCCTCTATCTTTCTCTGAAATCCATTTGATATGTTTATACTTTTTCAGGATATCAATCGTTCCATCAGTTGAACCACCATCTACTACAATGTGTTCAAAGTTTTTATCCTTTTGTATTAGCACTGATTGGATAGCTCTTTCAAGGTAAATTTCAGAATTGAAAGAAGGTGTTATAATACTTATCTTCATCTCTAGTTCAATTTAAGTTTTTTGAAACTCCAAATGTCAATAATTAAATTTCTTTTGGATAATCTCACTCATTAAGGATTCGAAATCTTCTTCATTTTTCATTCTTACTTCATTATGTAAGGAATAAATTTTTGATTTACTTTCAGTAAATAGATTCATTCTAGAAACTTTGACAATATCTTTTTCAGTACAAAGTACTAAATCAAAGCTACTAGCTTCTTCCATAATACCAAAAATTTGATTAAGAGAATAGTTTGCATGATCAGAGAAAATTCTTGTTTCAAGAGTTTTGGGTTTTAATGTCTTAACAATACTGAAAAAAGATTCAGGTTTTGCAATTCCACAGAATGCTAGAACTTTTTTATTGAAAAGAAATTCAGGATTAAAACTTTCTCCTTCTAAGTTTACAAGTCTAATTGGTATAAAACTAAATTCAAAAAATTTCAGATTGGGAAATTCAAGCATCCATTCTTCTTTCATTCTATTTACATTATTCAAGGTATCAGAATTTACTTTTGTAAAGATAAGAAAATCTGCTCTAGATAATGCAGATTTTTTTTCTCTTAAGAAACCTGCAGGAATTGTTCTTCCATTTCCAAGTCCTTTTAATGAATCTACTAAAACAAAATCATAATCTCTATCAAGTGCATGGTGTTGGAATCCATCGTCCAATAAAATAATACTTTCTTTTAAATCTTTCCTAGAAGAAAATTTTTGAAAAGATTGGAATCTATTCTTTCCAATAATGACTTCAATTTCTGGATAATTCTTTTTAAGCAATAGTGGTTCGTCACCACATTCTAGTGGGGAACTTTCCAGTTCAACTTTCATTCCTTCGTTTGATTTAGTTCCACCATATCCTCTTGATAATACAGTTATATTCTTTTTTCCTAATCTATTTAGTAATTTGACCATATACATAGTGAATGGTGTTTTACCACTTCCGCCTAACGTAAGATTGCCAATACTCAATACTAATGAATTATCAATTTTTTTCTTCTTAGTAAATTTTTGATCTAAAAAAAACATGAACTGGTAAAGGTAGGTGAAAGGAAAGAGTAAAATAGAAAAGATTTTTTTTAAATTTGAATTCACTTCAGTTCCAAAATCTTCTATCTTTTGAAGATTCAAAAAATTTCAAACTTGAATCTGTAGGTAGAATTACAGGTTCTCTTTGTTCCAATTTATTTAGAATTCCTTTTCCAACTGATTGAATTGAATCAAAATTTTTTCTAAGTGGGCCAATCACTTTTTCAAAATTTTCTTTATCTCCACTAGAGTTTTCAACTAGACCAGTTATAACTCCAGCAGGGGCACTGACACTAAGTTTAACGTTAGTTCCCAAGAGTTCCATAGAAACTGATCGAACAAAACCAATGAGACCAAATTTTGCAGCTGTATAAACAGCCATATTCTTAACTGCTGGTAAAAGTCCCGCGATTGCTGACACTATATGAATATGACCTGAACCTTTTTCTTTCATTTTCTTAACTAAAAAATTTGTTAAAAGAATAGGAATATTTAGATCAACTTCGAGGACATGATGAATATCTTTTTCATTCATTGATTCAAAGCTTCCATAGTATGCAGTTCCCGCAGCCAAGATAATTAGATCAGGAATTTCTATTTTATTCAATATCTCTTCTAAAGTCTTTACTGGTTCGTTTTCATAGTCAAGAAAATGAATTGACTTTGGTTTCAATCTTTCAGCAATCAATTTTGCTTTTGTTTCATTTCTATAAGTGAAATGAAAACTATCATTATTTGCACTTAATTCTTCTAAGATCCCAAGCCCGATTCCACCTGTTCCACCAATTACTAATACATTCATAACTAATTAACCTAAAGAAAATCCTTTCCTTTGCCTTCTCTTACTACAACTAGGTCACCTGAATAAAAATCAAGGATTGTTGAAAGTTCCACTTTAATTATTCCACCATTCACAATACCAGATACAGAACTACCAAACATCTTTTCTAGGTCTTCAATATCAGTTATATATTCATCATTTGTAAAAACCGAGGTAGAGACCAAGGTACCTGAATGTATTCTAAGCAGTTCTTGAATTAGGATTAAATCTGGAATTCTGATTCCAATACTCTTACTTTTTTCATTAGTTAGTGTGACTCTAGGAAGTTTACGATTTGCTTTGAATATAAAAGTGTAGGGACCAGGAGTAATTCTTTTCATCAGTTTGAAGGCATGATTGGGTAAGGATTCAATATATTCTGATGCAACTGAAATATCTTTACAAAGTAGAGATAGTGGTTTGGATTTTTCTAGTTTTTTTAGAGAATACAATTTCTCAACCCCAGTCTTAGACATGGAGTCAGCAACCAGAGCATAAACGGTGTCAGTGGGTAGGATATAGACTTCCCCAGCTTTTAAATCAGAAGAAATTTTTTTTAAGATTCTTTCCTCAGGATTTTTTGGATGAAGTTCTAGAATCATTTCTATAAAATTTATTTATATATAGTTCTTGTAAAGAAAAGAAAGATTAGTTAGCTTGAGTTCGGTAGAAGGATTTTATCTTAGTAGGACAGCTTGAGTAGTAAGTCATTATTTTGGGGCGTCTTTTCCCGCTCTAGCTTCGATCTGTGACGCAAGGAGTTTTGTTGTTTACATAGTAGAGTTCTTGAGTAGTTGCTCTGTTTTAGTTGTGAACTTTTCCTGTATTGCAAACTCTTCTCTGGTTGCTCTAATAGACTAGCTTTGTCTTAGTTGCAAGGGCTTTTCCGTGGTAGGTGCTTTGTAATAACTATTAACTTATCAATAATTTATTTTGTAATAACTGTTTTTTTGAAATTTCTTGACTATGTAATAACTGTTTGTCTGTCGAACAGAGAAAAAAGTCTTTACGCCTAAAGGCAGTATTTTCAACCAGAGCGAAAACGTTGAATCATAAACAATAACGAAATACACTACTAATACAAGATGCCAGAACTATTAGTGAAAAATTCATACAAATAGAGAATGAGTGTTAGTATTCACGCTAAACATGGTAACTAACGCTTTGGAATGCGACAGGGATCGAGGCGGGGTCAAAAAATTGTGAATACAATTTGTTGACCGAAGCCGAAAGCCCGTCTGTCGCCCTTAAGATAAATTGAATAATTACTTTAAACGTTTGTTACTGTCCTCTTTTTTTCTCAGTAGAAAACTTATACTCTAGGTTAGGAAAATCTTTAGTTCTTCCATCTAATTTGAACTGAATAGAATCTATTTCAGGAAAATTTGCAAAGATCGTTTTTTCAATCACAATCATTGCTGAATTGAGCATGGTTCTTTTTTGGACTAATAATTTTTCTTTAGTCTCTTCATCTTTCTTTTGAATGTCGCCTAACTTTCCTGTTTCAGTTTCAGAAGACTCAGAGTAGGACTGATTTTCTAGTTTTACTCTCATTTGTTCAATTTCTTCTTTGAGAGTGGAACTTCTTAAATCAATGATAAGAGTGTTTTTCCATTTCCAGATTGTATTTACAGCAAAATGGACTGAAGGTAATTTTTTAAAATTTACATTCAAATTTGCATTTTCTAAGTTTTCTTCAACTTCATAAAATGGAGGCTCACTCACTTCTTTCATGAGTGTAATCACTCTTTTATGCAAGTTTTGGTTTTCTAAGTAAACCTTTCTTTTAGAAGGAAAAACATTATTCTTTCCATCGGACAAATAAATTGTTACCATTTTTCTTTTGTCAATGATTGGTAAGGAAACATCATATAGACTGAATGGATTTAGTAATGAGTATGGGTTTACGCCACTAAGTAAAAAGACTAGATAGAATATAATTACAAAACTTGATGAAAAAAATATCAGAGCAAATTTTTTCTCAAAGGTTTTATTTTCTGAAACCTCATGTAAATTTTGGTAAATAGTTTTTAGTTTATTAATAAGATTATTTATATTCTCTTTTAACATATTCCTTGATTCCCTCTACAATCCCCATGGCTATTTTGATTTGAATGTTTTCATCTGCAATTAATCTTGCATCTTCTGGATTGGTTAAAAAACCAACCTCAACTAAAATTGCAGGCATTAGACTTTTAAATAGAACACGAAAAGGTCCTCTTTTAACACCTCTGCTTGCAATTCTTGCACCTATCGTATCAGCTAATTTTTTCTCAACTGATTCTGCTAGAGATTTACTTCTTCGTTGGACTAAGGAAGAAACCATCCCGCTATGAATTTTTTGAACTACTACAGGTCTTTTGATATCAACTAGTCTAAGTGATATAATAGTTCTTTCTCTGTCTTCCATTTTTTTTGCATTCTGGTCTAAATAATAAATTTCATATCCCTTTGCTGTTTCAGTTCTAATACTAGTTGAATTTGCATGAATGCTAATAAAGATTACATCATTTGATTCCTTGAGATTTTGATTTGCAAGCCAACCTCTGCCTTCTAGTGAGACATCACTATCATTGGTTCTAGTGAAAACTATATTTAATTCAGGAAATTTTTTCTTTAAGATTTCACCTACAGTTTTAGAAACACTTAGTGTATAGTTTTTTTCTGGATCACCAAAAACTGAAATTGCACCGGGCTTATCTCCTCCGTGACCAGGATCTAAAACCACTGTAGTCAATTTAATTTTTTCAGGTTTAACTTGATAGTTACCATACACATTAAAAAAAAGTTTTTCTTCAGTAAAACGATAGGCGACTTCGTTTTCCATCAAATGAATGAAAATTGATTCTACTAATTCTCGTGGCAATAGTAGTCTTCCGTTCAAAAATCTAACAGGATGAGAAGCCTTCTCTACTAAATTCTTAAACTGAAAATAGGTAGAATCAATTTGAAAGCCTATCTTTTCTTTATTATTACCTTTAATGATTCCATGTAAACTTGGTTCAGTGATAGAAAAACTTAAAAAATCGACTTTTGTTTTGAGTTCCCAGAAATCAATATATTTACCTTTAAATAGATTGATTTCATCTTCAGCAATTACATTGAATGTAAAAGCTAAATGAAGAACTAAAATGAAAATAAATTTTTTATACGCTGCCACAGAGATTTTTTTACAACAGGTTTCTTAGTATCATTAATATCAAAAAGATTTCTTTTGGATTTATCATACTCTTTGGTTTCCATTTCAACTGACTCAAATTTTTTCTGAGGACGATTGAATTTCTCTTTTTTATTGGGATTTGGATTTTGTTTTTTGTTTTTAAAACCATCATTTTTTTGATTAGGTTTTTCAACTTTAAGCACGCTATCAGCTTTTTGAATCAATAGCTCTGCCTCATCCAATGGGTTCTTATAGACAAATTGTTTTTTGTCTTTAAAATTTTTCTTATCCTTGAAATCTCTTCTAGAGTTTTTATCTCTTGGATCAAATTTTTTCTTTTTGTCTTTCTTAGACTTAACTTCAAAATCATCTTTTTCGTTAGGCATAGTAAATCGATCGAATTCTCCTTTGGGAAATATTAAGTATTCTTCATTGACTTCATCTACGGGAATTTTTTTTCCCAAAAAGGTTTCAATTTTTTCTAGCTCTGTATAATCTCTTTCAGAACAAAAGCTAATTGATCTACCTTTTCTACCTGCTCTTGCAGTTCTTCCAATTCTATGAACATAATTCTCAGTGTCCATTGGAAGATCATAATTATAAACAACCTTAATATTATCTATGTCAATACCTCTGGATGCAACATCAGTTGCTACCATGTAATGATACTTTCCTAGTTTAAAATCTTTAAGTAGTCTTACTCTTTTCTTTTGTACTAACTCAGAAGAGATTCCAGTTACAGCAATTCCATAATTTCTGAGAGTATTTACAATTTCAGGAAGAATGACTTTTAGATTAGTAAATATAATTCCAAGTCCTTCTTCTTTGTCGTTCAAGATTAGATTTACAAGATAAGAAAGTTTTTCTTCACGAGCAAGGTGTACTAATTTCTGGTCAATATTTTCTGTTACAATTTTTTCAGGCTCAATTCTAATCTCTACGGGGTCTTTCAAATATTCAGATGCTAGTCTCATTACATAATAGGAAAGAGTAGCAGAAAAAAGCATTACCTGAACTTCTTTTGGACAACGTTTCATAACATATCGAACATCTTTGATAAAACCCATATCAAACATTCTATCTGCTTCATCTAAAACAAAAAATAGTATTTTAGATAAATCTAATTTACCTGACTTGATATGATCGATTAATCTTCCGGGAGTTGCAACAATCAGCTCTGCACTTTCACTGATTTCTTTTTCTTGTTCTTTATAACCTGTTCCACCAATTAGTGTAGCAATTTTAACATCGGATTTACCAATTAATTTTTTGCCTTCTTCACAGATCTGAAGTGCAAGCTCTCTAGTTGGAGCAAGTATGAGTGCATAGTGTGATACACTCAGATTTTCTGTAAAAATTTTATTGAATATTGGTACTAAGAAAGAAATTGTCTTTCCCGTTCCAGTCTGTGCAAGACCTGTAATATCTTTTCCCGATAGTGCAACTGGAATTGCTTTTTCTTGGATTAGTGTGGTTTCAATAAATCCTAATTCGTCAATTGCACTCTGTAAACTTTCATGTAGATTTAGTTCTGAAAACTTCATTTTTTTTTCCAATGACCTGTATAGTATCCCCATAGGAACTCAGGTCAGCTAAATTGTTATAGATTTTTCGGAATGGGAATTTTCCTCTCCAGTTCATTGCTCTAGAAGGATGATAAGACATTGGCTTTTTCCATACAAGATTCATTGAGAATTTTTGCATTACCCTTTCAATGGATTTTGGAGAATAGTCCACGAAATGATCCGTAGGGTGAGTTTCAAACCACGCTTTAGGGTTTGTCTCAAAACTTGGTCCGTGAAGTGAGGGTAAAGCCAGAAATAGAAGTCCACCTGGAGCCAGTAGTGAGGAAATTTTTTTCCAGACTGTTTCTTGGTCTCTGAAATGTTCTATTACAAAAAAAGCACAGATGCAATCGAAGGTTTCATTTGATTCAAACTCAAGAAAACTACTTTCAATAACATCTAATCCCATTCCTTTAGCATAATTTGTTTCTGACCTTGAGATTTCAACCCCTTTTACCTTAAATCTAAGTTTTTGAGCCTCATCTAGAAAAAATCCCGCAGCAGATCCTATTTCCAATATGGATGACCTAGAAGGCACAGTAAACTTAGAAAGCACCTTCAATCTTTTTCTAGCCAATGCTCTTAAATTCTCTTCATCCTCATAATAAGTTTTATTGTACTGTGACTTGAATTCTTCTAAAAAATAGGAATCAGAGTATTGCCTTTCCACTGCTTTTTTATAAAAATGTAAACCAGTATTTTTACATACCATATATTCATCGGGAAACCTAGAATGTTGAACGAGTTCAAAGATTGACATTAGAAAACATTCGTGATATTAAAGCTTAGGATATCTTCATCTTCACTCAGCTGAGAGAGTAAAGTCTCTTCTAGGCTCGGGGAAATGAGTAGTTCTGCCCTATATTCAATTTCATTCATCCGTTTCTTTATGGATTCTGAAACAATAAATATACCTTTGCGATAAATTTCGGTTTTCATTTGGGAAATATTTTTTTTACCTTTTCGACGAATGATAGTAAGTTGTCTGGTTCGAACCTGATTTGCATCAGTTATGGATTCAAAAAAACGAACTACATATAAAATGAATAAAACTAATGCACTACTGAAAATTCCTAACAAGTAGTATCCGGCACCGATAGCAAGTCCAATTGCAGAATTTGCCCAGACAGTTGCAGCAGTAGTAAGTCCTACAACGATACTACCACGACTTTGCAT
Source organism: Leptospiraceae bacterium (assembly GCA_033762425.1). Taxonomy (GTDB): domain Bacteria; phylum Spirochaetota; class Leptospiria; order Leptospirales; family Leptospiraceae; genus JANRLP01. Next base: position 274,025 of record JANRLP010000049.1, read on the forward strand.
AATTGCACCAGCACCTAAAAAACCGATTCCACTGATTACTTGTGCTGCTAGTCTTCCTGGATCACTTACTTGCTTCATATCTTTAGCAATATGACTAGCTTGATCAAAACTAGTTGCTGAAGCAAGTAACATCGATATTTCCATGATTAAACAAGAACCCATACAAATGAGCATGTTTGTTCTAAGACCTGCAGGCTTACCTGCATTTTTTCTTTCAAAACCAATAGCTCCACCACAAATTGTTGCGATTACAAGCCTTAGAATCAATTGAAGTAATTCATCTAATTGCATTTTAACATTCAAAAAAAAATGCAATATTTCTGTCATTCCAATTCATCTTCTTTGAGGAAAGATTTGAGAAAGTGCAACTTGAGTTTTTGTATCTAATTGAATTTTTGAATCTGCTATTACATTCAAATACTTTTCTTTCTCACCAAGATCGATAACTTTGCCAAGAAATTTTTTTCCAAAGAGTTGGCTTATTGTTGACAACGATCTAAAAATTTTGCTTAGATCGAAGTACTCATCTAAAGGAACATCTTGGAATATACTTTCATTTAAGAAACTAATTCCATTATAATACAAACCACCTTCTTCAAATAGAACCTTATCATCAACTAAACTAAGACCTGTGAAATCATCTGATTTTTCTTTTGGTGATAAAAATAGAATTGCTGAATTCGTTTCTAAAATGGGAAAATCTTGTTCTAAAAAAAAATTGAATCAGGATTTAGCACAAGAAATGTTTCTGCTTTCTGAATAATTCCATGAATTCCCTTTTTGATTCCACCCGCAGTTCCTAAAATTTTTTCTTTCTCAATGGATAGATGAATTTTTAGCGAACTATACTTAGAAATTTCGGTAACTATCTTTTCATAATGATAATGAGCGTTGATGATGAACTCATCGATTCCAAAACTATAAGCTCTAGCAATTGCAATTTCTAGTAGAGTATAATTGTGGAATTTTAGAAGTGGTTTAGGAATCTCTTTTGTGAGATCTGCCATCCTTGTCCCAAAGCCCGCAGCCGGGATAAAACATTTCAACGTGTTTCATACCCTTCTTTTTTTGCAAGAGTTAGAATATTTTCTAAGATTCTATTGAGTTCATTCATCGTAAAGGTTTCTTTATAGTTAGTGAGTTTTAGTCTATAAGTGACAGATTTTTGATCCTCTTTCAAGTTTCCACCTTTGAATATGGATGCAACATGAATAGAGTCCAGTTCAGGAATATCTAATGTCAATACCTTAGACGCAAACAAATCTGTTTTATCTAAATCATTTAGTACAATGGAAATATCCAGACTTGCTTGAGGAAACTGAGAAGGTTGTTGAAACTGGAATCTATTTTTATTTTTTTCATATTCCAGAAAAATATTTTCAATAAATAATTTCCCTAAACAAATTCCCGATTTTTTAATACCAAATTCATCTAAAAATTTTGGGTGTAAGATTCCAATCTCAGCAAATATTTTTCCATCTAAATGAAATTCTAACGATGCTTTGGGATGGAAATAATTTTTTTCAAGAAATCTTAGCTCTAACTTTGGAAAATTCAATAATTCAAAAAGAGAAGATAATTCATCTCTAAGCTCTAGAAAATCAGACTCTAATAATTCTTGAGAATCTTTTTTTCTAGTTTTTATTTTTGCAAAAGAAAGAAATTTATCTTCGACCTCTCTGTCATGATACACTCTACCTAGTTCAAACAATTTCACTTCTTCAAATCGATCAATATTGGAACTGAGTTGTCTAAGTATAGAAGGGTAGGGGCTTGTTCTTAAAAATTTAGATTCATTAGGCATTGGATTTTTGATCTCAATTGAACTAATGTTTCTTTCAAACTGAGTATCTTCTTTGGAGGCAAATGGATAATTATTCACTTCATTCCAAGAAAAATTCTGTGAAAGGATGAGTTTTATCTTTCTTTCCAAGGCTCTACATTCATTAAGTAGAGCAGGTTTGATTTCAAATTGAGTAGGTGTTTTTCCTACTTCTGCATACCCAATGGAGCGACCAACTTCTTCTAGAATATCTTCTTCCAATTGAATATCATATTGATCTCTCCATTCTGGAACTTTTACTTCTAGAATGTTTTCTTTTTCTTTGGTTTCAAAACCTAGCTTATGAAGTTTTTCTAGGATTAGTTCTTTTGGAAATATTTTTCCAAGTTTTCGATTCAGAAAATCAAAACTAGTATTTATATAAACTGAATTTCCTGAATGATTCGTAAAACCAATTGGTTCACTCACTTGAAATTCACCAGCACCATTCTCTTTTAATAGTTCCATTGCTCTAGCAATAACTGGTACAGGGGTTCTAGGATTTAGCCCTTTCTCATAACGCATACTTGCCTCAGATCGAATTCCAATTTTTCTAGTGGAGAGGCGGATCAGTTCTCTTGGGAAAACTGCTGATTCTAGAAATAGGTTTTGCGTTTTATCAGTGACTGAACTTTCTTCTCCACCCATAATTCCCGCAACAGCAACAGCATTTTCATCGGAATAGATAACAATATTAGATTCATCTAATATTTTAGTACTTCCATCTAGAAGTTTTATAGATTCTTTATTTCCTTTTTCTACTTTTATCGTTTGGTTAGAACCAAGTTTGTCTAGATCAAAAAAATGTGTTGGTTGACCCATCTCAAGCATTAGATAGTTAGATACGTCCACTACATTATTAATAGAACGTATTCCACATTTTTCTAGTCTGGATTTTATCTTAGAAATGGATGGACCAATGGTTATATTGAAAATTTCAGATCCAAAATAACTATGGGCAAAACTAGTTTGAGAGATTTTTGTTTTTGGTTTTTGAGAATAAGAAGCTTTAGAATGAAATGGATTAAAGGTTATTGGTAGAGAAAGCTGCGAAGATAGTTCTCTTGCAAATCCAAAATGAGACCAAAGATCAGGTCTGTGAGTGATGGATTTGTTATCAATGAGAAGAATCTTATCTTGCAAGGAAAATAAAGTTCTAATCGAGATACCAAGAGTTGTATCTTTAGGAAGGATTAGAACACCTGAATCATCTTCCCCAATTCCTAGTTCTTTTTCAGAGCCATACATTCCAAAACTTTCAATGCCAACTAGGTTTGCTATCTTGATTTCTTTTGTGCCAAGAGTTGTACCAACTAAAGCTAGTGGGACAATATCGCCTATCGTTAGATTTTTTGCTCCAGTAACAACTACATATTCAATTTTTCCATCAAATGCTTTAGTCACAAGTAGCTTTTCTGACTTGGGATGTTTTTCAATAGACTGAATCTTCACAGTTACAACTGTTTCCAGTTCTTTATGAAGTTCAGTGACTTCATCCACTTCACATATAGATAAACTAATTTTTTCTAAAATTTTATCAAATGGAATTTCTTTGAAATTTGCAAAATCATTTAACCAATCAAACGATAGTTTCAATGTTCCTCCTATTTACAAGCAGAAACAAAACTAGTTTTGATAGAGAGTTCTACTTCAGACCAAAGTTTACTCACTCCATCTTTACCAATATGCAAAGCGTTGCATTCTTTATTTAATGCATCAATTCCCGCTTTTGCTTTCCAGTTTACAACATCAATGGAAGTTACTAATTCTAGTTCCTTGTTATTCTTGAGGGTGAAGTTTACAGGATGAGTTTTTTCAATTCCATTTAATTTTAAGACAAGCTCTGCAGTTCCTTTTTCATTCTCAATTTTTATTTTTTTAAAACTTCCTGAAATCTTTGAATCTTTGAATGAACCAAAAAAGAATTTTTTGATCTTAGCATCTCTATCTGGATTTTTGGTATTCACAGTATTTGTATCAATTGTGAATTTTAGCTTTTCAGCGAGCTGAGCAATTGATTTAGCATTTAGTTTTTCAGGAGTGTTGATCTTATCAAAGGTTCCGCCAACACCGGTCTTCTCTGTAAACTTAAATGCTTTCCAAGCAAACTCAGTTGTTTTAGGATCGTAGGAAAACTCACAGTTATTTGCATAGACTGAATGAAAAAATAAAATGAATAGTATAATATAATTCATGACTAACCTCTTTTTATCCAAGTTAGCTAAGGAATGAAAAATTTCAAGTGAGTAGATTATTTTTTTCAAGGGAATATTGACTATGCAAGTTGCGAAAATGAATAATTGCCTCTATGATTCTAAGAAATTTAGTAATCAAAGATTTTAGATTTTTTCTACTTGTAAATTGTTCCTCATTCTAACAAACCAAGCCGTTTTGATTAAAAGTTTTTAGAAGAATCTATTTCACAAATTCCATCGTATAGGTTGATAATTCTTTCTCTTTTAGGTAAAATCTTTTCTACAGTTTTATCTATCCTTCCTTCTAAATGATATTCAACAACACATCTAGTAGGTATTTGGGTAACATTGAATTTCATATTTTTTCTTATGGAAAAATGTTTATCAGGTAAAAGTCTATTATTTGAGAGTATTTTCCTTGTGCTAACTTCAACATTTTTAGAAATAATATATTTCAAGATTTCCTCTTTTTCGTGAAATGCTTTTATTTGTAACTCTCTAAATAGATCTCCTGTTGGAAATTCATGACCGATTTTCGGAATGAATATTTCAAACTGAAGTTCTTTTTTTTCATTTTTATAATGGAAATAAATTATAAAGTTTTTGGAAAATTCACTAGGGTTTAATAAACCTGAACCTCCATGGTAACTAACGTTAAAATGACAACTGTTACAATTTTCTTTATTTGAATTTTTTGCTTCATAATATTCTGAAACTGTGGATTGCATTTTATGATTTGAATAATGGATGATAGGATATACTGAATTTGGAAATGAAAATTCATGACAACCAATACATAAATCAGAATTTGAGATACTTTTATTTTCTTTCAATTTATGATTTGAAAAGAGAACATTTTTAATTGATTTTGTAGCAGTTAATTCATTAGTAAATATAGTTTGATTTCTCATATGACAAACTGAACAATTAACTCCTTCCTTATTCAAAGATGTTTCTATTGAAGAATAATCATAAGACTTTTGGTATTGATTTCTATGAGTGATATTTTTGGTATAAATAGAATTACTGCTATAAAATTGTTCCATTACAATGCTCAGGTTATCTTTTTTTTCCGTAAGGTTTTCCCAATAAGGAGCATGACAATTCAAACACCAAGCGTTAGGTTCAATCTGAAATGCAGCTTTAAATCTTGGATTCGTGAAAGATTTGCTATGAAGACTTTCTTTCCATCCTTTATACTCTTCTTTATGACAAGACTTACATTGACTCGCACTTAGATTTTCTCTCTCATCATGGTTATTAGGGATCGGAAATCTTCCTTGGCTGAATGCACTGAGAATTGGATCTTTAGAATTTAGATTTGGTTCTCTAGAGAAAAACAATTGAATTGTCTCACTTACGCCTAACGTTTCTTTTCTATCAATTATTTTTTTAAAGAAGGAGTCAATTTCTTTCGGATTATCCTGCTCATAATACAATCGTTCTAGAAGGTTAAGTTCCAGAGCTTTTTCATTAGAACAAGATAGTAACAATAATAAAAGTAAAATCAATTTTAATTTATGACTCTACTGCAAAAACCCTTCAAAGGGTCTTTTTGTGGGGTTGCCACCCCACAAGCCCCGCATTTGTAAATTAAAATGAACTATATTTTTATTGGTTATCTTGAATTTATTATAAATAAAATATTTCATAACTTTATATAAAATTCTCCCTTTTTTACTTTTGCAGTAACGTCATTTATTAGTGTTGTTGAAAAATTAGAATCCACTTTCTCTAATTTATTTTTCAACAGTTCAATTTCATGGTTAGTATTCTGGGCAGGAACCTTCAAATTGTTTATAAAGACCAGCTTCTTTTACTTCTTCTAAGTGATTAATGCTAAAATCATTCTTTATGGAAACATTCTCATTGTAATCCTTATAAAATTCAAATTCTTGGTGTCTTGGACCTTCATTAATTATCTTTCCATATCCTCTTTTCCCTTTCTCAGTCAAAACAATTGTCTTTATGGTATTTCCAGATAATCTCCAGTTACCTTTTGAATAGACCGCTGGATAACTAGCTCCATTAACTATTACAAAATTACCTTTAAATGCTCCAGCTTCTCCACAAAAATAGTGATCAATAGGACCTCCTCCTGCAGCCAAAACATATACCATTCCTGCCGGAGAAAATTTAGATTTTGCTTCAGACAATATTTCTGAAATCAATTCAGCAAAATTTGGAATCTGACTTCTGAGCCAGATTAGATCAGAATCTTTTTTTATATGTTCTAAGTTATTATAACCACTTTTAATTGCCAAAGTTAGGTATTGAAGTGATTCATTTTTATTCTCTTGCAAACTTGCAATGCAAGCAAGATTATAATATAGAATTTCAATTGGGTCATAATTTAGTTTTAATGCTAGTTTAAATGCTTCTTTTGCTTCATTATTCTTTTTTAAATTAGAAAGTGTATTTCCATAACTATAATACAATTCAGGTGTTGGAAAAATTTTTAAACCTGTTTCATATTCTTGAATAGCCTCATCATATTTTTTGGATTTATTCAATAGATCACCATTTTTGAGATATTGGGTAACCTGAGTTTCAGTGAGTTTTTTTGTTTTACTATCATTCAAATACGTTTCAGCATATTTTTCGGAAAGAAGATTTGGCTTTTCTTTACAATTAAAGAGTAGTGTGATTAGCAATAATATTGAATAGAAAATTTTAGTAATTAACATGAAACCAATCCTTTAAATTAGTAAAGTCTTATATTCATATTTGATATACTAATCTGTTATTTAATTCTGTGCATTCCTGAATTCTGTCAATTTAGTTTAATCAATATATTCAAAAAAAATCTCATGAAGCGATACAACTTAAGTTTGATTTATAAAAAGATAAAAAAACCTCGTCCACAAATTGACGGACGAGGTGTTGCACAGAGAATACTATTCTTTGCTATTCATTGTGCTAACGTTAGTTTTTTGTGCTAGAATCATACCATTCACAGCCAAATTTTTCGACTAAGAAATTGTCTAATTCATCAGCCTTGGTTGCCATCTTTACTAGGTTAGATTGAATCTCTGCTCTAGAAGGTCCTCTAAGATCAGATAGATGCACTCTATATGAAAGATAAACAATCCCATCTGTAATTCCTAGATAGAATGGAGTAGGGAAATTAGAAAGAAGGTATGTGTAAAGTTCTGAAAGATTTTGTTTTGGAGTTTTCACGAGTGGGCTTGTTGCAAACAGAAAGCTATTTCTATAAACAAAATAACGAACTAGTGCACTACCTTGTAAAAATTCCCAGAAATCAGAGCCTTTTCTAGCAATAACTGGATCCAGATTTAATTCTTTGAATACTTCTTCAACAAATACTGCCATAGCAGATTTAGGTTTTTCTGTAAACAAAGCATGAATGTTGAGCTGAGTTCCACAATTTGGGCAATGGTCAACTTCTTCATAAAGTGGGTAATTACAAGAAGTACATTTCACTGCATAAACAAAATTAGGATTTAGCTTCATTGCATCTAGTTCTTCAAGAACAAAATCAATCGGAAGAGCAAAACCCATGTTATCTGCATTTGTGAATTTAGAAGTTGTGATTCCAATCACATCACCTTTCATGTTCACAACTGGTCCACCACTGTTTCCAGGGTTTACTGCAGCATCCGTTTGGATATAGGTTTGACCACTTAGAATTTGCTTCACTGAAGAAACAATCCCCTCAGTTACTTGGAATGGCATTCCAAATGGATAACCAAGAACTGCAACCTTATCTGTGTTGTTGATAGTGCTATGTCTTTGATAACCGATCGATGGAACATCTAAAATTTTATGAGGTTTTAGAATTGCTATGTCTAGAAGTGGGTTTACCAGAACCACATCAGCAGGTAACGATGTTTTAGACTGGGTTTCTACACCTACTTTTTTGAATCCACTTACCACATGAAAGTTAGTGATAATCACATCTTCTTGTTTAAGATAGACTCCTGTACCACTTCCTTCTGCTGTGTTGATCTTGACTACTGTTGAAAAAATTTTCTCTATTTCACTCATTTCATTACCTCATTTAAAAACATTTGTAATCTTGGAGAAGATACTCTTAAACCCGGAACTTGAGCTAGAAGAATTATCAAAGTCTAATGAACCTCTAACAATATTTCCATTCTCATCGAATTGTATCTCCATTAGTTTAGTGAAAAAAGCATTCACTAACTCTGCTGTAGTCTTCCAGTCTTTGCCACTAGATTTCTCTAGAGTATATTCAATTCCTTTTTGAACCTCAGCGGGGATTGTATATAGATCCATCATGTTGTACAATTCATAGATTCCAAAAGTTGCTGCATATTGGTAAGACTTGCCTTGGAAAGAATCACTCACAGTTTTGAAAGGACCACTAAATTTATCTTGGATAAAAGGAATCTCAGCTCTTTTCTTAATTGGCATTAAGAAGATTGGGTGAAAGAGAGACTCTTTAATCTTTGCTTCATCATAGCTAAGAAGTTTTTTAAGTTTATCTTTGGTTTTGCTAATGATTAGTTCTGGAGCTTCATTGGTAAACATTCCATTGAATGCATCTTGTACATCTCTACCAAAAATACCTTGTGGAAAAATGGAATAGCGAATTCTAAAGAATGCGATTGCAAGTGCATCACAAGCCATTCCATAAAATCTTTTGGCTTCAGATTCTTCAGCATGTTGTAAACATTCATTGATGATACTTTTGAATTCATCAATTCCTTGTTTTAATTCTGTAGGAGAAAAATAATTCAGATTGGGAACTGAGAGTGCTTCTAGTTTGAAACGATCTATGTAGTAGTCGTCATTATTATCTGCTTCATAACAGATTTCATCTAGAAGTGAATAAATCTTATATGGCTCACAATCAGCAGTTTTTGCTTCATATTCAAAAACTAGCTCATCACCTTTCATAGTGATTTGCCCAAGAACTAGAGTTGAAAAATTCTTTTCAATCATCTGTCTAAGTGCAGGTAGTTTTTGGCTGGTTGCAGTAAGTTTTAAGAAAGGCACTTTCAAAGAAAATTTTTCTTTGGTAAGTTTGATTGTTACATTCACAGACCCATGGGGGATTGTGATGTTTAGATCAGGACCGTCGGGTACTGGGATGGGGGGATTGATGTACTTAAGAAGATGAACTACTGACATTTGGTAGTTACCTTTGTCGTAGTAATCTGTAGATAAAAACCAATCAGGTAGGGAAACAGCCCTTTGGTATCTAGCAATAGGTTTTGAATAGTGAAACGATATATCCATGTTTAACTCTTTACTATAGTGATTTCTGAATCAGGAAATTTTTTTTTGAACTTTAATTCAATTGATTTTTTTTAAACTTGGGATTTTATTTCATAAAATTTTAGGTAGGACTCAAAATCGATAAATTTGCACAAAAATAAAATGCTATTTTAACCTCGAAAAGACAATGTTTAAACCGTCTAATCTAAATTCTGATTTCTAATAGCAACTGCGTTGCATTATATATGAGTTGTTGAAAAATAAATTAGAGAAAGTGGATTCACCCGCAACACTGTGTGGGTGAAGTTGCTTTATGCTCTAATTTTTTAATAACTCTATTACTTTATATTTTGATTGCACGAAACCATTTTCCCATGATTTCGTTTTTAAAAGTTTCAGATGAATTTCTTTCTCAATGGAATCGAATAAGGAAATTCCGCTGCCAAGTAAGATAGGAATATACGTGATTGTGATTTCATCTATAAGGTTTGCTTTCAAAAATGACTGGATTGTTTTTCCACCATCTAGATAGATACTTCTTACATTTTCTTTTTTTAGTTTAGTGATTAATTCTTCAGGAGTAGAATTTATGATTTCTACTTTTGAGGATTCATCAGAATTTTTTAATGTACTGCTCATTACAATCACTCTACGTTCGGGAAAAGGCCATTCATCAAAATCACTGATCTTATCATAGGTTCCTCTTCCCATGATTACACAATCTATAAAGGTAATATAATCAGCATAACCAAAATCTTCATCCCCCATTCCATAAATTGGATTGTGTAACCAATCCACATCACCATTCTTAGTAGCAATAAACCCATCTATACTAACTGCAATAAATACTGTAACTTTCATGTGCCACCTAAAATTTAATATACTGTTGATTCAGATAAATCCTTGTTTAGCAGTAAATCATTTTGAACACTTTCCAGTTTTGATGTAATGACTGCAATTGCAATTTTACCAAGGGGAAGTCGTAAGCTAGGTTTTTCTGAATTAGACATTTGAATAATTGCCTTAGCTGCTTTTTGTGGATCTCCTTCTTGTTTTCCATTTACAGATTTCATTCTTTCCCGAAATGCTCCCGCTGTGGAGTTGTAGTCTTTGATGATTGAACTTGCAAAACCAAATTCAGTGCTCGCAAAATTTGTTCTAAATGGACCAGGTTCTACTATGGTTAATTTAATTCCAAGAGGTGCAATTTCTTGTGCTAATGCTTCACTAAATCCTTCTAATGCATATTTACTCGCGTTATATATACCAAATCCTGCAAAAGATCTTATTCCACCATGAGAAGAGATTTGAAATATATGCCCGCTTTTATTTTTACGAAACATTGGTAAAAAAGTTTGAGTAACATTCAGTGCTCCAAAAAAATTTGTCTCAAGGATTCGTCTTGTATCTTCAATCGAAGTTTCTTCAATAGCACCAGCAAAACCAATTCCCGCATTATTGACTAGTACATCAATTTTGTTATACTTTTCTAAGATAGAGTTATATACAAAATGAATGTCTTCGATTTTTGTTACATCCATTTTATAGGTGTGAGCATTTGTTAAATTTCTTTGATTGAATTCTTCTACTTGTTCTGTTTTACGAAAAGTTCCAATTGCAATATCACCAGTTTTGATTACTTCCTCAAAAAGAGATTTTCCAAGACCACTAGAGATACCTGTGATAAACCAAATTCTACTCATAAATATATCCTTTGAATATTAGTAATTTCTAATATGTATGAATTCATTCTGAAAAATAATCTAGGTAAAGTCAATATCCATTTGAATTGGACTATAGTTTAATCTTTATTTAATTCGGTATTTTTCGGAGATAGTTTTTTTAAATTCAAGTGGAGACAAATTTGTATAACTTCTAAACACTTTTCCAAAATAGGTTAGGTCATGGAACTTAAGTATATGTGCAATCTCAGAAATTTTTTTATCTGTAAATGCTAAATATCTTTTAGCTTCTAGGATTGATCTAGCAGTTATCAGTTGAGTTGTTGTTTTACCCGATAAATTTTTACAAATGGAATTCAAATGATGAGTGCTTATACTTAAATTTTTAGCATAATCATTAGCATTCCAACTATTCAAAAATTTTTTTTCAAGAAGAGATTTGAATTTTTTAAATTGAATGATACTTTTATTACTCTGTTTAGTTGTTTGCAATGAATCATATTTTCTTTGAATTTCAACTAGTAGAACTTTTAGAAGAGACTGCAAAACAATTGCAGAATAATCTGTTCGCTTTTTTTCCTCAACTAATTGGTTGATTATTTTTTTAACTTCTTTATAGTTCTTTTTAGTGTAAGAAATAAATGGCACAACATTTTCATTGTCTAAAAAACTAAATTCTAAAATCAGATCGGGATTAGAATTTTGGAATAATAAAAAGTCTTCCGTAAAAAAAATATTTCCACCATGAGTTCCTTTCCATTCATCAAAACTATGAACTTGTCCAGGGGAGATAAAAAATATAGATTCTGATAAAACCTTGTATTCTACAAAATCAATTGTTTGAACAGTGCTTCCTTTATCTATCCAAATGATTTCATAAAAACTATGTTTGTGTATTGGATCCACATTAGGTTCATTCATATTAGAAAAATCTAATATTTCAAAGTCAGTTTTCAAATCAGGGTTATTTAAAAAATCTCCAATGGAATAATAAGGAAATATATCTTTCATAATTTTGTATAATAGTAAATTAGGTTTAGGATAGTTAGAGATTTATCCTAGAGCAAGAAATTTTTATTTTAAAGAAAAAGAATTTTATGATACAGTAGCTGATCCAATTTATAAAATTTACTATAAAATTACTCTAGAGTATTTATTATCAATTGATTTATTTCAATTAGATTCGAAAACTGAGTATGATAATCTATGAAAAATTTTCTAAAACATGAAATTACCGAGATTTGTAAGACTTGGTGTGAAAATCCTAATCAGTTTGATCTAGAAATTTCGCATAACATGAATCAACCAGACTTAGTTTTTCGATATTTAGATTATGAACCAAACAAAGAAGATTGGTATATCATTGAATTAAGCTGTTTTGAGAAGTTAGTATCCTTAGATGATATTATTTTATTCATTAGCAAGATTCCAATCGATAGAAAGGTAAAAGAAATAGTGATAGTATCCAGAGTTGGATTTATACCGAACGCCAAAAATATTTACCCAATTCTACATAGGGATATAATCTTTTCTGGGTTATTGCAGTAATAAGTTATTGCTTGA
>JANRLP010000050.1:0-58673 GCA_033762425.1 Leptospiraceae bacterium
ACTGCAATTAAAAAGAAAGAGAATAATTAATAAAATCATTTTCATAGACTTCGATTAATATTTTATTCAATATTTAAGTCAAGAAAAAAAAACTAATTGTAACTGGGTTTTTTTTATGTAAAATATCCACGATTATTTATGTAACTATACTCCTAAAGTTGAAATAGGCATTTAAACAAGGAATTGATTACCCTCTAAGTCCTCTGCTTTGATATCTATAATGGAAAGTTTTTCCCCAAAGACAGCTTTAAATGTAAAATCAATAGTGAGACGAAACAGTTTCATAACATTTAGAAATAAAGTTTCTCTTTTTTTTAGTTTTCTTAATCAATGAAATAAATTCTTTACCTTCTTGCAAAGAGTTGGTTTAGGTTCCTCAATTTCAGTAACATCTTCTTCCACATCATCAAAGTTTCCTTCAAAGTATTTTGAGCAGTTTCTTAAAAATACAAATTCATCGTATAACAAAGAAAGTTTTTCATCTCCAGAGCTTAGCTTACCATAATACTTAGCTTTCTCTTTCGTGCAAATAATGATTTTATCTTTAAATTTTCTTTCCCATATTTCTTTCATTGTTAATCCTTTATGATTTTTTCTCTTAGGATCATACAAAGTTGTATATATGTATATTGCATCATATTCATCTATTTCCATTTTAATGATACATTTATCTGATTCAAATATTACAATATCATCATACTTTAAATATACCTTAAAATCATATTTAGAAATGATTTCAGAAAAAATTTCTTTAATTTGAGGTAAATAAGATTTTAGTTCTTGGGAGTATCCCATATTTAATCTCGCTAACTTCTTTCATCAATAAAACAACTTATATAAAGCTATCTTCTTTTTCTATTTTAACATAATCAACAATTTCAGGCATTCTGAAATCAGCATAGTCTATTTCAATTAAAAGATATTGTTCTTTTTGAATCGTTTGTAGTGTATATACATTGAGATAAGTTTCATTAAAATCAAATCTACTAGGAAAAGAAAGTGGAAATAGATCATTGCATCGAATCAATTCTTAAAGAAACGCAAAAACTTTTCAAAAAGAGTAAGTGGTTTTTTATTTTTATCCTCTTCGACAACTGTCATCCCATTTTTACCATCTGTAATTACTATAAACCTTTCTGTTGGCTCAATGATATCTTCTTTGTAAACTCTTTTATATTTATAATCTCTACCTTTTGATACTTGAAAAAAGTAATCCTTCCCTAGAAATTCTTTTATCTTTTCACGATTCACTTTCACTTCTTCATAAGTAAAATTTTCTAAATCTTCCACTAATTGAAAATAGACTTGTTCATGTGATAATTTCTTGACAAGAGGTACAGGTAAACTCAATAATTTTTCCATTCCAAATTCCTGAACATATTCCATCCCTATTACTGTGCAAAGATACAAATCGGGGATGTACTTTTGTAAAGTTATTGAGTTAAACAAAATTACATTTCTATGAGCACTACCATTAGCTTGTGCAAATTCAATTTCACCTTCTAATAATTCATGTACATATCCGAATTCAATAAATAGATTTTTTGAGAGTTCCTGAATCAGTTTACTAAGTATGCTTAAATTCATTTCACTTCCTTTTTTATGATTCTTTTTATATTCTAGCTTATAACTAGAATGAATGATAAACCCTTTTCTATTTGAAATCATTCCATCCATGGCAGAAGATTTCTTAAAAAGAATAGTTCTTTCACAAAATTTTTTTAAAAAATCTTTATCCAATGAAGTGAATGGAATGTTAATTGGTTCATAATTATTTATCTTATCTGGAAAGTGTAATGGAGTGACTTCATTAAGTATATTAAAAAAAGTAAAGCATGTATCCACATCAACTTCTCTTTTCACTTTAAGATCTATAAACATTCTCTTGCCCATTGAATCACCTCTTTTGAAGTATTTTTATCTCTTACTTTATTCACTCAGGGAAATTTTCTAGAGTATTATTATTTATATTCCTTTAAACTATTCTCAACTGATTCTACAAATCATTTATCCTAAAACTTATTTCTTTGCTTTAAGTTTCAAAACTATTCGATCGTCCTAAAACAGAAATACCAGTAAAAATTAGAAAAGCTTTTTTTTACTTGTAAATCTTTTTGGAAAAAAGAGTGATGGAACAATCACTACCATTTTAGTTCAAATAAACTAATATTGGGGCTTGGGGTTATCCATTGTTTTGTCCCCAGGAGAAGGGGTAGCAAACTCTCTTGAGTTTGCGAGGGGAAGGCTTTCCCCCACAGAAAGACTAGGAGAGAGTTTGGAAAACGAGAAGAAAACTAAACCAAGTGAGATTCGACTTAAAGATAAAAAACGGATTGCGATCTGTGGCGGTAGTTTAGGTAGAGAAAATCGACTTTTGGTGCGTGGTCAGCTTGTGGACGTTGGGGTTCCGAATTATGCTGATGCCGACGATGTCTGGGATGTGCTCACTGGTTTTTTTGTTGGTGAAGAACACCAAATCACTCCTTTCAAAGACTTCAGCCTTGCCCCTGTTCGTAAACCAATCCTAGCGATTGAGGTTTTTGATACCAAAGAAAAAAAAGTTTTTGAGTCTTCTCCATTTATTGGCAATAGCGATGGGTTCTTTTCCTGTGAAATCCAAAAAAAGCTAAAAGCAGGAAAGTATTTTTTTCACGTAATTTTTAAAGGAAGTGATTCCTACAGACAATATACGCAAGACATCGCCTATTTGAATTTGAATGAGAATAGCGATATCACAAAATCGACTATCGTTGGAAAAGGGAAAATAAGAATCCTCTCTGAAAAGTATGATTCCTATCTTACAACCTCTGATATAGACCAAACCTACCTTGCAACAGAGATTGGTTCGGGAAAAGGAATGTTCTCGACTATCTTTGAAACCCCTGATGAAAAATTCTATCTTCCAGGAATGCCCGAACTCTACCAAGTTCTTCGTAACGATACTGAAGATTCTCCTCTTTGTTTTATTTCTGCAAGCCCTCATTTTTTTCGACGTACTATGCTTGCTACAATTCACGCTCATGGAATTGAAACTGAATCACTTCATCTCAAATACTTAGAAGGAACTGTGCGAGGTGTTTTGGATAAGATCACTTCCACTCTCACTAGACCCGATAAACTTTTTCGTGAAGGATTAAAACCAGCACTAGATAGAACCGGTAAATTTTTTAAATCATCTTACCAAAGTCTTTTCGATCAACTGAGTTATAAACTTACTATTCTGCTTCAAGATAGATTGTACCAACCTACAAAATGTAAAGAAATTTTACTAGGTGATAATACCGAAAGTGATTATTTAATCTTTACTCTCTACCAACTCATTCTACTCGGTGTTCTTCAAGGCACTGAATTGGAAAATTTTCTTTATAAGTTAAACTTCCTTGGAAGAGATGCAGTCACTAGAGATAACGCTAGAAAAATTGCTGATCTTGCTCGTGAGATTACAAATATTCATGGAAACAAAAATTCTGTATTTGCTGTTTTGATTAATGAAACAAGCATTGGTCCAAATGCAAATCAGATGAGACAAAATGTTTATCATGCAATGCCAAGTTCTTTGAATCTTCTAAAACTCAAAAACTTCACAATGTTTGAACCAACTTCTGGTGCTCTTGGCTTTGCAACAATTTTACATGCGTTAGGCGTCATTGAGTTCGACTCACTTCTTACAGTTCTCAAAAGTATGCTTGGTAAATGGTTTCATGGTGTGGTTGTGGATGAAAAGTTTTTATTGAAAACTGCTCAAGCCATGAATGTGCCTGAATATGCCCAAAAGCATAAAGACTTGATTGCTGGAATTTTGACTCAATGTGTTGCTGAGACTGAGGTGGGACATCCCTCACTCACTAAAATTGACTAAACTAATTTCATAACGAAACCATGATGGAAACTCTCACAACCTTAGGTCTAGCAATGGGAACTGCTTGGACTTCAGGGATCAATCTATATGCAACAGTTGCAATTCTTGGGCTGCTTGAAAAATTTGGTGCTACTAAACTTCCAGGGGATTTGCATATGCTTGGGGAAAACAATGTGATTGCAGTTGCAGTATTTCTCTACTTGATTGAATTTTTTGCAGATAAGATTCCCTATCTGGATAATGTTTGGGATGCTCTTCATACTTTTATTAGAGTTCCTGCTGGAGCAGTGATTGCTTATGGTGCCACAAACCAAATGGATCCAACCATTCTCTATATCGCAACTTTGCTTGGAGGAGGTTTAGCACTATCGTCTCACGGTACTAAGTCTGGGGTTAGAATGGGAGCTAACGTTACCCCTGAACCATTTTCCAATTGGTTTCTTTCTATTACTGAAGATATTCTTGCGTTTGTAGGAGTGATTCTTGCTGTTTTTTTTCCGATAGTTATCATAATCTTTTTAGTTCTATTTCTAATCTTTTTTGTTTGGTTTGCTCCTAAAGTCTGGGTTCGATCTAAGGCAGTTTTTCAAAAAGCAAAAGGGATCTTTCAAAAGTATCGATAACCCAATATTCTCATGGAGGAACAACTTCAAAGTTCATCGAACATAACATCTTGCTTTTATGCCAGATGGAAAAAGTCCAAGTTCCAATGGATAATTCTTCAGGTTCATCAAAGCTATAGCCTGCTATTTCTTCTATCATTCCATTGTTTACATAATAATCTCCTTCTACTTTATAACTATCAAAATTACGACCATATACATCTTTAAACATAGGAAACCTACCTTCCACTCTGAGTTTCATTGCAAAAGACCTTTTAGGTAAATTTTTGATTCTAAATTTAAAAGCCATTCTAGTATGCACAATTGCAGGAATTGTTTTTGTTTTTTCTAAGAAAGGGGTTGATATATCGAATGAATTGTATCTAGAATTGGGTATATCATTTGGTGCAATGGAAGGATTTCTGGTGTATTCATAAAGTCCATAGTCGTAGATTTCACATTTTGGCTCTGGAGCATTTAATGGTCTAAGTCCTAATAGAAGAATCAGTATTAATAATAAAGTAACATATCTCATACCAAAAACTATGATTATTGTAATCAAAAGAATCAACAATGAAAAAATGAATTGCAAAGCCACTAGTTAAGAAATTTTTTATCATAATGGAAAAAAATTACAATCAATCACATCGTATTCTAGAAGTAATTGGGATTCTTGTATTCTTAATCCTAGAACTCGCACTTTTCATAAAATTATTTCAATCTAGTTTGCTTTTCGAAAATATTGTTCTAACCATTTTGTTTTCATTCATTACTGTAATCCTATCCTATCTTTCTGCAGACTTCATTTCAGGTTATGTTCATTTTTTAGGGGATAATTTTCTCTCTGAAAACTCACCTATCTTAGGGGAAGCTTTCATTCGTCCGTTTAGAGAACATCATACTGATCCCAAAGCAATTACAAGGCATGATTTCATAGAAACTAATGGAAATAATTGTCTTGTTTCGATTCCACCAATGTTAGGACTATATTTTTTGTTTCCAATAGAATCTAAACTAAGTTGCTTTACGATACTATTTCTTACTTTATTATTTTTATTTATATTTATCACAAATCAAATTCATAAATGGGCTCATGAATCTAATCCAAGTAAGTTAATATCTTTTCTACAAAATCATCATCTAATTCTAAATCCAATTCATCATAAAATTCATCATACAAAACCATATAACAAATACTATTGTATCACGACAGGGTGGTTAAACCCAATTCTATATAAAATTCGATTCTTTGAGTGGAATCGAATTGTTCTTGGAAAATTTTTACCTTTGAGTAAGGATTGAATCTTAGAATGCAGCAAGAGCAGATCTAATAAAGCTAGTTACTGGTGCCTGCTCTCTAGTATCTTCTAAACCTTCTCTAAGTTCTCTAAGCACTATCTGTGCATCAGTTAGTGTAGTATTGACATTCGCATGGACTTCATCATTGTTGATCAGTTTTCCCAAGGTTCCATTTCCAGAATTTATCTTTCCTGTGATTTCGGAAATATTTGAAATAGTCTTTCTAATATCAGAGCGATTTTCAGCGATTAATTCTGAAAGACTCACCAAAGGGTCATCACTAGTTTTCCCTTTGATTTTGATCTTACCATCAGTTGGATCAATGGATTTGACGCTGGATAGAATTCCTTTTTTTGCATCTTCTTTTGTGGGACTTGAAGAACCCGGATCAATTGCAATGACTCTACCCGATAGCAAACTTTCATTTCTGATTTTCATTGAATAGTTTTCATAAAGTTTTATTGGATTTTTGATTACAACAGTGATTTCTACTGCTGTCTTTGCGCCTAACGTTCCATCAGTGAGAACTTTTTCCGATTCATCCATTTGCACTAGCTCCACTTTAGAAACATAGCCAAAAGGAACACCTTGGACTGTCACTTTGGAACCTAATTTGATTCCTTCAGAATTTGGAAAATAGATCTTCATTGTATGAAGTTCTTTTTTAAGCGGACCACCTTCTGTCAAAATTGTAAAATAGGCAACAACCGAAAGGGCTCCAAAAAATAAAACTCCAACTGCGAAGTATTGTAATTTATGCATAATAACCTTTAGACCACAAATTTTTTAGATTTGGGCTTCTTTGACAAGTAGAATTACTAGTTTGATAGGAAAATCATTATTTCAAAGCTAATTCTTGTTTTTCTTGTTTTCTTTTAGAAACAATTCTTTCATATTCCCTAGGATACTCTTCATGATTGGTTCCAAACAGTTTATCCCACCAATTGAAGTATAGTCCATAATTACAGTTATACTTTTGGTGGTGCATGTTGTGGTGAGTAGAGGTATTGTTCCAATTTGTGAGTTTACTTTTCACAAAACTATCAGACCAAAATTCATAACCCAAATGTCCAATTATATTCATAATTGTCATAAACATTATAAAGGAAATTATTGTGATTGGATGAAGTGGAAGAATCATAACTGAGATCGGAAGAATTCCCGCCTCTACGATTGCTTCTAAAGGATGAAAGGAGAACGATGCCCAAGGTGAAGGATTTGTAGAATTATGATGTACTTTATGAAAGCTATTAAATAGAAGCTTATGATGCATTAGTCTATGTGTAAAATAAAAATAAGCATCATGAAATAGAATCAAAAACACTAAGCTAAATACAAAATATGCAAATCCATAATCTGAAAAATTATTATAGATTTTAGTATATCCAAGTTTCTTAGCTGTAAAGATTCCTACTCCAACAAATGAAAAAATAACAAAGGTTAGAAAAGAATACTTTATTTCAAAAAGGATTTTCTTTTTCTCAGGAAATTTTTCTTGGATTCTGAACCTTTGAATCTTATCTTTTTTCCAAATCCAAAAGATATAATAAGCAATTCCTGCAAAAAGAATATATCTTATCGATAATAAAAAATAATTAGCAAAAAAAACTTTCACCAGTGAAATCAAATCAATTTGTAAATTTCCCATTTTGATACCTAGTATCATTCTAACATTGAATGAAATTGTAATCGACCGAGTCTATAAAATAGAACTATTTTTTTTGATCCCTATCTGCAAAAAAAATTGTTAGTCCTCCAATTGTATAAGCAAGGAAATCCATTGGATCAAAAGTTGAGCCAAGAATGATCTTTGCTAGTTTATACTCTTCTAATCTAAGGAGAGTTACTAATTGAAACCCTTGTAGAATCTCAATTATATAAGAAAAACCTAATACACTTATGAAAACAATTTTTTTCTCCAATGTAAAAAATCCTCGGACAAGTAAATATAAAAATGGGACTATTAGTGTATCTCCTAGAAAACCTCGGATGAAACTAACTTTAGAAAAAAATAGAACGATAGCAACTAATACTAAAAAGTTTATTGCAGCTAAAAAAAGGTATATTGGTCTTAGTTTCATAGGTTCCTAGTCGCTTTTTTGATAATGTATTCTGTTTCTTTGGTCTTGGACTCTTGGGATAATTTAGTCACTAATCTTTTAACAAAATCAGGTTTAGTTTTTCCAGCATCATTCAACCAATTTCCCACACTATCTCTAACATATTTTGAAGGGTCTGAAAAAAGGGGTTCTAAGATAGGAAGGGCTAGATCGGGATTTATTTTTAGTTCTTCTATATGTTTACACCAAACTCCTCTTGGTCTAGAAATTTCACTAGCGAATCTTCTTTCAAATTCACTCTTTGAATGACTCCATTTTTCTAAGATCAAAATTCCTTTTTCTAGATTCATTTGTAGTATAGGTCTAGTTGTGAGCCATGCAATCTCTCTTACGCCAAAATGAGAATCATTTGCGAAAGGTTTGATTTTTTGAAAAACTTCTTTTTGAGTTAGTGAATCATCCTTACCAATAAAGTAGGCAGCAATATTTCTGAGTGAATCAGATTTGGCTTTAGCTAATAAATCAAAGAGTTCTTCGTCTGAATTTAACTTTGTTTGGATCAATAACTCTTCACCTATTGCTTCATTGATTGAAGTGACTGATTTCTTTTTCAAACTATCTACCCTATTTACAATCTTTGAGTAATACTTATTTCTATTGTTCTTTGTTAAAAAATTTTTTATTAGGATTACTGGATCGATTGCAAGCCATTCAACTAGATTAGCAGATTCAATTTCTCCCTTATGTAATGAGTCTAGTATGTCCTTTTGAATGGATGCAATATTTTTTGCACCTTTTCTTTCGTTCATATAATTCCTCTTGCCTTAAAATCATTCACTAAAATTTCAACATCTTCAGGGGAATCAATACTCAAACTAGATCGTTGTGCGATATACACACCAATGGATGCCCCTGAGTCAAGTGCTCGAAGTTGTTCTAGTGATTCTGATTCTTCTAAATCACTTTGAGGAAGTTTGTTGAAGTTAAGTAAAAAATCTCTCTCATACGCATAGATTCCTAAATGTTTATAAACGTTAGTTGCTTTCTTGTTTTGACTTGGAATGAGTGATCTAGAAAAAAACAACGCTCTAGTATTTTTATCAAAAACTACCTTTACCCTATCAGGATTATTCCATTCTGATTGATGCATAAGAACTGCTGCTGTTGACATTTCGAAATTTCTATTTGTTAGTTTATTTGCAATCACACCTTCAATTAATTCAGCCTCGATGCCCGGTTCGTCTCCTTGGATATTCACAAAGATATCACCCTCATTCAGTTTTTGAACTACTTCGATTAATCGATCAGTTCCTGTCTTATGTTCTACAGATGTTAGAATTACTTCTCCTCCAAATTCTTTCACTACATTGAAAATTCTAGAATCATCAGTTGCTACAAAAAGTTTCTCTAAACTCTTTGCTTTCATAGCATGAGAGTATGTCCATTCAATCATAGTTTTAGAACCAATTTTTAAAAGTGGTTTACCGGGAAATCTTGTGCTTCCATATCTTGCAGGAATTATACCAAATATCTTAGCCATTCTATCCTCTTTTTATTCATTCTGAATTTGTTTTTTGTCAAAGTATATTCTATTTGCAAATTGAAATGTCAAAAATCATTTTTATAAAAATAATCAATTAAGGGATAGCATAAAAAATGCTATCTGTTAGTTTGGAATTGTTATGAAAGAAATAAGAACACTCGGTGATTTAAAATCCTCTAATTATAAAGAAAAAACTGTTAAAATGGAAATGGCTGAAAACCTTGCACTAAGGATTCAAAAAAAAGAAAAGCTGTTTCCATTCATTCATGGATATGAGGAAACTGTTGTTCCTCAACTCATTCACGCTGTTCTCTCAGGTCATAATATTGTTTTTTTAGGAGAGAAAGGTCAGGCAAAGAGTAGAATCATGAGATCTCTTACTGGTCTATTAGATGAAAAAATCCCTGTCATAGCACATACTGAAATCCCCGAAAGTCCTTTTCACCCAATCACAGCACTTGGTAAAAAAATTATTTCAGAGAAAGGTGATGGTGCTGAGATTGTTTGGCTAACTAGAGAAGAGCGTTATGGAGAAAGACTTGCACCAGGTGCTAAAATTGCAGATATCGTTGGGGATATTGACCCATCTAAAATTGTAAATGGAGAAGCACTTTCTTCAGAGGGAGCAATTTTCTTTGGACTACTTCCTAGAATGAATAGAGGTATCTTTGCAATCAATGAAATGCCCGACCTAGACTATCTAGTACAAGTTTCACTATTTAATATATTAGAAGAAGCTGATATACAAATTCGAGGAATTCCTATTCGTTTTCCATTAGATGTAGTTGTTTGTTTTACGGCAAATCCTGAAGACTATTCTAGAAGTGGAAAGATCATTTCTCAATTGAAGGATAGGGTAGGTTCGGAAATCAGAACTCATTATCCAAAGTCAAGAAGTGTAGGTTTGGATATCACAAGACAAGAGGTAAGACTTCCACTGAGCAAACCAGAAGTAAAAATTCCACCTTTCATCGAAGAAATCATTGAAGAAATTACAATCCAAGCTAGAAGTTCTCATCTAGTAAATCAAAAATCTGGAGTGAGTGCAAGACTTTCCATTGCAAATTATGAGGTTGCCATTAGTTCCGCAAGAAAACGAGCACTCTCGAACGGCGATAGTATTGGTGTTGTTAGAGTCACTGACCTAGGAAATTTATTTTCTTCCTCTTCAGGAAAGATTGAGCTAGATCCATACAGAGATGAAGCAATTAGTGAGTATCAGGTTGTAATGAAACTATTGGATGCAGCTACAAAGGCTGTGTTTGAGGAATACTATCCGCCAAAAAAACATGGGAATACTTTCTTAGAAATTTCTAAACAAATTTATAAGCTTGGCAAACTGGAAATCTCAGATCAAATGCCAATCTCAAGTTATAAAGAATTTTTAAAAGAAGTTCCTGCACTCTGGGATCTACTTCATGAAAAAGGTTATGACACAGAAGAAAATTTATTTGCAAGTGGGATTGAGTTTATCTTAGAAGGTCTTACAGCAAATCAAAAACTTTCTAGAAGAAGACTAGGTGAAATTTCAGCATTCAAAGCAGTAGATGCTTATTAGGTAAGATATAATCATATCTTATACTTAACTAAATTTTCTGCAATACGAATGTTCACATCGTTCTTTGCACACTCTACAACTACACGAATTGCATTCTTTACTGCAAGAGCTGAGGAACTTCCATGACCTATGATGCAAGTTCCATTCACTCCAAGAAGAACTGCTCCACCATATTCTGCATAGTCTAGTCTTTTTTTCATAGCCTTAAGTGTTGGCTTTAGTAGCAATGCTCCCGTTTTAGCAATACTGGATTCAGCAATATTATTTTTCAAAATATGAAAGATAGATTTGGTTAAACCTTCTGTTGCTTTCAGCACAATGTTTCCTACAAAACCATCGCAGACTACAACATCTACATCTCTTCCACTTCCATAAAGGTCTCTTCCTTCCACATTGCCCACAAAATGAATGGGGAGTTTTTTGAGGATATCAAAGGTTGCTAAAGAAAGGGTACTGCCTTTTTTGTCTTCTTCTCCATTGGAAAGAATTCCAATCTTAGGTTTTGGGATGCCAAAAATTTCTCGGGAATATATCTCTCCCATAATTGCAAACTGGGCTAGGTATTCTGGTTTACAATCAACATTAGCACCTGCATCTAATAGAAGCATCACTGAGCCATCTTCTTGGGGTAGGGGTACTGCAATGGGAGGACGTTGTACTCCAGAAATTCTGCCAAGATGCATCAGTGCTGCTGCCATAGTTGCTCCCGTGTTGCCCGGAGAAAAGATTCCAACACATTCTCTGTTTGCCACTAAATCAATTGCGACTACAATGGATGAATCTGGCTTTGCTTTGACTGCTATGGATGGAGAGTCATGCATTGTGATGACTTCAGGTGCATGTACAATTTTTAGTTTTGAAGAATCATATTCAAAGCGAAGAATATATTCGCCAATGATTTCTTCATTTCCGACTAGAACTACTGAATAGCCAAATTGATTGATTGCATCGATAGAGCCTTCGACTAACTCGAGTGGCCCTAAATCGCCGCTCATAGTATCAACGGCGACCCACAAAGGAGATTACTCCTCTGCTTTGGATTTTTTTACTTTGGGTGGAACAACAAGTTTACCATCATAGTGACCACAAGAAGGGCACACTCTGTGAGGCAAAATGAACGCTCCACAATTTTTACAAGGGACAAGATTAGGCTTTCCAATTGCATGGTGTGCCCTTGTCATTCTTGTTTTTGATTTTGATTTTCGTCTTTTAGGGACTGCCATTTTGACCCTCTGGATTCGTTAAAATATCTTAGACTTCCAAGATTTTAAACCCGCCTTTTTTCGCAAGGTTTTTATGAAATATAACTTTCTACTGATTTGCTCAGGTTTTTTCTTTTAAAAAATAATTTCCCCATTCTCTAACATTTCCCGCACCCAAACTCACAAGAATAAAATCTGAAGTTAATTCGTTTCTCACAGTTTGCATATCTTTTGTGATTTCTCCCGTGAGTTGGAACGTAAGCTTAGGGATTTCTTTTGAAATTAGCTCGGTGTTGATTCCTTCGATGGGTTTTTCTCCCGCAGAATAGATGGGAAGTAGAAAGATTTTATCTGCTAGGCTGAGGCTTTTTGCAAATTCAAGATATAGATCTCTTGTTCTAGTGAATCTATGTGGCTGAAATATGATTGCAGCCTTTTTGTTTAGTGAATGTACAGAATGAATCACTGCTTCAATTTCTGTTGGGTGGTGTCCATAGTCATCGAAAACTTTTATCCCTAAATTTTCCCCTAAGAATTCAAATCTTCTTTTCACTCCACTATAGTTTTCGAGTATAGAAATTGAAGTTTCAATGGGCACACCTAATAGTTCTGTTGTAAGAATTGCGGCTAACGCATTCTTTAGATAATGATTTCCTGGATAGGGCATGCTGAACAAATAGATTTTGTTTTGGAAGCTAAATTCAATCTTTGAATTTAGAATCTGAAAACTTACAATTTCCTCTAGTTCTTGTTTTTTTACTTTACTTGAGTAAAATCTGATATTCTCAAATTTATTTTCTTTCAAAAGTTCCTGAATTCCAAGATCGTCAAGACAAACTAATTTTTTAGAGTTAGGATTTTCAAGGTATTTCGAAAATGCTTCATTGAGTCCTTCTCTATTTTTATAATAGTCTAGATGATCATTGTCAATATTAGTCAGCACTTTATAATCTGCATCATGATTCAAAAAAGTTCCATCCGACTCATCAGATTCATAAACTGCAAATTCTCCTAAGCTATATCGTCCCCCGATACCATCAGAAAATCCCGGTTCCCCTCCGATCATAAAAGAAGGTTCTCTATTAGATTTTTCTAATATTTCAGCAATCATAGTAGTAGTGCTTGTCTTTCCGTGTGAACCTGCAACAGAAATTGTTTTCTTTTCTTTAAAGATTTCATGTAATGCTTTTGATCTATGCATTAATATAGAATTAGTTTTTGAGAAATGCTGATAGTATTCGTTGGTTTGTTTATCGATTGCACTGGAGTAAACACAGACTGAAAACTCTTTATCATAAAGTTCCTTCAAAGAGTTTATAAATTTCATCCCCTTTGCTTCTAAACCTTTTTTGAGATCGTTCTCCTTTGCATCCTGACCATAGACATTTGCTCCATAGTCCAAGAAAATTTGTGCAAGTGAGGACATTCCTGAGCCTAGTGCTCCAATTAAAAAAATTGGTCTAGTTTTAAAATCTAGATTCATTTTAGAAAGAATTCTATTGTATCCTTTGCAGCATTGGGAAAACTTGCACTGAGACTTTGCATAGACATTGTCACTAAAGAATTTCTATCATTTCCTAGCTCAATTAAAATTTTCATTAGAAAAGTGTTATCCTCATTCATTTGATTGATAACGATTGCACCAAACTTTTCTTTAAAATAGATTGCATTAGCTAGTTGGTGATTGTCTGTAGCAAATGGATAGGGAACTAAAATCATGGGAAGTGCATGAAGTGAAGCCTCAGAAATAACCCCCGCCCCAGATCTAGCAATGATTAGATTTGCCCATTCATAGTGTTTTTTCATGTCTTGAGAATACGAAATTAAATCAACTGAAGAAGCAGTTTTTTTCTTAGCTTCTTCATAGAGATTGGATCCAGTCAAAACTCTAAAATTAAATTGTTTAGTAATATCAGTATTATTGAGTGTAGCAAGAACCATATTATTGATTTGTCTAGCACCTTGTGAACCCCCCATTACAAGAATATTCATTTTTTCTTTTGGGCGTAGATGTTTATTTTTTTCTTGAGCAACTTTTTTATCAGGAAAGATTTTGGTTCTAAGTGGATTTCCGTTAACCTTAGTTTCAACGTTAGGTGCAATATCCTCAGTTGGAAAACTATAAGAAATTTTGTGGGCAAACTTACTGAAAATTCTAATTACTTTCCCTGATACTCTATTCTGTTCACATAGAAAGATTTTTTTTCTAAATACAATAGCATATATTAATGATGGAATGCATGAGTATCCTCCCATTGCAATCACAACATCTATCTTTCGGAAAAAGAAACTAATAAAGGTTTTAAGAATATAATAAATGTAATGAAAGATAAAAAAAGGGATTTTCCAATTGAGTTGTGGAATGTTATGCCAAAGTATTTCACAACCAGCTTCTTTGAGGTCGGGATTGTCTTTGTTTCTTTTTAGACTATGTATATAAACATTTTCAATATCTAAGGAAGCTTTGTTATCGAGTATATACTCCACTAGAGCAACCCCAGGAGAAATATGTCCTCCTGTTCCACCAGCAGCAATGATAATGTTCTTCAAATTAGGTTTTCCTTTGAGGTAATGTTTAAGAATATTCCAAGTGATACCATAACAATTAGTAATGATGATCCTCCATAACTAATGAATGGAAGACTGATTCCTGTAATTGGAACGATTCCAGTTACTACAAATGTATTCATAAGAATTTGTAAAGTAATCATGATAATAATTCCATTTCCTAAAAGAAAGCCAAAAAAATCTTTCACATGGGAAATTAATTGAAATCCTCTATAAATTAGAAAAAGAAATAGTGCAAAGATGAATACAAATCCAATAAAGCCAAAATCTTCTACGAAAGTTGGAAGAACAAAGTCAGTATGAGAATATGCAAGGTATCTATGAGCATATCCCGATGATAAAGGTTTTCCAAACCAATGACCTTCTAAAAAAGATCTGAAGGAAGATACAAGTTGATGACCCGCTTCAAATCTATACTTATAAGGATTTAACCAAATATCAATTCTATCCTTACGATACCCAACTTTTAAAATAAGAAGTATAATCAAAGGAGAAAGGGAGGCAGTCCCTATCAATAAATTTTTGAGCGGAAAACCATTCAAAAAAATTAAGCCAAGCACAATGAGTGCTAACTCGATACTAGTTCCAAACGCTGGTTCAACTACTACTAGTACAATAATAAATAGAATTAAAGCTCCGGGAACAAGTAAGGTTTTGTAGTCTTCCGTACCTTCATGGTTCCATCTAGTCAGATAACTAGAAATATAAATTACAATAGCAACTTTTGCGAATTCTGAGGGTTGAAATTGCATAAATCCTAAATTGATCCATCGATGGAAGTTTCTTCCATAATGGGTAACAACTGATTTACCAATTCCGGGAATAAAGACTAAGATTAAAAGTATGATGGAAATGATTAGGATTGGTAAAGAAAATCTTTGGTATAGTCTATAGGGAATTAGTAAAAAGACTATAAAAAAGAAATAGGAAATTAAATACCAATAGAGTTGTTTTTTTAGATAGAATGTTGGTTCTCCATATTCACGAATAGATATAACGCTGGATGCAGAAAATAATATTCCAAGTCCAACAACAGAGAGAATAAGAATTGTATAGATGAGTGGGGTGTCTAGTTTGGATCTTCCGATTTCTAGAAATTGTTTTAAACTTTGGATCACTGGATTTTTAAAGTAGAAAGACTAATCAAAGCAAGAATGATTGCAACTATATAGAATCTCATGACTATCTTAGTTTCTTTCAATCCTGCAAGTTCAAAATGATGGTGGATTGGTGCCATCTTAAAAATTCTTTTTCCAGTGAGTTTAAAAGAACCAACCTGTAAAATCACACTTACTGCTTCTATCACAAAAATTCCACCAAGGATTGGAAGTAGAAATTCTTTCTTTAAAAGAATGGAAACCATTCCGAGTGTTGCACCTAAAAATAGAGAACCAGTATCTCCCATAAAAACTTGTGCGGGATGAGAGTTGTACCAAAGAAATCCAATGAGGGAACCTGTGAGAGCTGAAAGAAAGACAGAATATTCATGTGCTCCTGGAATATAAGGAATGTTTAGGTAGTTTGCAGTTACTGGTGTTCCCGAGAGATAAGCAAGGATTCCTAAACTAATGGTAGCAATTGCGACTGTTCCAGAAGCTAGTCCATCAAGTCCATCTGTTAGATTCACTGCATGGGTGCTTCCAATGATAATGAAAACAGAAAGTGGAATTGCAAAATAGGAAATCTCTAACACTGGTCCTTTGATGAACGGAATAAAAATCTCTGTGAGTGTATATTGAATTCCTCTATTGTCTTTGGGAGGAAGTTGTGAAGTGTAATTGAAATAGAAAAAGTAAAATCCAAGTGCGATGATCACAGTGAGAATAAATTTAGTTCTACTCTTCATTCCACCTTTGATTTTTAGGATGGCTTTTTCATAATCGTCTCTAAAACCAAGCATAGAAAATAGAAAACTAAAAACAGTAAGTAGTATTACATTTGCATTTCTCAAATTTCCCCAAAGTAGAACAGATATCATAAGAGTGAACACGATCATCAATCCGCCCATAGTTGGGGTTCCTGACTTGGATTCATGTGTTTTGGGACCGTCTGTTCTAACAGTTTCTTTGAATTTAAGTTTATAGAGGAAATCAATAATTTTTTGACCAAACAAATAGCTCAAAATCATAGACGTAAGTCCCGCCATCAGAGCTCTGAAAGAAACATAGCTGAAAATACGAATGATTCCTAAATTATCTAGGTTGTCGTTGTAAAATGATTGATAAAGCAGTTCGAACATGAAATAGGTTTAGAATTTTATAGTTTCATAAAATTTTTTTCAGGGCAAAACTGCAAGTAAAAAACTATTCAATTTCTGGTGGAGCGGGAATATTTGGTTCAGCTTTTTCATATAAATCATTCATACAGGTAATCTCAAACACTGGATGGGTTAGGATTCCCGCTTCTTTTAGTTGCTCTCTTTCATGACTGATTCCATCAATATGAATCCATGATTCAGCCCTGTTATTTGTTTCTTCTATGATTTCACACCAAACTAGAAATTCAAAATATCCAAATTTCATTAGGAGTATATTTAGCTCTGATGGATTCTTTTGAGCTACTTCTTCTCTAAAATGACTTATCATAACGTTAGTTCCTCTTGACCTTTCTCTATAGAATGAATTTAGATCACTGAGAATTTTCAAAAACTCTGCCTTCCCATCATGTAAAGCTCTCCACTCTGCTTTTTTTTTCTTCTTTTTCATTTCTCCTCCACATAAAATGTGTAGAAAAATTTTATTTTTGATTTAGAAATTACAAAAAAAAGAAAGTATTTTCGTAGTTGGAAGAATAATTTCTCTAATTACTAAATTTGAAAATAAATACTCAAACTTTTTTCTGAACAAACCTTGTAATTTAAAGAAGAATCTGATTTAATTTATGTTAAGGAAATGATAAAATAACGATTCGTTCTAGTCTCTTTTTTTGTTTACAGTTGTAAGCATTTTTAGTCCAATAAACTATAATGAAAAATAAAGTTTTTGTGTTAGCTTGTTTTGGATTCATTTCATTATTTTTGAATTGTCAAGTAAATATAAAAAGGAATTTATTACCATTACTTGGACTTTCCATTTCATCATCTACTAGATCAAATGCTGACTCAAACAACCAAACTTCTTCAGCTAGTACAGAAATTGTAAAAGTCATTTCAACAACTCCAATCGAAAATGATCTTGGAACATCTATCAAAAATCTAGACATCACAATTACCTTTTCAGGGGAAGTGAATCTTGAAACTCTCACAACTAACACATCGAATTCAACTTGTTCAGGAACAGTTCAACTTAGCACAAATGATTTCTCAACATGTGAACAAATCGAAACACTAACCTTAGATAGTTCAAAAAAAATTCTAATTATAAAACCATACTACTGGTTACCTTCACAGAAATCGGGAATCAAGCTGAAAGTTACAACAGGAGTAAAAGATACAATTGGACAGTCCATTCAAGAATTTGTGATGTCCACAGGCTTTACAACTGGCACACCTTGTTCAGCCTCAGGAAATTGTTTTTTTTCCTATCGTTACTCGATAGCAGGGTCCACTGGATCGGGATTGCTTTCTATTCCCATTAAAGCAGGAATTCATTCAGGAAAGTTTTTGCTAGTGAATGGAAACGCAAATGTTACTACTAACATTATTGATGAAGAAACTGGAACTTCGATTGCAGGACCAAATCTTGTAAATCCAGCTAGTGATGGTTCTCTGTATATTGAATATCCAAATGACTCCCAAGGAAGAGTGTTGATCGTGAATGGAAATGCATCACCATTTTCCACTATTTATAATGCAAGTACGAATAGTATAAGTAGCGGACCTAGTTTTGTTTCGAATGTAGGTTCTGGTTCTCAGTCTGTGTATCTCACAACTGGAGTTCATGCTGGCAAACAACTTATAATACATGGATCCGCTTCTAATGTAACTAGTCTATTTGATTTTGCTACAGAAACTAGGACGGCTGGAGTGAGTGCTGGAGGTTTAGTTGGTGGGGGTTCTCTTTTATTTCCAATAACCTCAGGACCCGAACAAGGTAAATTTTTACTAATCTTCGGTGGTGGAATCGTTGGCTCATCAAAATATAATCCCTCCAACGATACTTTTACTTCTTCTGGAAATCCAGCTACTACTATTGGTGGAACATGTAATTTCTATTTTCCCATCACAGCTGGTACAAATATTGGAAAAATTTTATTTTCTAGAGGGTTTTCAACTTCTGATTCATTGTATTATAACCAAACAACTGATTCATTTGAAGCTGGACCTTCACTAATTAGTGCAATAGGAATGGGTTGTGCTAGTCATGTGATTGACTCAGGAATTAATAAAGGCAATGTTCTCTTGGTTCCCGGAAATAATACATCCAATGCGAATCTATATGTAATGAGTTCCAATACTGTTACTTCCTTACCTCAACTGCCGACTAACGCTGATTTTAGAACTTTGATTGCAAAAGTTATGAAAAGTATTTTTAGAGATAGAATAGTTTTATTATATACAAGCAGCACTGCTTCTAGAATCGCTTACTTTGAACCAGAACAGAATCTATTTCATACTGGGCTTGGTTTTAGAAATGCAGTGGGAGATGGTTCAAATAATTTTTTAATAGGAGAAGGGGGCGTCTTGAGTGGAAATAGAATGATCTTATATGGTAATATTGGAAATGCTACATCATATTACAATAAAACTCTTGATGCATTAGTGAATGGGCCAAATACTTCTGGTTCAATTGGTCCAGGAAGTATAAGTCACACAATTCAACAAGGAACGAATATCCATAGAACATTCATTGCAAATGGGAACAGTACCGCTTCAACTCAAGTTTATACACCATCAACAAACAGTTTCGGTGGAAGCGTAAGTATTGTTCCTGTAGGTATTGGAAGTTTTAGTTTTTATAATACTCTGGCTGGTGCTTATTTAAATAGGTATATTTTTTTTGGAGGAAATGGGACTAACACTAGTAGTTCAATCAATTTAGATATTTTTTCTTCAGGCGGAGGTCCGAACTCTGCATTTTCGATTTCTGGGGGAACAAATATAATTCCGATTCCAAGCGGATCCTTTGCTGGACAACAACTTATTGTTTCTGGTGGAGGTGGAACAACTGCCAGTAGATTTAATGGGACATCCCCAACATTAACTTCTGGCTTAGGTGCATTGACAACTGCTGTGCAGAGCTCTCAGGGAGCTGCATTGATAAACTCTGGAGTAAATGCTGGTAAGATATTATTGATAGTTGGATTGAGTACTACAACAACACAGATTTTTGATCCAACATCGAATACCTTTTCAGCTGGTCCAACACTTCCAAACCCAGCGGAAAGTTGGGTGTTAGCAATTCCAATTACAAGTGGAACTAACGCAGGTAAAATTTTATTAGTTCATGCCAATTCTAATTCTGCAAGTTTGTACGAGACAAATTCTAATACTTTTATTCCAATTACAACCTTAGTCAACAGTGTTTCTTTTGGAGCAAGCTATTTTCCATTGAACTCAAAACTCTTTCCAACAGGAATTGGGATTGTGCATGGTGGAGGTGCACCAGCTTTTAGTATTTATTTTCCATAGTATCACAATGCGATACTAATCTTCATCATCATCCTCAATCTCTCTATCTTCTAAAGCACTGATCTCATCTTCAAAAATTTTAAAGAATTGTAGTACCTTTGTCAGCTCGAAAACTTCTCTAACGTTTCTTCCCATATTGCAGATTTTCAACTGGTATCCTGTTTCTTGTAAAACACTCCTAAGAGAAACAAGAACTCTGAGTCCCGATGAAGACATATAACGAAGGTCTTTCATGTTTAGAAGTACGTTTTTGTTTGGGAACTGAGTAAGTATTTGTTCTAGATCTTCTTCTATATCTCTAGATTTTTTTGTATCTAGTGTTCCTGAAAGATAGACCACGATTGTATCTTTGACTTTTTTGAATGTAAAATTTGATTTCACGTCAGACATTAACTGCTCCCTCACAACGATTGCATAACTTATTTTCAACTGTATTCTCTCTAGTGTGTCGCCAGCATCTAGGACAAGAACTCTCTTTGGGTTTATAAACCTTCACTGTAAACTCATTCTCACTGAAAGTGGAAATTGGTTCTTCTTGTCTTTCTTCTCTTTCTACTTGGGAAACAACTAGATAGAATTCTAATTCTTCCTTGCTAAAGACATTAATCCTTTCTACTCCTTTTCCAGAAATGGAAATTAATGCTTCTAAAGATTTTCCAATTTGCCCTTTTTGTCTAGCTTCCTCCAATGCCTTTTGAACAATCAACTTTAAATCAAAAATTGGTTCTAATTTTTTTTCAAGTTCAGCATTAGTTAGATTTTCTAATTTAGGGAATTCTTCCAAAAACACAGAATTTTCTTTACCTAGGGATTTCCAAACTTCTTCGCTTGTAAAACTCAGCACAGGTGCAAGCAAAACAGACAATGTTTCAGCAATTAGAGTCAAAGAAGTGACACTTGAGTTTCTAGATTTAGAATTCAATTTGTCACAATACATTCTATCTCTAATCATTTCAAAATAATCTTGGGAAAGATCAGTAATACAGAACTTAATCGTTTTCTGATAGATTTGATGAAATTGATAATTCTCATATGCTGAAATAATTTCTTTACTTAGAACTGAAAGCTTATGTAAATAGTATTTATCAATTTCGTCTAGTTCAGAAATCGGTAATTTTGTATAAGTCGAACTCTTGCCAATATTTCCAAGTAGATAACGGAAAGTGTTTCTAATCTTTCTATATTGCTCACTTAATAGTTCAATGGATTTTGGACCAACCTTCACATCATCTTTGAAATCTTGGAAGGATACCCAAAGTCTTAGAATGTCAGCACCGAACTTATCGATTACTTCAGTAGTTGGGTTCATCACATTTCCAAGGGACTTAGACATCGCTCTTCCCTTTTCATCTAAAAGATATCCATGAGTAAGCACAGCTTTATAAGGAGGGAATTTTCTAAGTGCCATGGAAGGCCAAAGACTAGATTGAAACCAACCTCTATGTTGGTCTGTTCCTTCTAAGTACAAATCTGCCGGAGGTTCTTTAGCATCATTTCCAAAAACAGCAAAATTGGAAACCCCTGAATCAAACCAAACATCTAGTATATCGTTATCCTTTGTGAAAGAATCGGAACCACAGTTATTGCATTTTGAATTTTTAGGGATTAGCTTATCAATATCCCAATCATACCAAACTTCTATTCCCTCTTTTTGTACGATGGAAATAAAATATTTCAAAGACTCATTATCAAGATGAGTTGTTCCACAGGATTTACAAGTGAAAGCAGGAATTGGAACTCCCCAGTTTCTTTGTCGGGAAAGACACCAGTCTGGTCTAGCTTCTACCATAGAACGAATTCTAGAAATTCCCCAGTCAGGAATCCACTTTACTTTATCAATAGCGTCTAACGCTTCTTTTCTAAGATTTTTTTCGTCCATTGAAAAAAACCATTGTGGAGTTGCTCTGAAAATGAGTGGTTTTTTACTTCTCCAACTATGAGGATATTGGTGTTTAAATTCAGAAAAATGAACTAGAGCATTTTTTTCTTTGAGCAGTTCTACAATCTTTGGATTTGCTTTGAAAATATTTTCTCCTTGCATCATAGCAAATTCAGAAGTATATCTTCCCTTTTCATCTACTGGGCAATAAGTTGGCAGTCCATATTTCAAACCAACCTTATAGTCATCCATCCCATGTCCGGGAGCTGTGTGAACACAACCAGTTCCTGCTTCTAAGGTTACATGTGGTCCAAAAACAGGAATAGATTTTTGATCCAAGAATGGATGTTCAAACATCATAGCTTCTAGTTCTTTGGTGGTTACAGAAGTTTTGTTCGTTAGTTCTAAGCCGGTTGCTTGTTCAACTTTTTCTTTGAGTCCATCAGCAATGAGTAACTTTCCATGATCCTTAGAATCATAAAACGAATAAGAAATTTCTGGATTAAAACAAATCCCAAGATTAGCGGGAAGAGTCCAAGGAGTTGTTGTCCAAATTAGGCAATAAGAATTTTTTACATTGGCTAGAGGAAACTTCACATAGATAGAAGGGGAAACATGTTCTTCGTATTCAATCTCAGCTTCAGCATGTGCAGTTGAAAGATGGATGCACCAATAGACAGGTTTTTTACCTTTATATACATATCCTTCTTTAAAGAGTTCTCCAAATATTTCAATGATCTTTGCTTCAAATTCTTTGCTCATTGTGAGATATTTTCTATTCTCATCCCAGAAGCATAAAAATCTTGTTAGATCGTTTCCTTGTTTTTCAACAAAACTCTGAGCATATTCTCTACATTTTTTTCTAAGCTCACTTGGAGAAATATCTTTCGCTTTATCCCCAAGACTTTTTAGAACTTGTACCTCAATCGGAAGCCCATGACAATCCCAACCAGGAACTATATCTGATTGAAAGCCCGCAAAATGTTTTGATTTTACTATGATGTCTTTTAAAATTTTATTCAGTGCATGTCCAGCGTGGAAATTTCCATTTGCATATGGTGGACCATCATGCAAAATAAATTTTTTCCTACCTTCTCTAGACTCTAACATTTTTTGAAATAAATTATTTTCATTCCATTCTTTAATTTGAATTGGTTCACGTTTAGAAAGTTCAGCCTTCATAGCAAAGTCTGTCTCTGGTAAATTAACAGTTTTAGAATATGGATTCTCTATTGCTTTTGGTTTATCGCCCATAAGACCATTTTTTTTTGGAAGGTTTCTATGACTATCATTTCAAAGATTTTTGATTAAAACTAGAGTCTCAATTCCGTCTAGTGCTACGACTCTTACTTCAAAAGTTAGGGTTCCAGAATTTGTAAAACGAATGAAATGAGAATTCCCAGTAGATAGTACCTTAGTTACAGTTTCCATAATTTCTTGAGTAACCTCAGCTGTAAAACCAATATCATGAATCGATTTTACGTTACGTTTTTCTAATGGCATTGTGGGAAATAGTTTCACATCAGTTGCATAATCTTTTACATTCCCATTGTTGTCGATATTGAACATTACAAGTGTATAGAATCTAGAAATTCTGAGATTGAACTCTTCAATTTCTTTTAGTTTAAATGTCGCTTTTTTAAATTCTGTTATATTAGAATGAAATAATATAGCCCCAAGACTTTCTGAACCCTTAAAAGGAATTATTTTTATCTCGTACCAAATTTTTTCCTTTTGATAAAAAAATATCAACACTTCAATCTTAGAAATTCCTTTAAGCACTAGAGAAATTTTCTTTCTAAATTCAGAAAAGTCTAAATCACTTCCGTTATATATTTCTTCCAGTCTATGAATGTATGGAGTTCCTATTCCAAAATCAGTATAATCAATTAGATTGTCTTTAAATACTATTTCTTTGAATTGATTCTTTCTCAAAAGAAATCCTCTCTCATCTAACATGACAATGTCTTCAGGAATAGAGTTGATAATTTCTCCTTGAAGATTGAGTGCTTTATTCCATGCTTCTTCAATTCTAGCTTTTTCATTCAATTGTAGTTCAAGCAGTTTCTCTAATTTTTTTCTTTCCATCATTACTTTTTCTGGAGTGTTTAAAAATTGAATTATATTTAATGTGAAAGTTAGGATTAATATGAATACACTAAATATGTTTGTGATTCTAATGATTTGATATACATCTGAATCTAGTTGAATTTTTTCTATTAGATTTATTTCAGGGTTCAAATCTAAGAATATATAAATTAAAAATATTCCTATTGAGGAAATGAATATTGGTAATTTCTCTGAGCTTTTAAAAATTAATACAGGTGCGATTGCAGTTATGAAGAAGTAGTATTGAAAGCCTGATTCAATGCCTAAAGTGATTGTAGCACTTGCAGTAGATACACAAGTAATAAAAATTGTAAATAATTTTGCTGTTAGCGGAAGTTTTTTATGAATTAGATAGAGTGAAAATAATTGCATGAAAAAACAAGCAATCAAAGCAATAAATAATTGATTAGTTACATAACTTAAATAGATGAAAGAGTATAGAAGATAACAAGTTGCATTAACTGCAATATACAAATTGGTCAGAGAAATCTTTTTTGCTTCCTCTAAATCCATCTCGGGACTCACACCTAACTTCAAAAGTTTTCCCGCTCTTAGGAAAAGTTCTCCCACAAGTCCATAAGGGCTAAATATATCTAAAATATTTCTTTCTTTAGTTTTAGGTTCTAAATTTTGCATTCATTAAGAATTCCTCATAAGCAAAAAAAAGCAACAAAAACATTTTGCAAAAAAAAATTATGAAATAAAAAATTTTCACAGGTTCTAGGAATATTGCTTCTAATCGAAATTTAAGTTTTATACTTGTTTAGTTTTTAGATTTATAAATTTTTGGAAATTGTGAAATTACTTATTATCGATGGTCATGCTCTAGTATTCAGAGCCTATTTTGCATTTCAGACAGCTAATCTAAAAAATTCTAAGACTGGAAAGCCTAGTGGTGCTGTGTTTGGTTTCTTCAAAATGCTTTTCAAAATTATTCAAGATTTTTCGCCAACACATGTGGCAATGACATTTGATCCTGGAACTAAATTAAAACGTAGTGAAGTCTTTCCACAATATAAGGCAAACAGATCCCCAATGCCCGATGATCTTAGACCTCAAATTGGCGAAGTGATTGAAATCACTCGTGAGATTGGTTTTCCCATCTTACAAGTAGATGGTGAAGAAGCAGACGATATCATTGGAACTTTATGTGATTTGTATGATAAGAAAGGAAATGAGATCATCATTTTTTCAGGAGATAAAGACTTATTTCAATTGTTAGATGGGAACGTTACTCTATTGAGAGGGAAAAAGGGAGCCACAGAATTTGTAGAGATTAATAAAAAATGGGTAGAGACTGAAGTAGGGGTTAGCCCCAAACAGATTCCAGATTATATGGGAATTGTTGGGGATACTTCAGATAATATTCCTGGGGTAAAAGGGATTGGCGAAAAAGGTGCTTCTAAACTTATTTCTGAATTTTCAAATCTAGAAACAATTTATAAAAAAATTGAGGACGTAAAAAATCCTTCTATGAAAACAAAATTACTGGAATCAAAAGAAAATGCATTTCTTTCCCGTGATCTTGCTACCTTGAATAAACAAGTTCCACTTCATGTCAATCTGAATGATCTTCTGCTTCCAGAATACTATCATCCAACGAAAGTAGAGTTCTTTAAAGAAAGAGGATATAATGTTCTTTCTCGGGACTTAGGAAAGTTTTCAGAAGAAAAAGGTTATTCAAAATCTGATTCAGAAAAATCAGATTCAGAACCAAAAGAAGTTAAGAAAGAAGAAAAGAAAATCAATTCAGCCAAAGGTAATTATGTTCATATTAAAACACTTTCTGAGTTGAAAACAGTCTTGAAAGAAATTTCTAAAGCAAAACTGATTTGTGTAGATACTGAAACCACTTCCAAGGATCCAATGCTTGCAGAAATCTTAGGTGTTTCATTTTCAATTGAGGAACAAAAGGGCTATTATGTTTCTTTATCACATCCAAAATCTTTTTTTAATTCCATAAATGTAGATATTGAAGAAGCACTCAAACTTCTAAAACCTATATTAGAAAATCCTAAGATAGTTAAGATTGGTCAAAATATAAAATATGATCTACTAGTTTTATCAAACTATGGTATTGAAATTTCTCCAATCAGTTTTGATACAATGCTCGCAAGCTATATCCTTCACCCTGAAAGCAGAAGGCATGGAATGGATGATCTAGCGGAAGACTTTTTAGAGTATAAAACAATTACTTATGATGATCTCACAGGTACTGGAAAGAAACGAAAAGAGCTTTTTGAAGTAGAGCCTGAGAGGGTTGCTGAGTATGCTGCTGAGGATGCAGATATAACACTTAGGTTATATAATACTCTAAAACCAATGATCGAAGACCATGACAAGAACGGAGTCTTGGAAAAAATTGAAGTCCCATTGATCTTCGTGCTTAAGGAAATGGAAAAGACGGGAATTCTAATTGATAAACCATACTTTCAAAAACTTTCTAAAGACTTTCAAAAAGAATTACAGAAGCAGATAGATAAGATTTATAAGGTTGCTGGCAAAGAATTTAATATTGCTTCAACAAAAGAACTTCAGAAAGTTTTATTTGAAGACCTAAAACTTCCTACTGAGAAAAAAACGCAAACAGGTTTTTCCACAGACCATAGCGTACTTGAGTCTTTGAGAGATAAACACCCAATCATTGAGATGTTACTCAATCATAGAAAGTATTCTAAGCTACTCAACACTTATATTGATGTGCTACCACTTATGATAAATCCAAAGACAGGAAGGATTCATACTAACTATAACCAAACCATTGCAGTTACGGGAAGACTATCTTCTACCGATCCTAACTTGCAAAATATTCCCATTAAAGATGATGAAGGTAAACTCATCAGAAGAGGTTTTATTGCGAAAGAGGATCATGAACTTCTTAGCTTAGATTATTCTCAGATAGAACTTAGAATCATGGCACATTTTTCTAATGATAAAAGAATGCTTGAGGCTTATGAAAACAATCTGGATATTCATACTAGAACTGCTGCTGCTCTATACTCTGTGGATGAAGCGTTAGTTACATCTGAAATGAGATCCAAAGCAAAGGCTGTGAATTTTTCTGTGATCTATGGAACAACAGCCTTTGGTCTTGCTCAAAACCTAAGAATCTCTAGAACAGAGGCTAAGATATTTATTGATAAATACTTTTTGGAATATCCCGGTGTCAAAAAATTTATGGATGAGATTTCTAATTTTTGTATGGAAAATGAATTTGTAGAAACTCTTACAGGAAGAAGAAGATATGTTCCTGAAATCAAATCCACTAACAGGCAAGATGTGGAGGCAGCAAAGAGAGTCGCTATCAATAGTCCAATCCAAGGAACCTCAGCAGATATGATTAAGTTAGCTATGATTAATATTCAAAACACAATAGAAAAGAAAAAACTTAGTTCAAGAATGCTTTTGCAGGTTCATGATGAGCTAGTCTTTGAGGTTCCTAAAAAGGAAAAAGAAACAATCTTTGCTATAGCCAAAAAAGAAATGGAAACAGTTTTAAAACTGAAAGTTCCTATTGTAGTTCAGGGAAAATTTGGAAAGAATTGGGACGAAGCACATTGACTTTTGCTCAGGAGTTTGCATATAAGTCTTGACTTTTGTGCAGCACCTTGCGTATTAGTCTTGACTAATGTGCAAGATGCTGCACATTAGTCATAGGATGCATTTAGATTATTACAATCAGGTTTTACTCGATCTTGAAAAAAAAATGATTTTTTTGAGTGGTCCAAGGCAAGTTGGGAAAACTACTTTTGCAAAATCATTGCAAAATAATTTTAAAAGTTCATTATACTTAAACTATGATTCTTTAGAAGATAAAAAAATTATTGATAAGCTAAGTTTTAGCAAAGACTTAGAATTCATCATCTTGGATGAAATTCATAAAAAAAGAAATTGGAAGAATTTTCTGAAAGGACTATTTGATACTAGACCAAAAAATTTAAGAATTCTAGTAACAGGTAGTGCAAGGCTGGAAACGTTTAGAAAAGGTGGGGATTCACTCACAGGAAGATACTATTCTCTAAGAAAACTTCCATTGAGTTTAGTGGAACTAAAACAAAATTCAATTGAAATAAACTTAGAAGAATTAATAGAAAAGGGAGGATTTCCAGAACCTTTTTTTTCTGAATCTAAGATAGAAAGAGAAAGATGGAAGAATCAATACTTAGAAACAATGATCAGAGAAGAAGTTCTGAATTTTCAAACGATAGGCGAAATTCGTAGTATGGAACATCTTGTGAACCTACTTAGAAAAAGGGTCGGTTCCCCAATTTCGTATCGATCCTTAAGTGAAGATTTGTCTATATCCCCTAACACTGTGAAAAAATATATAGAAATTTTAGAAGCACTTTATGTTGTATTTAGAATCACGCCATATTCTAAGAAAATACAAAGGGCAATCCAAAGAGAACCTAAGTTATATTTTTTTGATTGGAATTTGATTGAAGAAGAAGGAGCAAGACTAGAAAATTTTTTTGCTGTAATGGCACTCAAACATGTTTATGCAAGCAATGATTTTTTAGGAAAAAGATATGAGTTGCAATTCTTGAGAACAAAAGAAGGAAAAGAAATTGATTTTGCTATCATTGAGAAAGAAAAAGTAGTTCAATGTTATGAAGTGAAAACAACAGAAACGGATCCCGATAGAACCTTAGTTTGGTTTCACACTAGATTCAATCTTCCCATCAAACAACTCGTACGTTATGCGAGACATGAGTCAATGGAGAAAGGAATCGAAATTGTTCCTCTAGAAAAGGAACTAAGTACGATGTACTTTTGAAAATCAGAACCTATAGTTAAACCCAAGATCGTATCTATTGCCTTGCAGTTCTAGAGCAGGATTTACTTCAGGTTGAAACTTGAAATCAAAGCTCAACGATTTATTCTGTTTTTCAATTGCAGTTCCCATGATATACGCATGACTCAATTGGAATACATAAAAAGCACTGAGTCCTGCAGCAGCACCAAAAAAAAGAGCTTGGTTGGTCTGAACATTTCTTTGGTCAGTTGCATAACTATTTCCATTGGCTGCAGCAAGAACCAGTGCAGTTGGAGCATCACCAAGTAATGCTAATATAGTAAATCTACTTTGACTATTTTCAAATTCTTGGTTAGAGCTTGTGAATCTTGATCCCGCAGATGCAGTGAATGCAAGCCCACCGAGAAAGACCAAAGAATAAAAAATTCCTGTTTTGTACTGTTTAGCATGGATATGCCCCCAACCAGGTAGAACTGCGGATCTAAGTATATAAGACCATTTAGTAACAATCGCTTTTTTCTCATTAGATGGTTTAGGAGTAGTATCCACTTCTTGGGGTTTCGGTTCTGGAATTGGAGCTGGTTCTACAGTAGCTACTTCTTCTTTGGGTTGAAGATTTGCTTTTAAATTTGGATCAGAAATTTCTTTCAAGAGTTTTTCTTTTTCAGCCTTACTGAGTTTATTCACTTCTTTCAAGAATTGTGATCTAGATTCTTCTTTGGTTAAATCTTTGAAAATGATTTTAAAACTTTTGGATCTAGGAATTGTTTTTTCTGTTCCATCAATTGTTAGGACAATATCTGTTTCTGTTAAGGTTTTTATTTTACCCTTATAGATGGAACCATTTCTAAGAAAGATAGTTTCAGTGAAAACAGAAGAACTAATGAAAAAGAAAAGAATAATTTTAATCATAAGCAACATTACAAGAAATTGAAAAGATTTAGTTTGATAAACAATTTATTGTACTGCTCTAAGAATTTTTTCTGTTTTGGAATCATTGATCTCTCCATCTTCAGTTATTAAGATGTTTCCCTCTTCATCCAATAGAAATACATAAGCATTTCTTAAATTTTTGATTCCAAGTCTTGTGATGTATTTTTCTTTATCTCCATAATAACAAGCAACTGCATCATGTTTTGCTTTATCTATTCCTGATCTCATACCAGAGTCAACCCAGAAACTGATCCACGAATACTTTCCACTCATCATGGGAACTTCATAGAAAACGATATCTTTTTTCTTTAGATTGGTTTCCCAAAATCTTGCCCATTTATCTGCTTGTGCTTGGCAGTTTTCATATTCCCCTTTATCTTCAAAAGCAAGAACGAGAAAGGATTTTTTTCCTTTAGTTACTTCAGGAAAGGAAACCTTTCTGCCCGCCAAGGTTTTTGCTTCTAATTTAGGAAATTTTTCTAGAATCATTTTATTTACCTTGATAGGTTCAGAATTAATGTTTTGAATAAAAACAAATAATAACAGGAGAAATATTTTGATAAGAGTTTGAGAAAAATTTATTTTTTGATTCATAATTTCAAACCTTCAAGTTTTGGACCAACGTTAGGTACATCTAATCTGAAATATTCTAAACACTCAAGCGGAAAATTTAAGAAAGGACATCTTAGATTAAGCACTGCAAGCATGCAAAGGTTTACTCCCAGGTCAGATGGATTTTTTTCTATAAAAGGAAAAAATCCAGGACTAGTCCCACATTCAGCTGATTTTACTAGATATGCGTATAGTAAAGAATTTTTTTCCTCTTTAGATGCCCTATCTGATGGAGAACAACCAATGTAGAACCAAAAAATGAGAAGAAAAACTTTCATTATGTACAAACTTTACTTTGCTCGCTAAAACTAAATTTCAAATGACAGAATTTCACTTGTAAGCGAAATTGTCACTAGAGGAAAACTATGGTAGTAAAAAATCCTGTTCATGTTTCCAATGAAACAAAGTCTATTGCTGAAAAAGCATTGTCAACTACATCTTCACTGATTGCTGAAATTACGCAAACTCTAGCAAAGGCTAGCTCTGATGCTAAAGGAATCTCTGTTGAATTAATGGATGAAAACCAATATGTGTTTTATCAACTTTCGTGGATCACAGCAGAGTTCAGAGTTGCAGAAAATTTTCTTGCTTATGCTTGGGATGAATCCTTAAAAACAGGCGAAATGGAAAAACTCATGGCACTTTGTTTTATCGCAGAGACAATTGCACATATTCGCGGCGAGATCAGCACAAGACCAGAAGAGTTTGGAGTTACAAATGAGAAAGTTCATTCTACACTCTATTCCAAAGAAATAAACAGTTTTGTTTCCGATTTTACAAAGATCAATGTTTATACAGAAATCACTGACCTAATCCAAAAGAATGGTCATATCGGACCTTATGGACTTTCTGAGGATCATGAATCTTTCCGTGATACATTTAAAAAATTTGCTGAGGATGTTGTAATGCCTCATGCAGAACATACTCATAGAGAAGATGCGACCATTCCTGAAGAAATCATCCAAGGACTAAGAGACATGGGATGTTTTGGTCTATGTATTCCAGAAACTTATGGTGGAATCCAACCATCTGATAAACCCGACAATATTTCGATGCTCGTAGTAACAGAAGAACTATCTCGTGGAGGGCTTGGAATTGCAGGAAGTTTAATCACTAGACCTGAAATCGTTTCTAAAGCAATTCTTAAAGGTGGAACTGAGGCACAAAAAGAAAAATGGTTAGGTAAGATTGCTGCTGGCGAAGTTATGGCTGCAGTTGCTGTTACAGAGCCTAACTATGGTTCTGATGTTGCAGGCGTTAGCGTACAAGCAATTAAGGTAGATGGTGGATGGAAGATCAATGGGGTTAAGACTTGGTGTACTTTTGCGGGATATGCAAACGTACTTCTAGTGCTTTGTAGAACTGAAGCTGATCCATCGTTGAAACATAAAGGTCTTTCCATATTGCTCGCAGAAAAGCCAAGCACTCGTGAGCATAGTTTTGACTATAGACAAGAAGGTGGAGGTAGAGTGGAAGGTAAAGCGATAGACACCATTGGCTATCGTGGAATGCATTCTTATGAAGTATCTTTCCAAGACTATTTTGTTCCCGATGAAAATTTAATTGGTGGAGAAGCAGGAAGAGGAAAAGGATTCTATCTTCAAATGGAAGGTTTTGCAGGGGGAAGGATTCA
This sequence comes from Leptospiraceae bacterium, assembly GCA_033762425.1. GTDB lineage: Bacteria > Spirochaetota > Leptospiria > Leptospirales > Leptospiraceae > JANRLP01. Next base: position 32,183 of record JANRLP010000050.1, read on the forward strand.
AACTGCTGCTAGAGCAAATGGTGTGATGCAAGCTGCGTTTGAAGCTGCTCTACGTTATGCGAATGAGAGACAGGTTTTCAAAAAACCAATTTACGACTATACTCTCACAAAATACAAACTAGCAAGAATGGCAATGATTATCCAAGCTTCTAGACAATACACTAACGTTGTTGGTAAGCTACTAGATGAACATAAGGGACAAATGGAAGCAACGCTCATAAAATTCTATTCTTCTAAAATTGCAGAGTGGGTTTGTCGTGAAGCAATGCAAATTCATGGTGGAATGGGTTATGCAGAAGAGTATGCTGTGTCCCGTTACTTTGTTGATTCAAGAGTATTTTCTATCTTTGAAGGTGCTGAAGAAGTTATGGCACTCAGAGTAATTGCAAAAGGACTTTTGGAAGAAGCGATAAAATAAATTTCCCCCCTTAATCCCCCCAATGGGGGGATTACTCTATAAATAAATATAAGAAAATGAGTTCTATAAAAGGCTTGAATATTTGAATAGGATTCATAGAATATTAAAATGCAATCTAATTCAACAAGGTTATTAGAAAGAGTCGAGTCTTATTCTCCTGAAATGCAAAGAGAAATTTTTGATTTCATTGAGTTTCTGGAAACTAAATATAAATCTAAAGCTCCTAATAAGACTAAGAAAAAAAGTCCACTTAGAGAGGAGGCTTTCATTGGTATGTGGAAAAACAGACCAGAAATGAAAGATAGTATAGATTATGTTAGAGCTTTAAGAAAACAGCAATCCAACAGGAAGCATTTTTGAAAATTTTAGATACGAATATACTGATTGATTTGTCAAGACAAGATGAAAAAATTTTATCATATTAAGAAAAAAATGAAATCAAAGAAGTTTTTTTTACTTATCTCTAATTTTTCTTTTGTATCATTTTCTTTAGCTTAAAATCACACTTTTCAATTTGTAAATTAATTTCACTACATTCTAAAATATTGTTTCTAGTTAGACATTGACCATTTTAAGATAAGAGTTGAAAGTTGAATACAATTCAAACTAAAAGTGAAAGGGTTTGGGCGTTAGCCCAAGCGGTGCACTGAGTTGGTCGAAGTGTTGCCGACAGGCTCTCTGTCTATTTAGATTGCTAATCGAGCGTAAGCGCCGCTCGTCATAGAAATCTAGGTAATAGCTTATAATTCTTTACCAAAAAATTCTTATTCAATTATCATTCTGGACGACGAATAAATTGTATTGTGCTAAACTTGAGGTTAGTTCAAGGAGTGTAAACTATGTCTAACAAAGTTGAAGAACCTAGTGGTTGGGGAAAATCTGATAAAATTTTAGATGCTGTGATTATTGGAACTGGTTTTGCAGGAATTTGCATGGGAATTCGTTTTAAGCAAGAGAAAGATATTAACTTTATAATATTAGAAAAATCTAATGGAGTTGGTGGAACTTGGAGAGATAATACCTATCCAGGTGCTGCTTGTGATGTTCAATCTCATCTATATTCTTTTTCTTTTGAACCGAATCCAAATTGGTCTAGAATGTTTGGGGTTCAAAAAGAAATTCTAGAATACATGAATCATTGTGTGGATAAATATAATATCCGAGAGCATATTCAATTTAATACTTCTGTTAAAGGTACATACTACGATGAAAAAAATGGATTTTGGAGAGTAGTAACGAACGAGAATGAAATCTTTTTTTGCAGAACATTGATTTCGGCAACAGGTGGACTCAGCCAACCGTCCTATCCAAAGATTAAAGGCTTAGAACAATTTCAAGGAAAGATATTTCACTCAGCAAGATGGGATCATAACTATTCTTTGGAAGGAAAAAAAGTAGCTGTTATTGGGACAGGAGCTAGTGCAATTCAAATTGTTCCAAGCATTGCTAATAAAGTAAAAGAACTGAACCTATTCCAAAGAACCCCACCTTGGATCATCCCTAAACCAGACAGAGAAATTACTCCGAATGAGAGAATTCTGTTTAAGACATTTCCATTTTTACAGTATATAGAACGAAGCAAACTTTATTGGGCATTTGAATTCAGAGTCTTAGGATTAGTTCTTTACCCCGAACTTATGAAGCAATTTCAAAAGACTGCTGAATTGCATATTAATAATAGTATTCAAAATGAAGAGCTGAAAAGAAAGATTACACCTGATTATACTATTGGTTGCAAAAGAATTCTCATGTCTAATGAGTATTATACTACATTAGAAAAATCTAATGTATCAGTTATAACTAATGGAATTCAAGAAATCACTAAAACAGGATTACTTACATTAGATGGAAAACACCATGAAGTTGATTTGATCATTACCGCAACTGGTTTTGAGACTGCTGAGGCACTTTCTCCCTATGAGGTGATTGGAAGAGAAGGAAAGAACCTAAATTCTATTTGGGAGAAAAATGGCTCAGAAGCTTATTTAGGAACATCAATCCATGGTTTCCCAAATTTTTTGATTTTAGTAGGACCCAATACTGGGCTTGGACATAGTTCCATGATTCTGATGATTGAATCACAGGTTCAGTATGCTTTAGAAGTTGTAAAAGCAATTAAGAGAAATTCTTGGAAATCCATGGAAGTAACCAATGAGGCTCAGTTTAGATACAATATAGAAATGCAAAGAAGATTATCTAAAACAATCTGGTCTTCTGGCAATTGTAAGAGTTGGTATCATCATAGTAATGGTAAGAACAATACTCTTTGGCCAAGCTTTACATTTGAATTCATGGCAAGAACACTAACGTTTGCCCCAGATGATTATCTAATTGAGACTCAAAATGGAGAAAAACACTTGGATGGAGCGTTAGACGTTATTGCTAGGTATGCAAGTGTTCTTGTTTAGAAGTTAGAATTGAATAATCATGGTGAGATTTTCTAACCATGATTATTTTTTGGAATCAACCTCATTCCAGATCCAATGAAATAGAAATGTAAAAAACCATGTTCCAAGCATGTATATGACAGCCATAAAGAAGAACACGACTCCAATTACGAGGCAAATAAAAACAATTAGCATTGGAAAGAAAAGAAAAATGCTTTCAAATGCTCCAAAATTTAAGGATTTCCAATAAGTCGTAAATGAATCCATTGCCCAATCAAATATAAAAGGCATTCCAATTAGAGCTAAAGTCACAGAAAATAAGATTGAGGTTATACCTATCACTAAATATTTCAAAAAAGATTTCCAATAGATTTCTTCTTTTTCAAAAATTTTAGGAAGGATTAAGCAGGTTCCAACTAATGCGAAGACTGTTAGTATGAGTCCAAGTATGATACTTTCTTTATTTATCAAATTGGATAAATATAAACCAAATCCACTTAGAATTCCAAAAAGACTAAAAAAAGTAAAAGACTCTAGAAATATTTGGAGCTTAGTTTTCATTGGAACACCTGTTATTAATAAAAATTGTAATCAAACAATCTGGTGAATCTGGAATTTGTCAATTGAATATTCATCGAATCAATTAATTTAGAAATTTTATTTTAAGATTAAGGCTATGTCTTTTTCACTTTAAGAAAATCATTCAATTTTGAAAGCTGGTCTTGTGAAGGATTTCAAGCCCGATTTTTTATTCCGAAGTAGTTTTATCCAAAGTTATTTAGCTTCTTCAGGCAAAAGATTATGGAAACCTGATACTTCAAACTATTTCTTGATTGTTGCGAATGGTGTAAAATTTTCTGGATATTGTGATTATACTGATAAACCTAGTCGTGGGACGATAGTATTCATTCATGGATGGGAAGGTAGTGCTAATTCTTCATATTCAATGCGAGGTTCTAGATATTTTTTAAATCTTGGTTTTGATGTGATTCGATTGAATCTAAGAGATCATGGTGATAGTCATTCCTTTAATATCGAACCTTTTCATGGTTGCAGGCTTGAAGAAACTTATGAACTGATAAAAAAACTTACTTCAGATTCAAAAAAACCGTTCCATCTAATCGGATTTTCTCTTGGTGGAAGTTATGTTTCAAGACTTGCACTCAAAGCTTCACAAAAAAATGGTCTAAAGAACGTTAGTTCCTATTTTGCAATCAGTCCTTCCATTCAACCTAAAAAAGCTACAGCAAGAATTGAGGAAAATCCAATTTATCGATTTTATTTTTTAAAAAGTTGGAAAAAATCTCTAGACTTGAAAAAAAAGTTTTTTCCTGACTATTATGATGAAAAAGATTGGAAGAATGCAAAATCAGTGATGTCACTTACAGAAAAACTTGTCACTAAGTACGGTGGTTTTGCTTCCTTAGATTCATACTTTAATGGTTATGCTATAGATAATAAAGATTTTAAAAAACTAAAACGTAATCTTTACATTCTAATTTCTAAAGATGATCCTATTATTCCACATGAAGATTTTGAAAAACTAGAACCAAATTCCTTTTTGGAGATCACAAGCACAAACTATGGTGGACATAATGGATTTTTACAGAATGTATTCAATCCGCCCAAGTTTTTGGATTGGGTTTATGAAAGAATTCTACGACTCCATTTTTAAAAATAGAACTTCAATCCTAGAAAAAAAATAGTCATACAATTCATCTTTAGAAGAACTTGTTTTTACTAGTATATTCAATTCAAGTAATGTATCATAAAGATAATCTAAAGTTTCTTTATGAAAAAGTTGGACTTCTTTTTTTAATCGAATCTTAGTAAATCTTTTTCTTCCATCAGTATAATAATCCATTCCCATTTGTTTGAAGAATTCTTTTTCATCATCCTTAGTCACATTGAATAAAATAGAAGCCTTCCTCACCTCATCTGCTTTGGATAATAAACTACTTAAAACTGTTAGAAAAGGACCAGTATCTTCTTTTGTTCTTTTTAGTTTATAAAACTCATTTCTAAATCCTGTTTTATCTCTTGTAAAGACTGCTTCACTCATCTCAAATGGATTGAACTCACTCGATGGGAATAAAACTTCTTCCACTTCTTTTAGTGAAAACTGTTTTTTTTCATAAATAGATTTTAGTTTTAAAATGCTCTTAGCATAAGCTCCAGAAGAAGGTTGAATTCTATTAATGAATTCTTCTTTTGCATCCTCATCTAAATGTAATTTTTCTTGCTTTAAGATTTCTTCTAATAAAGCCTTTCTTTCACTTGGATAAACAGTCTTTGATTTAATGATTGAAAATGTATCATTGAACATACTTGAAAGTTTAGTCGGAAGATCTTTGTTATCATAATGAATCATTACAAAAATATCTTCTGAAATAGAATGGATGTTTCTTTTGAAATTTTCAAACATCTCTTTATTGGATTGTAAAAGTATTGGTTTAAAAAATTCTGTTCCCGATTTAATGATTACAAGCTTTTGAGAAGAGAACATACTTAGATTAAATAGTTCAGAGAAAAATCTTTCCAAATCTCCCGGTTCTGCTACATATACAACTACTTCAAAAGGTTCTCCTGATTTTTGGAGCAAAACCCTATAGTAGTCAGTAGTTAAATCAAATTCAAAACTATCTAAGGCGACATAAAATAAAATCTTCGGTAACTCAAGTAGGGTTTTGGTTTTTAGTTCAGAATAATTTTTAAATTCTAAAATATTAGATTTTTTTACTTGCTTTACAGCCATAATATGATAATTTTTCACCCATAAACTGTTATACAAGCTAAAAAGGAGATTGATATGCAATTAGGAGACGGAACACAAAAGATCGCTCAGACAGGGTTAGAACCAACTATCTATGTTCGACCTATCTTTACATATAATCCAATCCCACCTGTGATGAGAGTTTACTCCAATGAAAATTTTTTCAACCAAGAAGCATTCAAAGAATTTAAGAATGGAAGATTTTTTAGAGAAACAGGTGAGACCAAAAAAGATTTCGTACAAAGAGGTGCAATTCTAGATTTTGTTATCTAGAATTCCTTTTCATTGACAGTGATTCAGTTTTAGATAAATCTGTTTTTTGCAGGTTGGTTTGATGACTGAATCGCAAAAACTCCTTTTAAAAAATCTTTCTTTTCGGTATTGGTTCTATGGTGAAGTAGCTACTACACTTGGACTTGTTCCATTAATTGTAATTTTTTTATATCTATTCGGGGAACTCACTTCCAATCAATTAAAGACAATCATTCTCTTAGCAGTTGTTTTGACTTTGGGTTTGAATTGTGCTAGCTACTTTACAAATTCCAGATACCTAGCTCCAATTGTAAAATACTTTAAAGCTCTATTGAACGGTGAAGCAATAACTAACGATGTTTACAACCAAGCCAAAAAAATGTACTACCTATTGCCTTGGGTTCATTCTTTGGATGCTGGAATTCGTTGGGGACTCGCACTCATACTAGCACCAGTAATCTTAAGTTTTCTACAAGAAACCATCAGCTTGCAAATTGTGAATGTTATAGGTGCAATTGCTTTCTCACTTTTTACACATATAGTATATAGTTTTACTAAGATTGAAAGTGATCTTTCTAAAATTGCAAAGATTGGAGTCTTCAATAAAGAGTCTAGCTATGATCGAATCTATAAAATGTCTCTTTTTAGAACCTTTATCTTTCAAATTTTTTGTTCAGTAACTATTGTTTGTATTGTTATCACTTTAATTGCAATTAATCTTAGTTATCTTTCACTCAGAAAATCATATATTAATCAATTAAAAAATATCAACGAAACTAACGTTAAAGCAATTGAAGGATATTATAAAGAAAATGAAAATGATATATATCAACTTTCCACAACTCCTAAAGTAATCTCAGGAATAGAAAATGGAGTTTATGAGGAGATTGAAGTAGAACTTAAAGACTATTTTAATGATGGAAAAGGTCCTTATGAAAATGCATTTATTACAGATTCTAGTCCAGAATACAAAATCATTGCAACAGGACTTCCAGAGCGAAAAGGTCTAGGTTTTTCTCTTACATCAGTTCACTTTGCAAGACCTAACATTGAAAAAGCTCGACAAGGGAAGATTCATTTTAGTGAAGTTCATAAATCTCCAATTACTGGAATCCCAGTTGTGCTACTCACTGCACCAATTCTAAGTAAAACTGGTAAACTCTTGGGAATCCTTGCACTACCTTTCAAGTCAGGAGAGTATTGTCTAGAACTCATTCAAAATATTAAAATTGGAAATGAAGGTTATCCACTCATTACAAATAAGGAATATATTGTAATTGCTCATACAAATAAAGAGTTAGTGATGAAAGATTTTAAGAAAGAGAGTTTCGGTCCTGAGTTAGTTGCATTAAAAGAAAGTGAAACTCTAAACTATTTCTTCACAGGTAAAAATAAAATCCTTATGAAACAGTCTAGTACAAAGTATGATATAGTTTCTATTACAACATTAGTTGTGAATGATCTTCTTCAACCAGTATTATATGTAGCAGAAAAAATTCTATATACCGTTTTAATTTCAATAGCTATGATTAGTTTGTTTTTATACTTTGTTATCAATGAAAGAGTAGAAAAGATTCAGGATAGCTCCATTCTAATTAGCGATATGTCTAAAGGAAAGTTAAATACTGAGATCAATATCAATTCTAACGATGAAGTGGGGACAATACAAAAAAATGTAAGAGACTTTTCCATAACCTTAAGTTCAATTATTAAGGCTGATATTGAGATTTCAAATTTTCTTGCTAATTCATCCAAAGATATTAATGAATCAATCCATTCTGTTTCCAATAACGCTCAGAAGCAAGCAGCATCTTCAGAGGAAATTTCTGCAACTGTTGAGGAAGTAAGTTCAGGAGTAGATAATATTAGCACAAGAGCAATGGAACAATCTGATATGTTGAATAGTTTAAGAGATAAAATGTCATCTCTTACTGATACTATAAATGAATTAAGGTCAGAGGTAAATAACGGTTCTACTCAAGTTAGTTTAATTGTTGCTGATGCAGTAATGAGTGAAGAGTCACTTTCAAAGATGAATGAAAGCATTCTAAAAATCAAAGAGAGTTCGAAGCAAATGAATAGTGTTATGGAAATAATTACTAACGTTTCAGAGCAAATCAATTTGCTTGCCTTGAATGCAGCAATTGAAGCAGCAAGGGCAGGAAGTGCTGGACGAGGTTTTGCAGTTGTGGCAGATGAGATTGGAAAACTTGCAGAGAAAACATCTACAAGCATCCAAGATATATTCAAGTTAGTTAAATTAAATGATAAAGAAATTACAAATGGATCAAGCACTGTAACTGAAGCAGTAAAATTAATTCATAAAATGATTGAAGGAGTAAATCGTTTTAGAGAAATTACTGAGAATTTTAATTTGCAGATTGAATCCCAAACTCAAATAAACTCAGAAGTGAATATAAAGGCAAATTCACTCGAAAAAATATCTAGCTCAATCAAATATGCTACTGAAGAACAAAAGATTGCTATGCAAGATATTTCAAGAGCTATTCATGAAATCAATAATCTAACTCAAGCAAATGCAACTGATATAGAAAACCTAGGAGAGCAATCTTCAAAGATAAACGAAGCTGCAGAAAATCTAAAGAGCAAAATGGATTTTTTTGAGATTTAACGTTACTCGAAATACTATAATTCAATTATAAATTCTGCATATGTCTTGTGATTAGATAGAAATAGTTTTCCATTCATACTTTTTTCAATAATCATTTTGGACATATATAGACCAATTCCTGTTCCTTTATCTTTTGTTGTGAAATATGGATCAAAAATTTTATCAACCAAATTTTCTGAAATCCCTCCAGCATTATCACTGATGATTACCCTAACTTTAGTTTCAGCTTTTTCTATTGATATTTTGATTTCAGGGTTTGGGATTTTTCTCTCTTCAATTACATCTAGTGAGTTTGCAATTATGTTTAACACTACTTGAGAAAATTCACTTTCAAAGCCAAGAACTTTTATATCATTTACATACTGTAAGCTAATCTTAGTTCTAGTTCTATTGAATCTACTTCCTAATAAACTCAGAGCTTTTTCAATTCCTTGTGCTACAATATAAAATTCATGTTTTACTTTGTTTGGTTGAAAGAAATTTCTAAAGTCATCGATAGTTCCAGAAATATGTTTTAAAATTTCAATAAACTCTTTCTCTATTTTCTGAAATGTATCGGAATCTAATTCTCCAAAATCATAACTATCCCTTAGTTTTTGGAAAATTGTTGCAAGTGAGGTTAAAGGTTGTCTCCATTGATGAGCAATATTTCCAATCATTTCTCCCATTGCTGCAAGTCGGGATTGATGGATTAGAATATGATCTTTATCACGATTTTTCTTGAGTTCTTCTTGGATTGTATTTTCTAAGCTAATATTTAGATTTTGAATTTCAAGCTCTACTCTTTTTTTCTCTGTTACATCTAATATCATGATTACTAAGAAATTTCTTTCATCAATCGCTCTAAAAACAGATTTAGTTTGGTATAAATAAATTGTTTCATTGTTTCGAATAATCTTTTCTTCAGAGAATTTTTCAGTTTTATTTTTAAAGTCTTCAAAAATAACATTATCAATCTCAGGATTATGAAAAGTAAAACCTAGTGTGTTATATAGAATTTCATTTTTGGAAATCCTATAAATTTTACAAAACATTTCATTAACTGCTATACACTTTCCAGTTTCTTCAATCAAACATATTCCAAGAAGTGCATTTTCAAAGATTGATTCAAATAACACTTGATTATATCTTGATCTAATTTCCCAGATTCTAATTTCAGTGACGTTATGCACAATTGCCATTCTAAGATTTGGTTTGGACTCAATATTTCTAATTGGAATCAAAGTGATATCGAAAATTTTATCATCTATTGTTAATTCAGAATCAGTTTCGCCTTCGAGGAAAGCTTCTCTAAAAATTGGAGATAATGCTTCATAATAATTATCAGAAACTATCTGCTCTAGTTTTTTTCCTGAAGCATTACTAGCACTTTCAAGAATCTGAACACCAGTTGCGAGTACAATATTCAAATTTTCATCAAAAAGAATTAGATCACTTGATGGAATGTTTGATGCTAAAATTTTATAACGTTCTTCAGATAGTTCAAGATTCTCGTTGCTATTTTTAAGTTCAATCAGTGAATGTTCTAGATTAGCTTTTGAGATTTCAAGAGCTAGGGTTCTCTCTTTTACTTTAGCTTCTAATTTTTCATTAGTAGTTTCTAGTAGTTCTATAAATTTTTTATTAACTGTTATGTCTTGAACAGAAAATGAAATTAGATCAACTTTACCCTTATTTTTGATTGGAGAAAATGTAAACTTAAACCAAAAAACAGTATCGTTAGGTGATACTACTTTTTTCTCAACTTCAATTGTTTTTCCTTGAAAAGTAAATTCTAGATTTTTTTTGAAGTCTTCATAATCACCTGGAAGAATGAAGTCAATCATCGAACTTCCATACTCCATTTTTTTATTGAAGAATTCTAGACTCTTTTCAAAAGCAGTTCTATTGAACTCATGAATAATTAGATCTCTATCTATCAAAATGAATGTCTGAATTGTATTGTCAAGGAGAGACCTAGTATTAACTCTTGAACTTAATAGTTCATTTTTGGTAAGCTCTAGTTCATTATTTAAAGTCTTTAGCTCAGTGTAAGCAACCTGAAGTTCTTCATAGATCGCCTGAAGTTCTTCATTTGCAGTTTCTAGTTCTTCATTGGTAGCTTGTAATTCTTGATTGGAAGACATTAACTCTTCGTTCAAAACTTGAAGTTCTTCATTGGAAGTTTCCATCTCTTCCATGTAATTAGAGAGAGTTTCTCTTGTTGCAATCAGTTCTTTTTCAATTTGAGAGGTTTTAGTTTCACTAAATGGTTGGATTTGATTCAGTTCTTCTAATTCACTTAAAGAGAAATTTTCAATAACTAGGATATAAAATTCGTTTTCAAATTCTGTAATGGAAAATTTTTTTAATAATAACTTTATGTAATATTTTTTTTCGTCAATAATTATAACTCTTCTAGATTCATTTCTATTTTGATTTTTGAGATTGATTAAATCTACAACAAGTTCTTCATCAATTAAATTTAATATATTATACTTTACTAGACCAGTCTTAAGTTTAATAAATGGAAATACTTCTCCATGAATTTCAATTATTTCAAAATCTAAGGAGAGAACTAAATAAGGATAATGAAAGTTTGAATGTACTATTTCGGTTAGTTCAGATTTTAGTTTTTTACTTACATCTTGTTTTTTGGGGAAAATACTTTTTTCTTTTTTGATTTGATTTTTTTCAAGTTTAATCTGTTTAGAATATAGAAATTTTTCTTCTTGTGAAAAAAATTGATTAGAAATATTACTGAGTGCAACTTTCCCCAAATAGAGTTTTCCTGATTTATTCAAAGAATGATGAAATAATTCTAAGATTTTTCTTTGATAGTCTTGCTTTAAATGTTGGATAAACTTTACACTAAAGATAAAATCTAATCTTAAGAACGGTGCTTCAATAAAAATATTATGAACTGAAGTTAGAACTAAATTTTTGATTCGTTTTTTGATTTGATAACTGGTGTCTTTTTTATCAAAAAATTTCTCTCTCATTGATTCAGGAAATGTATTTATTGAACTTTCAGTATATACCCCAGACCTAGGAATTTTTAAAGTCTCATTTTCAAACTCAGTAGCAAAAATTTGGACAGGTAATGATAATGAATTTCTTTCTATAATATCATAAACTAAAATTGCAATTGAAAAGCTAAATTCCCCCTCACCACCGTATGGGATCCAAATTCTTAAACTTTCCCCTGCTTTCTTTTGTAAAATAATTTCTTCTAATTGATTTTTTATCGGGTTAGTTGAAGTTGTTAAGTCAAAAAATTTAGTGTTATTTTTAAACAGCTCTAGATTCATTTTCTGAATTTCAGATTCATCGTCTTCTAATCTTGAGTATAGTCTATTAATAGAATCAGTTTTATTTAGATTCAGAAAAGACTTTATTTTTCTCTTTAGAAAAGATTCTTTAAAGTATTTATAGTTTAATTCTTGTCTTTCAATGAGTAATTCGTAAACATCTTCGATAGTATTTTCTTTTTCTTTAATTACAATTTTTTGTTTTGAAAAAATTTCTTTTAGCTTTAAACCAATATGCTCTGTGCTTAAAATGAAATCTATATTTCCTGACTCAATAGCAGAAACAGGCATTCCAGAATATTTTGCTTCACTTGGATTTTCAGCGATTGTAAAACCTTTTCTTCTTTGAACTTCTTTTAGCCCAAGTGTTCCATCAGTTCCTGTTCCAGAAAGGATGATGCCAATGGAATTTTCTTTGAACTCTTCAGAAATACTTTGAAAGAGTAAATTTACGGAAGGCTTTGGTGTTATGCTTAGATTGGATTCTTCAATCTTAAACTCTCCCTCTTGGATAGTGACATTCTTTCCTGCAGGGCAAATATAAACATATCCCGGTTTTATTTCTAGATTTTTTTTGATTGGAACAACCTTTAGCCATGAATGGGTTTTTAAAAGCTCTGGAAGTTTACTTTCGTGTGAACTTGATAGATGTTGGGCAACAACAACAGAAAAAGGAAATTCTATCTTTGGTACGTTCTTTAGAAATTTGCGAATGGATTCTAAACCTCCAGCCGACGCACCTATACCCACTAAAAAAAAATCTTTCAAACCTAAACCCTAAATTAATTGGAATTTGAAGACGTTAAACTATAAATTGATTTTGTCTATAAAAAACTGCTTGTTAAAAAATTATTTTTTTATATAATTTAGAGAATGAGAAATACCATAGTTATTTATTTCCTAATCGTACAATTTTTGTTTGCTATTAGTCCTGCAAGTGAGTATTTGCTTTTTAGTTGTGAGAAAGGTCATCTAAACAATGTAAAAAAAATTTTGCAAACGGGAACTCCCAGTTTACATGCAAGGGACTATTTCAAAAAAACACCTTTAATTCTAGCTTCGGAAAATGGTCATTTGGAAATTGTAATGGCTTTACTGATTAAAGGTGCAGCAGCAACAATTGACTACAGAGATAGGGAAGGAAAATCAGCACTGGATTATTCTAAGGCTAAAGGTTACACCAAAATTGAAAAAGTTCTGTTGGAATATGGTGCTAAAGAATGAAGGAAATTTCTATGCAAAAAGATAAATCTATTCATCATGTCCCAAGGGGTGATTGAATGAATTGGAATAAAATTCTTGTTGGTCTTGGAATTTGTTTGATTTTGAATTGTGGTGATTTAGCACAACTCATTGGTGGAGATAGAAAACCTACCTTCAACTTCCAAAAAGTTGATATTGCAAGTATTGATCTTTCTGAGATAACATTGAATATGTTAACCTCAGTGAAAAATCCTTATCCTGTTTCTCTTCCTAGATCTGATCTAGATTTAAAACTTTCCATTGAAGATATGCCTTTTACTAGTTCTAAAATTGATCTTGGAAAGATTGAAGCAAATTCAGAAAAGCCACTACCTTTTCCAATTAAATTGAAATATGCTGACCTTTTGAATTTATATAAAAAATTTCCTTCCAAAGAATTACTAAAGGTTAAACTAGATGGACTCGTAGGAATTCCTATCCCACAAGAGTTTCAGCTTACTGGAAAAAAATCTTTGGAATTTCCTTTTAGTGAAGGAAGAGATGTTCCTTCTGTTTTACCTACAATTGATATTCGAAATTTTAAAATCATCAAACCTGATCCCGCACAAATAGCTTCCCAAGCGGGAGCTGGTCTAGCTACTCAAGCAACCTCATTTTTAGACAATTTACTTTCGGGAAAAAAACCAAGTGCTGGTTCTGCAGCAGCAGCTGGTCTTTCGGGAATAGACTTAAATGTAGATACTGAATTTGATCTTGGACTAAAAAATTTAGCTGCTTCAAAACTAAATTTTCAAGACTTGAATTATGACCTTTCCTTAAAAGGTGAAAAATTTCTATCAGGTAAATCTGCTGATATATTGAATAATGGACTAGAGTCTATCGTGAAGGTAAAGACTAGTTTTCCTTTGAAATCACTCTCTTCAGGAATCACTGATGCTATTACTAAAAAGAGTTCTGACTTTAAGCTTACAGGAAATTCAGGTCTAGCAGTTCCTGGCATTAGTGAGTCTATAAAGTTCAACTATGATAAGGCGGGAAGCTTTAAGTGGTAAGTGTATAGTTAAGAGGTAAAAATAAAATGAAGAGATTAAAAATTTTGACAGTAATTTCACTTTTGCTCTCCATCATTTTGTTTTCTATGGAAAAACAAAAAACAATTGAAGATATAACTTCAGGCAATCTTCCTAAAGAATGGTTTCAAGAAAATAAAACCCCACTCACTCCAAAAGAGCATATTCGACCTGCTGACCAAACTTTTTTAACATTTCCAGAATGGTTTCTTGTTCACAGTCCAAGAGAAGAGGCAAACTATCTAAAGACTAGAACTTCTTCTAGTTTCCCATTTATTGGTCATCTTTCACAACTATGGAAGAGTTATGAAATTGTGAATAAACAAATCAAACCATACTATGAATTCAATGGTGGCTATCATCTGATGATAATGGTGATTAGTGTTAGCACAACAGTTGAATATGGATTAAAATCAGTTTATGAAAATACAATTGGTAGAATGACAGACACTAAGATAGGTGAAGAATTAACTGAGGAAGATAAATTTCAAGCGATAGTTCTAGATGAGTACGTTAAGTTTATTCTACAAACACCTTGGTATGAATTTGATTTTGCAAATTCTATAAAAAAATTATGGACTGAGGTTCCAATTTATGGAAATAATTTAGTTCGTAAAATCGAAAGAAGATTTTTTCTTACAACCGATCTTGGAATCAAGTCAATTTATGGATGGCTTATCAAAAAAGCAACTAAATCAATCTATGAAGATCCAATCTTAGGAACAGCAGTTGTTGTAGATAGAATTCCATCAAAGTTAAAAAATAATATCAAGGTGTTAAAAGAAGGAGATGAGTATTCAATACTACTTCTTCCTAGGTATGCAGATTTTAATCCTGCTGCGATATCACTAGCAAAACAAAACATTGAGATAAAAGAAATAGCGGGAAATAAAGGGGCAATACTGCTCACTATACTTGCACCCGAAGAGTATAACTTTGAAGAGTCAAAAAAATTTCAATCTATCTTTGTTCAGCATATACTCACTGATTTCACAAAAAAAAGAATCGCAATTGTTTGTTTAGTTACTAATTTACCTGAGCTACTTAGGAAACTTTCCGAAGAAAAAATTTTCGTGGAACATATTTACGATTATTGATTTTCCTTACGTATTAAAATTTTTGGAACTATGAAGCAAATAAAATCTTTTTTATTCAAACTTGGAGTAGTATTAATTCTTTTTTTCACATTAAGTGTGTATTTTATTGCCTACCTTAGAATGAGAGTTGAGGAAAGAGAAACAAAAACCTCTTTAGAAATCGCACCTAAGAATGGTAAATTTCAAAATGTAAATGGACATGATATATACTATCAAAGTTTTGGGGATGAAACTAAACCTGCGGTTCTTTTTATTCATGGAATGGGTTCTTGGAGTGAGCTTTGGAGACCTGTTGCAGAAAAAATTGCAGAATCAGGTTATTATACAATCGCAATTGATCTTCCACCTTTTGGATTTTCAGAAAGACAAAGTATGGCTAATATTGACTCATGCCAAAATGGTGTAAGAATCAATGAATTTCTGGACTCATTGAAAATCAATAAAGCAAATCTAGTTGCTCATTCTTTTGGGAGTAGTGCTGCACTTTGTGCTGTTTTACTAAATAAAGAAAAGTTTAATAAACTGATTTTTGTTGATGCTGCAGTCTCGCTTGATAAAATAGAAACTCCAATTTCATCTAGACTTTTAACTTCTCCACTTTATTTTGAATATATCCAAAAGACAATTCTAGCAAGCACTATCTTGAATTTTAATCTTACAGGCTACTTTTTTAAAAAATTTGTTTATATAAAAGAAGCAATCACTGAAGAGAAAATTAAAATTATTCAACTACCATTACAATTAAAAGCTACAAGCTCTTATTTAGGTGAATATTTATTCCGTCTAACAGCAGATGATAATTCACTTGCAGAAAATTTTATAGAAAAAAAAGGCTCTCTACCCCAAAATATTGAATTCATTTGGGGAGAGAAAGATTCAGTAACTCCACTTTCTAGAGGAGAGGAATTACAAAAATTATTTCCAAACTCTAAATTGAGCGTTATGCGAAATGTAGGTCATATCCCACAACTTGAGAATGAGAAAGAATTTATTGAGATACTTCAAAAAATCCTTCAGTACTGAACAACAACATCATAACCTTCCGGCTCCATAGTTAAAAGAGTCATAAAGGGAATTTTAATCAAAGTAGTTTGGCCTAGATCCATTTTATCTAGGTTAATCTTCTTTGTAGATTTTTTTCCAATTACATAAACAGATTTAACTTCAAAACCTTGAAGCATTAGTTTATAACTTGCTGAAGACATTACTTGACCAACGATTTGAGTCATCATTGGATCGTCTCCTGGTGGAGCATCTTGAGGCATGGACTCATCTTTCGCTGGTGAATTTTTTTCTTTAGGAGCATTATCCTTAGCTGCTTTCTTTTCTTTGTTTTCAGGTTTAAAGCTAAGAATCATCTGATTTTTTTCTTGAATGAACTTTGGAACTAAAGGGAAAGGTTCATTCGTTTCAGCTTCAGTTGCCTTATTCAATTTTTTTATGTCTTTGACATGAAAGGAAATTTTTACACCCGTTTCCATTTCATTAGAAAAAGCTTCAGTCTTTAAATTTTCAACTATACCAGATAGTTTTGATTTTGCATCTGATTCTGAAGTTTTTATCTTATCACCAAAGTTTTCTTTTTTATTGTCTCCTTTGGTTAGTGGAGTTGCAATTGAAAAAACCCATTGCATAGTTAGAGAGTTGTCTGAATTTTTCTTGATGTAGTGAATGATTTCAAAACAATTTTGAAAGAAAAAAAGAGCCAGTGAGATGATTAGAATTTTTAATAGTTTCATTCTACAAAAAATATGTATTGTTTGTATCTTGTCAATTAGTTTGGAATTACATTTCTTGAATTACAACGTAATGTTCCTTTGATTGTAACTGTTGTTCCCGAACTAGATAGAGCTAAGCAAGTCTTTCCGTCTGTTGTAAAACATTTAGTTGTAGTAGTTGTGCTTGTACAATTTGTAAAGTCAATCGTATTACATTCAAAGGGAACGGTTGTCGTCCCAGTATTGTTTTGAGTGAATGTTCCTTTCAAATCTATATTGATAGTGAAAAAAGAGAGCACCTGTGCCCCAGTGACAGATTCATCTACATAACCAATTCCTTGTTGTCCCCATTGAACTGTGCCTTGTCTTCCAGTTAGGTTTGCATTCCAAACTCCTCCCGTTAGAGTGAATCCTTGCTGTTGGTCAATTTGACCCTGAATTTGATTTGTATCATATTGGTATTTTATATTTAAAGTCTCACCTGTTTTCTTAAACACCAATTGGCTGAGCACTGTGAATCTGGTATTGTTGGCACCACCTGTTCCAGTTCCACCAGTAGCAGGTTGGCCTGGTGTAGTTGCCCCAGCTGCACCTGCAACTACTCCAGGAGTTGCAATTCCACAGTTTGCAGTGAGGGATTGATCGATTTCTCTTTCTCCAAGTGTTCCAAAATAACTTAGTAAAAAATTTTGATTACTGTCGTTTAGTGTTGCAAGTAATTCAGGTGGAAAATCAAATTTAGTTTTGTTTTCATTATTAGTACAATTCATCAAAATCATTAATAAGCTCATTAGAAATATTTTATTAACTAAATTCATTTTTCTTCCTTAATTTCCCCAAGTGGGTTACGTTTAACTTTTTCCATAGCGAGATAAATTGCATTGATTATTTCCCCCCTATCTATTGTTAGACTGGTTTCTTTTTCTTTGTGCTTATAAATTGGGGGAAGTTGATTAATTGCACAACCAAAAACATCTTGTAAAGAAATTTGTTCCCATCCCCAGTTTGGGTTTTCTAAAATTACTTTTTTAAGTTCTACTCTAAGCATATCTTCTACAACATTATGAATAGATTTTGTCCAATCGTTAATCCGAATGATTTTAGAACTCATGAGTAGATTTTTTTTATTCTAAGAATTATTGCAATCCTTCTTTTCGGGGAGAAAAATCCCCCCGAAAGTCTAAGTTAGGTTTGTGGAAGTGGAGGAGGGGTTGCACCGAACAGTTTTGCTAGTTCTGGTACATCACCTGCTTTTGCCCATGCTGCCATTCCTTCTTTCCATACTAAAGTTTCTTTAGTGATCTGATTGTTGGCAATTCCCGCTTTGAACTGGTCTGCGTTGAAAGGTCCTTGTTGTGCTCCATTAACAGCTATAAAGAAGCTGATTGCTCCAGGAACAGGAGGAGGAATCGGTGTTGTAGATTGTTGTTGGTTATTGCTAAATGCGTTATTCATCATGTTAGCCATACCCATACCCATTCCCATGCCCATTCCAGCACCCATTACTCCGCCACCGTCACCAGGATTTTTTGCCATCTCCTCCATTGCATTTGCAGCTTGGAATTTAGCAAATTGATCCATGTTTCCAAGTACATTCATTTGACCACGTTTATCAATCGCAGCCTCAACTTCTGGTGGTAGAGAAATATTTTCTATTAGAAATTTCTTGACTTCAAGTCCCATTTCTTTGAATGAATTGTTTAGAAATTCTTCAATCTTTCCACCCAGTTCTTTGTAGTTAGCAGCAAGATCAAGAACAGGAATCTTGAGTTCTCCAAGAGCATCAGTGAATTCAGTTAGAATCATGGACTTGAGTTGTTCATCTAGACCATCGATTTCAAAACTGGAACTGGTTCCAGAAAAATCTTTGATGATTTTTTCCGGATCAGAAATTCTAAAACCAAAACTTCCAAATGCACGAACTCTCACTACTCCAAAATCAGCATCTCTCATTGTGATTGGATTTTTAGTTCCCCATTTTTGTCCCGTAAAGGTTTTCATGCTAATGAAGTAAACATCAACTTTGAATGGAGAATTGAAACCATACTTCCATCCCATGAGAGTAGTTAGGATTGGCATATTATTTGTTGTAAGTTCATGCCTTCCTGGTTTATAGATATCAGCAAGTTTTCCTTCATTAATCAGAACTGCAACCTGAGATTCTCTCACGATGAGTTGTGCACCATTCTTAATTTCATTACCCATACGTTCAAATTTATGAACAAGAGTGTCGTTTGAGTTATCCAAAAACTCAATTATATCTATGATTTCGCCTTTTGCTTTTTCTACAATTTTATCAAAGATTCCCATCATTTCCTCCAAATAATTAGACTTAACTAAAGCCAACTTAGATTATTCTAGATTCAATTTATTTCCACTATTTTTTTAGACTGTTTAAAATTTAATCTTGCCCGTGAGAATTTCAAAATACATTTTCCAGTCTCCGATTAGGCTATAAACAGGGTATTGGAATGTTGCAGGTTTATTCTTTTCAAAGAAAAAATGTCCAACCCATGCAAACCCATAACCAACAATTGGAATTAAAATGAGATTCATATAGTCAAAGGTAAAAAAATATCTTACCAGTAAAATGAGCACAAGGGAACTTCCCACAAAATGAAGCCTTCTACAGGTTCTATTGGAATGTTCTCCTAAATAGAAAGGATAGAAATCTTTAAAACTAGAATATTGTTTTACAGTCATTACAAAAAACCTCCCAAAACTGATTTGATTTCTAATCTAGTTTAAGCTAGATACTAAATTTTATCAATAAGAATAAGCCTGCCGGCGGCTTAGGTTAACGCCCAAACCTTTTTCCTCTCAGATTTCTAATATCGAAGCGTCGCAACGCTCGATTAGAAAATGAGCGAAAGAAATATTGGTTCATTTTCCTCAATTTGAATCAAATTAGAGTAGGTTGTATTGAATATTAAAAAAAAGAATTATAGATTTGACAATGGTATTTCATATGGTAAAATGGCAATATGAGTACCAATATTGACAAAGCGGGAAGATTTGTAATTCCTAAAGAGTTTCGAGAAAAACTAGGTTTAACTCCAGACTCTAGCATTGAAGTAATCCTTGATGGAACGGATATCAGAATTAGGAAGGCAGAAAATTTTGCTTCACTAAAAAAAATAGGTAGGTTTTACGTCCTAAAAACTGGTGGTTTTGAAGGGGAATCAGATCCCGTCAAGTTGATTCAACAATCTAGAAATGAGAGGGAAAACAAGTTCAATGAGTAAAAAATACTTCATTGACACATCAGTCTTAATTCCAGCTTTCCTGGAAGATCACCCAAATTATATTCTTTGTAATTCTTTTTTAGAGTATTCTCTATCCAAAAAAGTTGAATTACATGTATCAACTCATGTTATCTTAGAATTTTATGC
Source organism: Leptospiraceae bacterium (assembly GCA_033762425.1). Lineage (GTDB taxonomy): Bacteria > Spirochaetota > Leptospiria > Leptospirales > Leptospiraceae > JANRLP01. Next base: position 52,415 of record JANRLP010000050.1, read on the forward strand.
TGTGCTAACTAGACTGCCTTTGAAAGGAAAAATCACTCCTTTGATTTGTAAAGAAATCATTAGCAAAAACATCTATCCTAACTTCAAAGTCACAAGTCTCTCTTCAAACGAAATCTTAAATCTAATCAATAAAATCTCTGAAAAAAATCTTTCGGGTGGAATCATTTATGATCTATTTCACTATGAGGTAGCATGCAAGTTGAAAGTAAATGCACTATTTACGTTCAATACAAATGATTTTGAAAAATTAAGTTCCACTAATCTAAAGATTCAAACTCCTGAACGAATCGCTTGAATTAGATTTTTAATTGCGAAGTGTCGCAAAGCGACACTACAGTTATAAAAAAATTTCACAATCCAGGAACAAAAAGCAATCTTTGTGCATCAGATATGGTCGATCCGGCTGCTGCTGTATTCAAGGTAACGGGAACTCCCATGCTACCATTCACAAGTGGTATTGTACTCAATACACCTGTCGAGCAACAAATCGCATATAAAGTGTTTCCATTTGGATGAATTGCTAGATCAATTTTGGTTTGATCAGCAGGACAGTTGTTGGGAACACGGACTTGACTGATTGCAGTAGGGTTGATAAGACCAGTTGTAGTATTCACATTAAAAGACCAAAGAAACTCTTTTCCATAGACATATAAATGATTATTGTTCGGACTCAGTTTGATTGCTTTTATTGTTTGGAGTGAAGTTTGGCCTTCATTGGCAGTATTCATTTCAAAGGGAGATAAGGGTGTTAACGTATTTGCACTGGCGTTCACAGAATACTGAGTAACGCGATTATATGCAATTGTTGTTATACGTTGCCCACAATATAAAAAGTTTCCATTATTGGAAAAATCACAGCTTGAGTTATCAGGATAAGCATAAAAGTCAGGTGTTATAATCGGAGAAATCGTTGTTGCGGCTCCTACATTCCCAACTGAATCTAAAGAAAAAAAATCTTGCACTGCAGCTGCAGCACGAAATGTCAAAAGTTTAGTTCCGCTTGGGTGAACAGGTCCAAGTATTATGTTATCATTAAAACCAAGTTCTGTTCTTGCTGAAATGAATCCCGAAGAATTGATAGGATAACTAGCAAAACGAACCAAGGCACCACCAGGTTCCCAAACATAAAATGTTGAGCCAGAGGGATGAAAATAACAATTTGTACTAGTACAAGTTGTAGTAGTATCTGCTGTACCAATAGAGTTTACAAAAGTCAAGGTTCCATCTGCGTTTCTTAGATAGCTTCTAATTACCGTTGGAGAAACAACCACTACATGTTTACCGTTGTAAATGACACCATTAGGGTTTGTTAAACCAGTAGGAAAAGTGCTTACAAATACAAGATTTCCATCGTCCCCAGTATTATATATTCGTAAATTTGCATCAGTCCTATTCAACACATACAAACTGTTCAAAGATTCCACTTGGATGTTGACACTCACTGACCCTACGTTTTCTGTTCCATTTTTCCCTACAATAAGGAAGTTAGTTGCGGGTTGGTTTACTATGGGCGTTCCTGAAATCACACATTTAGAAGAAATGGTTAAGCCCGTAGGAAGTGATGGAATCGTATAACAGGAATTGATCGAATCCACTGCATTAGGGTTGATATTTGTGATTGGAAAATTTTTAAAGAATTTGTACGATGAGGTTACCAGTGAAAAGCCAGGACTCAAACTTGGGTCATTCGAAAAAATTGGTGCGTTGTCAATAAATTGTATTTGGCTTAGTTGAGTTAAGGAAAGTGTAATAGAAGAGGAACCACCAAGGGATAATCTTCCGCCTTCACTCACAAAACTTTCGATTGCAGGTAGTAAGATAGTTGTGAGTGGTGTGCTTGAAAAAGTAATTTGGTTGGAACCAGTTCCTAAAGTAACGTTAGTTCCCGTTGCTGTTTTACCATCAAAGATTCCATCTTCAAAATCAGATGTAAATGCTGAAATCACAGAATCTAAATCTTCTGTAGTAGTGCTTGGTCCTTTTTTGTATTTATTTGCTAAATAGGAAATTCCCGCAGCGATTGAAATGAACTTATTGCTTTGTAGATTTTTAGGATCTGCAAAATTATATTCAATATCATCATACTCGGGATAGTTTGTATCCAAAATATTTTTTTGATTTGGTTTAAAATTTCTAGAAGCGCTGGAAAATCCAGTGTTCAATCCAAAACGAATCACAGCTTCTTTGCTTGCTTTTTTAAGAAGGGAAGAGCTACTCACTCTTCCACCATTTGCCTGAACTAAATTCTTGAGTCTTGCAGAAATAAGGTTAGAAAAAAGGGAGAGAGTAGATTTTTTAGTCGCACTAGTGAGTTTAGATTCTGAAAGAATGGTTTCTAATTTGAAATTAGAATTTGCTGCAAGAGGTGCATCAGATTTTAAAACCTCATCATAAACAGAACTAGTTCCAACTGTGTTTCCTTTAATACTAACGCAAACTAAACTACCTGTTTTGTTATAACGTAATGAATAATTTCCATCTAAATTCGTCAGAGTTGTAGCAATTGGATTAGAAGTATCACAAGATCCATCTGCTTTAACCGAAAAAACTGAGACTAAACCGTTCTTTACGATTCCTTTGACAGCTTGTCCCGAAACTGAAACTCTACTATTGTTAAAAACAGAAATCCCTAAATTATTTAATAAGAAACTGCTATCTGACTTATTGGAGTTGCATTGGAATAGAAGGAATAATGCTAAAGTGGTAAAATATTTTTTCATTGTTTTCTCTTGATGTTAGCCTAAATTACATTCTATTCTACTAGTATGATTTAGTATTCTAAATAATTTGTTGTTATCTACTTAAATTTAATTACAAGATTTATCTTGGTACAAATCAATTGAGTTTCTACGTTTATTTGCTCTTGGATTGGTTTGTATTAGAATTCTTTCAAGGATTGAGGTTTTAGAGGTATAAATTAGTTTTTTATTGAATAGCAACTTGTTGATTTCTTTGTAATAATCTTGTCTTATTACAATTATGTCTTCACAATTAGTTGAATTTAACCTGTCAAAGTCTAGTTTAGTCATATAACTAATCCCTAAATTCCCACGAATTGCATAGGACATTGGAATTACATTCATACTGTCTTCATAGATAGTAACTGATTTAATATTTTCATTTTTATATAACCAACGCACAACACCAATTGTATTATGCTGAATTGTATCGATGGCGAGTAACGTTAAAAAAATAACATTCATGATAAAAAAATAAATTAATCTTTTATATGCTCTAAGATCATAGTATAGATAATGAATAAGTGGTGTTAAAAGTACGAGAAAGAGTGGGAGTATTGGAATTAAAAATCTCTCCTCTTTGTGTGGAATGATTGAATGTAAAACAAAAAATATCAAGAAGAAGTAGAAAGTAGTTTTGAGATCAATAAATTTTTCTTTCCAATTAAAATTCTTATATAATGAAAATAAACTAGGTGGAAGTGTAATTAGAATCATCGTAGGAATATATGAATAAAACGGAGAGGTTCCATAGTTAGATGAATTTTTTAGATTGTATTGAATATAAGCAATTAATGAACTATGGAATGTACCTCTCCAGATAAAATCGGGAAGGCCACTAAAGAAAAAACAAATAATAAATCCTAAGCACATGATAGGAATATCTTTCCATTTTTTATTTAGTAGAATATAGAGTGGAATGATAAATGCGGAAAACCCTGATTGAAATCTAAACATTGCAGCAATGGTCACAAATAGAATTGCAATCAGTAAATCTATCTTACTATCTTTTTTGATATACTTGATAAAATGATATGCTGAGATCAGAAGAAATGGTGCAGACATTACTTCTATCAAAGCTCTTGTAGAGATAAAGGGAAGTATCCAAAAAAAACTTCCAAGTAAAGCTCCAATCACAGCTTCTTCTTTTCTTTCTAAAAAATTGAATAATTTATAGATATAAATCGGAATTAAAATGGAAAAAAAACCAAGAACAATAAAAACAAATTGGACTTGGTTTAGTGGATCGATTAGACCTAGTTTCCATGCAAGATTTGCAGAGATTTGAATGACCTTTTCTGGAAGGATAGACCTAACTTCTTTAGAACCAGTTAGATCAATTCCTTCAAAGCCTGATGCAACTTGTGCGGGAATGGAAAAAAATAAAATTGTATAATCATCAACAGCTAGAAAGCCATAATTCCCAATCGCTGTTATGATTCTGAGCAATAGACCTGCAAGTATGATAAAAAAAATTTTCTTCTTGGAAAACTGAAATAAATCATTCATTATTTTTTTAAAAGCTCTTTTTCTATTGTTTTGAATACTTGCATAGGTGTAATAATTTTCAAACAGATATTATCAACGCAAGAAGTTTTTCTATGATTCATTGCTGAAACACAAGGTGAGCATGGAAGTCCAGCATAGATTGGAAAGAAATTTCCAAGCGAACCATATAGACTTGGAGTTTCTGGTCCAAAAAGTACGAAGGTTGGTAAATTAGTTACCGATGCAAAATGTGGTGGACCTGAATCATTTGAGATCATTAATTTGGAAAGGGAATATAGAGTTGTTAATTCATGAAATTCCACACCACCCGCAAAGTTAATACATCTTTCAGAGTTTACTTCTTTGGATATACTATCAAGTGTTGCTTTTTCGTTTGGACTTCCAGTTAAAATTACAAAATCATTTTTAGTTTTGGAAAGAATCATTTTAATTAAAGAGGAATAATTTTCATAAGGCCATCTTCGTTGAGGAAGTAGATCACTTGCGTTAGCGTTTATGAGAACGATAGAATTTTTTTTCTCAGAAAAACTTGGAACGAATTTTTTAATTTTTTCAAGTACTATTTTTTTTGAATCAGCACTAATTGTCACTTTATTCAACTTAATCTCTTCATCCAAGATTGGCGTTTTGGAATAAGGAACTTCAACATTTTTTGAAAGTAATGAATTCACAAGGGCTAAGAAATTTTTTGCGATATGGATATGTGCATTGTATTGTACTTTATGAGTTAAAAATTCACCTCTATATAAACCTTCTGAATGGTACTTATAAAATCCTACTTTAGTAGTTGCACCTGAAAAAAAAGTTAGGATAGAAGTGAATCTAGAAAAAAGTTCTAGGTCAATACAAGTATCAAAATTATAACTTCTTGCTTGCCAAATAAATTTAAGAACATCAGTTACTATTGTAAAAAAATTATTATCTCTGATGGTTAGAATATTTTCTTTTTTAACGGTTTGCAGTATATGTAAGCTAGGTGCATTTTTTTTAAAGATTAGGAAAAACAATTCAGCATTAGTTTCTTTCTTTAATTTTTGCATTGCTGGATCGACTAGGATTGCTGAACCCATTTCAGAGATTTCAATGAGTAAGACTCTTTTAGGAAATTCTTTCTTTGTTCGGGGAAAAATAGAAAAAAGTTTAGATAGTATATGTAAACTAAAACAAATCGGTACCCCCGCGTAATAATCAATCAATCTCATCGAATCAGGTTTCATAATCTGAATCTAATTGATTGATATTACTGCTTTATTATGATATTGTTACAAAAATTACAATCTTGTATATGAATCTTTGGGTTCAAATCAAATTCATGATTTTCTTTAGTCTTTGGATGAAGATGGATTCATTTCACTTAAAGTTAGGTTTTATAAATCAATAACAAGCGTTAGACTTACAAGCAATTTTCTTACTGTTTTTAAACCAAAACTAATCACTTAGATTTCTCAGGAATCGGAACGAATCTTAACTGCAAATCAACTTCTAAAACACCAGAATGAATTCCTAATTTTAGGGAATGAACAACTGTAATTTGGAAATGAATTTTTGATTTTTAGAAAGTATTTTCATTAAAAAAGAAAAATGTAGAATGAATCGTATTGATTTAGGAATGAACTATCAATTATTGGAAATGAATGAATAGTATCATTGTACGATATGCTTAACTATAGTGATACTATTTTGTAAATTAATTATTTTTTTATCAAAAAAAATTGACAGTATTGATTTGTTATGATTAAATGATTTATAAGATGAATTGGGAATATCGTTTCAAAGTTCATTAAAGTTAAAAGGAGAATATTATGAAAAAAATTATTTCAAATCTTGTGCTGGTCTTTTTTCTTTTCCATTGTACTGAAAAGAAGAAAGCGAATCTATTGCCCATAGCTTTACTTGGAGGTCTAACGACTATTACTACAACTCAAATTGCAAATAGTTCACCAGATCAGAATGATACCGGATCTAATTCAAGCTCTGGTTCAAGTTCAATTACTACTAGCGCTACGGTTGCT
>JANRLP010000051.1:0-8621 GCA_033762425.1 Leptospiraceae bacterium
TTAGACTTGAAAATTTTATATGACAGTAATTTATCTCATAAACTTGTAAAATCTCTCCAAGATATTTTTCCCGATTCAACACATCCAAAATTTTTCTCATCTCAAAAAGCCTCTGATATAGAAATTTGGAATTATGCCCAAAAATTTTCTTATATGATAGTCACAAAAGATGAAGACTATCATAATCTTGTGACTCTTAAAGGACATCCACCCAAAGTGATTTGGATTCGTATCGGAAACTGTTCCAATAAAATCATTGAAATGATTCTTAAAAAAAATTTGCTTACAATTCATACTTTTTATGAAAACTCTGAAATGAGTGAATTGCTTCTTTGGTAAAGAATCATTTCTTAGCCATCTGCATAGTTTCTATTGCCTTCAATCTTTCTTCCAATCTCATGGTAAAAGTATCTCGTTCTACGATACTGTTTCGTAATGATATTAGTTCTGATTGGAGCTTTTTGTTTTCTTCTTCTAAAGTTGATATTTTTTTTGCGTTGGATAATTTTTCTTCTTCAAGCTTGGAAATTTTTTGGTTAAAGTCTTTCTCCCGATTTTTATCCCTTTCTACTAATTCTTGCAATGCACGTACAAATGCTGCATTCACTCCTTCCATATTCAGCCACTTGTAACCTGTCTTGTCAGTATCCACCCAATTTGGAAATATCTTCTCTACTTCTTGGGCTATAAACCCAATATGCTTGCCGTCAGTGGCACCTAATTTCTTAGGAACTTTCCATTCAAAGGTGACAGGGCGGAGGGAAACAAGGCGGTCTAAAAAAGGAGAAAGAGGTTCGATATTTTTCTTTAGGCGGAGGTCGGAGTTGTTGACCCAAACGCCCGTAGAATTTCCAGCATTACCATTAACAGTAAGATTTTGAGATGGATTGGTAGTACCTATGCCTGTGAAGCCCCCAAGCAAAGTTCGACCCGTTCCATTTGGAGAAAGCCTGATATCATTACTAAAATTTAGAGTGGCAATATCAATATATCCGCTAGAATTCCAACCAAAGCGTGCTACATCTGTGCCATTGGATTGAATTAACATTTCAGAAGTTTGGGCACCAGTGCCAGATTTATTCATTGTCAACAAACTGCCAGGACTATTCGTCCCAATCCCCACATTCCCAGCAGTGTAACTGATATTAGACCCACTTGTAGTCCATTGTGAACTTGTGATTCCTTCAATTGCAGTTTTTAAACTGGAAATTGTAGTATTCAAATCGGTTGCAGAGAGCACTTCTCCTGTTGTCCAGGATTTGACTGTGCCTGTGACAGCAACGGCGAGTAATGATGTGGTTGCAATGCCTATTGAAAATCCGATCCCAAATAGAAATCCTTTTCCAAATTTTTCAATCAAATTGTTTATGATTGTTTTTATCGGATTGATTGCAGTAGTGATAGGTCGCGACCTATCACTACAAGTATTGTTGTTGTTTTGTTGTTGGGAAAGGTTGAGACCTGTTTTTAATTCTTCTTTCATTTGTGTTCTCCTTGGTTAGTGATGATTTTTGAATTATTTTGATTATGAAAGCATATTGGGAATATTGTAAGACATGTTGGAATTGCTAGACAAGGTTCTGAAGTTTGGGAAATACTATGTTGTATGCAAGAAAAACTTTTACAGCGCATCACTTTAAACCCAAATGTTTGTTTTGGAAAACCTACCATAAGAAACCTACGTTACCCGGTAGAGATATTGCTTGAGCTATTGTTGAGTGAAATGACTTGGGATGAAATTCTAGAGGATTATCCTGATCTAGAAAACGATGATCTAAGAGCCTGTATTCTTTTTGCAAGTAAAATGATAAAGATAAAGAGTATTCATAAACTAGAAGCTGCATGAAATTTCTTGTGGATGCGAACCTACCTTCTGCACTTTCCACTTGGCTTAAATTGATAAGCCCTTTTGGATGATTCTCGGGGACTTCGCCCCCGAACCCCATTTCATTTCTTCGCCATCTGATGTAATCTCTCCTATTCTCACTAGTTGTGTTGAAAGTATATTGGAGTTCCTTTAACCATTCAATACTAAATGCTTGACTTTGTTTGAATTGACCGAATATTCTCCTTTCATGGGAACTTTTTATATCAATTGTAAGATTGAAAATCATTCGAACAGAAAAGAATCTAGTCTTGTAAAGAAAATGCTCGTTGATACAGGAAGTGAGTATTCTTGGATTTCTGAGACATCTCTCAAATCTATTGGAGTTGAAATAGAAAAGAAAGATGTTCCATTTAAAATGGCTAATGGTCAATTGATCACTAGAGAAATCGGATTTGTTATTTTTCGGTATGATAAATACTTCACAATTGACGAAGTTGTTTTTGCCAAGAAGGGTGATATGCAATTGCTCGGTGCAAGAACTTTGGAAGGTTTGAATCTTTTGGTAGATACACAAAAGAAAAAGCTTGTCGCAGCAGGACCAAGTGTTGCAGCTTAGAGACTTAACAAAATCTTTTCGATGTTGGAGAAGAATTCTCATTCTTAGTTTCAACAAGGTTGTTGTTGAGTTGAAATTTCGCTTGACTTGGAAATGGAATTGCTTATCTTGAAGTTGGTGGAATGAAATGCATACAATAACTTTAGAAATTGATGATCCTGAAGTAGCTGATATGATAATTGGACTTGCAAAAAAACTGAATCTTGGTATTAAAACCAATCCGCAAAATCCAAAACCTGTAACTAACTCGGAAAAAATAATTAGTATAATGAAAAGAATATCTGAAAGAGGAACCATTTCACTTGCAATTCCCGATCCACTTGCTTGGCAAAAAGAAATAAGACAAGATCGTCCTCTTCCTGGAAGAGAATGATCAATGCTTTTAGACAGTAATGTTCTGATATATTCAATTATTCCTGAATACTCGTTTTTGATGGAATCATTTCGTTCCCAAGAACTATTTGCATCAGAAATTTCGTATCTGGAAGTTCTTGGCTTTTCAAATATCACTGATTCAGACAAGGATGACCTCCAAGAAATTCTAGATTCTATCAATTTATTGGAAGTAAATTTTGAAATTATCCAAAAGGCAACTTCACTAAGACAAAATCGAAAGATGTCAACAGGGGATGCAATCATTGCTTCCACCGCACTCATTCGCGACCTTCCTCTAGTAACAGCAAATGTTACTGATTTCAAATGGATCAAAGAACTAAAGCTCATCAATCCATTTGGATGATTCTCGGGGACTTCGCCCCCGAACCCCCATTTCATTTCTTCGGCATCTGCATAGTTTCTAGTGCCTTCAATCTTTCTTCTGTTCGCATGGCGAAAGTATCTCGTTCTACGATACTATTTCGTAACGATAGTAGTTCCGATTGGAGTTTTTTGTTTTCGTTTTCTAGCTTATGATTCGACTCTTCTAGTTTAGTAAGTTTTTTACTAACTTGGTCTGAATCATTTTTATTCCCAGCAGACTTAGTCGGAATAGAACCTGTTTCTACTTTGTCTTGGTAAGAGAGAATCTTCTCTGCTTCTCCCATTTTCTTAGCAATGTATTCCATTCCTAACTCTTTCCAATTGTTTGTGGCTAATGAATCCTTTCTTGTTCCTAGAAGTAACACATTGTAAGTTCCGATTTTGTCAGCTTGTATGATGACTCTGTCTTCTTTGTTATCCACATAACCATAAGCCTGTGCTGGTTCTTCCGACGAAGACACCCATACCATAGGATTTGTGTTTAGGTGTTTCCAATACTTGGGAAGTTTCACAAAGGACTTTCCATTTTCCGATGTAACCTTTACTTGCCATCTATAGATATTATCACCAGCCGTTGGTGATTCCACAAAGGAATGACGAAGACGAGACTCTTTAGGCATACTCGGATCAGGGTGAGCTATATCAAAAGTGCCAGAACCCTTGGAGAGGGCACCAGGAATTGTTACAGCACCTCCTGAAGCCAATGCCATTACAGTTGAACCGGTTGATAAATCAAAAGAATCTCTAATAAAGCTCAAGTTTGTACTATTAGATCGTATGCGCCATGTCCTCCCATTTGTCCCGGTGCCGATCGCTCCATCTTCCAAAAGTATTTCAGGAGAATTACTCGCAAACAAATGAAGAGTTCGATATGCATTACCTGTCCCAATTCCCACATTGCCATCAGTATAGGTTGCACTGGTTCCATTCTTAGTCCAATTGGGAATTCCTTCAATTGCAGTTTTTAAACTGGAAATCGTAGTATTCAAATCAGTTGCAGAAAGCACTTCTCCTGTTGTCCAGGTTTTGACTGTGCCTGTTACAGCAACAGCGAGTAACGTTGTGCTGATTGCGGCTAACGCAAAGACTACTCCACTTACCACTGCACCTAAAATTTTTTTTACTAGATATTCTCTCATTTTTTTACTCCTAAATGATTGTTGAATTGATGAATTATAGCCATAATGAATTTGATCGAGGAAGATAATTTTGAATTTCCAAAGATCAAAGTTTTGCTGAGTTTTTTATTTTGACAAAAATATCGAGTCTCGATATTTTGAAAATATGATACAGTCTTTCTTAGATAAAGAGACAAAGAAAGTCTGGAATAGAACTTACTCCAAGAAATTTCCTGCATCAATACAGAGATTGATGTATCAAAAACTTCTCTTGATAGATGTTGCAAAAAATGTAACTGATTTGAATTCTCCACCGGGCAATCGCTTGCACTCTCTATCTGGTGGAAGAAAGGGTCAATATAGCATATCCGTAAACGATAAGTGGAGAATTTGTTTTTATTGGCAAAACGGAAATGCTGAACAAGTAGAAATTGTTGATTATCATTGAAGATAGTGAGGTAAATATTATGAAAAAAATTCCACCAATTCATCCAGGTGAAATTCTGAGCGAAGAATTTCTCATTCCTTTGGGAATTACTGCAGCTGTCCTCGCAAGAGAAATCAAAGTTACTCCCATTCGAATCAGCCAAATTCTCAAAGGCAAACGCTCGATTACTGTTGACACCGCTCTCAGACTTTCTTTTTTCTTTGGCAATTCCCCTGAGTTTTGGCTTGGACTGCAAACTCATTTTGATATTGAAACTGCAAAGGACAAAATGAAAAAAGTCAATTTCAATATTCGCCCTTTGAAAAAAGTTGCCTAGAGAAGTCAGAATCTTCAATTATTTCTTCGCCATCTGCATAGTTTCAATTGCTTTCAAACGTTCTTCCAATCGCATGGCGAATGTATCTCGTTCTACGATACTATTTCGTAATGATAGTAGTTCCGATTGGAGCTTTTTGTTTTCTTCTTCTAGCTTGGAAAATTTTTGATTAAAGTCTTTCTCGCGATTTTTATCCCTTCCTACTAATTCTTTGATAGCGGAAGTTAAAATTGCTTCAAAGCCAGAAGGGTTGTACCAAAGATAACCTTTTTCATCACTGCTAACTATTTCCGGAAAAACTGATTTTACATTTTGAGCAGTGAAGCCATATCGATTTTTTCCATCTGCATTTTTGAAAATTTTATCACTCTTATCATTATACTTATATTGAATTGGATTTAGCTTTTCTAAACTAGTCAATGCATCAGGAATATTTCCCTTAATATTCTTAAGTCTTTCATCAGAAATATTCGTCCATGCCGTACCTGAAGTTAAACCAGCTGAGCCATTTACCTCTAGTCTATGTGTTGTAGCGGTCCTTCCTAATCCGACGAAACCTTGTTCGTCAATACGCACACGCTCAGCCGCAGCTACTCCATTAGAAGTACTAAATATAATCTTCGTTTGCCCACCAGCACTTGCAGCTAGATCTAGAATTCCTGTGCTACTGTTATAATTAAGAATGCCATTGTTTCCAAGACCCATAACTGCAGCAGATGTATTCTGAAACCAAAGTTGCCCCCCTTGTAAAGAAAGTTTTTCTGAAGGACTCGCTGTCCCAATCCCCACGTTCCCAGCAGTGTAACTGATATTAGACCCACTTGTAGTCCATTGTGAACTTGTGATTCCTTCAATCGCAGTTTTTAAACTGAAAATTGTAGTATTCAAATCGGTTGCAGAAAGCACTTCACCTGTTGACCATGTTTTGATTGTGCCTGTGACAGCAACGGCGAGTAACGTTGTGGTTGCAATGCCTATTGAAAATCCGATCCCAAATAGAAATCCTTTTCCAAATTTTTCAATCAAATTGTTTATGATTGTTTTTACCGGATTGATTGCAGTAGTGATAGGTCGCGACCTATCACTACAAGTATTGTTGTTGTTTTGTTGTTGGGAAAGGTTGAAACCTGTTTTTAATTCTTCTTTCATTTGTGTTCTCCTAAGTTAGTGATGATTTTTGAATTATTTTGATTATGAAAGCATAGTGGGAATATTGTAAGACATGTTGGAATTGCTTGACAAGGTTTTGAAGTTTGGGAAATACTACGTTGTATGCAAGAAGAACTTTTACAGCGCATCACTTTAAATCCTAAAGTTTGTTTTGGAAAACCTACCATAAGAAACCTACGTTACACGGTAGAGATAATGCTTGAGCTATTGTCGAGTGAAATGACTTGGGATGAAATTCTAGAAGATTATCCTGATTTAGAAAAGGACGATCTAAGAGCCTGTATTCTTTTTGCAAGTAAAATGATAAAAATAAAGAGTATTCATAAACTAGAAGCTGCATGAAATTTCTTGTAGATGCGAACTTACCTTCTGCACTTTCCACTTGGCTTAAATACAAAGACTTGGATTCTATACACACAATTGAATTAGTGCAAGGCAATGCAACTGATGATGAAACTCTATTCCAGTTATCAATGCAAACTGAAAGAATTGTCATCACCAAAGACCATGATTTTCTGCAAAGATTTCTACTTAAAAATGAGCCTAAAAAACTTTTGTTTATCACAACTGGTAATCTCTCAAACAAAAAATTAATTGCTTTATTTGAGAAAAATTTGGAACAGTTACTAAGTCTTCTGGAATCAAACTCTGTCATTGAAATGTCCTTACATGATGTGAGCATACACTATTAATATTGACAGTCTTCTAAAAAGAATATTTTTACTTCTTAACCATCTGCATAGTTTCAATCTTCCTTAGTCGCTCCTCTAATAAAGATATAGTCTTATCAGACAATTGCTTTTCTTTAGAGAAAGTATCTCGTTCTACGATACTATTTCGTAAAGATAGTAGTTCCGATTGGAGTCTTTTGTTTTCTTCTTTTAAGTGAGAAATTTCTTTTGCGTTGGATAATTTTTCTTCTTCAAGCTTCGATAACTTTTGGTTGAAGTCTTTCTCTCTTGATTTATCCTTATCATACATCTCTTGTATTGCTTTTATAATTACAGCATTGATTCCTTCTGGAGTGAGCCATTTATGTCCGTCAGATAAAGTGCTAACCCATTCAGGAAAAATCTTTTCTACTTCTTGGGCAATGAACCCAATGTGTTTTCCTTTTGTTCTTCCTTCTTTAGTTTCTTTCCATTCAAAACTTACAGGACGTAGTTGTAAGATTTTATCCAGAGAACCTGCATAACTTATTATATTCTTTTTGAGGTTGATATCTGAAAGATTACTCCATGTTCCAGAGTTATTTCCCGCAGTGCCAGCAACATGAAGTAAAGCAGTTGGATTTGTTGTGCCAATGCCAACCCTGCCATTTATATCAATCTTCATACGCGGATTTGCACCATCAGTTTCAAATGCAATAAAAGAGTTAGTGGTTCCTCGTAAGACTATTGCTGATGCTGGAGTGTTCTGACTTATCAAAAAAGTTCCACTGTCATTTAAATCAAGTTGATTTCCTTCAATTTTCATAGAACCAACGACATGTAATTTATTAGAAGGACTCGTCGTCCCAATTCCGACATTACCTGAGCCTGTATTTATACGCATTCGTTCAGTTGAATTATCCCGATCCATAAATTGTATTATCTGATTTACATTTGCATAAATCGCAAGATTTTGAGAACTATCAAGTCCTATTAATCGACGAGTTGTAGAATCGCTAGAAGATTGCATAAAAACTGTTGGTGTTGAACCTTGTAAATGCAATATTCCTGCCGGACTCGTCGTCCCAATCCCCACATTGCCATCAGTATAGGTTGCACTGGTTCCATTCTTAGTCCAATTGGGAATTCCTTCAATTGCAGTCTTTAAACTTGAAATTGTAGTATTCAAATCAGTAGCAGAAAGCACTTCTCCTGTTGCCCAGGTTTTGACTGTTCCTGTGACTGCAACTGCGAGTAACGTTGTGCTGATGGCGGCTAACGCAAAAACCACTCCACCTAAAAATTTTTTTACTAGATATTCTCTCATGTTTTTACTCCTAAATGATTGTTGTTTATGAGAACGTTAGGTTTGTTGAAATAGCTGAGAGCTTTACCCAATCGATGTTGGAGAAAAATTCTCATTCTTAGTTTCAACAAGGTTGTTGTTGATTTGAATTTTCTCTTGACATAGTTGAGATTAAGAACATCATAAGTCTTATGTTGGATTATACAAAAATAATTACAATTGAACCGGGCAAACGAAGTGGAAAGCCATGCATTCGTGGAATGAGAATCACAGTCTATGATGTTTTGGACTATCTTGCATCTGGTATGAGTTACGAAGAATTTTTGGATGATTTTCCTGATCTCACCAAAGAAGATATTCTTGCTTGTTTTGCTTTTATTGCTGATCAAGGAAGAAGATCTATGGTTGCT
>JANRLP010000052.1:0-33774 GCA_033762425.1 Leptospiraceae bacterium
GATTGAAGTCTCCAATTCTTTTTCGTTACAATTTTCTATGAGTAGTCTCTGAATCTTTTTCACATGACTTTTATTTTTTATCCCTTTTTTTGTACAATCAATTCATCAAAAAAACGCAAAAATTTTTGAAAATGAGTATAAATGAGTCTTAATGGAAAATTCTTTAATCGATTATTAATTAACTTATATAAAAGCTTACTTGATAAAAGTCTTATCTAGTATTGTTTGGTGATATTAAATTATTGATGATTTTTTATTCTTTTAGTAATTGGACTATATTTACGGAATTATGTATATAAAACTACTAATTCAAAATTAGAATGGTGTTACTATTATGAACAATCACTTGGCGAGACTAGAGGTATAATCATTAAATAAAATTCTACACATTTCCTCGTAGCTTTCACAACAGAAGGAAGTTGTAATTAAAAATAAACTCTAAGTCCAAGTTCAACTTGTGAATTGGAATGGATATTTTTACTGAAAGGATTTCCTTTCATATCAGTAAAAAAATGGATTTTATCTGTTTCTAGTTCAGTGGTTTTTTGAGGAGCTTTCCAAAAAAGAGCGTCAAAAACTGTATATATGTATATAGCCGCAACTGCAGCAGAAACAGTTTGTACTAACTCTGCTTTTTCTTGTCCTTTTTTAAACTGACCTTCTGATGAAAAATAACTAAGTGCGCCAACAGTAGAACTCCTAGAAAGTGCTGCTAGTATCGCCCCGCGATTTATTGATGAGTTATAATTTTCTTTTTCTTTATTAAAATCTTCAAGGCTTGAATAAAAGAGTCCTAATCCTAAAAGTAAACCTCCCCCTAGGATATAACCTTTGATTTTTTGATCTTTATAATATTGTCCCCAACCAGGAAGCAAAGCTGATCTCATTGCTGCTTTCCAGTATGGACCTTTTGCAGGAAGTGGTTCTGAAGGTTGAGTTGGTTTTTGTTCAGGCTTAGGTTCTTCTTTTCGAATTCGCCAGAATGTAGCATCCAAAACATTTGCTAAATAAATTCCACCCATAAGTAATGATGCTTCATATACTGCATTGGAACTATCGGTAAAACCTTTAAATTGACTTTCATTTCTAGTAACTCCCAATAAAGTAATTGTTTCATTCCCACTTAAAGTTCCTGTTAGTGCGGAAACAGTAACTTGGTTTCTATAATCTTTTTTTTCTGCTTCGTATTCATCACTCTTTGCTTTTAAATAAATAGCACTAGCAACAAAAAGTCCACCGAAGATATATCCTTTCCATTTTTGGTCTTTATTGTATTGTCCCCATCCTGGCAGTAAAGAGGATCTAAGCCCTGCACTCCAATAGGGATAAGGTCTTTCTGGTTCATTAGATTGATTACTTAATGTTCCACTCTTATCATCTGGTTTTTTATTAGGATCTTCATCAAGGGCATCAGGGTCTTTTCTTTTGGGTATATCTTTGTTTAACTCTGCGAGAGTTTTTTCGCTATCAGTGAGTTCATAAAAATTCTTTATGAGAAGATTTTTGCTTCTTGGGTTTTCCAATAATATATCATATTCTCCTAGTTCAGAATCTTTATTGTTGATTTCTAGTTCAATATTTGTTTCATCAATGAAATTCACCTTACTTATTGGTAATTGTTTTCCATTTCTTGTTAACGTAATCTTAGTTTTTCTATATAAATTTCTTCCACGAAGTTCGATTTTTTGAACTCCTTTCTTTCTTGTTCCAACAACTCTTTCTTCAGAGAGAATTACAGGTGGAAGTGACCTAGAGATTACAAATGGAGTCCATTGAGTGAAAGAGGAAAGTTTTCCAAATTTATTGAAAACCCCAACCCTATGTTCAAATTTACCAGTATCTAATTTTAGTTCATAATTATTTGTATTTATTTTTTCATCAACTAGCAAGTCTCCTTGTTCATTTTTGATTTGAAGTTGGTATCCCTTAGAATTTTTGACCTCAGCCCATTCTAAAATCGGATTTTCATCACCAGTATTTTTTAGCTCTTTTACTGCACCTTGAGCAACAAGTTCATAAAGAAAAACTTGTAAAATCCAAATACAAAGTAAGACTATTTTGAAATTTAGAAATTTCATGACTAAAATTTATACTTTAAGCCTAGCTCTATTTGAGAATTGGAACTAGAGGTCTCTTGCCAAGGATTGCTATAGAAATTAGAAAATAATTTTATTGATTTTTCTGTTTCTAATGCAGTCTTAGGGGGAACTTTCCAAAACAGTGCATCTGAAACATTCACTAAGTAAACAAGAGCAAGCAATAGTGAAGCATTTCTTACTGAATCAGCTTTCTCTTCAGTTCTTTGAAAAGAATTTTCAGTTATAATAATATTAGTTACACCTAACGCTTGACTGTTTGCAGCAATTGCAAAAGCAACTCCTTGCACTACAGTTTTGCTATACTTTTCCTTTTGTGACTCAAATTCATTATTTGCATTATATAAATTTAAAAAACTTAAAAGTAAAACTGCATCTAAGATGATTGCTTTTCTTTTTTCATCCTTAGAATACTGTCCCCAACCAGGTAGAACTGCTGATCTAAGACCTGCTTTCCAATAAGGATACTTTGCTGTTACTTCTTCTAATACCTTTGCAGTTTCTTTTTGTTTTTCAACTTTTTCTTTAAGTGCTGCAATTTGTTTATCCAACTCTCTCAATATATAATAGTCGTTAACTTCAAGATTTTTATTTCTTGGGTTTTCAAGTTTTAAATCATAGTCTCCAATTTCAGTTGTATCATTATCAACTTCAATTTGAATTGTTTCATCATTTAAGACTTCTATTTTTTTTATTGCAGCAAGTTTGGAATTTTTCTTTAAGATTGCTTTCGTTCTTTTATAAAAATTTTTTCCAGTTATCACAATCGTTTTGGTTTGTTCTTTCTTAGAACTATAAATTTTCTTCTCACCATTAATGATTGGTGGTAAAGACTGAGTGATAGCAAAAGGAACCCATTCACTAAAATTGGCAATCTTACCAAATTTATTATAGACTCCAACGCGATGTTCATACTTTCCTGCTTTGAATTTTAAATCATAACGAGTAGTAGAAGTTTTTTGATCAAGAATTAAGTCCTTAGCTTCATTTCTAATTTGTAGTTGATAATTTTTTACTTTGGGAACTTCTTCCCATTCTAAGATTGGAGTTTCAGAATCTTCCAATATCTGCCCTTGTGCGTAAAGAGAAAGATTAGCTAGAATTAATATAATAAATATTATCTTATTCAACATATAATTTCTTTGAAGTTTTAATCACTGGTGCTTCAGGTTTATCTGACAGATAAATCTTGAATGGAATTGCAATTCGTTTTCCTTTTTCTAGTTTTCCTTTATTATTGAATGTGCCTTGAATATACCAAATAAAATTACCTTCGTCTAGTTTATCTAGATCATCAAAGGCATAGGAATTTTTATCTGTTTGGATTGTAAATAGTTTATCATCTTTGAGCTTAGCATCATGAACCAATTCAATGGTAAAACTTGTAACTTTTGTATTCTTTTCCCATTTGAATTCTAGTTGGTCTTTCGATGCCATGTCAATTTTATCATTTTTGTTTGGGAAAATTGGAACGACTTCTTTAACATCAGTCATTTCCAAATTATTGGATGTACTCTTCAATAGTTCAGAACCATCCTCACCAATTAATTTCACTCTCCAGAAATATGATCCTTCTTCTTTAAACTTAAAATTTTCTTGAGTTTTAGAAGAAGTGACTGCGTGAATAATTTTAGAAAAATCTGCTGCACTAGAAATTTCTAATTGGTATTTAGGTGCAAAAGGAATTTTTTTCCAACGGAAGGAAATTTCTTCTTCGATAGAATTGGTCGCATTATTAGCTGGTGCAATTAGATCGATTGCTTCAAGGTCAACTATAATCAGTGTAGCAGGGTTACTGAAATTAGTCTTTCTACCATCTCTTGTAGTAGCCTGAACTCTCCAATAGTATGTGCCAGGTTCAATTTTTTGATCAGTTTTGAATAAGTTTACAGAAACTTGTTTTTCTAAGATTGGATTTGTAAAATTGGAATTTGCAGCAATTTGAATTGTATAACCATTAAAATCAGAGCCATCCTTCCACTGAAATGGAGTATTCTTAAGCACAAGTTTGTTGATAGGCTGATCCTTATTGGGACTAATCGTCTCTGGGGGATCAGGGATTGCTTTAGATTCAATTTGGAAACTAATTATTTCAGAGGTTTCCGGTTGTATCTCTTTGGAAACAGGATCGGTTGTGAGTCTTGCATAATATGTTCCGGGAGTTAGTTTATCAATACCTGCATAAGTTTGGGAAGTGCTAATCGTTTTTATGATTTCTGTAAAGTTTGCACTCGTGCTTAAATCTAGTTTATAACTTCTAGAAGTGTCTAGCTTTCTCCAATTGAATTCAATAATTGGTGGGGTAGTTACATAATTGAAAACTTGTTTATTTTTAGGAAGAATTATTGAAGGAGGAGAAACGGAAAATACAGTAAATTTTCGGAAAGGACTAAATTCTCTTTCTTTATTTCTTGGGTTTTCAGAAGAAATCCTCCAGTAATAGTTCCCAGATTCCAAATTAACAGTTGCATCATTGGAACTAACGTTTACAGATTTGGAAAGATTTTTAAATCGTGAATCATATGCAATTTCTAATTTAGTTTTCTTGACTTCTCCATCTACAGTCCAAGAAAAATTTACAGGAACTAGTTTTGCTTTTTCGGAAATAGCACTTAGGTCTTCGGGAGTTTTCAAATTGATTGCAATTTTAGAAACCTTAATTCCTTCATCACTGAGTTTTGCAGATTCATTTGCTTTGAGTTCTTGCTCTTTACCACCTGAACTAACTTTTGCAGTCCCCTCTTTCACTTGAAAAGAAACTTCTTCCTTGTTTCTTTTTTGCATAGCTAGATCAGAGTTTTTTACTTCAACAGTTTTATCACCCGCTTTAATCTTGAGTGTAGTTCCTTTGTCCTCTTGGCCTTCAGCTTTTTGTAAAGACATAGAACCATACGCAAAGTTTAGATTGATATTATCTTCATCAAAGTCTAAATAGATCATACTATTTTCATTGATGTTAATCTTAGTATTATCTTTTAGAGTTAATACTGCATCGGAAAAATCTCCCGTTCTAATTGTATCTTTATTCTTTATATCAATTCCACTTTCAATTTTATCCCAAATCACATCAGCATCATACTTACGCTCAATGGTTTTTCTCTTGAAAGTCAAGTTACCAATTACTGGATTAGAATTTCCACCTGCACCACTATTGATGTTTCGGTATAGCAAAATAGAGAAGATTAAAATTATGAATAATAATATTCCTAATATGATTTTTGAATCTTTGTCAAACTTCATTGCTATTACTTATGAGTTCTAGTGAACACTCCATCCCAGGTTTCGTCTGGAGGATTTTTCAAATATTCGTCGCATCTTTCGATTAGGGAACGAACAGCCTTATCTTTTTTGCCCTTAGCCTTTTCTGAATCCTTTAGTAGTATGATCGATTTTTCCCATTCTCTTTCTAGATATAATTCAAAAGCTTTTTCATAGATCTCAGTTGCTTCTTTTATGTTTGGTTTTACATCAGCTTTTGTGGAAATCAATTCATACAGTCTTACAGGTTCATTTTTACCTTTTACCCTAACTAGATCTAGTTCGCGAGTAAACATATCATCTTGAACTTTTTCTTTCACCATTTCTGAGATAAGAATATTCACACCATAATCCTTACCAGCAGCCTCAAGTCGTGCAGCAAGGTTTACTGTATCACCCATCATTGTATAGGAACCCATTGCATCAGTTCCCATGAAACCGACTTTAGCAAGCCCAGTGTTCAGACCAATCCTAACGTCCATTTCTTGTGCTTCTTTAGAGTATAGATTGTTCTTTTGCCAATAGTCTCTAAGATCATCTAATTTTTGAATCATCTCTAGGGAAGCGTATGAAGCTTTGAGAAAATGACTTTTAACCTCAACTGGAGCTCCAAAGATTCCAACAATAGCATCCCCAATATATTTATCCAAAACTCCATCATGTTTTTTTAGGATGATTGTCATTGCTGAGAGATACTCATTTAAAAGAGAAGCAAGTTGAACAGACGTTAGTTGCTCACTGATAGTAGAAAATCCCGCCACATCAGAAAAAAATGCAGTGATAATTTTCTCATCACCCCGTTTCAATGCTGCAAGATCTTTCATACCTTCTTCTACCACAACAGGATCAATCATACTTCCAAGCATGCTTTTTACTTTTTCACGTTCCTCTAAACCCTGAGCCATTGTTTTGAAATAGTCTGTTAGAACCCCAACCTCATCGTTAGTTGTTCTTCTAAGATTTACCTGAAAAATACCCTTAGCGATTTTAATTGTTTCATCAAGTAGAGCAAGAAGTGGACTAGAAATTGTTTTAGCAAACAAGAATACTAAGATCATGGAAATACATAATGCAATAATCATGATATAGATATTTCTTTCTTGGATTCGATAGACTGGTTTGAATGCAACTCCTTCTTCCACATAAGAAATCACGCCCGCATTAGCAAAGCCTAACTTTTGAAATGATCCAATATACTTTTTTCCATCACTGTCTTGGTAACTATTCAACCCATTCTTCGCTTCATTGGTTAGCATATATCTAACAATTGGGGAAGTCATCATATTCTTTGCTGATAGTACTAAGTTCAAGTCGGGGTGAGCGAGTAACGTTCCATCTCCACTGACTAGATAAGTAGTGTTGATTCCAGATTTTTTGAATGCATCAAGAATTTTTTCTACTCTTAACATCATCACTAGAACAAGTTCTGAAGGCTCACCTTCATTTTCTGGAACTGAGATACATAAGGAAGGGTCTTGAAAACCTGGACTTGTGTTGATGATGACCGGTGTACCATCGAATGATTTATAAAAAAGAGAATGGTTTTTGTTGACGGGAATGATTACGTCTTCTTCAGCTAGAGCAACTTTTTTAAGATATTCTTTATTATAAATTTCATTGATTGGTTTAAGAGTTCCATCTTCACCCTTTGAATATACTCCTAAAAAAATAAAGCTATCATCATTTTTGAAATACTGATTAATAAAAAATGTTTTCTGTTCAGCAAATTTGAACTCTTGCTTCAATGTTAGTGCGAGTTGTTTTCCTTTATCAATTTCAGCAGTAATGTCAGTAATTACTTTTGAGTTTACGATCCTAACGATTTCCAAGTTATTTTCTTGAATTCTAACCATGTTATCATTTTTAAATGAGATGGTAGCTAACGCAATGATTGTGGAAACTGTAATTGCAATGATCACTGAAATCACAAGCATAAGTTTTAGTTGAAGTGAATACTTAGGTTTAGAACTGATTTGATCAAACCCACTTAAGTCTGGACCCTCACTTTCAACTGCAGGAATTTTGGGAGCAGTCTTCAATAGATCTACTTCCTGCATTGCTCTTTCTCTTGCAGTATTTGTAATTGCTTGCAGTCTTGCAGTGGTTTCTTTTTTCTTATTTTCTAATTCTTCTTGAGTCAATGCAACTTCTTTTTTGGAAATAGCTGCGATCTTTTCTTTAGTAATACTTGTAATCTTTTCTTTAGTAAGAGCTTTTGTTTTTTTGGTAGTGTTATCTTCAGAAAGTGCTTTTTCTTTTTTTGTTGTGATCTTAATTTTTTTACTTTCAGAAAGATCTTCTTTAGTTACTGCTTTTATCTTTGCAGAAGATTCACTAGCACGTTTCAAAAGACTTTTAGTTTCTTTCTTACCATTCTCATTTTCATTATTAGTATTGATATTTTCTTTGGGAAGCTCTTCTTGTGCTCCAATTGGGATTGCATAAAGAGTATCAACTTCTTTCTCTTTTACGTCAGAAGCCTCATTTGATTTGTTTTGAATCTTAGAAATAAATTTACCCAACAAACTCATCTTTTTCTTACCTTCCCTTCTAGAAACTCGACAATTTTCTCCCTAGAATGGAATGAATCGAGTTTGTCAGACCTAACAGTACCACCAGGAACTTCTGAATTAATTTCACTTAAATAGTTTCCTAGAATATCGATACCAACCAAATACATACCCTGTTTCTGTAACCTTGGACGAATTGAATGAATAATTTTTTTATCAGTATCATTCAAATCAAATCGAACTGGTTTTCCGCCAGCATGAATATTATTGATAAATTCCCCTTCCTGTGCAACTCTTTTATACCAAGCAATTGGATTTCCGTTCAGTAAAATTACTCTTTTGTCTCCATCGTTGTGAATATAACTTTGCACTAAAACAGGACCTTTTTTGAGGAGAGCTTTGATATTATTTCTTAGATTTCTTCTTTCAGTAAAATAAATATCTTCCCCACCTTTTCCACCAAGAGGTTTCATGACACCTTCATACTTTAAGACTTCTTTACAGAATCCATAAATCTCATCGAAATTTGTGGAAACTAGCTGATGTGGTGGAAGGATATTAGCGTCAAGTCCAATCGTAGCTAGCTTGGAAGAAGAAAAAAGCAGGTATCTAGGATCATTTGCAACAAATACCCCATTTTCTTGAAGGTGGAAAGCATATTCTCGAGCGTACTTATGGTAGGTCTCTGGGATTCTTCCCGATTCATATTTATGTCTTAAAAGTAGAACATCCAAATCGGCTAGATTCATTTTTACTTCAGGAAAAATTTTTAAATTTCTCGTGAGCTCTTCTCGACTTAGAATTTCTTCACTTACCTTTTTTGCTTTACCATAAATTGTTTTTCCATCAAAACCTAATTCAGTGACAGGAAAAAAAAATACATCATGATTTTTTTCATAAGCAGCAAAGGCTATATCATGGGTTGTTAGACCATCATTTCTAGTTGAGAGAGAATTTATAAATATTCCTAATTTCATTAATTAATAAAGCGAGCATTCTATGAACAAGTCCGAATCAGTCAAGCTAAATTAATGACTTTTTAAAGATACATTCATGTTACAACGGGATTCTTAAAAAAATGAATATTGCAAATTTCTATTGTCTTTTCAAACAAGAAACAAATTCTTAGTCATGGAGAGTAAATTGAGATCTAATGGAAACCTCGTTGAAAGACAATTCTGAAAAGAAACGTATTTATCTAGATCCTGCTCTAGATAAACTTCCAGAATACTACGATAGAGACATAATCAAAGTATTAACCAAGAATCCGAAAGAAGTCTTCATTTTTTGGGGAGTTTCGCTCTCTACACAAGATAAAATCACTGATTTCTTTCAATGTAGCAAAGAAGAAATAAGCTATTCCTTGAAAATTAGCTATCAGGATGAAGCAAAAAACCATCATAAAAGAGACATTGCTTTAAAAGCCTTCACTACTTCCTATCTTCTAAAGTTTGACTCCCCAGTGAAAAATCTAAAAGCTGAGCTAGTAGCATTTCAAAATGAAAAGTTCTATAGCACTTTGCACTCTGCTAGCATTAATCTTCCATCTAACCAGCCAAGTAAACTTCTAGATAAGAATTGGGTCAAAAGGGAATGGATTTTGGAAGAGGGAGTTCAATTCATTTTTGGAAATATGGAGGGCTTACAACCAAGTTCTCAAGAAATATTAGTTTTATCCAATCAAGAAAAAGAGAAACTACTAGAAGAAGTTGTATCAACTGGTTCTTCAGAAATTTTTGGAGTAAAGAAATGAATCATCTTTTGGGAAAAATAGGCTACCAAATTCTTGTTCTTCATGCTCATCTCCCTTATGTTAGGCATGAAGGCTATTTTCCTCCAATGATTGAAGAAAATTGGTTGAATGAAGCGATTTGCGAAACTTACCTTCCACTCCTTCGATCTTTTAGAGAAATGAGATCCACAGGGACAAATTTTAAAATCACTATGTCCTTCACACCACCTCTAATCTCAATGTTGAAGGATCCGTACTTACAGAATAATTTTTTAAAGTATATAGAAAAACTCATTGAGCTTTCTGAAAAGGAAAAGACTAGAACAACTTTTGATGCTCATCTGAATTATCTTTCAAGTTATTATCATGAACGTTTTGTAGAAACAAAAAAACTTTTCCTAGAACTCGACAAAGACATAACTAACGGTTTCTTAGAGTTTTATCAAGAAGGAAATTTAGAAATCATTACATGTACGGCAACACATGGATTTCTTCCTTATCTAGAAAGTGAACCTTCCTCAGTTCGAGCACAAATTTCTATTGGAAGAAAAAAACACAGAGAAACTTGGGGACAAGATCCAAGGGGAATCTGGCTAGCAGAATGTGGTTATTTCAAGAATGCAGAGAAATACCTTGCTGATGAAGGATTTCGTTATTTTTTTGTGGACTCACATTCTATTATTAATTCGGTTCCTAGACCTAAGTTTGGAGTCTATGCTCCGATTGAAATTGGAAATGGTCTATTTGCTTTCGGTAGAGACCAAAAAAGTTCTTCACAGGTTTGGAGTGCAAAAGAAGGTTATCCTGGTGACTATCGTTACCGCGAATACTATAGAGATATAGGTTTTGATTTAGATTATGATTATATCAAAGACTATATTCATCCAACTGGAATTAGATATAACACAGGAATCAAATACCATAGAATTACAGGTAAAACTGCTTATAAAGAATACTACCAACCAGATTGGGCGAAAGAAGCAAGTGGACTTCATGCTGAAGATTTTTTAAAAAGTAGAATTGCTCAGAGCAGACAATTTTTTGAAGAAGAAGGAAGACCAGCTGTAATCGTATCTCCTTATGATGCTGAATTATATGGCCATGGGTGGTATGAAGGACCAATGTTCCTTGAATTCTTATTTAAGAAAATGCATTTTGATCAGAATGAAATTATTAGCATACATCCTATGCAAGCACTCGGTCTGATTCCTAAAATCCAAAGCGTTCAAATGGAGATGAGTAGTTGGGGCGAGGGCGGATATGGAGATGTTTGGCTCAATGCTTCCAATGAATGGATATACAAACATATACTTGAATGCTCAATTTCCATGAATGAACTAGCTCATAAGTTCTATAATACTAGTAACGAAATTGAGGTTAGAATTTTGCAACAAATGGCGAGAGAACTACTGCTATTACAAAGTTCTGATTGGCCATTTATTATGAAGACTGGGACTGTTGTTGGTTATGCAGTGAGAAGAATCAAAGTCCACACGAATCTTTTCTTGGAACTCAAAGAAATGATTTTAAGTAAAAAATTTGATATAGAAAGAATTGACGAGATTGAAAAAGAACATCCAATCTATGACTCAATTGACTATAAAATTTTTTGTTAGTCCTTAACTGGCTCTAATCCCCAAGTAGTTGTTTCGTGCATCCCAACTGCTTTATCATTTTCTACAATTTCTGATGCAACGAATTCATAGTAGATTTTGAACTTATCTCTAGCCTTTAGTTGAATAGATTTTTTGGAACTTAGTTTTTCTTTGAAGACCTTTCCTTTAAAATCTTTGCAGTGGTTTTCTTCATGACCACCTCCTTTCACAAATTTATTAATTGAGAAAGTTGCTTCTTTTTCATAAATCTTTCTTTCGCTGTTAAAGACTTCTTTGGAATTGATATTCTTAATTGTTGCTTCCAGTGTGCAAGTAGCGTAGTAGGATGCAAAGATAGAATGGAAAGGTATGGTAATTAGAATTGCTAAAAAGACTTTCATGGAGTTAGTATTTTTTTTATAATTTAAAAAGAAAGTGAATTTCAAAGAAAAAGGATAAACAGAGATGTCTCTGTTTATCCTGAATTTGAACTATCTCCAACCGTCGTTAGTAAGTTCTGAATGGTCTTCGTATAAACCAGCAACAGGAACCGATGGTGCTCTAGTATGTCCACTATACTGAGTATAGGTCTTATTAGAGTTGAACGGCCAGATTCCTTCTGATTGAGTGATAGATGACTGACACTTAGAAAGTCCTCCAGTAGTACTGTATCCACAAGAAGAATGGTATGCAACTGCATAATCATCTTCTCCTGGAAGAATCACGTTTGGTCCAACAAAGCTTTTGCTTCCTGGAACATGAGCTACAGTTACACCACCAGTATTATTATGATTGAAAGAAGAACGTGCAGTAGATACGATCAAAGCCTTATCCATAGCATTTCCTGCAAAACCAAAAGTAATACCATTTTGTGCAGATGCAAGTTCAGAACCACCAGATGCAGCAGCAAGTGCAGTTACACCAGAAATTCTAAAACCTCTACTAGAAGCGGTACCACCAAGATTTGACAACCAATATTCAGTTGCATAGCAACCAGCACTATGACAAACAATTTTACAAGTGTTAGTTTTGCATACATTGTTCATTACAGTAGAAAGATTAGTTTGTGCTCTTGCGGTTCCATAAGTTCTTGGGTCAGTTGTTCCATCATAGCCTACGAAATACTTAGTTCCAGAGACTGAGTTGGCATTTGCTCCCCAATAGCTGTTCACATCAGTAGTTCCTGTTCCATTGTGGTTTTTACCTGATTTACCATGTACAAACACAGTTACAGTTTGAGCACTAAGTGCCCCTGTTAGAACGACTGCTGCGATAGCGGTTACAATAATTTTTTTAAACATATGAGTTTCCTCGCTTTGATATTTTTTGATTAAGTTCATTATTATCTAAAGCTGTTAGTTAGGCAATAATTTTTTTTATTACAATTGATATTTATTAATTGAACGCATTCAATTTGTTTCAATATGAGAAATTAGTTAAGAATTTTCTTCCATATCCATTGTATAGTCATAACTTTCTTCCTCAAATTCTTGGTCATGTATCTTGGAATTTAGGGTTTTATTTAATTTATATATGAATAATCCACCAATAGTTAGAATATTAATTAAAATTAAAAAGAAAGATACTTCGTGATAAACTCCGTAGATGGTTAGATTCTGAGCAATCAAAGAAACACTAACCCCACCTAAAATGGAAACTTCTTGAGAAAAGATTTTAGTAACTATATTAGAATTTCCTAATGAATCTCTAAGAAATCCAACGAGAAAAGGAAGACCAAAAAAAATTCCAAGGGGAAGAAGAATAGAAAGAAATAGGTAGATCGAAAACTCATGGGAGTATCTTGTTGATGCAAACAGGGAACCTAAAAGATTCCACAAAAACGCAAAAATTGCAGCACTAAAAAAACCAATCAGTCCGTTCTGCAAACTTCCATTTGCTTCAACAACACCTACAACTTCTCTTGGGATGATTCTTGCAAAATCAATTAACTCTGATTTTTCAAACGAGTCCCTATCAGAGTTAGTAAATAGATTCACATAGTATGCAATTAAGGAAAGCATTGCAAAGGAGAAAATAAAGAAGATTAAAAAAATGAAAAGTTCCATATCAATGTCTAAAATGCCTCATACCAGTAAATACCATAATTAAACCATGTTCGTCACAAGCAGCAATCACTTCTTCATCACGAATGGAACCACCAGGTTGGATGATTGCTTTAGCCCCAACTTTAGCGATTGCATCAATTCCATCTCTGAAAGGAAAGAATGCATCACTTCCAACATAAGAACCTACAACTGAGAGCATTGACTTTTGAGCTTTCATTGCACCAAGTTCCACTGAATCCACCCTAGACATTTGCCCCGCACCAATTCCTAACGTTGAATTTTGATCTGTATAAACAATCGCGTTGGACTTGATGAATTTAACAACATTCCAAGCAAAAAGTAAACCTTCCATATCATCATCGGTAGGTTTTTTCTTGCTCACGATCTTAAAATTTTCCTTTGGAACGATATCAAAGTCCATCTCTTGGAGAAGAATTCCATGATGAATTGGACGCATATCCATTTCATTCAGAGCTTCTTTAAAATTTTCAATTTCGATCAAACGAATGTTTTGTTTTTTGGAAAAAATTTCTCTAGCATCTGGAGTAAACTTTTCAGCAAGTACTCCCTCTACAAAATTTTCAGTGATCATTTTAGCAAGCTCACCATCTACAATTCCAGTTACTCCGATAATAGAACCAAAAGCTGAAACTGGATCCGTTCTTCTTGCAAGTTCAAAGGATTCCAAAGTGGTTTCAGCAGAAGCAATTCCACATGGGTTTAGGTGTTTAATGATAGATACTGTGTTTTTGGGAAGCAGAGAAGCTATATGAAAAGCAGCATCAAAGTCAAGCATATTGTTGAATGAGAGTTCTTTTCCTTGAAGTGGAACAAACTCATTCTTAGTGAGAAGAGGTTCATAGAATGCAGCTTTTTGATGTGGGTTTTCCCCATATCTTAGGTCTTGACGTTTTCTAAAAGCTAACGTTAGTTTATCAGGGAAATGATTTCCTTTAAGATTTAGAAAATAGTTTGCAATTGTAGTATCATAGATTGCAGTGATAGAAAAAATTTTTGTTGCAAACTCATAAGAAATACTTCTATGAACACTGCCATTGTTTGCTTCCATTTCTTCCATCAAAACTTTATAGTCTGAAATTTCAGAGATCACAACTGTATGTTTATAGTTTTTGGCTGCACTCCTAAGCATGGAAGGTCCGCCTATATCAATGTTTTCAATTGCTTCTTCAAGAGCAACGTTTGGTTTATTAATTGTTTCAAAGAATGGATATAGATTCACAACTACTAAGTCTATAGAAGGAATTTTATGTGCCTCAGTTTCTTTTTGGTGTTCTTCTTTATCAAGATCAGCCAATAGACCACCATGAATTTTTGGATGAAGAGTCTTCACCCTTCCATCCAACATTTCAGGAAATCCAGTATATTCCTCTACGGCAATTGCATGTATTCCTGCATCCTTCAATGCTTTTAGTGTTCCGCCTGTGGAAAGTATTTCTACATTATACTTTTTAAGAAACTTGGCAAATTCAATTAAGTTAGTTTTGTCAGAAACGGAAAGCAATGCTCTTTGAATCTTTATCATGAAATTTCCTCTATAATTACTGTTCTATCTTGAATGGATAATTTACCAGTCAAAAATAAATGCACTGATTTTGGTAGTATTTTATGTTCTAGTTTTTGAACCGCACTATGAATATCATCCTCAGTCATGTTGGGTTTAATTTTAAGTACTTCTTGAAGAATTATATATCCACCGTCAATGCTAGCATCTACAAAATGTGTGGTGCAACCTGTAACTTTCACACCATAGTTCTTAGCTTGTGCAATAGCTTTTAGTCCTTTAAATGCAGGTAAAAGTGATGGATGAATATTGATAATTTTATTGGGAAAGGATGCAATGATTGGTTCGGGCAAGATTCGCATATAGCCTGCAGTTACAATTAAATCTGGTTCCAGTTCTTTCAATCTTTGGTGAAGTTCAGAGTTTGCCTCTTCCTTTACTTTTCTTTTGAAATCTATTGTATGGCTTGGAACCCCATGTGCAAGAGCAATGAGTAACGCATTGCTTTCGGGGTTATCTGAAATCAAAGAAACAATTTCTGCGGGAAGTTTTTTTCTTTTGAGATAACGAAATAAGGCACTGAAATTTGTCCCGTTACCAGAAGCTAGAACAACGATTTTTTTATTCATATTCCCTTTTTAGAGAGACAAAAAGCCTCAAGTTTCAAAACCTATTCATTAAGTCTAGGATTAAGCAAGTTCCCTTTTTTGTCGAATGGAATTTTCTAGGGGGTAAAAGTATGTCACTTTCAAAGAGACCTGGTGGATATAGTTCCAATTCTGATGCCTACAAATCAAACGAAATTTCCACTGTTAGCCAGGGAAGACTCATTGTTATGCTCTATGAAGGAGCGATTCGTTTTTTAAATATAGCGATCGATTGTGCGGGAAACCCCAAGAAATATGATACAGCAAGTAATAATATCATCAAAGCTCAAGAGATAGTAAATGAGTTGATGATTTCCTTAAACATGGAACAAGGTGGCAAGGTTGCAGAAGACCTTCTTGCAATTTATGTATATTTCAAAACCAGACTCATCGAAGCTAACATGAAAAAAGATGTTAAGATTTTACGTGAAATTGTAAAGCTAATGAGTGAGCTGAAAGTTTCTTGGGAGGAAATTGAGAAGAAAGAAGCTTCTAATCAAACAACAATTCCTAAGGGTGGGGGGCTTTCCATTTCTGGCTAGTCATGCGAAGACTATCTGAGAAAAAAAAAATCATCTTACTACAAGAAATCCTTAACGCATTGCAAACCACAGTTGAATTTATAAATTATGAAAAACCTGAACGTTTTTTTCCATATCTAACTCGTGCTGAAAGAATTGTTTCTATTTTGGAAAGAGGTAAGATTTCTTTTGAACATGATGCAAAGGAAATTCAATCATTGCTAAAAGAAATTTCTAGTTGTCAAAAAATTATTTCAGAAAAGCTGGGGACTCTCCATCAGTCAGCAAAAGATGAATTGAATGAATTTTATTTCAGAAAGGCATGGTTAAAACACAGGAAAAAAAATAGTGAGTGAGTTAAAGAAAGCACTGATGTTTTTTCAGTTAGAAGAAAGTTATACTTTTGAAGAGCTGACAAAAAAATTTAGAGAACTAGCTTTTAAGTACCATCCTGATCGTGGGGAATTTACTTCAGAAACAATGTTTCAGGAACTCATGAATTATAAATCAATTCTTGAAGAAAACTTACTCAATCCAATACAAAAAGAAATTAAGTCGAAGCCTAGAAAGAAAACTGATCAATCCTATGAAATTTATAGCAAGGCAAAAAAACTTGAGAATGAAACTATCTTAGGTTATTTTAAAGCTAGAAAAAAAATGCCACTAGTTGTGCTTTCTCAATCTGATAATCCTGATCTGATTGAACTTAGAAAAAAATTAGAGCTTTGCAAACTACTTTATGAAAAACTTATCAAAGAGTTTCCAAATTCAATATGGAAAATGGATGCTCAAGATTCACTTTCCAATCTTTCCGTTTGGTGGAATGAATAAATTTTATCAATCAGTCAAAATCTAAAAGTAGCTTCTTTTCAAGTTCATTGATAAACTTTGCTTGTTTTCTGTCTTTAGGACTTGGGGTTAAGAGAAAACGAAAAGTCTTTTGAAAAATTTCTCCTTCGTTGACTGAAAGAATGTTCATTTTATTTCCAACTTTAGAAATTTTTGTTTCAAAAAAAGAACCCTTACCCTTATTACCATTAATTGCAAGATCAAAGAATTGATTGAAATAAGTTTCCATATCATCAGGAATGAAAAGATTCAAAAGAAAAGGAGGAAGGATATATAGCAGACCTCCACTGATTTTAACAGAAGGTTTTTTGGAGTAGTATCCTTTCATGATAGCATTCTTGCTATTTTCTGAGTAGTCAATTTTATATTGAATTCCCTTTAGATCAATTTTTAATCCATAAAAGTTGATGAATAGATCTAAGTCAAATTTTAGAGTCGCCTTTTCTTCGGGATTATTGAATTTATCTTTTAAAGCAATAATCTTGAACATATTGTGATCATTAGAAATTCTAGCGAAAATAGTATCATCAGATGTGAGTAGTTTAATATCTAAAATCATTACATTTAGGATTCTCATCATTCTATTATAATGAAATTCATCAAATTGTTTTAATTTTTCTTTAGGTTTAAATTTGAAGGTATAACTTTTTTCATCCTCAGAAGTTTGAATTTCGTAGAGATCACTAAAAAAAGAATATGCTTTACTTGATTTGATGATTGAATCTGTGCTATCAGAGGAAAGAGTTGTTCTTAACCACTTCCAAAAATCATTAATAGTATAAATTTCAATGTTGGATATCTTCATTTCTCTGTGATAGAAAAAAGTCGGTCTTTCTGAAAATTTAGATTCTCTAAACAAAACAGAAACCAGATATCCTCCTTTCTCTTTGAGTTCGTCCTTGGAAACTTTTGCAGAAGTTGAATCAGAATGAAAGTAAAGTTTCATGTCTCCATTGGGTTCTTTCTTTAAAAGATTTACTTCTTCTGGTTTTAAAGTTCCTAGAAAGATGTCCCAGTATTCAGTAAAAAAAAACTTATTTCTAGTTTGTTCCTGATAACTAAAGTATTTGCTCCAAAAATTTTTCTTTTCCTCACCCAATTGATTGCATCCAGCACTCAATAAGCATATTAATATAATGAAAGTCAATAAGTTTATCTTTGGAGTTACTTTCCATAAATTCATAAGTCAAATTTTTCTACTTGCAGAAATTTTACAATTTAGAAAACTTAGATTCCCGTTTTTATTATGTACAAACATCTTTTGAAACTAATCTTGATAATTCTGTTTATCTCCTGTAATAATCCAAAACCTTTAGTTTCATTGAATCAAAACTGGGAAATTCTTGAAAAACCTTTCGTACCATCAATGGATTTAACTCCAATCACTAATCCTAAGGACCAAACTTGGAATAAGATTCAAAATGATTTTAGATTTAAATCCAAAGATCCAAAAGAATATTTTTTAATTAGGATTCCAATTCCCAAAAATAGTCTTCTAAGACCGGCAGTTCAAGTTATGCAAAATGTTGCAGCGATTTCTGTTTATGCCAATAGTAAACTAATTTATAAAAGTAACGATAGTTCCATTTTTGAACCAGGAAAATTTACAGGTTGGATCACTCATGTTTTTAATATTCCAAATGGAATTGATGATTTCATTTACATCAGTATCTACACAGAAACAAATGATATACTTCTTCCACCTGTTTTAGATGAATATGAAAATTTAATTCGTATTATAATTCAAAGAAATCTTTTTTCAGTTGGGATCATTGCAATTGCAGTAACGTTTGGGATCACTTTTCTTTTAAGTTTGTTAGGAAGAAAATTTGATAGGCTTTCTTTTTCAGTTGGAGCATTTTTTATTTGTATAAGCATTTGGTTATTTTGTGTCAATCCACTTTCACACTTAATCATTCCACTAACTCCTTTTAGAGTATATTTTGAATATTGTAGTCTGTATCTTGCTCCCGCAGCAGTTTTATTATTTTCAACTTCAATCTTTCGCTCTAGACTCAATCCATACATGGTTGCTTATGCCTTGATGTTTTTGTGTTATGCAGTGATAACTTGGCTACTTGACCTATTCAGAATTTTTCCATTATGGAAAACATTGATCCCATTCCATATACTACTAATCTTGGGAGTAATTCTTTTCATCGTTCAATTGATTCGATATACACTTAAAAATAATCAGGAAGCAAGAATACTGATAGTTGGGATGACTATACTTACATTAACAGCAATCCATGATATGTTGAATGTTCTAGGATTTATCGATGATTCAATGTTAATGGCATATGGAACATTTTCTTTCTTTCTGTCCATGGCTGCTGTTGCTCTCTATCGAATCAAAGGACTTCATACTAATCTTCAAAAATTTTCTAAAGAGTTACAAAAGAAAAATAAGTCGCTTATCGACTTAAATAAAAATCTTGAAGGAAAAGTTTATACTAGAACAAAAGAAGTAACCGAGAAAATGAAATTAATTAATGATTTGAATATTCAACAAACAGGTGATTACTTTTTAACTTCACTCATCCAACAACCATTAGCAAAGAATGGAAATACTTCTGATTTGGTAAAAACGAATTTTATCATCAAACAAAAGAAAAGTTTTGAGTTTAATAAACGTGATTCTGACTTGGGAGGAGATATTTGTATTACTTATACATTAAAATTTCCTGAAAGTAATTCCAAGTATGTTTTCTTTTTTAATGGTGATGCGATGGGGAAATCAATGCAAGGTGCTGGTGGAGCGATAGTTGCTGGTACTGTAATCAATAGCATCTTAGCAGGATTTTATACTAGTATCAATTCATTGCAATCACCTAGGGACTGGCTATATTATACTTGTAAAGAAATTGACAAAAGTTTTCAAACCTTTGATGGTTCTATGCTTCTTTCAGGGGTGATTGGTCTAATCAATGAAACTACTGGTGAACTTTGGTATGCAAACTCTGAGCATCCAAGAACTGTTTTGTTTAGAGATGAAAAGGCTAGTTTTTTGGATTCAGATGATGAATCATTTTTCAAATTTGGAAGTGGTGTGGTGATTGATTATATCATTCAAAGGTTTGAGTTAAAGGCAGGCGATACTCTAATCTGTGGTTCTGATGGAAGAGATGATTTAGATGTGTCTGAATTAGGATCTGAAAGAAAGATCAACTATGATGAAAAATTGTTTTTAAAAATTGTTGAATACTCTAGAGGTGATCTCGATACAATTCTTTCCAATGTTCTGAATGCTGGAAAAATAACTGATGACTTATCTTTGCTGCAAATACAATTTCAAACAAGTTCTATATCAAAATTTTCTTGAACACATCTTCATTTCTTCTCTTGAATTTTTTTAATTTCTGAAAGATACTTTGTAATCCGGAACATCATTTCAAAACTACTATCAACATCCAAGGAGCTACCAAAATTTGCAATGATATAGGAATCAAGCTCAGGACAGTAAAAAAGTAGGGTTCCTAAAACACCTGAATGCCCGTGAAGAATTGGAGTCTGTGGCATAAAAGAAGACATTTCTGTAAAGTTCACAGACATAATTCCTTTGCCATAGTAAATACCATCCATGAATTTGAACCTGTCCATCATGCTTTTATATATACTCTCGTTAAGCAACTTACCCTTTTGAATTGCTGTAAAAAATTTTAGGAGATCTTCGGTAGTAGAAATAATTCCACCACCCGCCCAATCGCAACTAACGCTTGTATAGTTTGTTACATCAACTTTTCCAAGAATTATTGGAGAAAGTTTTAAATCAGAATCTAGAATTGGTTTAGATCTCAAATGATAATAAGTATGATTCATTTGTAATGGTTTGAATATTTTCTCCAAAGCAAAGTCTTCTAGTTTCTTTTTAGAAATTTTTTCGATGACTAAACCCAAAAGAATATAACCTGAATCTGAATAATGAAATTTTATTCCTGGTTTTGCAATAGTCTTTTGGTTATTTCTTGTGAAATCTAGAAGATCATTGGGGGTCCAAAACTTATCTGGTTTTTCAGTTAATTCATCCATAACAGATTTATTCTTTTTGTCTATGCTATCAAAATAATCATCTATACCAGAAGTATGTTCTAATAAATTTTTGATTGTTACTTCTGAACTATAGTCTCGTCCTTCGATAGTAAATAAACCTTCTAGAGTCTTTTTGTCTAGTATGGAATCGATTTTAGAATTAAGAGTGAGTTTATCTTCATCGATTAGTTGAAAAATCATTACTGAAGTCAATAATTTTCCAACACTGGCAATATGAAATGGTTGTTCGGGAATTGTTTTCGTTTTATCATCCACGAAACCTTCAGAAGATTTTATATCTAGTTTCAATGAATCAGAGTGAACCAATAGAACTCCAGATTTACTGTTTTTTGATTTTTGAATTCTAGTTTTAAATTCATTTATGATTTTATTCTTTCCATCTTCGACACTATTGATGGTACAATTAATTAATAACAATATGGAAACTAAAAAGAATTTATACATAAACAAACTTGCCTTTAATAAACGATAGTATCATAAAATGATAGTAGTCATCATTCTAGTCTCAATCTACTTAGAGTAGAACTTGATCTCCTTACTCTAAATTTGGTGGAGTAAGTGAACTTCGTGAATTTTTTAAAACAAATTTTCTTTGTGCAAAATTTTCTGGCTTATTGCTATATTCTTCCAATAAAGCATCAATAGAAGTAAAGTTAAACTTTTTTGCAAAACGTTGTGCATTCCATCCATCCACCTCAATAGAAGGATTTGCATTGTTTTTGATTAATTCTTTTACTGCATCTTCTTTCCCAAAATAGGAAGCAAATATAAGTGCAGTCCAACCCTTTATTTTGGCATTTACATCTGCACCTGATTTTAGTGCATTGGCTATACCAGAAACATCACCATTCTTAGCTGACTTGATTAAATCTTTATTTAAAGCGGCAAGATTCTTATTTTCCGTTGGATCAGTGATTGGAATATTAGATTTATTTAATGAATACTTTTGTTCAAGTGCAACTAACTCTTTTCCTGTTAGCAAACGATTGTAAAGGATCATGTCTCTAACATAACCTTTGAATACGGATCCACTTCCAAACATATCCAAACTCATTGCAGTTCTTCGAAAATAATCATAGCTACTTTTTTGATTGAATACACGAAAAAAATCTTTTCCAAGATTTATATCTTTCAATCTTTTCCCATTATGCAAAATTGCAGCTCTATTGTTTTTGAAGTCAACACTTACTACAAAGTTATTCCATTTATCAAAATCAATCTTTACATCGTTATAGGAATACTTTCCTTGTAACCAAAGACTTTCTTTTGTCTTACTACAGTTTTCACAGCTAGAGCTAGATTCCACAAATAGTGTTCCCGATTTTGGATTTCTGTAAAATACGATCATTCTATATCCAACAGTAAACAGAATTTGATTTCTATTATCAGTTCTAGTTTCAGGTTTTATGTTTATGGCAACTGAATAGCTATCTTTGGGCTTTTCAGAAAAATTCACATCCCCAAGGTTATCCATTTTATGATTCTTGTCATAACCATAAGTACCATCAGAATAATATGCTTGGTTAATAAATCGATTCTTTTTACCTGATTCAAAGCCGATTCTATTTTCATTTACTTTGTTATTGAAGTTGGAACTCAATTCAAAATGAGCCATTATTCCATTGTCTAGATTAGGAGTAGAAGAATCAGCGATTGGTTCCAGAAAATCTGGTTCTACTTCACCCATTTTGAATTTAATATTATTCTTTTTTAATGCAGAATTTACCCATTTTCTTGCTAAGTTCCCAGCGATAATGCTTTTGTCAGGATCTGTTCCAGTTGAAGAATCGATAACCTTCCCGTTGCTTACAAGCACGATATCGCCCATCTCAATTGACTTTGAGTATGATAGAAAAGAGTAGGCTTCATTTATGTCAGCCCATCCTACTTTTACTCCTTCTAGATCTTCTAAATAACTGTTAACTGAATTAACATACCCAAGTCCAGGTCCACAACCTAGGGCAGTAATAATCAATAGTGGTTGGTTTTGACTATTGGATAATAGATTTTGTTTTGTAATTTTATCTATACTAAAAATAGAATTAGTAGAGAATAAAAAAAGAATTGTAAAAATTAGTTTCATATAATTTCCTCGATGGATGTTATTAGTAAGTAACTGGCTAGTATTGATTGAAACCATTTTTCTTATCTATATTTCCGAAAATCACAATAAATTTTTCTAATTCTAATGCAAGCAAAATCAGAAGATAAAATTATATTCTTTAA
This sequence comes from Leptospiraceae bacterium, assembly GCA_033762425.1. Classification (GTDB taxonomy): domain Bacteria; phylum Spirochaetota; class Leptospiria; order Leptospirales; family Leptospiraceae; genus JANRLP01. The sequence goes on from JANRLP010000052.1 coordinate 23,073, forward strand.
TATTAGAAAAGGAACATTTATAAATCCAAAAATTAATCAAGAGTATTCAGGATTGCGACTAACGTTGACTCTCTAATTTTTTCGTAACGGATTTTATAGTTGACTATTTATTGAAAACTAGAAAATTGCATAACCTATGAAAATTATTTTAATATTATTAGCCCTATTTATAAATTTGAATGCAGAAGAGAAACTTTCTGCTCCCCCAGAGAATTCTGGTAATCAAAAAATTGTAAAATTCGCTTCACGAAGTTTAAATAAGGGAATTGATACCCAGAACAGGGCTGATGTAGTCAAGTTTTATAAGAGTGATTTTTTGCAACCAAAGAGTGTAAAGAATGGTTGGACTGGTAGTATCGCTACTTGCACTGCGGGAACAAATTCTAAAGAATTTTCCGATGCAACTTTAAAAACATTAAACTATTTCCGTGCGATGGTTGGGGTGCCAGCAGACATAACTTTTAAAGATGAATTCAGTAGCAAAGCATTAAAATCTGCACTAATTATGGAGGCAAATTTTAATTTAAGTCATAACCCACCGACAAATTGGAAATGCTATAGTGAAGATGGAAAAAAGGGTGCGGGCAGCTCAAACATAGCTGTTGGTGCAAGTGGACCAAGTGCAATAACTCTTTATATCAGAGATCCTGGTTCGGGAAATTATTTTGTAGGTCATAGACGATGGATCATCTCTCCTTCACAACTAATAATGGGTTCAGGCTCAACGAATAAGGGCGATTCATTATGGGTGTTTGGTGAATGGAGAAAAGAAAAAACTACAAAAGAATATATATCATGGCCCAACAGTGGATATGTTCCGTCTGAGTTTGGATATGCCAAAGATTATAGATGGTCGTTTACAGCTTTTAATGCAGATGTAAAAAATGCGAATATCATCGTTAAGAAAGATGGTAAGAACTTAGCAATTTTTAAAGAAAAATTTGCCGCAAACTATGGTGAAGGTTCGACCATTGTTTGGACTGTTCCTGAATTGCAGTCTAAAGAATTAACTAAGGACGAAAAGTTTGAAGTAGAAATACAAAATATTCAAAAAGAAGGAAAGAGTATTTCTCACAACTACTCAATCATATTCATAAATCCTAATATTGAATCGCCAAACGATAGTAGTTCAAGTGATTCAAATAAAGATAAAGATCCAAAACAATTGACTCCTGAAGAAACATTTGAATTTGCTAAATCAAATGCAAAGGGCGATATTAGAACAACTATTAAATTTCTTGAACAAGGTGCTGACCCAAACATGAAATACAAAGGCTGGACTCCACTCATGCTTTCTGCTTATTATGGTCATGTGGAAAACATTAAAGTACTTCTTAAATACAATGCTGACAAATCCATTGAATTACAAGGGTTTAAACCAATAGATTTTGCAAATGCAAATAATCATAAAGGAGTAATTGAATTACTTAGTGATGGCAAGGGACTAAGAAAATTTAGGACAGCTCCTCCAGTACCACCTGAGGAAAAATGATTTCAAGAATGTTTTCTATTAAGTTACTCTCAAACTTATTAAAAACAAAATGCTCATGAGCAATTATTTTCTATTTGTTCTTTTGTAAAAGAAAGTGACTTAGACACTCTAGTTTCTAGTCTTGTAGCATGAGCAATTCCAGAACACCCAATCAATTGATACATGAGAAAAGTCCGTATTTACTTCAACATGCTTATAATCCAGTAAACTGGTTTTCATGGTCTGAGGAAGCATTTAACAAAGCAAAATCAGAGGATAAACTTGTTTTGCTTTCAATTGGTTATGCAACCTGTCACTGGTGTCATGTTATGGAGCGAGAATCTTTTGAAGATGAATCCACAGCTGAAGTTTTAAATAAATATTTTATTTCAATAAAAGTAGATAGAGAAGAAAGACCCGACATTGATAAGATATATATGGATGCGCTGCATGCAATGGATATTCAAGGTGGCTGGCCATTGAATATGTTTTTAACTCCAGATAAAAAACCAATCGCAGGAGGCACGTACTTTCCACCCAAAGACTTATATGGAAGAAAAAGTTTTAAAGAAGTTCTAAGAGTGATACAAACTGCATGGGAAACTAGAAGAGAAGAAATCATTCAATCCAGTGAGTCAATCGCTAACTATTTAAAAAGTGAAAGTAATGCTCCCGAAGAAATGCGTCTTCCTAATTCAGAATGTTTTTCTAAAGGTGTTAAGCAGTATGAAGCATATTTTGATTCAGTATATTATGGATTTAAAACTAATATGACAAATAAATTTCCCCCAAGCATGGGAATTTCATTTTTGCTTCATCATGCAAAACTCACTAAAGAAGAAAATGCACTATATATGTCAAAACAAACGTTAGTCGCTATGAAGAAAGGAGGAATCTATGACCAAATTGGAGGAGGACTTTCAAGATATTCCACAGACCATAGATGGCTTGTTCCTCATTTTGAAAAGATGCTCTATGATAATTCATTATACTTACTTGCCTTAGCTGAATGTTATGCACTTACTAAAGAAGATTTTTTTAAAGAAGCAGGTCTAGATATCATTAGTTATATTGAAAGAGACATGAGACTGGATGTTGGTGGAATCGCTAGTGCAGAGGATGCAGATAGTGAAGGTGAAGAAGGCAAGTTTTATGTTTGGGGTTTAGAAGAGTTTCGTGAAGTTTTAGGAGATGATTCAAAACTATTTGAAGAATTCTGGAATATTACTGAAGAAGGAAACTTTGAGGAAAAGAATATCCCTAATGAGTCTTTTAAAGTTGATTTTCCAAAGGAAAAAAATATTCCTATTGATGTTTGGAAAAGTAAGGTTTCAGAAGCTAGAAAAAAATTACTATCGCGAAGAGATACTAGAAAACGTCCTTTAAGAGATGATAAAATATTAGTTTCTTGGAATTCTCTTTATATAAGAGCTTTAGCATATTCTGCTAGAGTATTTTCAGAGCCAAGTCTAACAAAAAAAGCAATACAAACTTATGATTTCATTTATAAAAATCTTTTTGATACTGAAGGCAGACTGCTAAGAAGGTATCGGGAAGGAGAAGCAAGGTTCAAAGCTTATCTCACAGATTATGCTGAGCTTGCATTCGCTTCGATTGCACTTTATGAACTAACTCTAGACGTTAGTTATATTCATAATGCTAAAAACCTAACTTCTGAAGTAACAAGACTCTTCTCTTCTGAACTAGGACCGTTTTATGAGACAGGAACTGATGGAGAAGAATTGATTCGTAGAAGTTTTGATGGATATGATGGAGTTGAACCTTCAGGAAATAGTTCCATAACAAATGTGTTTCTTACTCTTGCAGCTCTTGGAATTTCTATTAATGAGAATATTAATTATGCATTAGATATTTTTGCATTTTATCATAATGAACTGGAAACAAGGGCAGTGAGCTATTCTTCATTGCTAAAAGCATACTATCGTCATGCGATTGGAATTAAAGAAATCGCAGTGGTTGGGGAAGAATCCAGTAAAGAGTTCCAAGAGGTCACAGAATTTCTAAAGACTAATTATTTACCCGAAGTGGTTTATACTATTTCTACAAAAACGGATTTAGATAAAAATTCTAAACTGATACCACTTTTGGAAAATAGAAATATGGACAAAGAATTAGCAATTTTTATTTGCAAGGAAGGTGTTTGTGAACTTCCAATCTATAGTTTAGAAGAACTTAAAGTTAAATTAGGAGTTAGTTGATGTTAGCAATTTCATCACCACTTACTATTTTAGTAGATGTATTTTTATTGGTTGGACTCTCCCTTTTTTTTGGTTGGTATTTTTACTTCTATTTAAAAAGAGAAATCATCGGGGGATATCTCGGGGCGATACTATTCGCTCTAGTAGGTTCACTTTTATTTTTTACGTTTTCACATAAAATTATTCGTGATATTTTGATGTGGTTCATGTCACCCAAAATTGGCTCCTACCAAATTTCTAACTTAAACCTGATTGTAGTAGCACTTGGTGCTTTTGGAACACTCTATTTAGTTGATAAAATTCAAAATAGAAAAAGAAAGATAGATTGACAAAATTTTTACTTAACTCAAAGGATTAGTTATGGGAATTTCCATACAACATGTTTATAAACGATTTGCAGATTTCAAAGCGCTAGAAGATATTAACTTTGAAATTGGAGCAGGAGAACTCATCGCTCTGCTTGGACCTTCTGGATCAGGAAAAACAACTCTACTTAGAATCATTGCTGGTATTGAGTTTGCTGATGAAGGAGAACTAGTTTATGGAACAGGAATTACAACAAAGACTCCTTTGAAAGATAGAAACATTGGTTTCGTTTTTCAGCACTATGCACTCTTTAGGCATATGACTGTTGCTGAAAATATTGGATTCTCACTAAAGATGAAGGGTGAGAAAAAAGAAATCATCAAAGAACGAGTCGATGAGCTTCTTAAGCTTGTTCAATTGGATGGACTACATAAACGATATCCTTCAGAACTTTCGGGTGGGCAGAAACAAAGAGTTGCGCTTGCTAGAGCTCTTGCATCTAGACCGAGAGTATTGCTACTAGATGAGCCTTTTGGGGCGTTAGACGCTAATGTAAGAAAGGATTTACGTAAATGGCTTCGCAATCTGCATAAAGAGATTAAGGTAACAACAATTATGGTTACACACGACCAAGAGGAAGCCTTTGAAGTAGCTGATAGAGTTGTTATCATGAATAAAGGTAGATTAGAGCAAATCGGAAAACCAGATGAAGTATTTCATAATCCAGCAAATCCATTTGTAATAAAATTTCTAGGAAATGTTAATATATTTCACGGTAGAATTGATTCAGGTAAAAAAGAAATCACGAGTTCCTCTGAAATTTCGCCTAACGCTAAACTATATGTTAGACCACATGAATGGGAAGTTCATCTTAAAAATGAGAAAGAGAATTCTGTGGAAGCTGTTATTGATTATATTAATGCTGCAAGTTCAGTAGTTAAAATTGATCTTACAAGTAATCATGGTGAAGAACTTCAGGTTGATATCCCCTATGAAAAGTTCAAGAGTTTAGGAATTCAGAAAGGTGATAGAGTTTTTCTTTCCCCTAAAGAAATGAAAGTCTTTGAAGATGATTTTGTGATTTAGGGATTTGCGTTGTTCTTTGATAGATATCTAATTTTACTTTTATAGTAAAATCTGAATTCCTTAAATTGCAACCTTATATGCAATGCCGACAGGAATTAATTGTTTACTGTTTTTGTTCTTCAATTCTTTTTTAATTCTCTCAAAGTATCGAATTGTTTCCGGCTCGTAATATATTTCTCCACAGTGGTCGCAAACTTCCGCGTTGACTTTTACTAGCGCAGTATTGTCATTAGACGATAAAATCTTTTCTACCAATTTTGCATTTGTTTTTCCAATTCCACAATGAATACATTTTGATAATTTCTTTTTCATGATTTTCTCCTAGTTTTATTATCACGCATCCATTCTGCTTTATTAGGTCTATATACTTTTATCAAGACTGAAAATAATTTTTCTTTAAAATATCGCACATTCTATGAACAGGATTTGATTCATAATCGTTTCCGCTTATCAAGCAACACGGAGCGATTCTGCTTTTAGGATTAACTTCAATTATCTCTCCATTTTCTACTGAATGCAATACACTTTCTCAATCTAAATTATCTTTATCCATTTCCTCCAAGGCATGGTCACTAACCCTGTAATTTCCATTTTGGATTGAATTCTTAATTTCGTCAATATTCAATTTTTCCCCTCTTTATAAATAACAAATGAAGGCTTTACCTTAGTAAAAAATGAATCCTAATTTAACTTATCAAATGAATCTGGTTCTATGCTAGGGACTTTTTCTAGTATTGATTGAAAATGTGTCCAATTTCCTCTCTTTGCACGACTATCAATATTTTCTTGCATAGTGATAATTGGGAGCAGTGCTGAGATTGCCATTGAGACTATTTGATCGATGCTAATATTTTCTTTTCTTGCAACATTTTCTATTTGTGCAAAAAGAAAATCTGGAATTTGACTTTGGATTGTTTTCATAAATTCTCTCCTAATGTTTGTAAAAACTCTTGTGGAGTTATAACTTTTATATTCATTTTTTTTACATTTAAAAAATTAGAAATATTGAATGTAATAATATAATCTATATTAGAAGCTATAGCTAAATCAACAATAAAATCATCGTTTGGATCCGATGCTGTTGGTCGCCATAAGAAAAATATATTTCTTGTGGACGCAATTGCACAAATATCGTCCAGTAAACTGTCGATTTCGTTAAAATCTAAGTTTATTAAATGGCTATTTCTTTTTAAAACCTCTTCATATTCAAAAAGCAGAGAATTAGATAAGAATAATTGCATTCGGTTATCATTTAAAGAAGACAATAATTTATAAGAAGCACCTAGCCTAGATTTTAATCCTGAAACCAATACATTTGTATCAATAATAATTTTATATTTCTTCATTCACCCACCTCCACAATAATATGTCTGCCAACGGCTTCGCAAACTCGGAAGTCGCTAAGGCTTCGCCTAAAAATCCGTTTCTCATTTTCCACCTTCCACAATCTTTATTTCATCCTCAGTCAATCCGTACAATTCGTAAACCAACGTATCAATCTGTTTATCCAACAAATCGCATTTTAACCTACACTTTCAGCTTCTGCATATTCAAAGAGTAAACTTTTGAAGTTTATCTTATTGCTTCTTTGGGAAAGTTTTAAAATTTCTATCCCACATATTTGTTCATCTTTATTGAAATCAATTATTACTCCCGAAGAAACCTCTTCAGACTCTACAATTTCAGAATCATCTAATCTAAAGTACAAAGCATCTGTCTTTTCATCAACTTTTAGTTTCATAATTTACCTCTCATTTTTCTATCAAAGAATAAAGTAACTACCCTTATATCGACTAACGTTTATCTTTCTTCCATGCTAGAATATCATTATAGATTTCTTCTGTGCCTTTGTTGGAAAAAAGTTCTTCTTTGATTTGTAAGTAATCTGTTTTACTAGAGAAGTTCTCTCGTAAGTACATAGCGGATTTTGCAAGACCAAGATTTTTAAGGATGGCCCCCATAACTTCTATCCGAATTTCTCTCATATCGGGAACTTCAATGGAACTATTCATAATTTAATCTCTCCTGTTGTAATCTGACTGATAAAATTGACTGGATTTAAAATTTTTAAAGACCCAGAATAATTTTTTAGAATTCCATCATCCACTGTTAGAAAATAATCGATAGAATTCAATTCCGATAGGGAAACATGAATTGCATCGATTCCCTTGATTTTCATTTTTTCTATGTCTATAGATCGTTTTAATATAGATTCATTTAATTCCAAATTTGTTTTTGCTTTTTCTAAATAAAATCTAACAAATTCCTTTCTATCTAGAAACGGATTTTTCTCCATTTCATAATTTAATGCATCTGAAGATACAAATTCGATTTCTTGGTTATCTATTAAAATAAAAACAATGCCCATTGCAATAGATTCAAAAAAAATTCTTGGTTGTGATTGGTCATCAAAAATGCGATTTAAACAACTCGAATCAATATATACTTTCATCAACTATCCCCCTCCACAATAATTTGTCTGCCGACGGCTCTAAGTGCTATCGCCCTTAAAAATCCGTTTCTCATTTTGCACCCTCCACTATCTTAACTTCATCCTCGGTCAATCCTTATAATTCGTAAACCAACGTATCAATCTGTTTGTCTGTTAACTATGAAATTACAAATTAACCTTTCTCCAAATACAACTTAGCACTTTCAATAACTTCTTTTGCAAATTCTATAGAATCATTTGCTTTAATTTACTTTCCGCTTTTTTTATCATGAGTTTTAAGATTTCTTTATCTGTGCTCATAACAAAATCCCTTCTTTTAAAATGTTTAGTCCAATCGGAAATCTTTTTTTTAATTCCCAGTCTTTCTCTTCCCAAACCAAACTTGAAGTTAGTTTTTCAAACCTATCCAAAGTCTCAACTTCCACATCCACAATTTTGCTTTTAATATCTCTATCTTTTTTATCTACTATAATGAGGAAATCATAATCGGAATGTTCTCTCGCTTCTCCTCTAGCTCTTGATCCAAAAAGGATAAGAGCTGTGAGGTGTTCTGAAAGATTGGATTTCAAACTCTTTGAGAAAAATTTTATAATGGGATCATCTACTATGAGTAGGTTTTGTGGGAATGATTCTTTTAAGTTTTTTGGATTCATATATTTAAAATAATTTTTTATGAAGGAATAATTCAATTAATACTTTCATAATATTTTTTTGCTTCTTCATGTATCTCTCTAAGACTTTTTTCTTTCCAGAGATTTTTTTGCCATTCTGTATAATCAAAATTTTCTCTTAAAATAAGAGTAATAAATTTTTCAGAATCTACTAAACCTAACTTATCTTTTAAGGCGTTCATTCCTTCCTGTAGAATTAGTGTATTTGATTTTTGCATTTTAAACCTCCAGGTTTTCAATAAAATTAATTGGATTAATAATTTCCACATCCGAGATAACACTTTTTTTCTTAATCAATGGATTATCAGTTGTTATAAAATAATCTGCTTTCGCTTCAATCGCACAGGATAAATGCATTGCATCTTTAAATTTAATATTATAGCTTAGTAATTTCTCTGCTCGACTAAAAATTTCTTCACTTGGTTTTATAATTATAGTAGAAATCTTTTTCCATTCCAAGATTTCTTCTTTTCTAATCACGTATGGATTAGACTGATTTTCATATTCCAGAATATACGACCAAATTAAAGAATATTGTCCCTCTTTTATCTTTGTTTGAATAAAAAGTTTCGATTCAGTTTCAATTTGAACTTTAATATTTCCCTGAATATCATAAGGTCGATTGAAACAATAATTGTCTAGGTAAATTAGCATTCGATCCTCCCTTCTTCATAAATTCATCCCACCTCCACAATAATATGTCTGCCAACGGCTTCGCAAACTCGGAAGTCGCTAAGGCTTCGCCTTAAAAATCCATTTCTCATTTTGCAGTGCCTTCTACTATCTTAATCTCATCTAACTAACGTTCTCTGTTTGTCTATACACTTTCTCGATTCTATTTCGATTGGGACCAAGGGATTTATCAAACTTACTCAATTTAGTTCCTTTGAGGGAAACTTCTTTGTTAGCAATGGACTCGATCATTTGTTTGTCTAAAAGAACTTCATAATTCACGATCCATTTCATTGCAGGTTTGATGAATAGATTGAGTCCAAGATTTCCAAGTAATCTATACTTCATAAATGTAAAAGCGATCACTTGAGTTTTGTCTTTATCAATTGGATTGAAGAATACATAAATTTTTAACTTCACTGGTCTTTCTTCAGTTGAGTTGCCTTTAGTCCAATACTGGTCATATACAGTATAAACAGGTGAAAAATATGTAGTCCAATCATCAATAAAATAGTCTGTGGATTTAATCTCTATGAAATGTCTAATGAGCCAAGGAATTTTTTTTTGTTTAGCTTTGTTGAAAAGTCTTGTGGATGATTCAGTAGAATCAAATACAACTTCTGCATCTTTCAGCTCATTCATACCAAAACCTAAGAAAGCATGAACTGATGATGTATGTTCTGTTTCCGTAAAATTATCTAACACAATTTCTAGTGGAGCTTCAATTTCTGTTTGTATTGATGAAATAAAATGATAACCATCAGTTTGAAATATTGGAAAGTCTGTTGAAGAATTTCTTTCTCTTATCCAAATCATTCCATGCTTTCGCATAACGTCATAAGAGTTAGCTTTTCCATTTTGAAAACCACTTGCGGGAGAAATACAGGTTCCTTCACCATCAATCTTCCAAGAATGGTAAGGACATTGAATTGAATTTTCAACAATTTTACCATTACTAAGTCTCATTCTTCTATGAGGACAAACATCGTCTAACGCTGATATTTTTCCGTTTGAGTCTTTAAAGATTACTATTTCTTTATCTAATAATTTAATGGAAATCGGCTTTTTGTTGAGTTTTGTTTCCTCTAAAATTGGATGCCAATGTTTGAGTTCACTCATTTCATTTCCTAAATTTCTGTTCTATATCCTTTGCAATTTTTTGAGATTCAACATTGATATATCTCAAAAATCCAGTAATATGATTATTATACCCTAGGAAATACAATCCATTCAGATCTGCCCCTTTTTCTTTTGGATATCCTCTTTCATTTAATAGGTCTTTGTTTTCAGGAAGTAAGCTGTCGAGTGAAGTATTAAATCCTGTGCATAAGATGACTATATCAAATTTTTCTTCAACATCATTTGCAAACACAACTGATTCTTCTTTGAATTCTTTAATATCAGGTTGAACAGTTACTAAATGTTGTTCAATTAAATCTAGGGTTCCAATATCGATGAGTGGAATCTTTTCTTTTTCTACTACTTGCCTATAAGGACTAATCGAAGGTTTTGTGATTCCATATTTACTCAAATCAGGTGTAATAAATTTTATCAATAATTTACTGATAAAATCTGCTATTGTTAGTGGTAGGTTAGAAAGTAACATAGATGGTATTTGCATAGGAACACCAAACACTTCTCTTTTCACTATATGCAATGGACTTCGAATGGAAATAGTAGGTTTTGCACCATTTTCCCAGAGGTCGATTGCAAGCTCACCTCCGGTGTTACCTGCACCAACTAAAAGTACTTTTTTTCCTTTGAATTCTTTTCCATTTCTATATTCTTTGCTATGTAGAATTTTACCTTTAAATTTTTCTTGACC
>JANRLP010000053.1:0-18288 GCA_033762425.1 Leptospiraceae bacterium
CATTTCTTGTGAAAAAAAAAGATGTTTCCATTCTATTTTTTCTGCAAAATTTTTTTGGTGAAACATTCATTTATGCTATTGGTGCTCTTCTAAGTTTGTTATTTTTATTTGGAAATTTATTATTTCTAGCTGAAAGAAAAACAAATCCCGCGTTTCAACATGGATATATAAAAAGTGTTGGAAATGGAATTTGGCTATCCATTGTTACTTTTAGCACTGTGGGTTATGGAGATATCATTCCTAGAACAAGGCTTGGCAGACTAGTGATAGCAACTTGGATGATTACAAGTATGATTACTGCATCCTCACTTACTGCAGGAATTGCAGCATCCTTTACTGTAACCAATTTAAAAAATAATCCAATTGATACATTGGATAAGATTAGAGATAAAAAAATTGCTGCAATTACTGGAAGTACCGCTGTTGAAGTAGTTAAAGAAAACAAAGGAAAGATCATTGAAGTAAGTAGTATCAAAGAAGGATTTCTAAAAGTTAAAGTAGAAGAATCGGATGCCTATTTAGGAGACTTTCCTATTTTAAAGTACAACCTTCAGTTTGATTATTTCGAAGGTGCTGATATACTTCCTATTTCTAGCGAAAAAGATAAATATGGATTTTGTCTTCCTAGAAACTCCAAACATTTTTTTAGAATCAATAGAACGCTCCTGAGAATGGAAGAAGATGAAACAATTTCCCTTATTCTTCAAAAATGGGGAATCTAGTCTTCTACAATAGCACCAAATCTTCTCATCATAGTAACTAACTTTGTTTCTACTTCTTTCTTAAAAATTCCATGTGCAAAGGAAATATTTTCTTTTTCATAAACTGCTATAAATCCAATTGTTTTGATTTGTAACTTAAAATAGATTCTACTGGTTCCAAACTTTTCAAAGATTACAATTAACAAATCATTCTCTCGCTGAAAAGAAACTACTCCCGCTAGCCTTCCTTTTGAAAGTCCCTTTTTCATCTTTTCCATAAAAACTTCAACTGTGTCTTCTGCTTCAATTTTTTTCATAAGTTTAAATGGTAAAACTACTTGCCAATAGAGTATTCGTAAAGTAAATTACTTTCTGTTCAATAAAAGTTATCACCAAAGCCAATTGGCTTAGTCATTAGTAGGGGATTTAATGGAAGAGTTCAAGAACGATGAAGATAGGCTTAAATTTTTCCATACACTTCGCATTGTATTGAGAAGATGGAAAAACTCAGGGAAGATCACAACTGAAAGTTTTCAAGAATTAGAAAAAGCTATACAATCTGAAACAAAACCTAAGGTAGAAAAAAAATCTATCCATTACGAAGACTATTTAGGTGAATTTGTAGATGGAATCAATAAAATCCTTCAAACAGTGCTTGGTTATTTTATTAGCCTTTTCGAGCCAATGGTTGCAAAAGAGGAACAGCGTAAAGAAGGACATTCTGAGATATACGACACAAACGAAGAGAACTTTTCCGGTGTTGGAATCTTCAATGAAATAGAAAGAAGCTTTAAGCAAGGAAAAACGGGAATTGAGTCTGTTCTGTGGCTTGGAATAAAACCTCTCTTAAATGAATATATCTGGTGGTTCATAGGCTCGGTGCTTGTGCTAACAGGATCTGTGATGGGAATTCGTGAAGCATTTAATGTTCTTTCAGGCACAAATCGATACATCACAGTTTTATTCGCACTTTTTCTATATAAATTTTTATTTACAGGACTTGGACTTTTTCTTTCTAGAAGTTCACAAAATACAGGAAGAATTCTAGCAGGAATTTCTATCTTACTTATTCCTATTTCGTATTCATTTCTTGGATCTATAATCATAGAAAATATAACGTTAGGTGCAATTCTTATTCTTTTGTCAAGTATCCTAACCTATATTTTATTTTTAACAATGAGTAATCTATTCCATACAAATGCTATGAGAATGTTTTTACCAATGTTCCCATCAATGCTCTCTATCTCAATCCTTCCATTATTTCAAAATCTGGAAATTGGAATGGGGATTCTATTTGTCCCACTTATGGTAATCTTTTTCACATTTAAAGATGCAATTGATTCCAAAAAAAAAGCAATTCTACTTTTAGCCTTCTATGGAGCAATTTCAGTTCTAATCATATTCTTTACCGAATTTCGTAAAAACGAAGCAATACTTTTTGAAATCGGTTCACTATCTCTTGGGATCTTCTTTTTATGGTTGCTTGGTCTTTCATGTGTATTAATCTATGCCTGTGAAGGATTCAAAGATTCCAATACAGAAAAATTCTACCTAGCACTGGAAGTTACTCTTCTTGCAATTCCATTAACTCTAGCTCTGGCTTCATTATACTATTTCTTCAATATAACTGAAGAAACTTCGGGAACAAATCTCTCTAGAACACTATATACATTAGTTCCAATCTGTACGTTAGTTCTTTTATTTCTTGGAATTCAAAGATTTAAACAACTCATCCATCCATTTTTCTTCATCATTTCATTATTAAGTTTTATTCTAGCTAGAGAGCTTAGAATTGAAGGAATCTCTTTAGCAGTTACACCTTTCGTTCCAATACTAAGTATCTTCTTTAGAAATAAATTTTCCAATCTCAGATTAGAGTTCATCCTTTGGTCGGTGTGTTCTGGAGTTTTGATATCCTTGATGATGCTATTTTCCAATAGTAGTATTGCTTTAATTAGTTTTGGAATTTTCTTTCCTTTAGTCATGCATATAGCTTTCTTTAGAGAAAGAGTGATCTATCATCTTGCTGGTGGGCTTGGGATCATGGTTCTATCCAAAGGGATTATTCTAGAATTTTTAACACTTGACACGATCTATTTAGCATCTACAGTTCTTTTCTTAAGTTTTTTCATATACTATCTTTTCTCGATAGTATATGAAAATTACTTTAAAGAAGAAGAAGAAAAAGAATTTAGACCTTTCGACGATCTATCCTTACTATTTGGACTTGCAGGAATTTTGATTACAGTAAACCTACCCATGACTAATCAAGATAATATCTTAATTGCAGGTATTTTTACCGGGATCATCTTCTTAACTAGGGCATGGATAGATAAAACTGTTCTAGTTAGCATCATTGCAATTAACTTCATTTGCAACCTTTGCTTTAAATTAAGTCTAAACTATTTGGAAATTAGCTCTATTGCAGGAAATTTTTACCTACTCTCATTCATCTCCTTATTAACTTCTGCAATCTCCCTAATACTTCCAGGTCTAGGAGAACAAGAAAAGGCTAGAAAAATTTTGTTTGTACTTAGGCTTCCGTTCCCAAGTGGAAAATTTGAAATTCTGAAAATTGCATTTGGATTGAATAGTCTTTTGTACTTTTTTATTGCGATCGGAAATATATTGCCTTGGTTTTCTTCACAGGACTTTCCCGAAAGAAGTCTTGCAATTCAAGGAGGATTATTACTTTGTTTAGTGGCAACACTAGGTTTTTTTACAAATACAATTCTAAGTTTCTTCAAAGGAAATGTGATTAGTTTTGCAACAATCTTTGTTTGTATCGGACTCACTGCAATCATCAATAGAATTGGAAGACCACTTGAACCACTGATCGTTGGAAGAAACTTAACGATAGTTGTCATCGTAATCTATCTTTTTTATAAATTAATAAAAAGATTTTCATTTACACTAGCAAATTTTCTGGAAAAACCTGAACAAGGAAAATTTTATCCTTATGTACCATTAAATATTGTTCTAGGTCTTGGGATTTTACTTTTTATTGATGTGCTACTGATTGTCCCTAATCCAACAGAAAGATTTTTATTTGTGACTCCCCCAACTTTCTTTTTAGGTGCGGGAATTGCATTTTTCTTTTATGCTAGAGAAGTTAATTTTACTTTTTTCTTAGACTTGAGCCTGTTTGGATTTCTACTTTTTTTGGTACTATCGTTTTCTGAGAGTACTTTCTTAGGAACAAAACTCATTCAGACAAATCCACCAATTGGGATATGGCTTCCTTCAGTAACCTTTGAAAGATTGACAACAAATAATTTTTTTAACCCAAGTGTATTTTTACCAGATGGCTTAAGCCTAGGGATCTTAGTTTTAAGAGCAACAATTGGTGTTGCAATCTTTGGACTCATTCTCTCCTTTCTAATCGCTCTATTTAGTTTTGAAAGATTTAGATTTTTTCTAAATCAAATCATTCTTCCTAACTGGGAAGAAGAAAGAGTATATTCTAGTTTTGCAATCTGGTCTTCTGCAAGTTCATTGGTCTTGTTTTTAGTAGCATTTAAGTATGCTTTTTTTGAGGCAGCGATCATTCTTCTTGTTGCAGGAATTCTGCTAAGGATTCCCAAACAAACTAGAATCTATGGTTCCTTGGTAATCTTTATCAGTGGTCTATTGATCTTAGAAGGATTTATATTTAAAAATTCGATCTTCCCATTTTATGGAGGAATTATCCACACGACACTCGGATTCCTATTTGTAGCATCTGTGAATCCAATCAAAAAGTATCTTAACAACTCAAATCCAAGATTAATGATTAGCTCTCAAACGGGGATGATCTTCTATTCAATTATTGGAATACTCTATGCTTTTGCAACAAATCAGAGGTCTGATTTTGATAATGCAATTCCAAGTCTATTAGCTGCTTTTGGAATTGGAATCAGTGGTAGTTGGATTTTAAGTTATTCCCTAGGAGCAACGTTAGTTGTTATTGCTATGTCACTATTTCTAGCAAGTAATAGTTGGAAGAATAAAGTAGCTTTCCTTGGAACCTTAGCAGGATCCTTAATTCTATCAACTGCAATTCTTACACTATTTCCAAAGTTTTCTATGGATTGGAATCTGTTAGATGCTGATTTAGTAACGGTTTATCCTAGTGGATATTTCGGTTATTATAGTTTCATAACCTCTTCTTTAGCATTAATCTTCTATGTATTAAAGGAGTTTTTCAAAAATTCTAAGGAAGATGTTTCCGATGGATTCTATTTAGCTTGTGATTCATTAATCATAATCACAGGAGTTTTTGCAATCATTGGATTAAATGAAATCCAAACTAGTATGCTAATTTTTTCCAAAGAAGTTTTCCTAGGCTCAATTATAAATATTATTATTCTAAGTGCAATTGCAAGTTATCAAAACTTACAAGCAAGACATCTTTATGTTTTACAAACCTCGATTGTATTCTTTTATCTATCGCTTAGAACCTCTTACTTCAATAGCCTCTCACCACAAGTAGATGGGATAGTAGCTCTTATAGCAGGATTCTTTTTGGTTGGAGTTACAAGTATTGCTGATAGAAAAAAAATTCCTCCACTAGCAGAAACCACTAGAAGATTTGCTGGATTCTTGCCTGTATTTGCATTTTTTGTTCTTCCTAAAGAATCAAGTTATGGAAATGCAGGAATGGCACTATTTTCAAGTATATTGTATTCTACTCTAGGTCAAGTCTCTTCTAACAAACTATATACAGTGATTGGAGCATTCGCAGCAAATTTTGCAATCTTTACAGCAGTAATGGCGACTAACGTCAATGGTCTGGAAATTTATATAGCACCCATAGGACTATTCATATTGCTCCTATCTCATATTTTTAGAGAAAATTTAAATGATACAACAAAACAAATCTTAAGACTTGTAGGTGGAATCTTCTTATACTTACCAGCAGCCATTAAAATCAGTTTTGATATTGGCCTCGGTGCTGAACCAATCTATTCAGTTGTATTTGGTTTAATTTGTTTTATAGGAATACTACTTGGAATGATCTTTGAAATTCGTTCTTATGTTTATCTGGGAACAGTATTCTTTACGCTAAATATCATTGCAAATCTAGTCCAAGAGGGTTTGAGAAATGAGAGAATTGGCTTTATCCTGCTTTCCTTATCGGGACTTATGATTATAGGAAGTTTGATTTTCTATACCTTAAAAAAAGAATTTGTCTTAAGTGTTGTTATTAAGATTAGAGCTAAGGTTTCTAAATGGGAGTAAAACTAAAATCTTGGATTTGTCCATAACTCAACTAAAAAAGTTCCAATTAATGAGAATGGAAGAGTAAGAACTCCAAAGATTCCAAATCCCATAGAACCTAGTTGTAGTACTGCAATCCAAGATTCTGCTTTTTGAATTGGATATTCTGGTTCATTCAGTATCATAAATCCAGCGAAGACCATACAAACTACAAAAATCATCAATATACAAAGTAGAAATAATTTTTTGAATCTATTAGTATAAATCTTACTAGCAATTAGACCTTGGAAAAAACCAATCAGAAGAAATGGTATGAAATAGAAATAAAGAATTTCTTTGGTTAAGATATTATTTAAAGGAAAACCCATAAAAAAAATCGCATAGAACAAGGAAGCTAAAATGCTTCCGATTAATAATCCTTTAAATGCACTTGCCATATAGTTTCTCCTAACTCAAAAAAATTCTTCTATAAAGATCGGTTTGTAATAAATTTTTAGGATCATGTTGTTTTTTGATTTTTAGAAACTTATCAATTGTTTCTTTTGTATAAACCTTTTCTGCAACGTTAGGTCTCATGAGGCTATCTTTTGCAAAATAAAACTTACCTCCATTTGCAATCACTATTTCGTCTAACGTATAGCAAAGTTCCCAAACTTTTTTTCGATTACTTTTGGTTACAGGAAAATCCATCGCCATAGAATATCCATCAACGCTATGCGTCATTAAAAATGGATCTTTCTTATGTTTTTTAAAAACAGCTAGATATGGTTCTAAAGAATGTTTCTGACATGTTTCTAGAATTTGTGTAAGTGCTTTTTCTCCATTTTCTTTAGGGATAAACACTTGGTATTGAATCATACTTCCGGGCTTATATACAAACTTCCAATTAGGAACATAGTCCAATAGAAATGCAAATGCAGCATGACCTTGTTTATAAGGTTTTTGAAATAGATTACTAGCAGTATATTTAGCAAAATTAATTAGTCTCATTCCCCATCTATGCGAAAAAGGAAACATTAGCATCCACATCCAAGACTTTGGTATGATTCCAAAAAGTCTTTTCGGAAGGTGTTGGTTTACTAGCTTTCTTTCTTCTAAGAAATTGGAATCTTCAGAAATATAATCAGCCTTATGAATCTGACCTCTTCCAAGCTCTTTACCTCTTCCAAAGGAATCTACCCAGCCAACAAGATAATCAGAACTTTGATAGTTATCTTCAAAAAATTGAATCATCTCCTTTAAGCTTGAAACTGCTTTGGGTGTGACCAACATTTTCCCTGAATGAATTTTTTTTAGTTTGATTGTGATTTCTAAAAATGCCCCAAGCATTCCAAATCCACCAATAGCAGCATAAAACAATTCTTTGTTTTCCATTGGACTACACTTAAAGAATTTTCCCTCTACATTCAAAAAAGTAAATTCAAGTACATGTTCGCCTATCGTTCCAACTTTAAAGTTATTCTTACCATGAATATTCATGGACAAAGCTCCGCCTAACGTTGGGAACATTGTTCCACTCACAACTGGAGGCCAAAATCCTCTTTCAATTCCAAACTCCCAAAGCTGTTTAATTGTGGCACCTGACTCTACTGTGATGATTCCTTGTTCAGAATCAAATTTTATAATCTTATTATAATCACTCATATCAATAAGAACGCCATCATTGTTTAGAGAAGCATCACCATAACTGCAACCGCCACCTCTAAATGCAATTTTCAAAGAATTAGCGTTAGCTTCTTTGAAGATCTCTTCAATCTGTGGTCTAGACTTTGGTTTCAATATTCTACAAAAACTTTTGTGGGTCATCCCCCAAGATAGAACTTTTTCTGTTGACTTTGGAATCGTAATCATACTTTCAACTTCTTAAAAATAAAGGATGGAATATTTCGTATAACGAGAGCGACTAACGCCCATCTTGCAGGCACAAAGATATGTTCTTTTCCACTATCAGTAGCATTCACGATAATTTCTGCTGCTTTCTCAGCACTGATTAACCAAAACAGACCCGGCATTCCTTTAGTCATAGCGGTATCAATGAATCCGGGTTTTACAGTTAAGACTTGAATTCCTTTTTTGGAAAGACGATTCTTGAGTGCTTCTAGATAAGTATTCATTCCCGCTTTAGATGTGTTATAGACCGGATTTCCCACTCTACCTCTTTCTCCTGCAATAGAAGAGATTCCAATGATTTTGCCTGAACCTTGTTTAGAAAAAAATTCAGCAGCTAGGTTCAACCAAGCAACACATGCATTCAAATTTATGTTCAACATTCTCAGATCTTTTTCAGTATTAAACTCTTCGATCCCGATTTTCTCCATAATACCTGCAGCAAAATAAATCTCATCTAAGCCCCCAAGTTTTGAAATGATTTCTGAAAAAACGGTACTTGTTTTGGAAATATCAGCTATATCAAAAGGAAAAAGAATTGCTTTGGATACTTTTGATGTTTCTCCAACTCTAGCTTCTAATTCAGATTTTCTTCTTGCAAGAAGAGCAACTTTGTTTCCACGATTTAAATGTAGTTTTGCTATTTCAGCACCAATTCCTGAGGAAGCACCCACTACTAAAATTTTTTTTTCCATCTAATGACCTGCTAAGATAAACTCTTAATTTTTACAATCTATCAACAATAGTTTTGGATAGCGAAAAATTTTCTATCAGTTTAGAATTATTTTTTCTTAGATACAGAGCTGATTGCAGTCATTGGAGCATTATTTTCCTGACCTGGGAAGAACGCCATCATGAACGCAGTTTGCATAACTTGAATTTTTTCAATCTGCCTTCTATACTTTATGGTAGTTCCTGGGAATGCCGCTCCCTTTACCATTAGATGAATTTTATCGGGGTTGAATCTAGTTGTTTTTAACTCTTCTTGTTTCAGAAGAAGTTTTTTATGGATGATATTTTTCTTTTGATAAGTTTCAAATAGTTCTTTGAATTTTGCTTTTTTATCTTCATCAATCTTTCCCCTACTTTGCTTGATGAAATTATTCATTCTTTGCACCTGAGGAACAAGTTGTTCAATTTCTTTTTCTGAAGTTTTGATCGCCTGACCAAGATCATTATAGAGTTTTTCGTTTCTGTAATGGTAACCCAAATCTATGGTTACATCATTACCTGAATTGTTCCCAAGATTAGTCGTAGATAGACCACCATAAATGATTATTTCTGAACCTAAGATCGCACCTGTTGCACCTGTTACAACTAAACTTCCCAAACAAAATATTTTACTATTTAAGATGAACCCTTCAACAATTACATCTCCATCAACTTCTATAACTGCATTCTCAATGAACTTAGCTTTTACATTTCCTTTGATTTTAATTGTCTTACTTTGCTTTAGCTTGATTCCCGCTTTTACAATTAGGTCTCCACCAACTTCGATATCAGAACTTTCTAAGTTCTCAGCAATCAAAAGGCTTTCGGTGCAAGTGACTTTAGATCCTTCCTCGATGGAACCTTCAACTGTGATCGCACCATTATAGTTTATGTTTCCCGTGGATAGTCCCACATTGCCACGAATAGTGAGTTGCTCGGAGACATTGATAGATTCATCTGATGAATATAAAACTCCATTGGTTGCTGCTGAATACTCAATATAGACCTTCTCAGGTTCTTCAGGGCTAACAATTTGCTCAGTGTTGATATTGCTACCAATTACAACCTTAGGACGTTTGATTGGAGATGGATTGATAGGAGCACCATATACATCCTTACCGGGTTTACCAACAACACCAAGGAATAGAGTTGCTATCTTATCGTTTTGTTTGATAGTAACATATCTCTCCAAATTTCTAAAATCAGCCTTATCGTCGTCAGTGATGACTACTCTTTGGTTATGAGGAAAATAAAACTTAACCCATCCATCAATTCCAGGAACCATTGCGGATCCTTGACAGACTTGGACCTCTATGATTGGCTCTTGGGCTTCACCTGATTGTATTTTCTTGATGATTGCAACCATTTCATTGATTTTATTGTATTGAACCAAATCTGTATCTAGCTTTGTGGAATTCAAATATGTATAGATATTGGTTGCAGTTGCTTGGCTAAAGTCTAAGCCAAGAGTATCTAGAATTAAAAATGCTTTTAGGTTATCGGGAGTGATTCTAACACTGAGTCTTGGAAAAATATCAGGACCCTTTTCACGCTTAGGCTTTGGAGTTCCTCCAACTGCTTGCATTCTTTGGGTAGGAAGAGCCTCAACCGCTTCGGTCTTTGGATTTGTTGGTTTTTTATCGGGATCTATAGCAGACATTTTTTGAGTTCCAAGAGCTTGCATTTTAGAAGTTAGACCAGCTGTGAATTTATTAACTGGGTTAGTCCCATCATCCTTGCTTGTCTTATCTGTTTCACTCATGCCCTACTCCAATAGACTCCAAAAAATAGCCAAAACCAACTGCAAGAGGAGGAATTGATGGAATTTCTTTCCAATAATCCACTTTATCTCCGTGGGAAAGAAGAGGTGTGATCACAAAATTTTTAGGTAATGTTTCTTCCAAAAGGGAATTCAATTCTTCACTTTCCTGTTCTGAAATAATCCTATCATTCCTTCCATGAATCAAACTTATCTTAATGCTCAATTTTCTACAATAATTTATCGGTGACATTTCATAAATTAGTGATGGAGATTCTTCAGTAATTTTGAGAGCAAACGCAATTCTTGCTTCTTTATCTAGTTGAATGGATTCAAAAACTTTCCTTTCTTCGACGCTGAGTGCTAATTTTTTTTGATTAGCAATTGAATTTTCCCCTTTTCTGTAGAAAATATTATCCATTGCAGCTTCTCTGAGAGTTTCCTTCAGTTCCTTTGACACAGGCATAATCCTTTCCAGATAATTATAGAATAGAATATATGTTCCATAGTCATCATAATCAAAATTCTTTACCACATGGGAAATTGTGTTTTTAAAATTTGAATAACTGCCTACTAAAATGATACAAGAAAGCGAATGTTTTAGTTTATCATCAGTAACAGCAATTAGACTCATTCCCGCAGTAAAGCTCACAGCAAATAGTCCTAGACCGGGATATTCTTTTGAATAATGAACTATGAGTTCTTTGATATTTTCTATTGTTTTAGGAGTAATCAATAAATTTTTTACTTCATCTAATTCAGGAGTAAGGATTCTAGCACCAGTTCTAGATAATCTTAAAGCAAGTTCAACAAGTCTATCATCATCTATACCTTTAAAATTCATTCCATGCAAAAGAAGTATGGTTTTATTGTTAAAGTTTTTTTTTGGTTCATAAATCCTAACTCTAAATTCAGAACCGAATTCTGTAGTAATTTTAGCCTCTCTGGTATTCCAAGTTTTCAGTTCTAGTTTTTTAAAAAAACCGATTAAGAAATTTAAGCCAGAAAGAAATTCTGATATTCTAGCTCTACTTTTCTTCATGCAAATGGAATCGATTTGCTCCGCTTTTTTCTGATTCAGATAAACTTAGTTTAGCTTTATCCAACCATTTCTGAGGAATTTTATAAGAGCTATGGAAATCACAAGCACCGCAGTTCACATCAACAATTGCACTAAATTTTTTCAATCCAAGAATAAATGTTTGAAACAAACCAGAAAGTTTTAGTCTATTTTCTAAATTTAAGAAAACACCTAACGTATCATCCGAAATTTTATAGACCTCTGGTTTTTTTCCTAGAACTTCTTTCAATGATTCTGCAAAATGATTGAATACAGAAGTTTTATCACTTGCTCTGACCTTAAACAAAATTAAACTCTGCGGTACATCAAGTGTTGTTCTATAATTCAATATATTATTAAAATGTTCCATTGTATATAGATTAGTTTCTTTAGAGCCAGTTCCCATCTTTGAACTTTGAGAAGCAGAAATTTGTTTAGCAAAAGATTTGATCTCTGACCAAACTGGACCAATATCTAAATTTTTTCTTGCATCCAGAAATTGAAGTTTGATTGCACCAAAAATTTCTTCACCACTAACCATTGGCAGTACTGCATCAGTATGAGTTGAAGAAAATGCTCCTAGTTTTTTTCTAAGAAATTTTGCGACATCCTCTGTGATGTCTGAACGCTCAGTAACTGGATCGTAAGAAAGAAACGTTTCTCCTTTTCTTTCCAAATATCTAGTGAACTGCCCCGACTTAATAAAATAAACAGAAATGGACTTGGAAGGAAGAAGACTACTCAACTTTAATAAATGTTCTCTGCAAAGAGCGTCCACTTCTGGATTTTTAGATTTATAAAGATGATCAAAAGAAACAGTTCTACACTCACCTCCTGGAACCTGTGGGGGAGGAGGAGTTACCTTAGGTGGCTCTTGTTCTTGTTGGTCAAAAGAAGGCATTTCTGGATCGGAAACTTTTACATCACTGATATTCGTGAGTGGCTCAGTAGAAATATTTGGTTTTGTGATGGGCATCTGTTGCGTATGAATTGTAGGAAAAGCAGCAGTTGTATCGTCGTCCTTTTCTTCTTTAGGCTTAGTTTCAGGCTTTTTGACAGTTAATGGTTTTGCTTTAGCAACCATTTTTGCAGCTACTTGTTTCTTGTACGCCTCACTTTTTGGAAAAGCATATACAATGAGTAGAAGGCTTCCCATGGCTATTGAAAATAAGATTACTCCCCAAATTAAAGCCTCCATCTGGGATGGAGGTTGCTTACCCTCAGCTGCAAAGAGCGAAAAAGTTAAGATATAAAAAATTGCGAATACGATTTTTGGAAACATACATTTCTCTATATCCAATTAACGGTAAATCCCTAGCATTACAATACAATTTCTAGCTATTTCACGCATAACTGAAGTTTCTATTCTTCCTGAAATACTCAATTCTATTCAAAATTTTCAGTATTTATGAATACTAATCCGCTTTTACTAAATCCATTTCACTGAGAAAGAATTTTCCTATTTAAAGTCTGAATCTTACTCTAAATTTTAAAAAAGGAAACAGACTCATTTAAGATATTAGTCTCTTGAAACATACTGTTGGATAATTCCTGAATCGAAGAAGCATCACTTGAAACAATATTTGCACTGGAAGATACTTTTGAAATACCCTCATTAATCTCATGAATCACAATTTTTTGTTCATTAGAAGCCAAAAGAACTTCTTTGGATAATGTACTTACGGCTTCTGTGTTCTTAGTGATTTGATTTGAATTAGTAGATTGACTTGTTACATTTGCTAAAACATTAGCAACTGAACCATGAATTAGGTTAACCCCAGTGGAAATACCTTTCAATACATTTGTTAAATCAGAAACCTTATGATATCCTTCAGCAATTACTTTTTCAGAATCAGCGATTAAGTTATGAATTTGTTTTACTGAGGTTCCGGTTCTATCTGCTAATTTATTGATGCTATCTGCTACAATCGAGAAACCTCTTCCCGCTTCACCTGCTCTTGCAGCTTCAATAGAAGCATTAAGTGCAAGTAAATTTGTTTGTGAAGAAATTTCAGAAATGATTCCCACAATCTCAGAGATTTTTTTAGAAGTAGATTTGATTTCATCCATGGAAGAAATTGTATCCAGAACATTTGCTTCGGCTTTTAAAACCGATTTAGAAGACTCAACAGAATTTTGAGATAATCTTTCCGCAAGATTCTTTATATCCTGACTTGAATGACTCATGAGCATTATGTTCTGATTGATTTCATTCATTTGATTCGATTGAATTTCAATCTTATAATTCACATTTTCGATTGTAGAAGAAACCTCTTCTGTAGCTGCAGAAGTTTCCTCAGAACTAGCAGCAAGTTCCATTGCAGATGAATTCAGAGTATAAGAAATTTTTTTTAGTTGAGTAAATGAACTTTGGAGTTTTACAGAAGAATCTCTGATCTGTCGAATTGAGTTAGTAAGCATATCTTTCATTTTTTTAAATTTAAGAAGCATCAAACTGAATTCATCATTCTTATTCTCATCAATCAAAAATTGAAAATCTAAGTTCCCATTGGATAGTTTTTCAATCACTTCAGTTGTGTATTTCAATGGTTTAACAATGGATAAAACGATCCAAATCAAAAACAAAACTTTCACAGGAATAAAAATAAAAAGAAAGATCACTTGAAAATAAGTATTTGATTTATTTTCTTGAACTAAGTTTTCATTAATAATTACCGTTTTTTGTTGAATAACTTTATTGATTTGGTTCACAAAGTCTAAATAGGACTGAAGCCTTGGTAATGTTTCTTTGGAAAGTATGGCTAGAATTTTCTGTTCATTGCCTTGAATTACTACTAAATCTAAAATGTTTTGCTTTGAAGCCACAAAAAGTTTTCTTGCTTCATTCGCCTTAATTACCAATTCTTTTTCTGATTGGTTTTCAGTGATGTTTTCCAAATCCTTAAACGTTTTGGTTACTTTTTCTGTTTCAGAACCGATATATTTAATCCCCTCTAACTTAATATTAATATCGTTTGTCGATAGTATCTCTACTAATTTACGAACCTTATTCAATGCAATAACATTGATTTCTAAAACATAATCAGATTTTTTTTGATTAATTGTTAGATCGTTGGAAAGTTGTGAACCAAGACTAGATAATCTATTGATATTTAATGAGATTATAAAGATCATCGAGACTAGACTGATAGAAAAAAATATATAAAGTCTTGTAGAAATTTTTAATTGATTTAGAAAACTGCTCATATACCTTCCTAAGCTTTAAGCAACCCAATTCTAGGTAATCAGTAAACATCTCATTTTCAATACTCTTTAATCAAGCATTAAATTGATTTTTAAATAAGATATTGCTTTCTAATTTTTTTATAGATAGTGAAAAGGATAAAGCAATTTTCACTTGTGAGGGTGAATGATTAATGTGAGACCACATGTCTTTAAGCATGAAATACATAACTCCCATTATAACCACACACCTGCACTATTATTGTTTCTCTCCACAATCTCGCATGTCCTTTAGATATGGATTTACAACTGCATCTCCTTTAGCGATCCATTTCTTTTTTTCCATTGGGCAATAGAATAGATTTGCTTTCGATTTATCATGGTGCCCAACAACAGAAGATAAGCCATCGACTAATTGTGAGTAAGCGTTTTTTTTGTCTTGCAAGCCATCTGCCTTACCTAATTTCTCTGCAATAGGAATTGCTTTCTTAAAAGTCTCAGTATCTTTTTTATCATCAGCACCTTTAGTAAGAAGTTCTATGAGTTTTTTAGTATCAAGCTTCCCAGAAGTTTCTTTTACGAGTGCATCATGAAACTTTACCATCTCCTCCATAACTTGAGTTGCCTTTCCGTCATGTGCCCAAATTGTTGTTCCAAATAGGAATAGAATTCCTATTACCATTGTTTTTATTTTATTCATTGTCTTCTCCTTGAAAAAAATCCATCACCAAATTCATAAACTTGATAATGGATTCTCATAAATTTATTTTTTATCTAACTCTTTAGCTAAAAAATTATGCATTACAGCCATCATTTCAAAATTTGCTTTTTGAGATTTAGCAGCTGTTATGATTTTTTCGCAATGAGTTTCCATTTCCTGTATTCTCAATTTTGGACTTAATTTTTCGTTAATCCAATATTGTTTTCGAAAATCGCTTTTCATTTTTGAATGTTCATCTATGATATCCTGTTGTGATTTTGCCAACTCTTCATACCTAGATACCTTTGCAATATGCTCTGCTTTTACCTTAGAAACATCTTGTGCCCAAATTGTTGTTCCAAATAGGAATAGAATTCCTATTACCATTGTTTTTATTTTATTCATTGTCTTCTCCTTTTAATGAATTCAAAAATTTACTAATTTATTTTTCCGCTTTATAATACGAATAGCTACCAATTTTAGTATTGATAAAATCTGTTTCCGATACATTTCTAAATCCCGCGTGCT
Organism: Leptospiraceae bacterium; assembly: GCA_033762425.1. Classification (GTDB taxonomy): domain Bacteria; phylum Spirochaetota; class Leptospiria; order Leptospirales; family Leptospiraceae; genus JANRLP01. The sequence goes on from JANRLP010000053.1 coordinate 15,729, forward strand.
CTATAAACTTTGGTAAAAGTCCGTTGACATTGTCGTTTGTTGTTTTAAAGCCGTCCAAAAGTTGGACAATGTAAAATGCGAGCCGCATCGTTTTAGATTTAGCTTGCCCCCAATCGCCTATCGTAAGTTGACCCTTCGGTTTTAATACGCGATAGATTTCCCGCAAACAAGCTACCTTTGTTTCCTTATCAAGTTGATGAAAAACCAATGAGCTAAATACTTTATCAAATGAGTTATCTGGATACGGAAAATTTGCCCCTTCATAAAGATCAAGCGGTATGTTAAAACCAAGTTTCTTTATTTTATATTGAGCAATCTCTTTAACCTTAGGGTCAATATCAAGTCCGGTTAGATTGGCATTTTCATTACGCTGGTGTGCAATAATAATATTCTGTCCTGTGCCAAAGCCAAATTCTAAAATAGCCTCGCCGTTTCTTGGTTCTAGCATATCGATGAGTTTGGCTCTAAATTTTTTTTCTGGCATTGTCAATTTAATTGTTAAGTCATAGAAACCGGTTAACCAGTCGTAGCCTAACGCTGGTATAAATTCTTTTTTGTCACTCATTGTTTTCATTCTCCATTCGTAGGTTCTGTGTTTCCTTATCTTTCATACAATTTCCATTTTACTTAACTCTTTTCGTTTCCATAAATAATAAATCGCCGGATATACTAAAAGCTCTAATGCAAAGCTAGTCACAAGTCCACCCACCATAGGAGCAGCAATTCGTTTCATTACATCTGAGCCTGTTGCCGTTGACCACATAATAGGAAGTAGGCCCATCATTGCACATAAAACAGTCATGATTTTAGGGCGAACTCTTTTTACTGCACCATGCAGGATAGATTCTTTTAGTTCGTTATCATTTTTCAAAAGTCCTTTCTTCCTCGCATCTTCGTGCGCCAAATCAAGATATAACAACATAAATACGCCAGTCTCTGCATCGAGTCCCATGAGGGCAATCATTCCTACCCATACTGCAATTGATATTTGGTAATCGAGAATAAATAATATTCCTACAGCTCCAATAAGAGAAAAAGGAACAGCGCACATAACTATCATTGTCTTCATATATGAACTAGTATTCATATAGATTAGGAAAAAAATAATAAAGAGGGTAATTGGAATTACATACTTCATCCTTTCTCTAACTCGAATGATATTTTCGTACTGACCAGTCCAGAGTAGAGTATAACCGGCAGGAAGTTTCACTGATTCGGATACTTTCAATTTTGCTTTCTCTACAAAACCACCAATATCCGATTCACCAGTATCCAAGTAAACATAGCCAGTAAGAAAGCCATTCTCATCTCGAATCATGGCTGGTCCCGTTTTGAATTCTAAGTCTGCAATTTCTCCAATTGGAATATGAGAGTCAGTCGAGGTAGGAACTAGGATACGTTTTAATTGGTCAATATTTTCTCTAAGTGCTCTTGGATAACGAAGATTAACCGTATATCGCTCTCGCCCTTCTATGGTTTGCGTAATAGACTCTCCTCCAATCGCAGTCAAAATAATATTTTGTGCATTGATGATAGTAATTCCATAGCGAGCAAGTTTTTCTCTTTTTAAATTTATATCTAAAAAGTATCCACCTGCAGTTCGCTCAGCAAATACGGATCTAACTCCAGGGAGAGATTTTAATACTGTTTCTATTTCAATTCCAAGCCTTTCTATTTCGTCTAGAGACTCTCCTTGAATTTTAATTCCTATTGGAGTTCGAAGCCATGTAGAAAGCATATCAATTCTTGTCTTAATTGGCATAGTCCAAGCGTTAGATACTCCAGGAAATGAAAGTTCTTTATCCATGATTGCAATTAGTTCTTCTTTTGAAATTCTATCAGGAGCAAAACTTCTAAATAGAAAATGAGTAAAGCTTGGGAGTTTTGAATAAAACCTTTCTTTTTTTCTCCATTCATTTTGTGGTTTAACGGAAACGACAGTTTCCATCATAGAAAAAGGAGCACTATCTGTCGATGTATCCGATCTTCCTGCTTTTCCAAATACACGAACTACTTCTGGAATTTGTTTTAGTTTTTTATCCATGTTAATCATTAACCGCTCTGTCTCTGCTACCGAAATGCCTGGAAGGGTTGTAGGCATATAAAGAATAGTCTCTTCATAAAGGGGAGGCATGAATTCTGAACCAAGATGAAGATATAACGGAATTGTAAGTAGAACTAATATTATAGATGAACCAATTATCGTTCGCGGATGATTTAAAACAAATATACAAGCAGGCTCATAGTATTTAAAAAGAATTTTACTAATGGGATGATTTTCTTCTTTATAATACTTGCCGACTAATAACGTAGTAGCCGCTGTATTTAGAAATTTATTTTTAAATGTAAATGGATCCATTCTAGTAAAAAGCATTCTAAAAGCAGGGTCAAGCGTCAAAGCAAGAATAGCCGCAATTGCCATAGCGAGATTTTTAGAATAGGCGAGAGGACGAAAGAGCCTACCTTCTTGATCTACTAGAGTGAATACAGGTAAGAACGCGACGGCGATGACAAGCAAAGAAAAGAATACAGAAGGACCTACTTCCAGAAGTGCTTCAAG
>JANRLP010000054.1:0-7162 GCA_033762425.1 Leptospiraceae bacterium
ACTCAACATGGGAACTAACGCACGCAGACTATTCCGAAGAAAGCTTGTTAGATGTAAGACACACGCTAAGGCAATGCAGGAATTATTGGATAGATATGAAACAGCGAGTTGGTCGGGAATGATTTTGAAGCCCAATGCAAACATGAAGACCAAATATCAAGTTAAGGCAACTGAGTCAGAAGTTGTTGAGGAAAGTTATAAAATACAGACAATTAGAGTCTTTTCACGAGACTATTTGAGACTAAAGACCCTAGCAAATTTTTTAAGAATATCCATGTCCTTGTTATTTGCATTCATGCTATCGTTTGATGAAAGTAATGCAATGCATTTTTATAGAATGGTGAAAAGATCCTTAGCATTGGCTAAGAACTATTCGTTTAGCACAAAGATACGATTTTTCAATGGGTTAGACCTAGTTGAGTTTTTTGTGAAAACCCCACTAGGACGTGGTAGCTAACGCCTAGGAATGCGGCAGGGATTGAGGCGGGGTCAAAAAATTTTGGTCACTGAGTGAAAATCCCTTAAGGGGTTTTAGTATCGAAGTGCGAAATTTTTTGACCGAAGCCGAAAGCCCGTCTGCCGCCCAAAAATTTTTTTTAGTGTTATGATCAGATTAGTAATTATTTCTAAGTTTTCTTCTTAAATCGAACTCAAGTTAATTTAGAATCTGAAATTTGGTCCAATATAAACTTGAAACAGTTCTAGTTGTGAGCTAATTTCTCTGCCATTTCTTATCTTATTCAATTCGATTTCAAAATCTTCTTTCTTTCTTAAAATTTCATTCTTAGTTCTACTGATTACTGACTTTTGTTCGGGCTTTCCACTCCATTTCACTTTAGCTTCTTGCCTATCCAACTTTTCAGTTAACTCACGAATTGCTTTTTTTCCTGAAAGTTCTACTTTATATTCTTCTCTAAGGAACATGGATTTAGTTTTTTCAAGAATCTGATTTTTCAAAATTTCAGAATCTTCCTTTGCTCTTTTAAAAGCTTGACAAAATGCTGATTCAATTTTTTGAATTTCAGGGAAATGAAAATTTGTTTCATTATTTGTTTTTCTTTGAATGATAAATTCTTTGGGTTCAAATGAGTTTAGTTTTAAAATAGTATTTCTTAAAGAATCAAATTCATAATATAAAATTTCAGTTCTTGAAAGAGAGAATTTAAAATGAGATAGAAATATAAAATAAATTTTCCCAGAATATTTTCCAGAATCTAAATATCCAAAACCTCTTCCCATCTCTTTGTCTTGAAAATATTCAATTGCATTTTCAACTAAAGGATGACCAAATGCTAAAAATTCTAATGAATCATTTTTGAGTGCTTCTTCAGAATCAAAGGTAGCTAACTTCCAATTATCTTTCCAATAGATTCTATATACTTTTTTGTCTGCAGGTTCTAATTTTGCTCCAGTGATATTGGGCAGATGAAAATCAAATTCAAGTAAAAATTTTTCTAGATGTGAGTTATCAAAGGAGCGTTCAGAAAGAGTATGATTATAATAGTCTTGAAGATTAAAATCAACAAGTTTTGGTGTTAGTAAAGAATCTAATTTTTTATAACCGATTTCAGCAATTTTTACTTTAGAATCAATTTCTTGTTCTAGTTCTTCTTTTGTTTTTACACCAGTAACAAATTTCATAAGGTTAGAATTAAAATCTAATTCATCTTCAATTGCTCCTAGAAGAGTATCAGAAGCTCCAATAGATTCTTCGAATAGTTTAATCTTATTTGTGAGCACTTCTAAGATTCTTTCTGCAACAGTGTCTTTACTAGCAAAGTTAAATATATATACATTCTCTTTTTGGCCAAATCGATGAATTCTACCAATTCTTTGCTCTACTTTAAGTGGACTCCAAGGAAGATCATAGTTAAATAGAATGTTTGCAAATTGTAAGTTTCTTCCTTCTCCCCCAGCTTCAGTGCAGATTAGGATCTCAGAAGAAGATTTAAAATCTTGGATTGCTTCTTCTTTAGCATCCATAGAAAGGGAACCGTGAAAAAGAGAGGTCTTAAATTCATCTGCTAGAAGCTTGAATAAATAATCTTGAGTTGTTCTAAACTGAGTGAAGATAATAAATTTTTTATGACCTTCTTTTTTTAGTCTTAATAAGGTTTCCTTTAGTCTTAAGGACTTTTGATCTTCTTTGATCTTTTTACCCAGATGGATCAAACGATTCAGAGTAAGTAATTCTCTCCTAATATTATTGAGATCGATGCTTACAGATTCATCTAGGTCTTCTAAAAATTCTTCAACATTTTCAGTTTCGTCAGTATCCCATTCATCTAACCTCTGATTAGATGGCTTAAATCTATGTAGCTTATTTTCAAGAAGATACTTTCGTTTGGTGAGAGCATTGAGTAGTGCATGAACAGAGGAGTCTAATAGTTTTTGAAATACAACCATGACAAAACCAATTGCACGATTTTTTGTTTTCATAGCAAGGTTATACTCTTGTTTCACATATTCAGTTGTTTCATCGTAGAAATTTCTTTCTTCAGTAGAAAGTTCTAGCTTAACAGTTTTAGCAAAACGTTTGGTGAATCCACCTACCTCTACTTTTCTTCTTCTAAGCAAAACCTTGCTCACTTTTTCCTTTAGATCAGACTTAGAACCAATTACATAATCATTTACAAAACTATGATATGGACCTAGGATATTTGGATCAACAAGGTGGACAAGGTAGAATAATTCTTCAAGTTTTCCTCTAAAAGGAGTTGCTGTTAACAATAAAAGTGCTTCTGTTTTTTTAGAAATTTTTTCCGCAAATAGATAGGCTCGAGTGATTTTAGAATAGTCTCTTCTTAGTCTATGTGCTTCATCAAATATTACAATGTCCCATTTCTTCTTTAATATTTCATTGGCATAGTTAGGATTTTTGATAAAATCGATTGAGGTTATGATTTTAGAAAAATTTTGCCAATTCTCTTTTCCATTAGTCAAAAAGTTTTTTCTTTTGATTACAGAAAATTCTTCATTAAATTTATTCTTAAGTTCCTGTTGCCATTGGACTTGAAGGGGAGAAGGACAGACCACTAGGACTTTGCTAAACTTATTTCTAAACATAAGTTCTTTCATAACAAGAGCTGCTTCAATTGTTTTACCTAGACCTACTTCATCAGCAAGAATAAATCTTGGTCTAAGACTATTTACTACTACATAAGTTGATTCCAATTGATGAGGAAGTAGTCTTGTTCTGGAATTAGAGAGAGAAGATAATTTATTAAAACTATGTGCTAGTTTAAGTTCAGTTGCTGAAAGAGTGAGGGCAAGGATTGGATTCTCTTGTTGTTTATAAAGAACGTTAGTCGAAATTTGAATTGGGGTAATCTCTTCTTCAGTTACTTCTAAAATACTATTTTGAAACTCTAATTGGAAACTAGATCCTGATCTAGAAATTAGTTTTCCAATCCCAAGTTCAGGTTTATTTTTGATAAAGGCAAATTGATAAAAGATTTCATTCTCAGTTTTTTTATCAAAGTCAAGAGTAAATTGGTATCCCTGTTTTAGCACTAAACCCCTCTTTTGTTGCCCCAAAGAATTTTATGCAATTGTAAGGAAAGCCTTGATTTTGGATGACCAAGTTCTTTAACCCAATCTGCAAGTGTTGAAGGTGAAAGTTCATCTGCTACAGGTGAAAAAAGAAGATTGGTTTCTAGTTTAAATTTTTCGATTATCTTAATACTATGCAAAAAATCCTCTTTATCTCTTACGACAAATTTAATCTCATCTAGGTCATTTTTTCTTTCGTTCAAATAGTGCAAATTTTCTAGAACCATATACTTTTCCATACCTGAGTTAGGAAGCTTATAGTCTAGGGTAAAGACCATATTTTCTAGTCCAATTATGGAGATGCTTCCACTAGTTTCAATTCGGGGTATGGGAAAAGGCTTATTATGTCTCATACTTCTGAGGCTAACAGCAAGGCTAGTACAAAATATTTTTTTTTCATCCCCTTCCAAGGGTTCTCCACCGGTAAGAAGAACCTGAGTTTCTTTTCCATCTGCAATGGAATTGATTTCAGAAATGGCATCTTCAAGAGAATAAAACTCTCCTACACTTGGACTAAGGGAGTATCCAGTATCACACCAGAGCCTTTTATTTTCAGTGAGTCCGCACCTGAGGGAGCAGCCAGCAAGCCTAACAAAGACTGTTGGCACTCCTTGAGAAATTCCTTCTCCTGAGAGAGAGTAAAAAATTTCAGTGATTCTGACTTTCATGTTTAGAAGTGAATTATCTACCTTCCACATGGAAGATTTTAGTGAGTTTTACAAGTGCTCTAATGAAAAGATAGAAAACAAAGTCTATGAGGAAGATAATTTTATGATAGGGTTTAATAATCCCAAAGAATGACTCAGTTGATAGACTAGGTTCATTAAAGTAGGTAAAAATAAGATCATATAATAGAAACATAATTACAAGACCAAAAAGACTAGGATACTCTCGTTTAATGATATTACGATAGGAAAAGTTAAGACCAGCTGGTTTAAACTCTCTGAAATTTGGAATCAGCGCAGGGGTTTTATCTGCCCATAAAAGATACTTCGGTCCAAACTTTCCTCTAAGAAAATGTTCTTCAGTATACATTATTCTTTCATAATACATCCAATAGAAAAGAATGAAGATTAGGGTCAGGGAAAGACTATTCACAAAAAGAACGATTCCGAAAAACATAAAAAAATTTCCAACATAAAGTGGATGGCGAATTAGGGAATAGATTCCAGTCTGGTTAACAGTATCAGCAACTTGTTTTTTAGTATTTCTCCCCGATGTTTTTTCAGGTGCATAGCCAATCGTATAACAACGAATGAATAGACCGAAAAGGCTTACTAAGAAACAAACAAATAAAAAAATATGATGTTTTTCTAATTTACCACCAATATACTTATAGTCAGCGACATAAAACATTGAGATGAACACAATGATTGAGGGGATATAGGATCTCCATCTGAATAGGAAATTTCCTTGTTTTTCCAACTCCTCAAGTAAAGCCATAACACTCTCCAAAAAAATTTATTCTTGTAGTTACAATCAAATCTTTTAGTGTATCTTTATGTCAATAGAATCATTTATCCCAGCGAATATTAGCTATCCACTATTATGGTTTTTGGATCTGAATCTAGGCACTATGTTGAAGCTAGTGCATAACATAGATGAGGTAATCGTTTCAGAAACAGACAAAAAAATGCTCAGGACTTTGAATAAAGAAAGAGTCATTTACATTTCAAACCACCCTTCAACGAAAGAGCCGCCAATCGCTTTCTTAGTTGGAAATTTAATGGGTTCTAGGTTCAAATATATGGCATCTAGGGAAGTGTTTGATTGGGGAAATGGGATGGTAGGTAAGGCAATCCGATCCATAGGAGCTTATTCGATAATTGCGGGAAGTGCTGATCGAGAGTCTTTAAAAGCTACAAGAGAAATTTTAGCAAGTGAAAGAGGAAAATTAGTGTTATTTCCCGAGGGTGAGCCAACAGGAGCAGAAAATGATAATCTACTACCTTTTCAATCTGGGGTGACTCAGCTTGGTTTTTGGGGTTTTGAAGATGCTTTGAAAAAAGATCCTAATGCGGAGATTCAGATACTAACTACTTTCGTAAAGTATAGAATGAGTGCAATATTTACTGATAACCAAAGAGATGTGGATAGGTCGCTTGAACGAATGGAAAAGTTTTATGGACTTTCAAAGAATGGATTAACTTTACTAGAAAGAATCTTTGCTATCGGCGGACGACTTATGGAGTCTAAGGAAAAGGAATTTGGAATCCCAGTAGAGCATAATGAGGATTTCGATTATAGAATAGGAAGACTAAGACATTATATTTTGGATATGGTCGCTGAAAAAGCTAAATTGAAACGTTACAAAAAAGAAGACAATGCAATCGATAAGCTGAGGTATGTTCTTTCACAGTTTGAATTAGTATCAGTTGGCACTGCAGATCCAAAGGGTGAACTACCTTCAAAAGAAATTACAAAATGGGGGAGAGACATTTGTCAAAAAGTTTATGACTTCATCACAATTAAAGGGGATTATCTAGCTAAGTTACCAAGTGCAGAAAGAATTTATGAATGGATTTATAGATTTGAGGCAGAGATTTTTGGAAGTACAAGCCCGAGATCAACTAAGGCATATATTAGTTTTGCAGAACCTATCAAACTTTCAACTTACTTTAAAGAGTATAAGTCAAGTAAGAATAAGAAAGAAATTGTTGATAACTTAACTCTTAAGCTTAGAAATACAATGCAAGAAATGTTAGATGCTGATATTACTAGGTCACAGATATTATTTCCAAATGATTATAGGTTTTAATTTTTCGGGATAATAATAGGTTCTTTGTCATGAATTTTATAGTATCCTGTTACGAAATCAATTGGAAGAAATAGAATTCCAAAAACGTGACAATTTCCAATTATAGCTAAGTTTACGATTTTTGGAATTTGGAGAATTAAAGCTTCCCCATTTGAACTTTGGAATTTTATTTCGCAAATTTTGTTGGAAGGTAGGATTATGATTTTTGGGCTATTGGTTTCTATAATGAACTCATCTTCACAGAAAATTTTATAGAATTGCTTTTCATCTTCTGGTTTAATAGAAACAGAGGTTGTTCGCGGGGTTAGAAGAGTAGCACAGTTCAGTAATAGCAGAAGGATAAGTTTCATTCGCAGCCAAACTCCTGCCATTTTTCTTTGTTTTTAGAGTATTTTAGTTTCAAGATACCTACTTCAACAATTGGTATCATCAAAAAGTATATTACTCCTAATGTTGGACTTGCCAAATAGTAGTAAGAAGCTGAATTACTTAGCAATACCAATTGACTTCCTCTAGTTATCCCATAATCAGAAACCATATCACGATAGATATCATGACATTCTTGTTTGGTGATTTTTATATTAGATTTTGGATAAGATACACAACTTACAATAAAACTTACCAAAAGAAAAGTCCAAATAAGTCCCTTTTTATTTAGTAAATTCTTCATTTTAAGATAATACTTTTTTCTCTGAACTGAGTTATAATGACATTTAATTTAACTAGTTTGGAACTTCAACTTTATAATTTCTTCTTACTTATGATTTAAACAATTAGGTTGGGCGGCAGACGGGCTTTCCTCTCTCGTTAATTTTTTGTGTTCACAAAAAATTAACGCCGAGTCAATCCCTG
>JANRLP010000055.1:0-23135 GCA_033762425.1 Leptospiraceae bacterium
TGAGCGAAGTAAATTTTTTGATAAAAAAATTTACAAGATCAAAAGAACATGTGAGAACAAAAGACTAAGTCGCTTGATGATAGTAAAAATACTTTGAGGGCAGCTTCTTGAGTGAGCCCCACATTAAGTCTTATGAATCAATTATTCTGGAGCATCTATTCTGCTTTTGTGAATCATTCAGTGGACTACCCACTAAAAAACGGACATGATTTTAAGCTGCTCGTTTATAATACATTTTCTTAAAATCTACAGGATTAGTAAAGTTTAATTTTGAATGTATTCTTTTTCTATTATAAAATATTTCAATAAAATAGAATAAGTCACTTCTTGCTTCTTTTATTGAATTGTATATTGAATGATAGCCCCTTTCTACTTTTAATGTTTTAAAAAAGTTTTCTGCAGGAGCATTATCCCAACAGTTACCTTTTCTACTCATACTTTGAGTTATATTATATTTTCTAATATATTTCTAAATTCTACACTTGCATACTGAACTCACTCGTAAGAATACTAGACTGACTAGCCTTGGTGTGTGAAAAGCCATTTTATATACATTAAAACTTTGGGATAAACTATATATTTTTTTGGATCATGGAGAAATTCAAATCGATAACAACTTAGTCTAAAATGAAATCAGACTATTTGTTGTAGGCAGAAAAAATTGGTTGTTCTCCGACTCACCAAATGGAGCTAACGCTTCATCTTTTTGGTATTCAATCATTCAAACTACAAAAGCAGACAAACAAGAACCATTTCAATTTCTACAGCATATTATAAAAAATTTACCTCTAGTCAAAAACTCAAATGAATTGAAAGAAATATCTTAAAAGCTCTAAGTAAGCTTTAGTAAGCGGTTACATTAGATTAATGGAAGTAAACTAAAATGATTAGAATCTCACTGTAGAATGCCTAGTCTTACGGCTTCTTTTCTTATTTGAGTCAGAAATTTTTTATGTACAAAAATCGTCTATCGTTCAGAATATGTTAGGTAGATCAGTCATATTGGCGATCTCCAGTAAGAGTTTTTGTCAATATGATTTCTAAGGTGTTTTGTACAACTTTTTTCTTACATCGAACTCACGTTGTTTACTACTAAATTTTTTTATTCGTTTATTATTATCTCTAAGTCTAACTAGTATGAGTTTCAATAGGAAAGTTTTTCTATTATTTTTCTTTTATGCAATGGTATTGATTCCAAAACCTAAGATTTTAGATAATTCAATTATGTTATATATTTATACTAAGGAAACCTATTCATTTCTTGATGAATATATTAATAATAAGCCAACTCTAATAAATGTTTGGTCAATAAATTGTGAGCCTTGTTTAAAAGAAATTCCAGTTTTAAAAGAATTGGCTAAGCAAAATGGCGATATTCAATTTATATTTATTAATATAGATTCAAAAAATGAATTTAAAAAAGTCAAAGCTAAGATAGAAGAATATGAAATAGAAAACAAATCCTTATTGGATTTTAGTCAAGTATTTGTAAGTAGCATATTACCAAATGCAAAAGTTCCTGCCACCTTAATTATAAATAACAAAAAAGAAATAATAAAATTATTAATTGGTTTTAGAGACGAAAATCTCAAAGAAATAAATCAGGAACTACAGAAACTAAATCGATGAAGATTCTTATTAGTATCATTTTGCTAAGTCAATTTTATTCAAACCTAATTGCAAAGGATTTAATTAAGCCAAGAATTATTGTATTTGATTTTACTGGTGATAAGAAAAAAAATTTAAGCATAGCAAATCAACTTACTAATGTTTTCAGAGAAGGAATTTTAAATTCCAATCAATATGATTTAGTTGATAGACAAAGTTTGAATAGAGTATTAAAAGAAAAAGCACTCAAGCAAAAATGTGGGATTGATTGTGACATTGATATTGGAAACTATTTGCAAGCAGATTATATTTTAGTAGGAAAGATTTCTTCTTTAAAAGATTCCTATATAATTGATGTAAAAGTTACTGATCTCAAAAAAGGAATTTATATATTCAGTGATTCAGAATCCTCTGAAGAAATTTCTTTTGAATCACTAACAAAGGTTTCAAAAATTATTTTAGAAAAATTTATTAAATCACCAGTTCAAATCATAGAAGAGGAAGATAAAGAAGAATATTACTTCAGTACTGAACTGACTGATTATTATAGTGCATATCATCTTTGTTCCACTAAGAAAAAAAGATTAGCAACAACAGAAGAGTTACAAGAATTATTTAAGTCTATAAAAGTTCCAAAATATTATAATGCTGGTTCATTTTGGACTTTCGGGGGGAAGATTTATTCTTTACTTACAAATGAAGAAGTCTTAGGATGGAAAGAAGATAAGACTGAAGATCCAGATGGAAAAACAATTAATAATTCTAATGATTTTATTAAAGTATTGTCTAGTAAGATTTCATTAAAATTTCAATATGATAAGATTAAGGTTCAATATTTGACTCATAATAAATATTATTTTATCTGCATAAAATAATTTAGATATAGATTTTTCTTTAAATGAATGGTCTCCTTAAGTCTATCGGAATAGAATTTAATAATAAATTTCTAGGTTGTTAAAAATTTCTTGCTTTAAAGCTACATTTAATTTTCAAATTGGATTATGCCCATTCATGAAATTATAGAAACAAAAAATATCCCAATCAAAGTATTTACAAATGAATTGGAAGATGCCGCAAGAAAGCAATTGATAGAACTTGCTGAATCTGGGATTGCAGTTCATTTTATATCAGCAATGCCTGATGTTCATTATGGGCTTGGTGCAACTGTCGGCTCAGTATTTGCATCCGAAGATAAAATTTGTCCAAATGCAGTTGGTGTTGATATTGGCTGTGGCATGGCTGCAGTTCCTGTTCCTGAATTAAAAGCCAAAGACTTGAGCCTAGAGTTCAAAGAAAAGATTCATTCATTAATAAAATCTAATATTCCTACAGGAACTAATTCTCATTCAAAGCCCAAAACTAAATCTATATTAGATAATACTAATAGAACCAAATGGTTAGAGAATAAAATAAATGATAAAGTGCTTTCTCAAATTGGAACGTTAGGTGGCGGGAATCATTTCATTGAGTTAGTAAGTGATGAGAATGATGATGTGTGGATATTTTTACATTCTGGTTCTAGGGGTATTGGAAAACAAACAGCTGAATACTATAACCAACTTGCAGCAAATTATATGAAGTCAAAAAATATAATTTTGCCCAATAAGGATTTAAACTATTTAGAGATTGAATCTGAAGAAGGACAAGACTATTTAAAAGACATGTTATGGTGTCAAGATTTTGCATTTGAAAATAGGCAGATGATGCTCAGAATAATCAATGAAATTCTTATGAAAGAAATTTCCAAAGAAGCTGATTTTTCAAAGTCAGTAAATATTCATCATAACTATTGTGCATGTGAAGACTGCACTATAGAAACTAATTCAGGAAAAATAATTCAAAAGAAGTTATGGATTACTAGAAAAGGTGCAACCTCTGCAAGAAAAGGGCAGATGGGATTGATTCCTGGTTCCATGGGAACTGGTTCTTTTCTAGTTCGTGGAAAAGGAAATCCAGAGTCTTGGTTTTCATCTTCACACGGTGCGGGAAGACGGAAATCCAGAACAAAGGCTAAGGCTGAAATCTCTCAGGCTGATTTTGAGAAGTCAATGCTTGGAATAGTTTGTGAGACAGTTGAAGAGCTTAGAGACGAAGCACCTGCTGCTTATAAAGATATTCATTCAGTAATGGAATGGCAGAATGATATAGTAGAGATTTTGCATAAATTTATGCCACTCATTAATGTGAAAGGATTTGATCGAGATCATAAGCCTTGGGCAAAAAATAAAATCAAAGCAAGCCTTGCAAATGAAAAAGATTTTGGGTTGAAAGTTAAAACTGTATTAAACTATCCCGCAAATAAAAAATCTAACAAACAAAGCTTCATCGAAGTAGAGTATGAAAATTGGAAATTAAATGAAAATTCTCATCGTAAGAACAATAGTACAGAGGTTTGGGTTTTGTCCGAAGACAAGCTGCAAAGAATACTTCTTGATTGTAAAGTAATTGATAATACTAAAGAAGAGATTCTATTGCAGATTCTGAATATTAAGAAGAGAGAGAAACATAATCAATCATGAAACTGATCCACCTAACCAATGTAATTTATAAAGATCATGTCGCCTATCGTTCAAATTTCTAACACTTCCCTCAGAATTTAACTCTTTTAATAAATCTAAATCTACATCTACTATCAAAGTCATCTCAGTATTTGGAGTTGCCTCTGCAGCAATTGCATCATGTCCAAAAGCATAATCTGATGGACTGAATACTGCTGACTGTGCATATTGAATATCCATACTTTCCACATCGGGAAGGTTGCCAACACTACCAGAGATTGCAACATAACATTCATTTTCAATTGCTCTAGCTTGAGCACAATACCTAACTCTATTATAAGCGTTCTTAGTATCAGTAGAAAATGGAACGAATAGAATCTGCATTCCCTTACTAGCTAAAATTCTTGGAAGTTCAGGAAATTCAACATCATAACAAATCAAAATTCCTATCTTGCAAACATCCGTTTCAAAAACTCTGATTTCATTTCCGCCTTTCATTCCCCAATAATTATTTTCATCTGGTGTTATATGAATTTTAAATTGTTCCTCATAAGTTCCATCTCTTTTACAAAGATAAGATACATTATATAGAGTAGAGTCTGTATAAACAGGCATCGTTCCAGCAATTATATTGATATTATAAGATATTGCTAAGTTTACAAAACCCTCTCTTATCTGTTCAGTATATTCTGCGAGAGAACGGATAGCATCTGCGGGACTTTGTTTGTTAAACTGCGCCATAAGTGGAACATTAAAAAATTCTGGAAACAGAACGAAGTCTGCTTTATATCCTGCAACTGCATCTACAAAAAATTCTACTTGTCTCATAAATTCTTGTAACGAATCCACAGATCTCATCTGCCATTGAACAATCCCAAGTCGAATAACACTTTTCATCCCACCAAGCAATTGTTCTTTTTCTTCATAATAAATATTGATCCACTCCAGCAGAGTAGCAAAACTCTTCGAATCAGTATCTTCGGGAAAATAATCAGTCATGATTTTTCTAACATGAAAATCATTCTTCAATTGGAAACTAAGTACGTTGTCAAAAATTTCTTTATTCTTAACTAACTCCACATATTCCTGTGGTGATAATTTATGAGAATAGGATTTATAACCGGGAATTCTTCCACCCACGATGATTCTTTTTAGGTTCATCTTGAAGCAGATTTCTTTACGAGCATCATACAATCTTCTTCCTAGTCTAAGTCCTTGATAATTTGGATCCACAAACATATCTACTCCATAAAGAGTGTCTCCATCTGGATTATGATTTGTTAAATATCCTTTAGAAGTAATTTGATCATAGGTATGTTTATCTCCAAAATCAGCGTAGTTCACAATCATGCTTACTACTGCTGCAACAAGTCTGCCTTTATCCTCAATGCAAAACTGACCTTCAGGAAATTTTTTGAGTTGAGAAGTAAATTCTTCTTTAGTCCATGTTCCACCAGCATTGGAATAAACCTTATTCATAATATCTTTAATTGCTTCATAATCGGAACTTTGTGTTTTTCTAAGAATAAGTTTATGTGGACTATTTTTTTTTACTCTTTTGATTTCCTTTCTAGGTGCCTTATTCTCTTCCATGCTTCTTACCTTTATATCTCCCTTCTTTGAAATTAAATTCTTTAAGTATTTTTTCAATTTCACCTCTAGATTTTAATTTTTCAAATCCTGAGTTAAATTTATTTAATAATTTTTTTCCATTCTTATCACTCCGAGGAATACAAAGAAAGAGATCCTTGTAATCCATTTTTGGTTCTACAACCTCAAATGCGTTTGCAGCATTGGTAAATTGTTTCATAGAGTTTTGTGAGAGATAATTTGCAACATTGGGATCAATTTCAATTAGATCAACTCTTCCCATGAATAACTTTTTCAGATTCATCAGATCACTTGCTGTTTCTTGGATATTCAAAAATTTTATTGCCTCATCAAACTCAGGAGTATGAAGATAACCTCTAACAACTCCAATCTTATACTCTTTTAAAGATTGAAAATCAATCTTGTTATTTGAAGTTTTGATATTGATTTGTCTCTCTTTTTTCTTCAAGAAAAGCAAATCCCCACCAGGAAAAGCATTTGAATAATAAAAATTTTTTTCATTTTCAACACTATGGTATTCTGGAAAGTAACCGCTAATCTCACCAGTATTCACTAAATTTAAAATTCTAGCAAAAGGATAGAATTCAATCTCTACTTCAATTCCTTCCTCTTCAAGGGATCTTTTTACGATCTGATAAACATAACCATATTTTTCAATTTCAGTGCCTACATATGGTGACCATTCTAAAGTTGCTATTTTGAATTTATTTTTTTTGGGAAGAAGAATTTTCTCTTCTTCCACAATCTTACTAGTAACCTTGTCAGTACAATTGATGAAAAGTAGAATACTAAATAACAAACTCTTCATTATAATCCCCACCTCTAATTGCTAGTGCTTTTTCATTATTGGGATCTAAGATTAAAATCTTATCA
This sequence comes from Leptospiraceae bacterium, assembly GCA_033762425.1. GTDB lineage: Bacteria > Spirochaetota > Leptospiria > Leptospirales > Leptospiraceae > JANRLP01. Next base: position 6,591 of record JANRLP010000055.1, read on the forward strand.
ATCAGTGGAACTGATTTTTCAAAATTCCTATCTTTATGGTAAAGGTCATATAGATTTAATAAATTTCTTGTAGAGTTAGGATTTCTGAGTCTATATCTTTCACCATAAGCAATCCCCATTTTATAATTTCCAACTTTTTTATGTGCATAAGATGCTAAGTAAATGAACTCAGTATCGCTTGGTTTAAGATTAAGATAACGATCTACATACTCTGTTATACCAACATAATCTTTTCGTTCAAAATAGATTCTTAGCAGTAAGCGAATTGCATCAGCACTTGCGGGATAGGAACCAAGAATTTCATATAATAGTCTTTCTGCACCAGCTCTATCCCCTCTAGTAAAATCTCTTTTAGCTTGAATAATCATTCCTTCCAAATGAGCATTTTTAGAATTGATTTGTTCTGAACTTGCCTTATACTCAATTTTCAAAATAGAAAGATCATCAGTTAGAGCACCAGTTTTTTCAATTTCTAAGTATAACTGTTCTAGATCACCCTTAGATACTTCAACATTTCTTAAAAATATTGTTTCATCACTATTCATGATATTATTTCCAGAATCATCTTTACCTAAAAATAAATCATCCCTTCCATCTGAGCCCGAGAAAATCATATCCCCAGGATATAACTGAATATGTTTTATAGATAAGGTCTTACTTGCACCTTGTACCCCAAGTTTCATAAATACATCATTGATTTCTAATAACTCAGCTCTACCATCTCTATAAAGAACTATACTTGGATGTTCTGCATTGATCCAATACATAAAACCATTGTTTTCATCAATGAGTCCAATCACTGCTGACATAAGCATCGTACCATCGAATGTCTCAAATACTTTATGAAGATCCACAAATGTATTTTTCAACCAAACCTCGGGGTAATAGTTTTGGTTGGATACTGAACTTTTGTTTCTTGTGATGATAGCATTGAGTGCGGAGCCAAATACTAAAGCCCCACCAGCACCTTGCAATGATTTCCCCATTGCATCTGCATTTACAAAAACGATGTAATCATTTCCTCTAAGTGTTATCTTTTCAGTGATACAAATGTCTCCACCGATGTCTAAGTCCTTTTTCTTAAACTCAAATTTTTTCTTTTGTTTAATGAATTTTTCTATATTAAAATAATTACTAACAGCATTTAGTTTACCTAATGGTCTGATAAGTAAAGAGGTTAGATAATAATCACCATCTTGTTGTATCTTTAGTTTCTCTACTTCATGCATCTTTTCATTAATCTCATGATTCTTTTTATTTAACTCTTTTCTGTTTTGGAGAATTTTTAAATAAGAAAGAATGATCACATACAATAAAGCAATAATCACCAAAACACCTAGATGGATATAAATGTTTTCATTAAGCCATACTACTTCAATTCTACCAATGTTGATTTTGTCTTTATAAATGTTGGATGTTAAGGTTATGGGTCTTATCAATAGAAAGAATTTCAATGTCTTTCTAAAAAAACCTAAAGAATGATTGATTTCATCTTCTGCAAAAACTGAATTATCAGGATGGTATATCTTAATGGAACGATAGCCCTTTGTCTCAGTAAGAATTTTTTCAAACTCTTTTGCGTTCACATCATCCATTTCCCAAAGGTAACCTTTCATGAAAGTGGCTAACTCTTTAACTTCACTTTTTTCAAATTGGTAGGTAATTACTTCGATAAGTAAGATAAATACTAGATAACTCAACCCAAACAGAATTTTTAGGAGAGAACGGTTCTCAAGAAAAGAGGGAAATTTTTCTATTAAAGAATTTATTTTCATGAGATAATCCTTTCAATAAAAGAATAGAAAAATTCTAATTATTGTTCAAGGACTTTTTTTTATTCTTAAAATTTTTGTACAGAAACTATCTTCAATGCTTAATATCTTTGCAATCTCAATGATATAATTCTTTCTAATAAGTGTATCTTGGAAACTTTCTACACTAAAACTCCCTTTGAGTTTAGTCCATAAAACTTTTTTATCAGATGAATATTGGTTTAGGTCAGTTTCTCTAAAATATTGAATTAATTGAGATGAAAAAATGGACTTTAGTGAATCACTATTTTTTTTGGATAGTTTCCCCAAATAAATTTTCGATTGAGTCATTTCCAGTGTTTTCTTTCTTGAAATCTTTGGCAAATGATAAGCTTCATAACCAGTTCCATGAACATGAGTTTGACCAAATCTAGAGCCAAAACTAATTCCTGAAACTAGAAATTTTTTTGCTCCCATTAACTCAGCAAAGGATAATGCAAGACCCGCGACATTCAAACTAGGATTTAAGATTGGGGTAATTGATTTTAAGAAATAAGCATTTAAAATTTGGTCTAAAGGAAACTGTGTTAAATAAATCAGTTTTCTATTTTCTAGTTCAAACACTCTTCTACTAGAATGCAAACAAGTAAGGATTGGAATATTGGGATCTAAATCCTGCAAATGATAACTAGTTCCAAGGCCTGAGTCAATGCTTAAGATCAAATCAGGTTTGATACCAAAATTGAGTATAAATCTTGCAGAAGTATCAGAACTAATAATAAAAAATTTCTCTTGGTGTTTTTTTATACTTTCTAGTTCTTCTTCCAGTTCAGGACTTGCACCAATGAATAGAACTGTCCTTTCCTTTAAAAATTTATCTTTTGTATCCACAAACTCGCATTGTTTTTTTTCTAATAGACTCAGTAGGTTAAGGAAATAATTTCTAAACCATAACTTTCCAAAATGTTCTGTGGTACTTGCTGAGATTGATTTAGGGATTTTTGGGGAAAGATCCCAATCATTTTTATGATTTTTAGTGTAGTAGGGATGTGAGATTATTTGTATATTGAATGGTTTTAAATCATTGGCAGTGTGATAGTGTAATTCAATTTCCTTTGTAAGAAATTGGATTCTTAAGGATGAAATTTTTTTTTTACTAATTCATCTTCATAGATTTCTAGAATTGGTTCAATAGCAAAGATTTTTTTAATTCCATTGGGATCATGGAAAATTGATTCTAAGAGATAGGCTGCACCTATACCCCAGATTAGAATTTCTTCATTTAGAGTTTCTTGTTTTATGGAATACCAAAAACGGGAAGCTTCTTTTTCAGGATCAAATTGAGAGTGGATGAATAAACCATTTTCATCCTGAAAATTGAGCTTACCTTGTTTAGAAAAAACTCTTTGTAGCAAAGAAAGTTTTAGACGTCTTCGTCATCCTCTTCAAGAGAATCTTCTTCATCTTCAAATTCGCCTTCATCATCATCAAAATCATCATCAGATGCTAATTTTTCTATAACTGGTGCAGTTTCTTCTGGAATTTCCTCTTCCTCAGCTTCCTCAGCTACTGGTGCAGAAGATGGAAATAAATTTTTGAAGCCTTTTGTGTAAGGAGCGTCAGAAAGACCCGCTTCTTGCAATAGCTTTTTCTTTTCATCAATTGAGAAATAGTCAAATTTCACAAGATTTTCGGTAAGAGCGAATAGAGCCTGAACAGCAGGCTTTCTTGTCTTCATTTTTTTAGGAAAATTGATTTTATCAATTTTATCCAATGCTGCAAAACCAGCTGAAGTAATTTCATACTTCTTGGTTCGTGCTAGCTCTACTACCTTCAGAATGTCAAAATCGGCTTGGTGAGAATTATTAGAAGACATAGTTTCCCTTATATCGTGGATATTACTAGGATTTTTTAACTAGCTTTAGAGTCAAGTATTGAACTGAAAAAAGTTTTTGAATTTCAGAGAATAGAACTTAGTTTAAGCAGTTCGGGACTTTTTTCGTTCATACATTTTTTTATCAGCTTTTTCGAGAAGTTCTTCTAAGCTGGATAAATTATCAGAATCGATTTCTTCTAAGCCAATGCTCACTGAAAGTTTAAACTTAGAAGCATTAGTATCATTAAATTCATGAATTTTTTTCTGGATCCTCTTTTCGATGATCTCTGAGGATACTGAATCACCTGAAACTAAGACTGCAAACTCATCCCCACCGAGTCTTGCTATTACATCGCTTAGCCTAAAGCATTGTTTCATAATATTGGAAAAGCTAACCAGTGCCTCGTCTCCCACTTTATGTCCATGTGTATCATTGATTTTTTTGAGCCCATCCATATCGATGAAGTAGAGTAGAACCTTAGTTTTATTCTTTACTAAATTAGATAACTTTTCTGCACCTAATTGAATGAATCCTCTTCTATTATAGAGTGAAGTTAATTCATCTCTAAGTGATATCTCATGAAGCTCTGCAACATACTGGTTTCTTAAATTTACATCTCTATTGATAACAAGAATTAAGACTAAAAATAATAAAAGTGTAAATGGGCTTCCAATCATAACGATTAGACTCAGAATTCTTGCATAGAATTTTTCTCTTTCTAATCTACTCACAAGTGAGACTGATTCTAAATTGATTAATTTATCGATTGAACCCTGCACTAAAGAAATGATTGCTTCTGCTCTTAGGTTATCTTGATACTCTCTAGCAATGACCTCACCTTTGATTTTTTTTTCTGAAAGGCAGATTTCATCACAATTAAAATTATTTAGGATTAACTCTTCAAGTTGTCTTAGTTCAAGTTCTTGATCACTACTTGTCACAGATTTTTTTAAATCAATTGAATTATAAAGACCTATGATCGTTGAAAGTTTTTTATAGTATTCTCTTAAATTATCTTCTGTTGGTTCATGTAGAAATTCTTTTTTATATATATCTAATTCTCTAATATGACTATTAAAGTCTTTTAGCTTGTTAATAGTTTCATAAGTGCTAGTAGTCCATTTTCTAGCCTTATCACTTTCATCAGTTATATAAATTGCATAAGCTGAAAAAAATACAACAATGAGCACAGCAAGACCAAAGCCCAGATTCACTTTTTTCTTTATAGTGAGCTGGGCTTTAGGATCAGTCCACAATGCTCTGATTGTGGCTTTAGTATCTTCAAGAAAGGTCGTGGCTAAATCCTCTCCGCAACAAGTTCAGCAATATCTTTAACTTTTACAGTATCAATCTTGCCTGCATTCTTCACACCATCTGTAATCATTGTCATACAGAATGGACACGCAACTGCTAGAGTGGAAGCACCAGTATCTAGAAGTTGATTGGTTCGTTTGAAATTTACACGGTCATTGTTTTGTTCTTCCATCCACATCTGAGCACCACCCGCCCCACAACAAAGTGATTTAGTGTGATGGTCAATTGGCTCTTCAATAGAACCTGCAACTTCTTTAACAATGTTTCTAGGTTCTTCGTACTTATCGTTATATCTTCCTAGATAACAAGGGTCGTGGTAAGTGAATGTTTGTTTTATATCCTCAGGATTTGACTTGACATCAATTTTCCCATCCTGAATCAGATTATCAATGAATTCACTATGGTGAACAACGTCAAAATTTCCACCAAACTGAGGATACTCATTTTTGATTGTGTTATAGCAATGAGGACAAGCTGTAACGATTTTTTTGACATTATAGTTATTCAATGTATCTACATTAGCTTGAGCTAATGTTTGGTATAGATATTCATTTCCACCACGTCTAGCAGAATCCCCAGAACAACCTTCTTCAGTTCCAAGAATACCGAAATTGATATTGGCTTTTTGCATGATCTTAACTAGTGAGCGTGCAGTGGATTTACTTCTTTCATCAAAAGCACCAGCACAACCTACCCAATAAAGAATATCCACATTAGAATCTTCAGCTAGAGTTTTCACGCCAAGATCATTTGCCCAATCAGCTCTAGTATGAGCACCAATTCCCCATGGATTAGAATTATTTTCCATGTTTGTAAATGCACCTTGAAGTTCAGCAGGGAATTTAGATTCAGCTAGAACTAAATGTCTTCTCATTTCGACTATCGCATTGACTTGGTTATTTCCAACAGGACAAGCTTGAACACAAGCATAACAAGTAGTACAACCCCAGATTGCTTCTTCCGAGTTATAAGTTCCAATAACGTTAGTGTCCATTCCCATGATTTCTTCAGCAGACTTACCTGCTTTTCTAGCCTTTTGAACTTCAGGCATTTTGTCTAAAAGAGCATGTTTTAATTCAACAATGATTGATTTTGGATCCAAAACCTTACCAGTTCTATTTGCTGGACACTGAACCTGACAACGACCACATTCGATACAAGAAAGACCATCTAGTAGATTTGGGAACGGAAAGTCTTGTACTCTGTTGGAACCCCAGATTGCAGTTTCACTTTCAAGGTCAAGCTTAGATAGAGCACCTTTAGGAGTATCAGTAACTAGAAAATAGTTTACTGGTGCAAAAATCAAATGAGCATGTTTAGAACGAGGAACATAGAGCATAAATGTGAACACAGTAAGAATATGCATCCACCACATAACTTTATATGCGATATCTGCACTTTGACCTTCTATTCCAAGTCCCGTCCAAACATAACTAATTAGAACAGCAATTGGAAAACCTTCTCTTAAACTACCATTTTCAATTCCATAACTAGCAGAAACAACTCTTGCAGCTTCTCCTAGTAGAGTAGAAACCATTAGTGTAGCAATCATTCCAATTACAATTGCTGATGCTGGAGAATGATAGTCCAGTCCTTTGGCTTTTAGAATCCATCTTCTAGCAGCAAAGTATCCTAATCCAACAAGCACTAGTAAAGAAACACATTGCACTGCTGATTCATAAACGTGAGAGATAGTATGAGAAAAACCTAATAGAGAAAATGAATAAGGATCAGTGAGCCAATATCCAAAAACGCCTGCAATCATTTGGTTTGTTGTGTGTAAAAGGTAAGTGATAAAACCATAGAAAATAAATGCGTGCATGATTCCACGCAATGGCTCTTGAAAATTCTTCTTTTGTAAAAGAACATTTTCAATTACACTTTTGATTCTAAATCCTAAGTTAGAATGTGCTCTTACATCCTCATGAAAATGCGCTTTTTGACCTTCTAGTACCAAGCCAATTCTATACAATACTGCTTGCACAAAAACAACGTTAGCAACCAAGAAAAGGACTGTAAATATGATGTGGAATATGAGATGATCCAAGTTCAAGACCTCTGTTTTTACTATTTATATGTCTATGAAAAACATGTGTTTTTAAATGTCTATTAAAAAGAAGTTCCTGTCTTTACACTTAGGCTAGCAATTAGAGTTGCTATTTCACTAACTTGGAAGGGTTTGCTTATATAATAGTCCATCCCAGATTGAATACAAGCATCCTTGTCTTCTTTCATCGCATTTGCGGTAAGTGCTACAAGATAGGGTTTTTGGGATCCATATACTTTTATCAACTCCCTAGCTGTTTCTAGTCCATCCAAAACTGGCATTTGGACATCCAAAAAGACTATATCAAAGGTTTCCTTCTCGATCAAATCTAAGGCTTCTTTGCCATTCTCTACAAAGCTTGGACTATATCCAAGTTTTGCTAATAACATTTTGGCAAACTTTTGGTTGAAAAGATTATCCTCTGCAATTAGGATATTCGCGGGAAACTTGGATGCAAAATTCTTATCTAGAACAATCTCATGATTTAGCTCAATTTTTAGGTTAGCGAATTCCAGCGGAGAAACCTTCCCTGTTAAGATAGTAAATGTAAACACTGAACCCTTTCCAAGTTCGCTTGAAACTGTGATTTCACCGCCCATAAGTTCAACCAATTTTTTGGTGATAGTTAGTCCAAGCCCAGTTCCTCCATACTTTCTTGTAGTGGAGGTATCAGCTTGACTGAAGGATTCAAAAATTGCATTTAATTTTTCTTTAGCAATTCCAATCCCTGTATCTGATACAGTAAACTTTAGTTTATGTTTAGAATTAATCTCCCCTAGATATTCAGCTTTTAGATCTACTTTGCCTTCTGAACAAAACTTATCTGCATTACCAAGTAAATTTGTCATGATTTGAGAAATTCTAGTCTCATCTCCCGATACTACCTCGGGAAAGTTTTTGGATATTTCGAATCCAAATTTATTTTTTCTTTCTTTATGTGCATTACTGGTTAGATTCATAACATTGGAAATAGTTTTATGAATTTCAAAAGGTCTATTTTCAAGATCGTTTTTTCCCGCTTCTATTTTAGAAAAGTCTAATATATCATTGATAATTTTTAGTAGGTTATCAGCACTTTTAGAAACTATTTCTAGAAATTCTTTTTGTTCATCAGATAGCTCTGTTGAATTGAGCAATTGAGTCATACCAATAATTCCATTCATTGGTGTTCTAATCTCATGACTCATATTTGCAAGAAACATTGACTTTGTTTTGGTGGCTTCTTCTGCTTTATCTTTTGCAAAAGTTAATTCTACATTTTTTTTCTTGAGTTCTTCGTTTATTGCAATGATTTGTTCAATATTTTTATCGTCATATGCTCTTAGTTTTTCAGTCATTATATTGACTGAGTCTGCAAGACTGTATATCTCATCATTCAATATATTTGATTTAAGTTCAACCTTGGTTTCATAGTCTCCTTTAGCGATCTTAGCGATTGATTTTTGAATCATTTGAATTCTTCTATTAGTATATAAAGAAAAACTCCCAATCACAATGATTAAAAATAGCCCAGTTACTAGTATTACTTGAAAATAATTCTCTGAAATCTTTTCTAAGATTCTAAATATATTTCCTTGTTCGTTTCCATAAACAAGAACAAGATTTAAGTCTGCAATTTTTTGAAATACTGAAAGTCTTCTCACATTTCCTACTTTCATATCAAAGCTAGCAGATTGTAAGTAAGAATGAAAAAGGTCTCTTACATTACTTGAAATGTCTAATTTTTCCCCTTGATTTATATTTGGGTCATTTATGTTTAAAAGTACCAAACCATTTCTATCAGTGATTATAGAATAATTTTCTGATAAAAAAGATAGGTCTATACTTTTCTCTAATAATTTTTCAAGGCTCACAAGGTGAGTATTGTCAGCGGGATGATTTGTAACAAGATAGGATTTTCTAGTGACTGGATGAAGGAAAAATCCTTGCTTACGAATTTTATCAGCTAATTGTTCATCTTGGATAATGCTTTTAATAGGAATCGTATATTCTGGATCACAGATTTGTTTTTGCACACAGTCTTGAATTTTTTTTGCATAGTTTTGAGTCTCTGGTTTAAGTTTCTCTAAAAATTCACCAGAGTCTTTAAGATGCTTTTCAAAAATTTCATCTTCAATTGCTTCTTTTGTATAGTCCTCAAAAAATTTGAGCGGGAGTATCGCCGCTCCAAATGAAATTATAGATGTAGCAAGAAAGATTTGTAGAAATAATGGAAATCTAATTTGCATCAGTTGGGATTATGAATCTTAATCCCGGTAATAGATTTTGTTGTAGAAATAATTGGTGTCACCTTATACAATCCAACTTCTCTAATTAGAGTGTTATTTGAGTTATCTGTAACAAAAACTTTTATTGTAAACTCTCCCGCTTTTTCAAGTATGATAGGTTCTAAATAGGGAACGGGCTCACTTGAATTTATGGAATAGGTAACTGATCTCACTCCCGAACCAAGATCACTCGCTTGAACAATGATCTTCTCTCCAGGAGTATAATATTTTTTTACTTCGGGATTAGGAAATAAATTTACAATTGGAAATTCTTCATCATGAAAGAAACGAATCGTTTTGCTAGATTTATTGGATGCAGCATCCATTGCTGTAACTATTAAAAATGTATTCTTATTGCTAAAGCTAGTAGGAATCATCACAACCCCATCTTTAATGGGAACTTCGATAATATCGTTATTCGATTGTAGTCTAGCGTTTACTTGAGTTACACCACTTAGTTTATCGAATGCTTCAATCTTAAACTGACTGCTTCCATTGGTATAAAGTTCATTCGTTCCATACTGGAAAGTATAGTATGGTTCAATTTTAATTTCAGGTGGGGTAAAGTCTGTTAGAAACTCTGCAGTTTTAGTTTCTTCACGAGCACCAGCTTTATTTACGCTATAGTACTGAACTAGATTGATTCCTTCTTTATTCAAAGGAAATGGTGCTAGGTATCTTTCCCAACCTCTTTGGTTTAGGTTGAATAAAATTTCTTTAGCTTCGCCCTTGTCAATATCTAGAGCTACCTTATCATCTTTGGAAAGAAATTTCTTCTTAGGTATATCCTGAACAATTCTAGTTGTAATTTCGAAGATATCAGAAAATTCTCCTCTAATTCCCGCCCCATCAATCCCTGCAACTCTACCAAATCTAAAATTTTCATTTGGTGGTAGCTTTAGTTGAGTTTCCTTTACGTCTTTCTTAAACAAAATGTTAGTAAATGATTCAGAATCAGAAATCTGTAAATTGTAGGACTTGGCACCTTCCACTTCTTCCCATTCAATAAAAATGTATTTTCCTTTAATAGTTTCCTCAGACATGAGTGAAAAGAAAACTACGAATACTATGTATAAAAACTTCTTCATCTATCTCCCCTAATCGGTTTTGTAATAACCTTCGTTAGTTAATTTAAAGGTTTTACAATGGCTTTTCTTTTTCAACAAAAGTTCCAAATCTGTTTAGAACATTCATTGATATTTATTAGCAAAGATATCTACTAGCACTAAGCTTGTCAACACCTAGGTAAAGTCTTGTCCAAGAAGAATTTGCATAGAAGAGCATAAATTTCAATCACTTCATTACTCAATCTAGTGGAAACTCTGATCTTTTAAAATATGATAGTTAGGCGGGGTATATGATTTAAAGAATAGATCTTTGTTCAGATAAGATATTGATCTGAACAAAGAGTTGTTTACGAATCTAGGTTTTTGCTAAATACTTTGTTAAGTGGACCTATTCTACATGAGGTGGTTTAGTCTTAGGTTTAGCAAGAAGTTTAAAGGGAGTCATAGGAGGTTTTCCATTTTCTACCTTAGTTCCAAATCCAGCAGGAACATCTACTGTTACACCTTGGGCACTCACTTGTACTAGACCAGTTTTACATTCATAGATACTATCTCCAGCTTCATTTGCTGAAGCATTAAAATCGGTACCTCGCACACCCGCAACAGATGAGGTAGTGGAGATTTTAAACTTCACATCCTTTTTTCCATCGTGGGTGGTTGCTGCGTGAATATCACCTTGTTGTAGAAAAATAGCTCTAACATCTTTTTGTTTGTCTATCTTAATAATTGTATTTTCTTTGATATTGATTACAGTAGCTGGTTCTTCTTCAAAGATGATCTCTGCTTTTCCTTTCTCTTGAGTTCTTACTAAATCATTCAGAACAAAACCTTGTTTAGGTTTCACAGGACTCCAGTCCTTATCTTTATCAGCTTTGAATTTCACGTCACCTAGGAAAAGGGTTAGGCTTGCAAGCACTTTAGGTTTTGGAGCTTCTACTTTAGGCTCTGGTTTCTTTTTAGATAGATAATCAGGAACTTTTAATACAAGACCAGGACGAATTAGATTTGGAGTATCAATTTTGTTATACTTTAATAGCTCTTTCCATTTGGATGGATCACTCAATTTATCTTGAGAGATTTTAGAAAGCGTGTCACCTTTTTGAACTGTATATTCAGCGAATTCTTCTGATGCGATTCCCACAACAAAAGTAAGCAAAATAAGAATAAATTTTAATTTCATTTTCCGACCTCTGTTCAATTGACTAATCTAAATTCATTAATGTAAATTCTTTTTTTATATAAGTGAATAATTTTTGGTCTCAATTTGAACAAGTATTATATTGACTAAAACGAAATAATGATTTTACTATCATTACTCTAAAAGTAAACTCTGATTAAAGGATCAAGAATGAATCGGTATATCAAAAATATTTTTATCATCGTTATCATTTTATCAGTTCTTTTAGGAGCAAAATACATTGGTTTCCAAGATGTTGCTACTTCAGTAGAAGGGGCTGAAAAAAACTCACATAAAGATTTTTTGAACCTACTTGTAAAGATGGCTAATTCAGTTATTTATGATAAAAATGCAGAAGAATTTCATAAATTTTTAGCAGCAAGTCTTGAACAATTTGAAATAGATTCATTGTACAATTCAAAATTTGTTATAGGTGATGAAAAGGAAAGATGGGTAACCTATTCGGGAAAAAATTTACCCAATGAATTTAGACTTAGCCTTCCGAATAAACCATTGGAAACGATCACAATTCAAAACTTTGGTGATTTTAAAGCTAAGTATTCCTTAAAGAAAAATTCTACTCCAAGTTTTAAACCTGAGGTTTATACCAGTTCAAGGTCATACTCAGGATTTTTGCAAGTAGAACAAAATTCAGGAGAGTTTTCCTATAGCAAGATTGTGATTCTATTGGATTCTATTCTAAAAGTATTAGATCCATCTAATATAACAAATATTGAAACAGTACAAACTAAGTACTTCAATGATGTTACTGATATAGAGTCCAGAAAGCTAATTGATCTTTTTGCAAATGAATTTCCTGAACTTATCAAATTAACTTCATTATATGTAAAGGTTAATTCTGTAGTTTCTAAGCAAGAAACAGAGAAGCAAGCAATTACTAAAGTTAATCTTAAAGCAAATCTAATCCTATCTCATATAAAAATGGATTATTCATACTTAGGAAATTATTTAGATGAAATCACTGATCTTGGAAATATCAATATTCTAATCACTAATGAACAAGGAAATAGGGTTGCTGAAATTAGCTTAAACAGTTCCAACTTAGGTTTGGAGCTTATAACATTTACTAAGAATGGAAAATTGATTCCTTACTCTTCAGGAATAGTAAAAAAAAATTTTCCAGATCAAGGATTTCAATTTTCCAATCAAAACCAAAAAAAGTTAATCACTCAAATTTCATTCAATGGAAATATTTATGGATTAAAGATTAGTAATCCTAGTATCTTAGCAGGAATAGAGTTACAGACTGCTAAACAAGACGGAAAACTTCAAGTTAGTCTATCTAAAATCAATCGTACTAAGGTAAGTGGTGGATTTTCTTATGTGATTCCAAGTTGGCTTATCAATCTTTTTATTCCTGGAAATATGGAAGAATTAATCTATGAATTTACTAGTCTATTGGTTCATGCAAACGCAAACAAAGGAAGTTTTGCAAAAACGATTTGGAAAAAAACAGGAAAAGCTAACACTATAGAAGCTAGGATTGAGACCGAACTCTTAGATAATTTTTTTATTGGATTTGGACTGAAGATTTGGAATTTCAAAGTTGCTCCCAATGAAGAAGCTAGAAAAGAAATTACTAAGATAATTGCAAAAGTATTGAATAGTATCAAAAACTCTATTTAAGAGATTTTATTTTCCGATATATAGAATTATGAGTGCAGAAAAAATTTTAGAATTGCTTAAGAAAAAAGATGTAACAATCGCAATTGTTGGTGCAACCAATGATAAAACTAAATATGGAAATGTTATTTATCGAGATTTAAAGTCTAAAAATATTTCTGTGTTTGGGGTCAACGCTAAGGCTACAACAATTGATGGTGATAAGGCTTATAAAACTGTAGAAGAGATTGGTAAAAGACCTGATATACTAAATTTTGTTCTTCCTCCAAAGATTGGTTTAGAGCTTATCCAAGGTCTAGTTCAAAAAGGATATGATAATTTTTGGCTACAACCTGGAGCAGAAAGTGAAGAGATACTATCGTTTCTTGATAGTAGTGGTAAAAACTATCTAGCATACTCCTGTGTAATGGTAGAAACAAGATGACAAATATTCCTGAATCAATTCTAAAAGAGATTGAAAATAATGAAGACGGAAGTTTTCAGATTAAGAGTCAGGGTGGTTTTGCACATTTAACAGTTTTCCCTTCAGGGAAAAATGGAAAACCGGTTAGGGTTGATGAGGTAGTAGGAAGACTAAAATTATTAGGAATAGAAAGATACGAAAGGAAACTTGTAGAGAAGACAGTTAAAGAAGCTAAAGCAGAACCGGTAGCACTGGTTGCGTGGACTGGTGGCGATGCAGTAGATTCGAGAGTTGAGATAGATGTTACTCCTGACAAGATGAATGTATATATAAATGTTCACCCTCCTAAGTTCGGAGGAAGAATACTCTCGAAAGGCGATATTATACAAATTCTGATAGATAACAAAATTACTTATGGTTTGCAAGAAAACGCTATTGCTGAACTTGTCGAACACACAAAATATTATGTTAAAACATTAGTAGCAAAAGGTAAAGAACCAATTAATTCCACTAATGGATATATCAAACTTCTATTTGATCCAAGCTCAACTCCTAAGTTAGCAGAGAATCAATTTGGTAAAGTTAATTATAAAGATTTAAGGATCATTCAAAGTGTGGAAACAGGATCCGTCATAGCTGAAAAGGTTGCTCCACAATTGGGACAAGATGGAATGGATGTATATTCCAATCTAATTCCTTTTGCTAAAGGAACTGAAGGGAATTGGAAGGTTGGTGCTAATTGTGAATTAGATGAGAATCAACAAAAACTTGTAGCGATGATTGCTGGAAGACCAGTCCAAGAAAAGGATGGAACAATTAGAGTTGATGAAGTGATCCATTTAGAAAACGTAGATTATTCAACTGGGAACGTTGAATTTCCCGGTATGATCATTGTTGATGGAAATGTTGCAGATGATTTCACATTAAAAACCAAAGGATCACTTTTTATTAAAAAAAGTGTTGGTAGAGTGTTCTTATATGCTGAAAAAGATATTGTGCTTTCTGGTGGAATTATGGGAAGAAGTGGAGGGTTTGTGGAAGCACAAGGAAATATATATGCTAAGTTTGTTGAGCAGGGTAAGTTAAAAGCAGGTGGAAACATAATTATCACTGAGGCGAGTTTGCACTCAGATATTTCAGCTAAAGAAGGAATTACAGTTCTCGGGGGAAGAGGAGAACTAATTGGCGGAGAAGCAGTTGCAGGAACACATATTACAGTATCAAAGTTAGGTGCTGTTGTAGAAACAAGAACTAACTTAACTGTAGGACTACCTCCAGAAGTTTTGGATGAATTAGATAGAATGAAAGAAGAATTGAAAAATAGAGAAGAGACATTAAAGAAAGTAAGATTCAGTTTGAATAGAATTTTAGATCATCATAAAAAAGAAGTTAGCAAGGAAGAAGAATTAACAATTCATAAACTTAGGGAACTAGAAAAAAAATATTTAGAATTATGTGAAACCTTGAAGACACAGTTTGAATCAGTTTCTACTTCTTTTGATTTATCAGAGTCAGCGTATGTTTCTATTGAAAAGAATCTCTACCCTAGAGTGAATATTAATTTTGGGAAAGATAAAATTTTTAATTCAGAGTTAAAAACATATACTGGCAAATACTTTTTGTATGTAAATCCTGAAGGATTTATTTCACCAACTAGCATTCCACCAAAGAATTTAAAACCTACTAAAGATCATGGAAAATGAAATAAGAATTCATGAGTAATTTCTAATAAATGAAAAAATAAGTCGGAAAACGATATTATAACTTGAGTTTGATATAAGGATTTTATCTAAAAGACATTTTTAGAGCAATGTAATTTCTTTTCTTGGATTGGACTCACTTAATAAGTCTTGGGCATCTTTTCCCGCTCTCAGCTTCGGTAAATAAATTGCCTATAGCAATTTATTTACCACGCTTCGATCGGGGACGCTGGTTTTGTTGTTTACATTGAGTGGTTTGGGTGTGGTTGAATGTTGTTGTGCTAATTTTTCTTTTGTATCCCCGACTCTTCTCTGGTTGCTCTAGTTGGAGAGCGTTGTCTTGGTTGCAAAGACTTTTTCGTGGTTGGTGCTTCGTAATAACTATTAACCTTTCAATAATTTATTTCGTAATAACTGTTTTTTTGAAATTTATTGACTAAGTAATAACTATTATTCATTCAATAATTTATTATGTAACAATTGTTTGTTTGGCGAAAACACAAAAAAGTCTTTACGCCTAAAGACAGTTTTCTCTACCAGAGCGAAAACGGCGAGGCAAATACGATCAGATAAGACACTACTAATACAAGATGGCTGAACTATTACAGGACAATTCGTATAAGATAGAGAGCGAAGGAACACTAGTCTTCACACTCAACATGGGAACTAATACATGCAGACTGTTTAAACGAAAGCTTATCCGATGTAAAACTCATGCTAAAGCAATGCAAGAACTATTGGATAGATATGAAACTGCGAGTTGGTCGGGAATGATTTTGAAGCCCAATGCAAACATGAAGACCAAATATCAAGTTAAGGCAACTGAGTCAGAAGTTGTTGAGGAAAGTTATAAGATACAGACGATTCGAGTCTTTTCACGAGACTATTTGAGACTAAAGACCTTAGCAAATTTTTTAAGGATATCCATGTCCTTCTTATTTGCATTCATGCTATCCTTTGATGAGACTAATGCGATGCAGTTTTATAGAATGGTGAAAAGATCATTAGCATTAGCAAAGAATTTTTCTTTTAGTACAAAGATTCGATTTTTTAATGGATTAGATTTAGTAGAATTTTTTGTAAAAACTCCACTTGGACGTGGCAGCTAACGCCTAGGAATGCGGCAGGGATTGACTCGGCGTTAATTTTTTGTGAATGCAAAAAATTAACGAGAGGTGTGCCGTGCATGGTAAATGACTATGGGTGAAAGTCCCATTTGGATTAGAGCAGTAGTCCAATAGCTGATAACAAGGGTGTCTATTGTGAGATAGAATCTGAAGGAAGTTTGAAGCAAATTC
>JANRLP010000056.1:0-4071 GCA_033762425.1 Leptospiraceae bacterium
AGAAGACTTGCTAGAAGCATTGAGGATATCGCTAGGCTCTGTGGTTTTGAGACCCAAGAGATCTATGAATTTTTGCTATTTGGGGCTGAGTTAGAATTAGAGACCTTAAAAGAAACTTATGACTGGGAAAGATTTAATAGAACAATAGTAAAAAAATTAAAAAAAGCAAAAGAGCTTTAAAATTGGATGATTCCAATAATCTTACCGTACGGTAAAAGAAATAGAAGGAAAACCCTGTAATAATGAAAATTTTTCTCAAAATACCCACCCTCTCCCAACTTTAAAGTAACAATTAGAGACTTTTTTTCTTACCGAAATCTAATTTTTTTTGCTCACAAACCCAATTGCAAATGATATGATTTCTCATAAATCAAACCCAAAAAAATAATGTTTCTAGAAAATTTTTGGAATTATGGATTGACCAGACTTTACTCTTTTCCGATATTACTTACGGGATAGTTTACTATTCTAATATTGAAAGAGAGTTGAAGGTATCAAATGAACAAACTCATTAGTTTACTCATTTTTTTAGCAATTTTTAGCCTCAATGTTTCTATATTCGCACAAGGTGGTGCACCAGCTCCTGCTGCTGGAACTCCAACTGCTGATACTAAGGAAGAGGACGAAAATGCTATCCAAGGCACACTAGTTCCAGATGACGATGATGCGGCTCTAAATGATGACGAGAAAAAACGCAAAAAAGAAATCGTTAAACAAGAGGCTATGTGGAAGAACCCAGATTTCGTGGGATATAACAAAGCGTTTGATGAACTGCACAAGCTTTCCAAAGCTTATGCTAACAACAAATACAGACTTGCACTTTCCAATTTCCAATCTGGTATGAACACACTACTCAAAATGAGAGAAAGTGTTGAGCAATACAAGAAAGAGCAAGCTGAGAAAAAGCGTTTAGACGAAAAATGGTACTGGCAAAAAGTTGATAGAAAAGCTAACGAAGAGCGTTATATCCACAGAGAAAAACTTTCTGCAAAACAAGCTGCAGTAACTTATTTCACTAAAGCAATCAGACATCTAGATGAGATCGAGAATCCTGATCTAAGAGAAGAAAAAGCATACAAATCTCTTCTTTCAGCTACTTACAGAGCTTGGATTATGGCTGAGTATGATACTCAAAACTTCCCTCAATGTATTCCAATTCTTGAGCTTTATCTTGAAATTGACAACAATGAAAAAGAATATCCTGCTCATAAATACCTTGCAAGTTGTTATTCCTTTGAAGAGAATACAATGAAAAAATACAAACAAGGTTCTGATGATCAAATTCAAAGACTAAAAAACAAGAAAAACGTTCATCTTTTAAGAGCAACTGAACTTAAATACGGAAAAGGTTCTGTTGAATACAAACATATCGTTGATCTTGTAAACAGAGATGAAGTGATCTCAATCACTCCATAATTCTAACACTCTTTCAATTAAAATAAAGCAACCCGAAAGGGTTGTTTTATTTTACATTGAATATCTTTTGATAACACTTAATAAATCACTTAAAAACACTACATTAGAACTAACCTCAATTGTAACTAATCCAAGCCTTGATTCTATTCTTATCCACGAACTGGTCCTCAAAAAAACTAGAGTCTTTATTCTAACAAATTCCGAATACTTACTAGATTCTGAAGAAATTCTTGGCATAACTAAGCTTGTTGCTGAAAGAAAACTTCATAAGCCTATGGCTTATATTCTTCAGAACAAGGAATTTTATGGAAGAGATTTTTTTGTGAATCAGAATGTTCTCATTCCACGACCAGAAACAGAAGAGCTAATAGAATGGGTTCTAAAGAATGAATTAAGCCATGAATCCTATCAAGTCCTTGATCTATGTGCAGGTTCTGGCTGTATTGGAATTACATTACAACTGGAAAATCCAAATTGGGATTTGACGTTAGCCGAAATTAGCGAACCTGCAATTGAGGTTGCTAAGATGAATTGGAAAAAATTTATTAATAAGGAACCTAAAATTATCAAAACTGATTTATTCAATGAAATAGAAAATATAAAATTTGATTGTATCGTTTCCAATCCTCCATATATCACTAAGCAAGAAAAGATCGATATGAGTCAGGAAGTTTTGAATCATGAACCAGAACTTGCACTTTTTGTAGATGACTGGATAGAATTTCATACCAAACTTTTGAAAGAAGCTAAAGAGCATTTGAACACCAAAGGAATTTTATATTTAGAAACTAACCCTATGTTTATTGAGGAGTTAGAAAAAATATCAGTTGATTTAAAGTATTCAGAATTTCAAATGAAAAAGGATTACTCAAATAAACAAAGATTCGCGAGGTTAAGCAAATGACGCTACTAGGAAAACAAGCACCTGAATTCACTCTTCCCAATGAAAAAAATGAACAAGTTTCACTCAGTACCAAAAAGGGAAAAAAGGTATTGCTAGTTTTCTATCCTGGTGATGAAACTGCAGTTTGCACCGAACAACTCTGTTCCTATAACAGTGGTTTTGAAGACTTTCAAAAATTAGGTGTAGAAATTTTAGGAATCAACAGTGATTCCGTTGAATCTCATAAAAAATTCAGTGATAAATACAAATTCTCATTTTCCCTTTTAAGTGACCCGACTAGTGAAGTTTGTAAAAAATATAATGCTGTTGGTCTTTTTGGAAAGACTAAACGTTCTACTTTTTTGATCGATGAATCGGGAAAAATTATTTTTGAAAATGAGATCTTCCCATTGTTCTATAAAGACAAAACTGCAATTCTTACAGAAATTCAAAAATTGATTTAGAAGTAGCAAGCTTTACTCGTGTGGTTGGAAGCAGTTCAAGAACTTAACTTCTACTTTCTAACTGATAAAGAAAAAGAATTACAGGATAAGTTTAGAAAGGGAGAAATTTAAGTGACTGAGCTCGATGTAAGAAAAGAACATAGAAATAATTACTAATTGCTCCATAACACTAAAAATTTTTAGGGCGACAGCCGGGCTTTCCTCTCGTTAATTTTTTGCGTTCACAAAAAATTAACGCCGAGTCAATCCTGTCGCATTCCTAATCGTTAGCTCCCACTGTGAATGTGAATACAAACATGCCCTTTATTTTGTGCGAATTCTTCTTTAATAGTTCTGGCATCTTGTATTAGTAGTGTATTATCTGATCGTGTTTGATTCAACGTTTTCGCTCTGGTTGAGAAAATTGCCTTTAGGCGTAAAGACATTTTTATCTAATCGCGAAACAAACAATTATTACAAAATAAATTATTGATTAATTAATAGTTATTACAAAACACCTGATTTTAGTTATTACATAGTCAAGAAATTTCAAAAAACAGTTATTACAAAATAATTTATTGATGATTTAATAGTTATTACGAAGCTCCAACGACTGAAAAGCACTGGCAACTAGGGTAACGTTCCTCAACTAGAGCAACAAAAGAAGAGTCAGTAATCTAAAGAAAGATTTATTCAACCAGCGCAACTAAACAAGAACTCTACAAAGTAAACAATAAAACCCGCGTCCCCGATCGAAGCGTAGTCAATAAATTTCGCACTTCGATAAAATTGCTTCGCAATCACTCAGTGACCGAAATTTATTGACTGAAGCTGAGAGCGGGAAAAGACGCCCAAAAAATAATTAGAATATGCACTAGCTGTCCGTTAAGATAAAATCCTTACCTGAACTCACATTATCTAGGATTTTTTTTCCAATTTTCCTTATCTATACGTTGAAAATTTTCTTCTGTAGAAAGCTTCCTTAAATAAATTTCTAGATCAAACAATTCACTGTCTAATGCTTCTCCAAAGTATGGTCTAACAAAGATAGCATTACTCAAGTTCAATAAACAAACTCTTGGAGTATCATCAACAATTAAAATCCTTTGCATACTATATCCATATTTTTTCAGTAAACTTAGATCTTTGGAGTATAACGAATTATCATTCTCATCTTTTTTTTTGAGTGGATGACCTTTAAATGAACATCTACTTCTTGCCCAAATAAAATCAATTTCAATACTTTCTGGAATCAATCTCTCAGTAATTAACTTCACATAATAGTCTGAGCCTGCTGACCAAATTCCTATGGAATATTTCTCAAATACT
>JANRLP010000057.1:0-41742 GCA_033762425.1 Leptospiraceae bacterium
AACCATTCGATAAAAATACATTGCATTGCTTTCATCAAACGATAGCATGAAAGCAAATAACAAGGACATGGATATCCTTAAAAAATTTGCCAAAGTCTTTAACCTCAAATAGTCTCGTGAAAAGACTCGAATTGTTTGGATTTTGTAGTTCTCAGCCTCCACCTCAGACTCACTCGCCTTGACCTGATATTTGGTTTTCATGTTTGCGTTCGGTTTCAATATCATTCCCGACCAACTCGCTGTTTCATATCTATCCAATAGTTCTTGCAAGGCTATTGCATGTGTCTTACATCGAATGAGCTTTCTTCGGAATAGTCTGCGTGCGTTAGTTCCCATGTTGAGTGTGAAGACTAGTGTTCCTTCACCCTCTATTTTATATGAATTGTCCTGTAATAGTTCAGCCATCTTGTATTAGTAGTGTCTTTTGTTATCGAATTTGCTTCGCCGTTTTCGCTCTGGTAGAGAAAATGGTCTTTAGGTGTAAAGACTTTTTTTGTGTGTTCGCCAAACAAACAATTATTACAAAAAATCTGATTTAGCTCACATCTCTTATTACAAAAAAACTTGAACTTTAAAGATTTAGTTATTACTTAGTCAAGAAATTTCATCAAAACAGTTGTTACGAAATAAATTATTGAAAGGTTAATAGTTATTACGAAGCACCAAACACGGAAAAGCCCTTGCAACCAACACAAAGCTGCCCAACTAGAGCAACCAGAGAAGAGTCAGCAATAGAAGGGCAAAATTCAAACGGATAGAGCAATTACACCAAAACTCATGCGATGTAAACAACAAAACCCGCGTCCCCGATCGAAGCGTGGTCAATAAATTTCGCATTTCGATACCAAAAAACCCTTTCAGGTTTTTTTACTCAGTGACCGAAATTTATTGACCGAAGCTGAGAGCGGGAAAAGACGCCCAAGAGTTATTAAGTAAACTGAATTCTCGTTAATTGAATAAAAGTAGGGATACTGCTTGATGAAGCAAATATCTCTTATTCTAAAAAGCATGGACTTATTGACAATTTAACTAATCTTTAGAGAATACTATTATGAAGTCAAAAAAACTTTTAGTCATAGTTCTTGTGATTGCTCTACTTCCTGAATTCATTTTATTTGGAGCAAGTTGGTATTTTTCTGGTTTAGTTGTTCATTTCAATAAGAGAACCCTAGAAGAAGATAGAAAAAAATTAGAAATAACTGGTATAGAACAATTTGGACTTAAAGAACCAGAAACCATTTCTATTGAACTAAAGGATACAACTCTAAAAGGTTGGTTTTTTGCATCTGAAAAGCCCACTAAAAAATGTGGGGTTATTCTTTTGCATGGAATTAGTGGAACTAGATTTGGTGCAATCAAGTATGCTCCCATTTTTCTTAAAAGAAATTGTTCAATCCTAGTCTATGATGCAAGAAGACATGGAGAGAGTTCCGGGGAAGCAAACACCTATGGTCATTTCGAAAGTGATGATCTTTTAAAAGTTGCTGAATTTTTTAAAACTAAAACTGGACTAACTTCTAATCAAGTTGGCATCTTTGGTGAATCGTATGGAGCTGCAACTTCTATCATTGCTGCAAGTAAAAGTTCAGAGTTTGCGTTTGTTGGTGCAGACTCTCCTTACCAAGACTTACCAACAATAATTAGAGAGAGAGCGCTCACTCTCTATGGAAAATTTTTATTGCCTATAGTTCCAATTTCCTTAACGTTAGCCGGCATTCGGGGAGGATTTGAACCTGATAAAGTTTCTCCTAAGGAAAGTGCCAAAGGAATTAAAATTCCAGTTTTTCTATCACATTCTGAATCTGATGTATATACCCTACCATATCATTCTGAAGCAATCTTTGGAAATATCCCCCATGAGAAGAAAAGATTTTTCAAAACTGATTGGGGTGCTGCACATGCTAAATCAATCAACACTAATCGGGAAAGATATGAGAAAGCACTTGCTGACTTCTTAAATGAGTTTGCTCCTGCATTTCAATAATACATGATTGATAATACAGAGTCTCTATTTCCAGTAGATACTGATAAAAAATTGGAAATAGACTTTGAGAAAGTTTTTAAAACTCATCTAGTTATTGAAGCATCTGCAGGAACAGGAAAAACATACACTATTGTAGAGCTAATTTCATTCTTACTTTCTAAAGAAATTTCTCTAGAAAAAATTGGAATAATGACCTTTACTGAAAAAGCAGCGGGTGAACTTAAAGAACGGATTAGAATGAAATTGTATGATTTGATTAAAGGTAATCCAAAAAATCAATACTATCAAACTGCACTGGAAAACTTTCCCTATCTAACGATAGGCACCATTCATAACTTTTCAAGATTAATATTAAATGAGGCTTCTAGTTTTCTCCCTATTGACGAAGTTAGAGAACATTCAGATATTATCTCTAAACAATTTGAAAAATTCTGGGCAATTGAAGAAGCCAAAGAAGACTCAAAACTAATTGAGTTAATCAAAAAAATTTCTTTTACAAAATTTCAAGACTTCATCCAACAAGTATCTAGCAAATTAAAAACTCATGTCACAATTTCTAAACCTGAGTTTTCAATAAATGAGTTTCAGGTTTTCTTTTTAAAGGTTATTGAACACTTTCGATCTGCGAACAATCTCAATAAAGACCAAAAAAGAAAAGTAGAAGAATTTATTTCTGAACAAGAGAATTCTAACCTTAGGGAAATTTTTGATTCAAAAGGTTATTTGAGTAGAGAAAAGCTTTTGAACGGGAATAAGGTTAAAGGTATTTTAGATAAAGCTAATATAAATTATAAGACTCTGAATGAAGAATTGCAAAAGATAAATGAGGCAGAAAATTATTTTAATTCATATCCATTTTTACTTACTTTAGTTCATTATACCAATAAATTTCTTGATTTTTTAATTCAGTATAAAGAAAAAGAAATGCTTATTTTTACTAATGATTTAATATTAAAAGGTAATGAATTGTTATCGAATAACGATAGTATCAGGAAATATTTTAGAAATAAGTTTTCATTTATTGTTGTGGATGAATATCAAGATACAAGTCCTGAGCAGTTTGATCTATGCTATAAACTATTTGAGGATAGAGATTATGGTCTAGTTCTAGTAGGAGACACTAAACAATCAATCTATGGATTCCAAAATGCTGATCTAGAGACTCTAAATGAGTTCAAGAGCAAGATTAATTTTCAAAAAGAAAGTTTAGATATTACCTATAGAAGTTCTTATACTCTAATGAATTCATTTAATTATATATTTAACAATATAAGTAGTCTAGAATATTCTAATATTACAACTGTTAGAGAAAAAAAAGAACAAGTTTCTTCTGGATTAATTCTAGTTGGTAGAAAAGAATTTTTCTCAGGCGATGAAATTCCTTCTCCACAAGAATCGATCATCAATACTATTAAAACAATTATCAATAATGAAAAATTTAAAATCATTTCGAATGGAAATACTAGAAAGATTGGATATGGTGATATTACAATCCTAGCTAGAACAAATTCAGCAATTAAAGAAATTTTTTATGAACTAAGAAAGGCTTCAATTCCCGCTTCAGTATATAGAGATAAAAATTATTACGATAATTCATTTGTTAGTGCCCTTATACTACTTTTACAAGCAATTGATAACCCATCGGATTCATTTTCACTCTATTCAATTTTAGTTTCAGAAATTTTTCTATTTAATAGAAATCATTTGAATGAATTCAATAGCTCAGATTTTACTTATGAATCATTATCATCTAATGATACATTAAACAAAATTTTTTTGAGTTTACAAGAAGCTCATGCAACTAGATTTTCTTTTCCAGCATCTAGTATCATCCAAACAGTTTTCTTGAAGAATAAGGTTTTAGAAAGATTGAGTCTTGGCTTTGGTGGGAAAAGAAACCAAGCAAACTATCATCAATTCCTTGAAATTTTAAATTGGGAGCAGATAGAGAATAAACTTAACTTCTCAGAAATTTCTAAGAAGATGCTCTCAAACTCAAAAAATTCTATTGAACAAGAGATGAGACTAGAAGATGAAAATCTAAAAGATTATCAGTCAGCAGTTAAGTTAATGACTATTCATGCTTCAAAAGGTTTGGAATTCCCAGTTTGTATTTTGTATGGTATGCATAACTCTCAGAGCAATTTTCAAAAAAATTTATTTTTAGTAAATAAAAAAATGAAAAGTGAAGCGTTAGTTCCTATTGAGATCAAAATTTCTGATCTTTCAACTATGTCATATTCAAATGAATTAGAAATAGAAAATGAATCTATTAAAGAAGAATTTGATAGACTTCTCTATGTAGCACTCACTAGAGCTAGAGATTATCTAGTTCTCCCCTTTTCTAGATCTAATTCTCATTCAAAAGGTGTATTCGAGTCAATCTTTAGAGATGCGTTAGCTGAAGATCAATTCAATACAGTCTTAGCTTCAAAAGATGCAATTGATTTGGATGAGTTTGAAGATAATTCGATTTCAATTGAACTTAAATCTAAGAATAAATTCAAACCTAAAATTGATTCTGAAATTATTGTTGTTCCTGAAAAAAAAATTCGAGATGCACAAGGGCTCAAGATTGTTTCCTACTCATCATTGTATGAATCTGAAAAAAATAAGCCCTATATTAGACCTAATCTCGATTTAGATACTGAAGATGAAGAAAACAAGAAAGAAATTGCTTCTAGAAGAACAGAATCTATACAATCCTTGTTTGGTGTTGCTTGTCATTCTGTGTTAGAAATGGTTGAAAAAATTTATTTCCAAGATGAAAAAAAATTACTTAAACGAATTGAAGAACTAGCATCTGAATATTATACTGAAGATAGTACTAAGAAGGGTTTTACAAAAGATGAGTTAATTAGAATATGTTTTGATGCGTTGACTACTAAATATGAATTAGCTCCAAATCAATTTTCTTTCCCTAAGGATTGGGATTCACTTGTTAGAGAAAAAAAATTCTATCAGTGGAAAAAAACCAATAGAACAGATTTTCTTCTTGGAATCGCAGACGGGATGTTCATATCCTCAGATAAATACTATATACTAGACTGGAAGTCCAATCAATTAGAGAATGAATTTGCAATTGATATTCTATTAGAGTCAACTGAGAATAAGTATGGTCATCAGATCAATTTATATTCTTATAACTTATTGAATAATCTAACATCTAGAGTTGATGATGAGTCTGAAAAGAAAAGAATCTGGGAAGAAAAGTTTGGTGGAATGTTGTTTATTTATTTGCGTGGATTAAAAGAAAAAAAACCAAGTTATATCTTAATCAAAAGAACTTATGAGGAAGTTCTAAATTCAATTGCCAATTTAGAGAAGATAGCCTGATGAAAATTCCCGGAATTACTAGAGGTTATGGACTCGCAAGGTTTAAGTATGAAAAAGAAAAGAAAATCGATTTCAGTTTCAACGAAATTGAATTTCTTGCGCGTAAATTGACCAAAGAAAAATCTGAGTTAGAGTTTTGGATTTTTTATAAATTGATTGAGGCAGAAAAGAATGGTGGTATCTGCGTTAGTCGAAATATAATTGAAGAATTTTTATCATCTAAAGGAATTTCATTTTCATTAAATGATTTAGATTCAATCCCAGTGATACTGGATAATGATAATGTATATTTAAAAAAGACTCACTTTATAGAAAATAATCTAATTGAAAAAGTGAAAAACTTACTTGATAAAAAAATTTCAAATCTAAACAAATTAGATTATGATAAAAAATTTTCAACTGAACAGATCGAGGTAATCAAAAATTGCTTAAATCATTCAATTTGTTTTTTAACAGGTGGACCTGGAACTGGCAAGACTACAATTCTAAAATCAGTATTAAGTTCATGTTTACTGAACGGAATTCATGAAGAAGATATTCTTGTTCTAGCTCCAACTGGTAAGGCTGCAAAAAGATTTTTAGAAAATTCAGTTGAACTGTTTCAAAACTTTCCAAATTTAAAAAAGCCAAGGACAATTCACAGTGCATTAGGTTGGAATCCATCTACGGGAAAAACAACCAAAAACGAGGAAAATCCTTTTTCTGAAAAACTCTTTATCATCGATGAATCTTCTATGGTTGATATTTTTGTTATG
Source organism: Leptospiraceae bacterium (assembly GCA_033762425.1). Classification (GTDB taxonomy): domain Bacteria; phylum Spirochaetota; class Leptospiria; order Leptospirales; family Leptospiraceae; genus JANRLP01. The sequence goes on from JANRLP010000057.1 coordinate 6,076, forward strand.
GAAAAATTTCTTTCAGCGTTAGATTATACTAAAGAGATTAGAGTTATTCTTTCAGGTGATTCTGATCAACTATTGTCTATTGATTCCGGTATGATATTTTCTGATTTGGTAGCATGTGAAAAAAATGTATTCAGGTTAACAAAAACGTTTAGACAAGGTCATCTAGAGAATGAAATTTCAAAGCTGGCTAATGTGATAAAAAATAGTCAGGTTCCAATTCTTTCTGAATATTCTAAAGAAGTAATTTTTGAAGATACCAAAGATGAAAATTTTGATGAAAAGATTTTGAATTGGTATAAACAACATATTTCGACTAACGCTCAAATACTATCTCCATTCAATAAAGACATTGGAGGAGTAAGTCATATAAATCAATTGATCAATGAGAGTAGGGAGATAGAAGTGACAAAGATTGGATTTAAGTTAGGTTCTCCTTTGATTGCTTTGAAAAATATTCCTGAATTAGATATTCTGAATGGCGAGACTGGAATTTTGTTTCAGGAAGGTAATGAGATAAAATTTATGAATTCTGAAAATAAAGAGCTTATATTCTATTCTCATCTAAGAAATTTTTTTCAACTTTCCTATTGCATAACAATTCATAAAAGTCAAGGTTCTGAGTATGACCATGTTTGTCTAGTTCTACCTGAAGCCAAAACAAGTCCTAAATTAAGTATATTGAATAAAAGACTAATTTATACTGCAATTACAAGAGCAAAAAGGACTATCACAATATTTGGCTCTCAAAAAACATGGGAAGAAATTTTTTCAAAGAATGAAATCAAAAGACAATCTGGGATTATAAGAAAAATCCAAGATCAATAGGATCAATGAATAAAGAATTCAAACGAAACATAGGGCTTGGAAAAGCAATTCTACATATGATGGGAAATATGATTGGAGTAGGAATCTTTATCTATCCCATTTTGATTTCTTCCCATCTGCCACACCCATTTTGGTTTTTTCTAATTTGGATTATTGGAGGATTTATTGCACTCTCGGGTGCATTGAGTTCTGCTGAATTAGGTACCCATTTTCCTGAAGCAGGTGGTGATTATGTCTTTTTGAAAAAATCCTATGGGAAAAGATTTGCTTTTCTATATGGATTTTTGACGTTTTTTATTACTTTCCCTGGATCAATTGCAATTGGTGCGGGACTAACGTTTCATTACCAAGGAGACTCAATTCTTGGTCCAATTGTAAAAGAAGTTGCTTTTAGTAAGTTTGGTATCGAGATACGATACTATCAGATCATGGCAGCAATTGCAATTTTTTTTCTTACAGCAGTAAATCATTTTGGTTCCAAAGCTACATTTAGACTACAAAAAATTGTTACCTTGCTTCCAATTATACTAATGATCATTGTTTGTTCTATTTCAATTTATTTTCTATTCAATCAAATCTTTACTCAAAGCATTCAATCTACCCTTGCAAAAAACTGGAGTCTTCCCATAACCTTCCCATCATTGATTGGACTTGGATCTGCCCTTGTTCCAGTATATTGGACATTTGCAGGATGGAATTCTCCATTAGCTCTTGGAGAAGAAATTGAAGATCCAGAGAGAACAATTCCAAGAGCTATGATTTTAGGCCCGATTCTTGTTACAATTCTCTATCTACTATTTTCCTTTGTTTTTATTGCTATAATTCCATATCATGAATTTCAATCAGGTACTATTGATCCTTATGAATATATTGGAAACTATTTCTTAACAAATTTTGGATTAGAAGCTGATTTTTTGAAAATCTTTGTTCCAAAATCAATTTCTTTTTTAATATTTTTGATCGTTCTTGGGAACACAAACTCTGCAATTCTAACAGGAAGTAGGATTTATGTTGCAATGGCTAGAGATAAATTATTTCTAGAAAAGGTTGGTCATATAGATCCTAAAAGAAATAGTCCACTCTTTAGTCTTTGGTTGCAAAGTCTTTGGTCAGTTTTGTTATTACTGTTTATGAACACTGAATCTAATCTATTGAATTTTGCTTTTATTGCAATTACACTTCTATCTGTGATGACAATTTTTTCACTTTATTTAGTTAGAAAAAGTCCAATGCAAAAAAAACTTGCATTCAAGGTATTTGGTTATCCTTATACTCCATTCTTTTATATTATTTCATCTCTAACAATTTTGGTTTTGATCTTGATAGGATTTTGGACTGAAAAAAAATTCTTTATCATATTTGGTTCAGTTGTTGCGATTCTAGTTGGATTTTTGAGTTATGAAATTTGGATTAGATTTAATAAAGAGGAAGTAGATTGAAAGTAATCAGTTTATTTTTATTTTTCTTTTTTGTGTTTTGTTTTCAATTCCAAGGAGAAGAAAATAAAGCATTAATAATAGCGAATGAAAATTTTTATGATAACCCTGATATAATACCAATAAATTTTAAGAATGAAAATTTTCCAGATGTCAAAAAATTTTTAGAAGAAAAATTCAAAGAACAAGTGACTCCAAGTTATGGGAATCAAGTTTTTCAAACAGTATTACTTTCTAGAGCTAAGATTGCTGAATTAGATAAAGCTAATATAATATATCATAAAAAAGAGAATCCACCGTTTAGGTTTTTTGATCCAACATATTCTGAGAGATTGAAGAAACGTTTCACTACTCTTGAAGATTTAAAATCAGGATATAAAGATCATAAATTGAATGAGATGTATCTTAAGAGTCTTTCCAATGAATATCCTGAAGCAATTCGCTATCATGATTTAGGACTCACTAGGTTAGGCAGAAAGATTCCAGCAATAAAGATTACATCCAATAATATGAGAGAGCATAAACCAAGTGTTCTATTTAATTGTGCTCATCATTCCAATGAACTAGTTGCAATTGAACATTGTTATGATATTATTTATACTTTATTGAAGGATAATTCCAACCAAGAATTTTTAGAGAACTTAGTTATATGGATTGTTCCCATAGTGAATCCTGACGGAAGTTTTTTATTTTGGTATAAATCAAATTTGATGGGAAGAAAAAATGGTTATCTCGCTTCCAAGGAAATGTCAGAGGATTTAGGTCGAGGAACTGATCTAAATAGAAACTATCCTTTCAAATGGAATTCTGGTGTGGAAAAGGCTTCTAGTGACGATATACGACATTCATTCTATAGAGGATATTCTGAAGCTTCTGAGCCAGAGACTAAGGCGATGATGGGGCTCGCAGAAACAGAAAGATTTATTGCATCAATTAGCTTTCATTCTCATGCGACAAGACTTCTATTTCCTTATTCAGTTGAGAACACTAAAAACCCTCAACCTGATTTACCTAAAGAGCTTGCTAAGAAGTTAGTTGCTTTTGCTACATCCTATCATCCAAATAGAAAGTTTGAGGCAGTAAAAAATATTTATTCAGTTGATGGAACTGATCAAGATTATTATTATTTTAAATATGGGACGATAGCTTTACTTGCAGAGACCTCACATAAAAATATTGAATATAAAAACGTAGAAACTGTTGTAAGTGGATTTAGACCACTATGGAAAAATTTTTTGCAAGAAATTCTTCTTGGAGATAAAATTGTCTTAAGAGTTACAAACAATAAAGAAGAGCCAATTGAAGCACAAGTAACAATTTTAGAAGAAAATTATTTTGAAGGAGAAAAGTTTACAACTAATCTCTGGAATGGAACATATTATAAACTAGTAAGCGAAGGAAGAGAGTATACAATCAAATTAAACGCTGAAGGTTATGAAGAAAAAATTCTCAAAATTAATTCAAAAAAAGATTTTGAACCTGATTTTATAGTTTTAAATAAAAGAAAATGAATAGGTTCAAGGACAAACTTATACTTATACTTGTTCCATTAACAATATGGTTTAGTATCCAAGTATTTTATTTTGGTCATCCAATACCCAAAAATAAGTTCTATTCAATTATTCTTTCTCAATTTTTATTTAGCTTAATTCCTTATTTTTTTAACATTAGCCTAGGAAGAATTTTTACTGTAATAGGTTGTCTTTGTCTTACAAGATTAGGAACAATTCTAGGAATCACAGATGGTTTTATAACTAACGCAGGTTTCATTTTGGGTGCATCCGTTGGACTCGGTTTTAGACAGTTAGTAAGTAAAAACCAAAATAATGATTCAAATAAAATTTCAGAGATTCCGATCACATTTGGAATTTTATTTTTTCTTTTAGTGTTAACATTAGATAGATTTTTGATTCTATTTAACGCACCTTACTTTAGAGGATTAGGCATTGTTGAGCTATTTTATTTTAAAGGAATCTCTTCAAGAATTCTTTTTGGATACTCAATTGACTTAATACTAGGAATTTTTCTACCATTGGTATATTTTTTTATTGAAGAGCGTTATGCGAAAGACTTAAATATTCTTAGCAAAGATTTAAAAAAAGGACTTTGGATGAGTTTCTTTATCCAAGTCATCGTGATTCTAATTCAAACATTTGTGGATATTGATTTTCTTTCCCAAGGCACAAACCAAGCAGCTGCCCTAGGAAGAGCAACAGGACTATTTAGAGACACAGGAAGTGCAGCATTTATAATTTCAATCGTAGCAATTTTTATTTTTAATGAAAGGTTAAAACAAATTACTGAACCAAAAATAAAATTTATGAATATTATTTTTATGATAGTAATGTTAGCCTTGATTGGTTTTAGGCTTGGGAGATTGTACTGGTTCACAATCATAGTTTTGTTTACGATGATATTGTTTAATATAATCAAAAGAAAACAGATAGATAGAGTTCATTTTTTGGGATTATTACTTGTTTCATTAATTATAATTTCGACTATCGTTATTTATCTTCCCATTAAGTATAAATTTTATGAGAGCTTAAATCATTATAAAGCAAGTGAAACAGTTCTTGGAAAAATTTCCTCAATTGATCCAAATAGATTTTATTTAAATAGAGTAGCTTGGAAGCTATTTACAGAATCACCTATCTTTGGGAATGGAGTATCTTCTGTACTTACAAATCTATTGGATTCTAACTTTGTAATTGAGAATGCATTGGATATCAAGGATAATGCGGGAAATTTTTTCCTAGGAATCCTTTCTGATATTGGAGTTCTTGGTGCATTGGTTTGTGGTATTTGGTTCTTATGGAATGTTTACCAAAGAAATAGTTGGAAGCATTGCCTTTTATTGTTACCTGGATTTTGTTTTGGTTATCATATAGTGCATCCCGATTCCAGTTTTTTTGTTATACTATTTTTGACTTCGATATCTCCTATTCAAAGAAATCCTAATAAACTCCTACAATATTCCCGACTATTATGTTTTGGAATTAGTTTTTGCTTTTTCATTCATGGCCTTGTCCAAATTCAATTTGAAGGTAAGGGACCAGAATTCAGAGAATTAACAATCGGTAGTTATCAACTTTTTGCTTATGAATTAAATAGAACAACGGTTTTGGATGGAAATACTATACAGGTTCATAACTTTAAAGGTAAGACAATTTGGAAATTAGCAAAGGATCAAAAGGAAAAAATTAGATTGAATGTAGTATTAACTGAAAGCACTAAAAAAAATTTTTTGAGATTGAAGTATAGTTTTCTTGATAAGAATCAAATTCCTATTGAAGATATGATTGTAACTGCATATAAGTCAAAGATTCTAGAACAAGAATTTAAACGTCCGCTGAGTTCTGAGTTCCTTCAAGTTGAGGAACTAGACGAAAATGATATTCCAAAATTTTTTGGTGATACAATATTTAGCGTACTAGCATCTAGTTTTAATGGTAAGAATGAATTCCAATAGAATTGAAGTTTCAATTATACTGCCAACGTATAATGAGGTTGAGAATATTGAATCAATGATTCATGAGATTGAAGATGTGTGCACAAACTTCTCTCACGAGGTGATAGTAGTTGATGATAATTCACCAGATGGAACTTATAAAAAAGTAGAGGCATTAAGAGAAAAATATCCTAGCCTAGTATTGATCAGACGTTTTCATGAAAGAGGATTAAGCTCTGCAGTTGTTAGAGGCATGGAGGATGCAGAGGGGAAATTTTTTATTGTGCTGGACGCTGATGGACAACATGATCCAAGTGTTATTCCTAAAATTTATGAAAGTTTAAAATCATTTGAAATTGTGGTTGCTTCCCGACAAAAAAATAGAAAGGGATATGGAAAATTTTCTTTATTCAGAAAGTTATTGAGTAAGGTTGGAAATTTTTTGACAACTAAAATTTTAAAGATAAATGTCAATGACCCAATGTCGGGATATTTCGGAATCAGAAGAAATGAATTTGAAAAAATCAGTGAAGAAATGAATCCAAGAGGTTTTAAAATTCTTTTGGAGATACTATTTCGTTCTAGAACAAAAAATATAACTGAGATAAATTATGAGTTTAAAACTAGAAAATTTGGGAAAACAAAATTAAACTTTATTGTGGTATTAGATTTTATGATTTCGATTTTAGAAATATATTTCTATCCAAAACTTTCAGCAGATTTTTTGAGATATGGAATTATTGGAGTTAGTGGAATATTTGTTAATTTGACTGTGCAGTTTATCGCTAATAACATTTTTTCATTTAATGCAAAGACTGCATATTTTTCTTTAAGTATTTCAGTAATTCTAGGGTTTATATTTAGTGTGACTTCGAATTTTATGCTGAATAATATTTGGACTTTTCAACAAAAGAAGTTTAAATTTGGAAAGGACTGGTTTATGGCATTAAGTCGTTTTGCGTTAGTAGCAATACTTGGGCTTTTAATTCAGATTTCGGTTTGGATGCTAGTGCTTGGTGAGTTAAAATTATATTTATCAGGTGTAAATTTTCAATTACTAAATTTATCTAGTAACTTAATAGGAATTTTGGCATCAACTACAAGTAACTATTTTTTAAGTAAACGATTTGCATGGAGAATTAGTCTTTAGTATTCAGTTGACAGTTTTTGTTTTCTTGTTAGATTAATCAGTATGAAAGATTTAGTCCAAGATAGAAGCACAGAACTTTCAGATTTAATTTTTCAGATTGCACCTATTGGAATTTTACTTGCAAAGGAAAACGGTAAGGTTTTACTTTGTAATCCTTTTTTGCAAAATCTTTTTGGAATTAGTACAAAGGATTTGCAATCACTTTCGATAGTTAAATATAAGATATTTCAAAGAACTGGAATCGCAAAAAAATTTAAGGAAGCAATTTCAAAGAATTTGCCTGTAGTTTCAGAATGTGCATACTCTACTCATGAGAAAAAATTTTACTTAGAGTACTATTTTATTCCTTTTAAAGATCAGAGTTCAAACAAACTTACAATTCAAGGAATCATTGTTGATATAACAAAGAGAAGGTCATTAGAAAATGAGGTGAGAAAAATTTCTGAATATTATCAGAAAATTCTTTCTTCCATGTCACCACTTGCTACAATCGATAATGGATTTAAAGTGAAGTATTGTAATGAACAATTTAAGACAAGTTTTTCCAATGAAAAGAGATCGTTGCTTGGTGAAAATTTTTTTGATGTAGTTGGATTTGCACCCGAAGATGTTCATAACCTAAAGAAAAAACTTTCTATTGATCGTAAAATTCAAAATCAAGAATTTATTTCTAAAGGAAGAACCTATGGATATTCAATATTTTCTTTAGAAGAAGAATATGGAGTGATACTTAAAGAGTTAACTAAAACCAGAGAACTTGAACGAAAAGTGGAAGATTTGTATTCACAATTATTGAAATCACAAGAAAAAGAAAGACAAAAGATTGCAGCAGACTTACATGATAGCATAGGTCAGACGATATTAGCAGCAAAAATCAATCTTCAGGCTTATGCCTATTCTAAAAGTGAAGAAGGTCTAAAGAATAGCTTAGATCTGATTGATAGATCAAGTGAGGAATTAAGAGAAATCTATACTAATCTTTATCCTAATACATTGAGAGATTTGGGTTTAGAATCAGCAATTCGATCCTTTGTAAGAAATTTAATCCAAGAAAAAAAATGTAAGATCGAATTTTATTTTAATTTAAAGAAAAAGATTCCCCATGAATTAGAGGTGAATTTATTTAGAGTGATACAGGAGATTTTTACTAATATAGTGAAGCATTCAAAAGCGACTAACGTTGAATTTCGCATAACACAGAATAAAACAAAAAGTATTAGTTTATATGTGAAGGATAATGGGATCGGATTCTTATATGATAAGAGTAAAGTAAAACCGAGAGGTTTTGGGTTAGAGAATCTAAAATTAAGAATATCTGATTTGAAAGGAAGCATAGAATTAAATACAGGGAAAGGTGAGGGGACTGAATATAAAATTCTAGTTCCCATATCATGAGATGAAAGTATATTTAGTTGATGATCATGCAATCTTAAGAGAAGGACTCAAACTCATTCTTAGACAGATTGATGGTGTAGTAATTATTGGTGAGTCAGGAGAAGGCAGACTCGCACTAGAAGAGATTGATAGAATTAAACCTGACGTGGTTATTTTAGATGTATCCCTTCCTGGAATGAGTGGAGTAGAAATTGCAAGACATCTTAGAAGATATAATAAAATGATTAAGATCATCATTCTTTCAAGACATGATGGAGAAGAGTATATCACTGAGCTATTAAAGATTGGAATCAATGCATATGTGTTGAAGGATGAGGCGGGAGAAGACTTAATAAGAGCGATTGAGGCTGTAAGAAGAAATGAACAATACTTAAGTCCAAGAATTACAAGTAAGGTAATGAATGCAATACAGAACTCTAAGCCTAGTCAAGAAATTACAGCAAAACTTTTTGATATACTAACGAATAGAGAAAGAGAAATTTTAAAGTTAATTGCTGAGGGAAATTCTAATGAAGAAATTGGCACAAAACTTTGGATTGCAACTCAAACTGTAAAAGTGCATAGACAAAATATAATGAAGAAATTGAATATTCATAATGTTGCTGAACTAGTAAAATATGCAATCAAGTCAGGAATCATAGAAACATAAAAAATCCAGCCAAAGCGGAAAAAACTAAGAGTTTTGTATAACCACTCAAAAATCTCCCAAACCAAAGCAGAATCTCAGTAGGCAGACCCACAAGTACATGCAATTCTAAACAGCTAATATACTAAAATCTCCTTGTCAGTGTGGTAAGCCTGAATTTTTTGGAGTAAACAAGAGAGGACTTCATGGCAAAACTATTTTACGATTCGGACTGCGACCTAGGAAACTTAAAAGGACAGACCATTGCAGTCATAGGCTACGGAAGCCAAGGACATGCTCAGGCTCAGAATATGAAAGATAGCGGTCTAAAAGTAATTATTGGACTAAAAGAAGGTTCTAAGTCAGTGGCAGAAGCAAAAGAAGCTGGATTCGAAGTTTACACAGTTGCTGAAGCCGCTAAAAAAGCTGATGTAATCCAAATCCTTGCTCCAGATACAATTCAGGCTGATCTATTTACAAAAGATATTGAACCTAATCTACAAGCAGGAAATTCCTTAGTATTTTCACATGGATTTAATATTCACTACGATTTAATCAACCCCCCGGCTAACGTTGACGTTTATATGGTTGCCCCTAAAGGACCAGGTCATTTGGTTAGAAGAGTTTATACTGAGGGTGGTGGAGTTCCTTGTCTAATTGCAGTTCATCAAGATGCAACAGGAAAAGCCCACGCTAAAGCACTAGCCCATGCTGCTGGTGTTGGTGGTGGTAGAGCGGGAATATTAGAGACCTACTTCAAAGAAGAGACTGAAACAGATTTATTTGGGGAACAAGTAGTTCTTTGCGGTGGACTTTCAGCATTGATCCAAGCGGGTTTTGAAACATTGACTGAGGCGGGTTACGATCCAGAGATTGCATACTTTGAATGTCTGCATGAAGTAAAACTCATTACTGACCTGATCTATGAAGGTGGACTCGCAAGAATGAGATATTCTATTTCAGACACAGCTGAATATGGCGATCTAACTCGTGGTCCAAGAATCATTGATGCGGGTGTAAAGGCTAGGATGAAGGAAGTTCTATCAGAAATCCAAAAAGCGAATGGAGCTAAATTTGCTAAAGAATGGGTTGCTGAAACTAAAGCGGGCTATCCTAACTTTCAAAAGCTTAGAGACAAGGGTGCAGCACATCCAATTGAAGCAGTTGGTAAAAAACTTAGAAGCATGATGAAGTGGCTAGCGAAGTAGAAACCTTTTTAGGAATTGATGTTGGTGGGGGAAGCATCAAGGCTTCTCTCATCGACAGAAACGGTAAGTTATACCAAGAAGAAGTCGAGCCAATCAATCGGCTTGCAACGAATCAAGAGTTCTTAAATCATCTAAAGTCTCTTGTCAATAAATTTCCTGACACAGTAAAAAAGATTGGAGTAGGAACACCTGGTCCAATTGATTTTGATTCAGGCATTATTATCCATTCTTCGAATCTTTCGAATCTTTCGAATTTTCCAATTGTAGCTGAAATTAGTAGAATCACGAATAAACAAGTTATGTTTAACAATGATGCTAATTGTGCTGCATTGGGTGAATATCATTTTGGGAATTCCAAAGGAATCAATAATCTGATTGTAATTGCTTTGGGAACAGGACTAGGTTGTGGCTGGATCTACCAAGGATCCATTTATAACGGTTTTCGAGGCAATGGAATGGAAGCAGGGCACACTACTATTGTAAAAGATGGTGCTGTATGTGGTTGTGGAAATAAAGGTTGTGCTGAAAGTTATTTTAGTACTCGTGGGCTTGTGAATAGATACAAAGAGCAAACTGGAAAATCTATTTCCAATGCAAAAGAGTTTTTCAAGTTAATTGAAGAAAATGACATTGAAGCAAAAAGAATCCTATCTTATGCAGTGGAAGTTTTAGCTGAATTAGTTAGAAATTTAATTCATACAGTAAATCCCGAAAAAATTGTTTTCGTTGGTGGTTTGACCCGCTCATATTCAATTTATGAAGTCGAACTTAAGCGAAAGTTGAAAGAAATTGTATTTCCAGTTTTATGGGATAATTTAATAATGGAAAAAGGTATAGAGATAGCAGGTGCTTATGGTGCTGCTTCGCTCTGTTTTTAGTATGGATTCTTGTCTTTTTTGTAAAATTATAGAAAAAAAAATTCCCTCTTCAATAGTTTTTGAAGATGAACTTTGTATTGGTTTTAAAGATATAAACCCTATTGCACCTACTCATGTACTTTTTATTCCTAAGAAACATATTGAGTCCTTGAACGATATCATATCATCAGACGAAAGTATTGTAGGTCATATTCTTGGTGTAGTCTCAAGATATGCCAAAGAACAGAATTTAGATAAAACTGGTTATAGAGTTGTAAATAATATGGGTAAGGATGGTGGCCAGACTGTTTTTCATCTTCATTTTCACCTAGTTGGTGGAAAGTCCTTTGGATGGCCACCGGGATAATATATGAGAAAGTTTTTAATTGGAATTCTGATTAGCTCGATTTTTATTGGGGTTCTAGCTTATAAATTTGATTATAATGAGTTTTCTAAACTCTGGTCAAAGATAAATTATAGTTATTTAGCATTAGCATACTTTTCTCAACTTTTAGGAGTTGTTCTTTTTTCGGTTAGATGGTATTATCTTTTGGGTGGTGAACTCAAATTTAAACACTGTATTTCATCCAGTTTTATTGGTTATGGTGCAAATATGGTTCTACCTGCAAGAGGTGGAGATCTGTTTAGAGTCTATTATTGTAGGCAAGAGTCTGGTTTACAGTTTTTAAGCGTTCTATCCAAACTATTTATTGAAAAGGTAATAGATTTTCTTTATGTAATTTTAACAGGGATTATTTCCTATATGCTTTTGAGAATGGGAAATCAAAATGCTGGTAGCTTCACCATTTTTACAGTTTCAGGAACAATAGTAATTGGAATTCTAGTGAGTCTTTATTTGTTGAGATTTAAACTGGAATGGATATTAAAATTATTAGTTCAGATTGCAAGTAAGATTGGTAAAGAAAAATTTTACAAAGATCATGTGGAAGCAAATTTGATTGAGCTAAGTGAATTCTTGAAGTTTAAAAATTTTACTAAACCACTTTTGATGACAGTAATTACTTGGTTTGCTTATATCAGTACATACTTGATAATTAGTTATATGCTAGAAATAAAAATAAGTGTTCAAGAATTAGTGTTTATTCTTTTTTGTGGTGCGATGAGTCTAGCAGTTCCTTCTGCTCCCTCTGGAATTGGTGTCTTTCACGCTTCAGTCATTTCTGCATTTTTATTATTAGGTAAAGATGAAAATGATGGACTAGTGTTCGCTACTGCAATTCACTTAATTTCCTTTATTGCACTTACAACTTCAGGACTAGTATTCTATCTGTTTTGGACCTATAGAAGAAGACATGCTGGAAAGCCACTCATCGAGTAGGAAATATTGGAATTAAACATCCGAAAAGTCCAAGAAGAAGATATTGAAGATATTTTTCAGATGATTTGTGAATTAGCAGAATTTGAAAAGCTAACTCATTTAGTTGAAATCACAAAAGAAAAACTAAAAAAAGATTTAATCACTGATTCATCGATTCAGGCTTTGGTTGCAATCCAAGATTCTGAAAGAGTTGGATATGCAATTTATTTTTATAACTACTCCACATTCCTAGGCAAGAAAGGAATCTATCTAGAAGATTTATATGTTAGACCAAAATTTAGAAAGTTAGGAATTGGGAAAAATTTATTGCTTAAACTAATAGAACAAGCAAAGAATGAAGATCTTGGTAGAGTAGAGTGGTCAGTACTGGATTGGAATAAATCTGCAATAGATTTTTATGTTAGCTTGGGAGCGAGTGTTCTACCTGATTGGAGAATCTGTAGAGTAGTAATTTAAAGAAGGAAAAGATGAGTGAATTTAAAGATGTAACAATCGTAAAAAAGGCAAATATTTATTTTGATGGTAAAGTGAGTAGCAGAACTATTCTTTTTTCAAATGGTGATAAAAAAACGTTAGGCGTAATGCTACCAGGTGATTATGAATTTGGGACTCAAGAGCCTGAACTCATGGAGATATTGTCGGGTGATCTTGAAGTCTTGCTTCCAGAAGAAAACTCATGGAAAAAAATTTCATCAGGTGAATCATTCTCTGTAATTGGTAATTCTAAGTTCAAACTGAAAGTGAATTCAATCACAGATTATTGTTGTTCCTTTTTGAAATCATAAATTTTTTCTCAATCTAATCAAAATCATAGAAGATTTTTTATTCTAATCTTTTTTACTGAGCGAAAATTTTCAATTTATTACCTAGATTTCTAATGTAATTAAAAATGAAGTAATTATTTATTGATTTATATCATTTTTGATAATAACTGCTTGTGAATTTTTGGCGTCAGCCAAAAAGCCGCCGGCAGGCTTATCTTTATTGATTAGATTTGGTATCTAGCTATAGCTACGCTTAGCTATTAGAAATCTGAGTATTACCTAGCTTTTTTTATTGATTATCTTGAATAGATCGTAAAGAGTGAAGTTCATGGAAGTATACAAAGATTTAGAATTTTATAAACTTTTCTATGATAAGTCCACAAATATTGGAAAAGGCGTTTGGAACCACTTTACTACCCATGAAAATCATGTAATTGCAGGCAACGCTGTTTTAGATTTTATTAGAGAAAAGAAACTCAAAAAATGGATTGGCAATAGTTTAAACATTGGAGTAGTTCCACAGGCTTCAAACGAATACTGGCAAAAAGAATGGTTTCCGAAAGCCTTGGAATTAGGAATTCGCTACATAGGTTACATTGCTCCTGAGAAAGAAATCGCCAAGATGTCTTCTCAACAAATTACGCAAACATTTGAATCAGGGCTTGTTGTTAAAACTATTGAATCTGAAGAAAAAGCATTTGAATGGCTGAAAACTTTATAAACTCAGCATTGGGAGCGTTAGGGTTTAGAATCAATAGTATTGCTAAAAGATAGTATTCTTTCAACAAATCAGAGAAAAAGTTTTAAATTAGATTACTTTGTTAAGGCTGTCACCCAGAAAAGTAATTTACAGTTTTTGATTTAATCGTTAATATAACTTTAATGAAATTTCTATTCATTCTTATCTTTACCTATTGCAGTACCCAAGAACTTAAAGTTCAAGAATTCCAATCTAAGTCTTGTGAGACTGATTTCACACTTTCAAAACATCTCTTTTTTGGAAATATTTCTTGTGCTAAAAATGATCTAAGTTCTAAAGATAATTTTTTACTAATCAAGAAGCAATATGTGCTTTCGTATAACGATACTAATGCCTATCCTAACTGGGTTTCTTGGGAGCTAAATTCATCATGGCTTGGTGATGAAAAACGTTCCAATGATTTTAGAAGAGATAAGTCACTTCCCGAATCATTCAAACGAATTTCTAAAGATGACTATTCTAATTCTGGTTTTGATAAAGGTCATCTATGTCCTTCGGGGGATCGAACTGCAACTAAAGAAGATAATTCTGAAACCTTTCTTCTTTCCAATATGATTCCTCAATCTCCTAGAAGCAATAGAGGCACTTGGAAATATCTTGAAGAGTTCGCAAGAAAAGAAGTCTCCAATGGTAAAGAACTCTATATCATTGCAGGTGCATATGGTGTTGGTGGGGTAGGGACTAAGGGTTACGAAGAAATTTTAGTGAATAAAATTACTGTTCCCAGTCGGACTTGGAAATTAATTGCAATTTTTCCTGAAAAATTACCTCTAGATACTTCTTTTGACTTAGTTTCCAAGGCTAGACTAATTGCAGTAGATATGCCTAATAGTGATGAAGCAATTGAAAAAGATTGGAAAAGATATAGAGTAAGTATTGACTCAATAGAAGAAAAAACTGGATTTGATTTTTTTAAACATTTACCTAAAACTCTGGAAACTGAAATTGAATCTAAAGTTGATGATCTTTAGTCTAGGTTTAACATCTTATACTCTGTTCCAAATGCTACACTAGAAACAGGTTCTTCGGTTGGTTTACTATCACCTTGCGATAGTGTTGGTTGAAAAAAGAATCTACTTTTACAAGAAGGACAAGCATGATTTCCACTCGAACGGATTCTAAGCTTTATTGAGCAATTTGGGCAATTGATGTAAAAGATATCCCCTTTTTTAATGAACTCACTTACTTTTTGATACTTATTTTCTAAACTTGAAAGTGCTTCAAATTTTTTGGTTTTTGAATGAAATTCTTCAAGAAAAGATTTTGCAGAATACTTATCAGGAAAAGAATTAATCTCAAAATCCACAAGTCGGGCTAGTTTTATCTGAAACTCGGGATTGATCGATGAGAATGCAATTCGATTGGCTCCCAATGAATTCATTTTTTGTAGTACATATTTAAAGGAAGCAAAAGCTGAATCCTCAAGTTTTGTTACTTTGCTGAAATCAATCAAAAGACAGGATGGTTCAATGGAAATCTTATCTACCTGAGATCTTAAGGACTCTGAAAGATTAGAATTTAAAATTCCAGCTAAATTGATAACAGTATATTTCATAGTTTTCCTAAGTAACAATTTTATAGTTGCATTCTCTTTCTAGCCTGCAACTAATTTTTAGCTTCTTTGGATAAATTTTCAATTCTTGTCTAACTCTTTTTCTCTTGAATTACCTTATCTAACTCACGCTCAAATTCAAGAATTTCGACTGCGGTATGTCCCTCAAAAGGAAGCTTAACGACTTCATTGCCAATTCTTCTTATATCACTTAATATACTTAAAGTGTCGAATCCCTGATAATCTGCTAATTTTACCTTCTTTAGCAACAGAGATAGCTCTTTGGTTACAAGAAGTATAGACTTACCCCAAGCAGATTGAGAATTCCCTAAACTATATCCATATTCTGTCGCATATACTTCATTCATTGGAATTTCTTTTAGTAGTTTTTTCTTCTCTTTGCGAATTCCATATAAGCAAATTTTTTCAGTGCTCACACTCAATTCATAAGACCTGTAACCAATATAGGATCTTAAAATTAGAAAAAGGAAAACACTTAGAACTGGAACTCCAAAAATAATTGTAAGAGTTGTGCTACTGAAGGTACCATTCAATGATTGAATCATAAGTACAATGAATAGCAAGATAACTGAGACTACTAATAGCAAAGTAATAATTCTAAAAAGAGTGCTAACTCTATCGTTCCATTTAAAAACAGTCTCAGTTCCCTCAGAATTCATCTCAAAAGTTCTTGTTTTAGATTTTTCTTCTCCAAAAATATCAAACGAGTTATCTACAAAACTCAATCTAGATTTTAGATTCTCGAATAGTTTTCTTGCTTCAGTCTCTGAGTTGAAATGTTTAAAGTCCCAAAATGCTCCATCTTTTTTGACCAGATAAATTACATAAAAAATTGTTTTACTTCTTCTTTCTGATCTGAATTCTATTGATTCAATTTCATTAAAAGGGATATAACCTGTTTGACCAGATCTTGTTTCTATATAGAATCGTTTGGCGTTAGTATCGAAATACGACTTATAAATTTGTTTTCTTCCTTCACTGTTTCTATAGATAAATCCAAAAAATCCAAGCATTATAGAAAAAAATCCCAAGCTAATCATTAGAACTGAATTTACTAAATTTTCAGTATTGGAAATTCCCATTATCGATAAAGCCATCATAATTGACCCAGTAATGATCCAAAAAACTAAGAGCGGTGCTAGTATGAATTTGAAAACAAATCCTGATTTGCTGCCATATTCAAAAACTAATTCTGAGTCTTGTTTCATTTCTTTTGTTCTAAGAGTCCAGTGAGAAGTTCAGGGCTTATGTTTAAATTTCCAATTTTGCCAGCATTTTTGGCTAGGTCTTTCATTGCCTTGCTGACAATTTGATTGGAACTCATCTGATTGGTTGCAAGTACTTCAAGTAGTTCAGGAGAAAGTTCTTTCAAAGCTGAAAGTTCAAGTTTCAATGCCTCACCAGTAACTTTTGCAAGTTGTAATTTATTCTCTGACTCAAAAGCAACAAGTTGTTTTTTCTCTTCTTCTTGTTTGATCAAAGCCTTTAACTTTATTGCTCCAAGTTCATTTTCTTTTTCTAGGATAGATTTTTTTGTCTCCATCTTAGCTTTTTCTAAATGAGATTGTTTTTCTTGAACAGCAATTTCAATATTCATTTGCTCTTCTCTAATTTTTTTGTTCTTTTCTTCGATGGCTATCTGGGTTTGAAGTTCATTTTCTTTGATTTTTCTTTCTTCATCAACAGCAAAATTTCTTCTCACATAAATTGCTGCATCCGCTTCTTTAAGAAGGCTTTCTCTAGCACTTGCCTCTAATGCTCTAGAAATTTCTGGAGTAGGGCTAATCTTGAGTATTGCAAAATCTGTTAACTCTATGCCAAGAGAAACTAACGTTTCATTTTTTTGAATCCTAGATTTTACATGAGTAACAAATTCACTTCCTGACTTGAGTGCTGCTCTAAGGTCTAGGCTGGAAAGTTTTTCTCTGAGGATCACTTGGATTACATTAGTAAGTCTGACTGGTAATTTCTCTAAACCGTCACCAGTATATTCTCCATTAGCATCCACAACAAAGTCTAAAAGTCCTGCGAGTTTTGTTGGTTCCAAAACTCTGTAAGTGAATTGTCCTTGTATATTGATCTCTTGAAAATCAACTGTTGTCTCTTTGAATATGAAAGGTGAGTCACAACTTGCAGCAGGTACAATCACTACACTGGAAGATGGTGAATAGTAGAAAAAACTTATACCAGCACCTTCAGTTTTAATTTTTCCTTTTCTAAACAAGATTGCATAATCTGTTGGGCGGACTTTTAAAAAACGAATTCCAAGCATAAAAACAGTATTATACTGAATTTATTTCTGTCAAAACTAATTTGAGGAAAGATTTTTCCTTGCAATAAAATCTACTAACGTAATATCCAGAAGCAAAGCGATTAGAGCCGGAATTAAAAAATAAATAAATGTATTTCTTTCTGAAACTTTTTGTCTTACTTGTACAGAATTTTTTTCCATTTCTTCAATTTTATCTAATATTTTAGTAGCTAGTTCTGGATTCTCAGTTATATTGATGTAGCTTCCATTATTTTTTCTAGCAAGTATTTTAAGATAGGTTTCATTCAACACAGTTTTTACAAGCTCAGCTTGGTCTTCATGTGGAACAAGTCTTCCCTGTCTAGTAACGTACCCAGCGTTTCCAGTAGTGTCATCTTTGTAATAGATGGAACTTCCTTCTTTGGTGCCAACACCAAATGCAAAAAATTCTCCCTCTTTTATTTTAGGAAATTTTTCTTTCATATCTTCGCCATCAGTTATTAGCACAAGGATTTTATTTCTCATAATCTTTCCTGTCTCTAATAGTTGGTTCGCTTTACTAAATGCACCATCAATATTTGTTCCTGTATCAGGAATCATGTCGATTTCCATTCCTCTTACGAATTCAGAGAAAGCTCCAATATCACTTGTCATTGGGCAGTATAAAAAAGGTGCTCCAGCGAATGCTACAATGCCAAGCCTATTTCCATTTAGCTCAGGTAGAATATTTAAAATTATATCTTTGATTCTTGTTAGACGATTGGGTTTAGTATCCACAGCATACATAGAAAGGCTTACATCAATTAGAAATACTATATCCACACCTTGTTTAGAGTTAGTAGTTTCTTTTGGTGGTGTGTTATCAAAAATTGGATTCACAAATGATAACATTAGAAATATTAGAACTATTGAATATAAGATGATTCTAATAAATATAACTTTCTTTGAACTTGTTCTCATTGCTTTTTTTAGTTCTGGAAACTCTGCAATGAGAGAATTAACCTTGCTTCTATCAGAAAATTTTCTGTAGATATAAATTAAAAAAGCAATAGTTGATATTCCTAAGAAAAAAATTTCATTTGTGCTCATGGGAAATACCTCAAACTAAATGCTCTAAGTAAAAGATCAATTCCTAATAGGAGCAAGACCCATTTAATATAGATTTCAAATTTTGGTTCAACAAAAACTTTAGGTTTCACTTGAAGAACATTCTTTTCTAGCTTATCAATGTCTGATAAAACTTTTTCTAATTGTTCGGGATCTGTTGCTCTATAAAAAATTCCTTCTGTTATATCAGAAATTGATTTTAAACTATTGAAATCAGTTTCTGATCCAGAAATATCTCTTCCGATTCCGATTGTATAAATTTTGACTGAGAATTTTTTTGCTATCTCTGAGGCAGTTTCAGTATCAATTTTCCCTGCATTAGAAAGTCCATCTGTAACTAGGATTAAAATTCTTGACTTAGCTTTAGAGTTTTTTAAACGATAGGTGGAAAGAATGATTGCATCTCCAATTGCGGTTCCTTGTTCTAGAACTGATGAGTCATGAATATCACTTATTATTTCGTCTAACGCCTCATAGTCTCCACTCAAAGGAGCTTGTAGATATGCAGCACCTGAAAATACTACAATTCCAATTCTATCGTTCACTCTCTGTTTTACAAAATCACGAATTAATTCTTTGGAAACCTCTAATCGATTCTTGGGTGCAAAATCACCTCCGGAAACCATTGAACCAGATACGTCAATTGCAATCATTAGATCTACTCCATTTTTTTCATCGGGCAAAAATTCAGATTTCAGTTCTGGACCAGAGATCGCAATGATTAATAGATATATACAAATATGTCTTAAGAAAGGAATCAGAAATAATAATTTTTCTAAAATAGAAGTTTTTCTTTCGCTTGATTGAAATGGTAAATTAATTGTTTCAGCGATTTTATGAAAATTTTTTCTGAAATAAAATATTGAGTAAAGTACTACAGGTATTAGCAATAAAAGTAAATATGGTCTTGCGAAATGATTCATATTCTTAAATACTGCCTCCATTCAGAGACTAAGTTTTTTGCTTTCTCAATAGAAATTTCCTCATCATTAGGCATATACTTTATATTAGAGAAATAGTTTTCAAATCTTGCAGCATTAAACTCATCCATTCTAAGTTTTGTTTTCCATACTTCTTTTAGTTCTTGATTGGTCATATATTGAATAGATGAATCAGTAATTTTTTCTAATCTCTCTTTTACAAAACCAGAAAGAGTATAAACAAATTCTTTATGAGGAATTGACTCTTTACTTTTCAACAATTCATTCAGTAATAACTCAAAAGCTCCTTCAACTCTCTCTCCAATTGTTTCAAAACTTGCATCTTTAATCTTAGGAACTTTAGTTTTTCTTTTGAATAGAAAATAAGATAGGATACCAATAATCAAAAAAATTCCTAAGATGATTAGGATTATTCTTAAAATAAAATTTCCAGAAAACTCTAATGGTTCCTGAATATCCAAAATTTCTTTATCAGATTCTGTTATTGAACTCAAAACTTTTACTTTTATATTAGAAGTTTTTAGTTCTCCTTTTTCATCTTTCCATGCAATTGGTAAATTTTTTTCTCCAGAGGAAAGAAATTTCATATTCACTTTAAGTTTGTTAGGCTCATTTTCTATAACTTCAATATAGTATTCTGGAAGATCAGAATTTTCTGGACCAAAACCTTCTTTAGGTAATACTAGTTCAGAGAGTTCTTTATTATTGAATTCTAAAGAATACTCAATTTCTTCACCAACCTGAACTTCTTTCTTAGAAACAGATTCATTCACATCAGCGAATAAAGTGGAAACAAAAAGTATTATTAGAAATAAATATTTCATGACTTGAAAAATTGCAATATCTTGGCTGCGGGATTTTCTTTGGTATTCAAACTAAGAAGATTGATTCTAAAGAATGATTCCAGTAGTTTTGAATCTTCCATTTTAGTAGAATAAAAATTTTTTGACAAGTAACCTGATTCTGGATTTTCAAAGCTAAACATTTTTAGTTGACTTGGATCAATTGAATCAATCGGATCCTCTAACTTCACTCCATAGATTGAATGAATCTCTCTTAATGTTTTATAGTTATACATAGAAACTAAATTTGCAAAATCACTAATGATATATACTTCTGATTTTCTTGGAAATTTATTTTTCAAGAATTCATAAGGAGCTAAATGATTGGATTTTTTAGTAGGAAGGATTTTCTCTGCTTGTTTCAGATTTGAATATAACTCATGTTTTGTTTTGATTAGCCCTGACTTGAATTCAATATTTTCTGAATAAGTATATAGAAATAGTTTATCTTGATTATAAAATGAAGCTAAAGAAAGAAAGGAAAACATTTGCAAACTAAGGAATCTTCTAGAAAATTTTCCAAGCCCTGATGCAAACATAGAAGAACTTGTGTCAAGAAATATATTGACTATTTTGTCATTCTCTTCATGAAACTGTTTTACATAGAGTTCATTCATACGAGAACTAACGTTCCAGTCGATATGTCTAGTATCATCACCAAATTGATATTCTCGAACTTCCTTAAATTCCATCCCTCTGCCAGCATTTCTAGCAACTAGATTTCCTATTCTAGTGACAGGACGAAACCTACCTTTCTTCAGCTCTATTCTTCTTAAAATTTTTTCTAATTCAGGAAGTAGCATTTAGGGTAGGGGAGTGCTTTCCTTAATTGCAGCAAGTAATGATTCCAAAGAAATATCCTCAGAGAGAGCTTCAAAGGAAAGAATGATTCTATGATTCAAAATTTCTTGGACTGAAAAGAGTATGTCTTCAGGAACAACATAAGTTCTGCCAGAAAGAAGTGCAGTTGCTCTCGCAGCACGAATTAGTGCTAGGCATGCTCTAGGAGACGCACCATGCTTTAGATATAGTTTCACATCTTTAGCAAGAGTTTGTTCTGGTCTAGTATTTCTAACAAGTTTTACAATATACTCTTGTAGTTTTACATCCACATAGATATTGTCAGCAAGTCTTGAAATGGACGTTAGTTCCTTTCCATTGATAACTTTATTAATCACTTTATCTTTTTTTTCACTGCTTCCATGGCTTGCAAGAATTGTCATTTCTTCTTGAAGGGATGGATACCCAATATCAATTTTCATAAGAAAACGATCCATCTGAGCCTCAGGCAATTGATAGGTTCCTTCTTGTTCAATAGGGTTTTCAGTTGCAATAACAAGAAAAGGTTCATCCAATTTGAAAGTGGTGTCGCCTATCGTTACTTGTCTTTCTTCCATACATTGAAGAAGTGCTGATTGAACTTTTGCAGGAGCTCTATTGATTTCATCTGCAAGCAATACACCAGTAAAGACTGGACCTTTACGAATATCAAACTCTGCTTTTTTAGGGTTAAAGATTACAGTTCCAACAAGGTCAGCGGGAAGCAGGTCGGGAGTGAATTGAATCCGTTTGAAGGGAAGCTCAATTGCACGAGCGATTGTTTTTGCAAGTAATGTTTTTGCAAGTCCGGGCATTCCTTCTAGAAGCACATGCCCCCCAGAAATGAGACTTATCAATATTTTTTTTACAACAGTGTCCTGACCAGTGACTTCTTTACGAATCTCAGCCAGAACTTCCTCTAATTTAGAATTAGCAGATTCTACTTCTTCTATCGAAACTTCAGTTTGCATACTTCCAAATTTTTCTATCTACTTATTTTATCAAGGCGATTTAGGAATTCTAATATTTTACCTATACTAAAGTAAGTTCCTTGTAGTGCTTAATCTCGATAAGTTGTTTAGAAATTTTATGTCTTTCTTCTCGGATTTCATATTCATTTTGGATACCCATCCAAAATTCTACAGAATTACCGAAGAACTTAGAAAATCGCAAAGCAGAATCAACAGAGATTCCCCGTTTCCCGTTGACTATCTCACTGATTCTTGTCGGATTGATTTTTGTTTCCTTCGCAAGACGATAGGCGGAAATCCCCATGGGAATTAAAAATTCCTCTGACAAGATTTCCCCTGGGTGTATATTTAGTATTTT
The DNA here is from genome assembly GCA_033762425.1 of Leptospiraceae bacterium. Taxonomy (GTDB): domain Bacteria; phylum Spirochaetota; class Leptospiria; order Leptospirales; family Leptospiraceae; genus JANRLP01. The sequence goes on from JANRLP010000057.1 coordinate 28,745, forward strand.
TTTCATTCTAAACTCCTAATGATAATCCACGATTTCGACTTCATACGCATTTTCATTTTCCCAGAAAAAACAAATTCGATATTGTTTGTTTATCCGAATACTATATTGATTCTTTCGATCTCCTTTTAATTTTTCCAGTTTATTTGAAGGTGGAATCATAAGATCTTCAATATTCTTAGCCCTTGCAATCATAAAAAGTTTTCTCAAACTTACTGATTGAATTTCAGTTGGTAATTTTTTCTAAAACTCTTGTTTCCAAATTTTTTCTTTTTCTTTATCATTAAATGACAGAATCACAACCAATATTACTGGATAGCGATAATATTGTCAAGCAGGAATAGTCAAGTTTGTGAAATATTCAATTTATAAAGGATTGGAGAATATTAGTATAATTAGTTTGCCTAAAAATTAAGCTAAATTATTTTTGATGAATGTTAGAATCTAGCTTCTTTTCGCTATTACTAATTCTTATGGGAGGATTTTTTTTATTTAGAAATTTATCCTTTATAAATGACAGCACAAAATTAAGAGCTTATTTAGAATCAAGTATTAAAGGTAAAATTTGGATTCAAAAATTCGGAATAGAAAAGACTATTCAAATCTCTCGTTTTCTTCTCCCAATTGGAATTTTAATGTCCTTACTAATGATAGGAGTAGGCATATACACTGCTATCCCTGTTTTTCAAAAATACTTTTCGAACAAAAATAGAATTATTTATAACAAAGCAGGATTAGAATTTGAGCATCCAGAAGATTGGATTATAGATGATAGTAAACCCAAAGAAGAAATTCGCCGTGTATTTATTGAAGCTCCAGATGAGGGAATTGTTATTCTAATGTTATTTCCAAAGAGTGAAGCAAAGGAACTCACTGAGTTTGCGAAATCATTCTCTGATTCGACTAAAGATAATTCTCAAAGTGCTACAATACAAGATTCAGAATTTAAAAATGATCAAGTATTACAAAATCATAAAACTCTTAACGAATATTTTTTGGCGACAGTAAAGTCCACAAGCGTGAAGCATATCCGAATTTATAAAAGAATTGACTTTGATGATAAAGTTAGCTTTCTTATAGCACAAGTCTCAATGGAAGATAAAGATTCTGTTCTTAATGATTTCGATAAAATATTCTCAAGTGTTAAATACAATAAGTAAATTCTAAAACATTCTTTATTTATCAGTATTTTCGAAATTTTTTTTCCAAATTATCTACTGCATAAAAATACTTCCCCAATTCCATCTAGGTCAAGTGTAATTGTTTCGGTTTTGAATCCCACACTTTCTAAAACATGAATCCAAGTTGCTTTGGAAAAAAGTCCTTCCAAATGTCTATCATGGTGAGCAAATATAGTTTCTCCTTCACGAAATAGAAATGAATATTCAGTATAACAAACAGTGTCCGTTGGATCGGGATCCCAAGACCATCCTATACAACGCATTGCACGATTTTCATCTTGTCCGCTATGTAGCTCAGTCTTTTCTTCAAAAGTATCTTTAATTGAATCGGGAACAAATAATGCTAATCCTCCAACCTTAGTATGAACAAATGCAGTCTCTGCTACTGCACGTAAATCTTCTTCGCTAGTAATATACACAAGTGCATCATGAGCAAATACAATATCAAAAGAATTTCCCAGTCTAAGATTTCGCATATCGCCTGCATGATGTTCACATTCAGGATTTTTATCTTTGCTGAGTGCAAGCATATCCAAAGAAAGATCGGTCAAAGTACATTGAAATTTTTTTTTCATATAGTATGCATTATTGCCCGCACCTGCTCCAAGTTCCAAAAGTGTTTTTCTAGAACTTCCTTTGCTCTGCAATAAATCCATATATATATTTGCTTCATCCTCATGATCCTCTAGAGGGTCAAGGAGTGGATACCATTTACTTGCAAGTTTAGAATAGATTTGCATAGAATTTATTTAACTGCTCCTTTTTTTATTTTCGAATAGACTTTTTTTAGTTGCAAATCCATTGTTAAAAAATCTAAATCTAATGTGATAGCTGAAGCTAGTATAATTGCATCTGGTAATTTTAATTTAAACTTTGATCGAATTATTATAACATTCTTTTTTATTTCTTCTGTGATTCCAATAATATTACAATCATTTAGAAAACTTTCGATGTTCGCTAATTCTGATTTTGCTATTTTATGAAAACTTAAAAGTTCGAGCTCAGTAATAAAAGATAAATATGTTTCCTTATTCTCAAGAAAATCTTTGGCTTTCAAATCTCCATTTAAAAGACTTAGAACTATGTTTGTATCTATAAAAAATTTATTTCCATTCATCTCTTAATCTCTTTTGAATTAATATTGGGTCTTCACTTAGTTTAAGTATGCCACAGTATTTTGAAGCATTGAGAAGTTTCGGTTTTACAACTTCTTTTTTCGATTTTGAAGAAGTTTTTAAGTCTTTACTCAATAAAAATTCCATAAAATCTAATACCTCAGCTTGGTGAATAGAATTTAGTTGTTTAAATTTTTGTTCAATTTTGGGAATCATAAATTTCTCCTTAAATTAATAAATTCCATTTTTTAGTATTATATTTCCAAATCAATGATAACTTCACCTACTAGAAAAGAAAACAATAACTAAATATTCCACAAGAAATTAAATGAAGAAATCCAATAAAGTCACTTATTCCTGCAACTAAAAGCCAAGCATGAAGCTCTCCATCAATTCCAAAAAATAAAATATAAAAGAACCTAATGATTCTATAAAACAAAAAGCCAAACAATAGTATTGCAATGATAATTTTTACTCTTTGATTCTCTTCTTCCATATACTATAATAATAAAGAGAAATAGCTTAAGTTTGCATTATCTTTTTTAACAAATTGGTTGTTTAAATTTTTGCTCTTGTTTCTTTCAACTGAGTTAAAGTATTAGATATTTATAAGAGAAACATCTAATACTTTTGATTGCAAAGAATTTCTTTTATGAAGAATTAATTAGTTCTATTAATCATCATAAAGAAAAAACATAGCTATTTTTTCTCAAACCATTGAGCAGTCTTTGCTACTGAATTTGAAGTGGTTGGTTCTTGGTCATAAAAATCGAATTGGCTAGATTTTCAATCCATTGGAAGTCCTTTTCTGATTTTAACTTAGAAAAGAATTTTTCTGCTCCCATTGGAATTGCTGCATCTTTGCTATGAATGATTAGAATGGGAGTTTTGATTTTAGGGGCAAATAGAATAGGATTATATTCAAGCCAATCTCTCCAAGCCATTACAGCAAATTGATTTCCCCATTCTTTTACTTTTCCACGTTTTGGGTTTAGATAATAATCAAATGGACCAAACATTGCAGCAGTTTTATCAGTATCACTTGCCGCTACTATATAATCTACTTTTTTTGACGACTTGAATTTTTCTAGAGCAATATCACTTTTCTTTTTTAGATCTTCTACACCTGATTTACCTCCATATACCAATTCCGCAATTTTGGAATCGTGTAACCATGGAGCTACAAAACTTACTCGATGAAGTTTTAATCCATTCGCCAATGCTTCACTCATATATCCCGAACTAGCACAAATAGCAAGACCATCTATATCTTTATTGATGAAATCTAAAGTTGAAAGATATGATGTTGCACTTTGAATATCTTAAGCTTTCTTTGATGGCATTTCTGTATTTCTTGGTTCGCCTTCACTTTCTCCATAATTTCTAAAATCAAACGTTAGTGCAACATAACCCTTTTCAGCAAGTTTACTTGCATATAAGTCAGGCATTTGTTCTTTTACAGTTGTCCAGCTTCCTGTGACTATAACTCCAGTATATTTTTTAGATTCAGAAAAATCTTTGGGAAGATGTAATTTTCCAACAATCTTAGAACCTTTACTATCGAATTCAACTTTTTTAGTTGAAGATTTTACGGAATAGCTTTCTTGTAATTTATTTTCAAACGCAGCATTTAGAATTTCAGGATCAAAGTATTCTACAAATTTTTCTAGTTTAGAATCCTTCCATTCAAAAATTCCTACATAATTATTGTTGTATTCTTTAGAATTTTTTAGAGTGATTTTTCCACCATATTGAACGATGACTCTATTTTCTTTTTCAGTTGGAAAAATTTTTCTAGCAAACTTCATTGATTTGAAAGTATTAGGAAGATTACCATATTGATTCGATATTTGTTTTTTACCTTTCAATTCACTAGGGAAATTGTTAGGGGAAAGTGGCATGATTTGTTCTCCATTCTCATTCCAAACTCCCATAAATTTATCTATATTCATTTCTTCTAATGAATTAAAAAATGAATTAACAATAGATTTACCTTGTTCACTTATATCTTGCTTAGGAAATTTTTTTCCATTCTTAACATTTTCCATTGCAACTTGTTGCAAATTCAAATTCCCAATTTGTTTTTGAAGATTAAACTTCATCTTTACAATCTTCCAATTTTTATCTTGGTCAAGTTCTAAACTAGATTCGTATGTTCCAACAACTACCCAAACATTTTCAAACTCATTTGATGGAAGATAATGAAGTGCTAGTCCTGAAAATTTTACCGTTGCTTGTTCCCCATTTTTTTGAACTGTAAAATTTCCAATTTGGTGGTGAGTGCTATAAAAACCAGGTAATACTGATTTCCAAGCTGAAATAATCTCGTCTGACGATAGTATGGCTGGACTTCCACCAGTAAGTGATGTGTAATCTAAAGAAACTTTTTGAGCAAATGTATCATTAACGATCTTCCAATCTCTTTCATCAACTCCTGTAAATACTTTTTCTACTGTAGAGATAATTTTAGTATCTCCATCGTTATTGGGTTTGCATCCTATTCCCAAAAAAACAATTAACAACAAAATGTTTGTAAATTTCATAAAAACTCCATACTAAATTATAGCAAAAAAAATATTTTTTTCTTGGAAATAACTGCTATGTTATTGTAAAATATTGCTACTTCTAAATGTTTTTGGAGAAACTCCCTTCCATCTCCTGAATGAATTTGTAAAATGACTTTGATCATAATATCCCAAAGTATTGGCAATCTCGGTTAATGAATCTTTAGAATTTAAAAGCAGTTTTTCAGCTTCTTCCATTTTGCAATTTAGAATAAACTGATAAGGAGTTTGCTTAAATGTTTTTTTGAATTCTCTCAAGAAATGAAATTTGCTCATATTAAATTCAGCAGAAAGTTCTTCAATAGAAATCTTTTCAGCAAAATTTTCTGAGATATATTTACGAATTAAAATTAAATCACTCTCTTTGAATAAAGATTTAGGTTCATTTTCAGAATCTAAAAGGTTGGAAAAGTTTTGGATATAATATTCAATAAAACTCTTCAGTAGATAATGCAAATATCTTTTTCCATTTTTTCCTTTTGCAGAGACTTCTAAAGCAAATAGCTCAATAAAGTATGCTAATACTTGATCTTCTACATTGTAAGAATTTAAGAATTGTAAATTTTGTTTTATCTCACTTAGTGAATAGAACAAGCTTTCTTCTATTGCAAGAATAATAAAATGGCATTCTTCATCTATTTTATGTGTAAATGGAACCCAAGGTGGGTTGATCCAAATCTGTCCAGGTAATGTATGTAAATCTGTTTCAGTTGAATCAATATTGTACTTCCAATTCAACCCCGATCCTTTATCTAATGCAAAATAAAAATAGGGGGTACAAACATTATTTGGATAAAACGTTGGACTGTTCCCTATTTCGACAATAACTCCAATCCAACCTAAATCTCTGGAAGATTCTTTGATTACTAATACTTCTCCGCAAGTGGAGTCTTTTTTTGTTTCGAAGTCTAAATATTTTAAAACTGTCTTCATTTTTTTCTTAATCAATTGACTGCAAAATTATTACTATTTTAAGTTACTACTCAAGTAACTATTACCAAAAAAAATCAAGAGAAATCTTTTCTTTGAAAGAAACTATTATACAAAACAATATTCATTATCATTGGAGTTATTAAGAAAGTTGCTATTGTAACTAAAAAAAATTACTGTAAGAGCAAAACAACTAGCTCTTGGCAGAAATCCTTATTTATTCTCTTGATTTAAATCGAAATGGTATCCTAACTTTCATTTTCTTTTTTTTACCTTTTTCGTATCCCGATTCCCATTTTATTCGATTGAGAATCTCAGGAATTTTAGAATTTATTTCTGAATAGTTAGATTTATTAACTATTTCATAGCTTTCTAACTTATCAAATTCATTAATCTCCACTTCCACAACTACAACTGAATTGATTGAGAGATTATCTTTCAGTAATTCTTTGGGGAAATATTCTTGTATGTTGAAATCAATATACCAATAAGGTAGAACAAATTCTTTTATTTTAGAATTTTTTAATATTTCATTTCTGAAATCTTGATTTTTTTCCATTTTTTCAATTAAGGAATTAATCTGCAAGTTCATCAGAGCGATTAATTCCTTATCTTTGTATTCTTTAAAGTTTTTTGTGTCCAGTTGATCATAACTCTTTAATTCCTCTGAAGTGAATGAATCTAGATTCCATGATGGAATTATTGAAGTCTTTGAAATTAGTAAAATTGCTTTTTCAACTTTTATATCTATTAGTTGTAAATTAGGTTCTTCGATTGTTAAAGTAAAATTTAGAGGGATGGATATCTTGGAAATTTCGGGAAGAATTCCAAGTGACAAATAATAAAGAAAACTATTTTCATATTCTGATTTAAACCCTTTAAATTCTTCAGTATAGTCTGACTGTATAGAAATATTACTTCTCCTATCAATTACAATATCATAAGAAAATTTGTTAATTTTTTTCGTGAATCTTTCTTTTAAAATTTGATTATCTCTATCTACTAAAGATAAAAGAATCTTCTCATTTTTCTGTGTTGTTTGCTTATTGACTTTCTTTACAAATGAATAATGAGTAGAAGTACAGGTTACTAGTATAAAAAGATTCATAGAATAAACTAAATAGCTAAAAAATCTTTGAGATTTATGTGATTTCATATTTCTTTCATCCATAATACAATAATTAACTTTTTTATCCTTAAGCGAATATTCCATCAAGTCAAATTTCTATTTTATAGGAAGATATAATTCGATCGAAGTAGGGTAAATAACTATCTTACGTTATGTGTATTTGATTTTTTTAGCGATCCTAAATGCTAAATCCTTTTCTCTAAATGGAATCAGAGCGATTACAGAAAAACCTTTAGAATTGAGGGATACTATTATCATCAGAGTTGCTTACAATTCTTTCAATAATATATTTCCATAATAATGTGGTATTTAATCCAAATGATTCTCCAAGAATAATAACGTTGCAACCATTCCATACCATAGCTTGTTCTAATTTTTTTTGTATTTTCTTTTTATCTGAGGAGTTGGTTGCTTCAATCGAATTTAATAATCTATCATAGTTGATTGCTTGGATGAATATTGCTGGATTAGAATTGAATTCTCCTAATATTGAGTTTGGAGAAATATTCTTCCAGTCAATAAAATAAGAACCATTTTTATTGCCCCTAGTTATTCCGTTCTTTTCAAATCTTATATAATCAGTCCCTAATATGTTTGCTTGCTTTCCAATTAACAATACAAGTACAAGAAAAAATAAAAAGATTGAAATGAGATACATTAAGAAATTTTTTTCTTTAAATAAATAACAAGATAAAGCAACAATAAGTAATATTATTGTACCAGTGTAAAATTTAACCTGACTAACTGGAATTTTTTTGCCTAGTTCAATTTGAATCTCAGTTTGGTAACTATTTAATAATTTTCTATTCTTACTTTGTATATAAATTGAGTATAATCCAATTCCTGAACAAGTCAAAAAAAATAAGGTTGAGCCAACACCAACCTTATCAAATCCATTTTTGCTCAGAATGAATATTCCTACTATTGTAAAACAAATGCTAATTGTCAGTGCTATGTAATTTTTAATCATTAGTTTTTGGGAACCTTTGTTTTTATTTTTCCATCCTCAGGTGATTCATTTAAGTCGGACAAAGTAAATGTTGAAGAGAAGATGAGAAATAGAAAAATAGATTTATTTATCATACTCATATACCACCACTTCCGAAGGAATTGATAATCTCAATCTTATCAATCGAAACCTTAAACAAGATTTTTTGTTTGTCATAGCCAAATGAACAGATTGCATGTGATGCCGAATTCCAAATATAATATCCTGGCGTGAGAGTATAATTAAAATCTGATTTATTGATTGAAAAGCCTGTGTTAGGTCTGTTCAAATAAAAAACGTTTCTCGGAGTAGTATCGTTTGCAGACTGCATATCTACTAGCAAATCTAATATATCTTTTGTTGCACGATGATTATAGTCGAAAATTGCCTGAGAGAGGTAGTCTCGTATAAGTAACTCATCATTGTTCAGATTTTTCATTATACTTTCGAATTTATCGGGTGGGATCCTAATTGCATAAATACTAATTAAACTGATTGGGAGTTTATCAGTAAACCATTTATTGGTTACATGGAAGTCAAAACTTTGATTGCCATTTCTATCAACCTTTGGCTTCACAGTGTATCGGGCTATTGAGCCACAAGACAGGCAAAAGATTAGGCTAGTTACTATCAACAAATGATACCAATTCGTTTTATTCATTGTTTTTTTAAGTTTAAAATTCACGGTTCTTCTAAATAAAGAATATCATCAACATAAAATTGAATTTTTTCCCAATTCTTTTCGAGTGTTTCTTTTGAATACATACTCACTGAATGTTTATACTTTGCAATGTCGATATATTGACCATCCTTCGCTCCCTCGCTTTCCCAGTTTTCCCATCCACAACAGAGAAATCTTAACTTTCCCATACTATATTTTTTCTCTAAATAGTTTTCTACTAATTTAGCATTTCTACCTTTTACTAAATAGGTTGTTCTTAAAACCTGTAATTGAGCATCCTTAGTTTTTGTACAACTCATGAAATCAAGTTCATTCAAAGAAATTGTAAATAATTCCTGAAATTTATAACCTAGTTTATTTATAAATACATCACATGAGTTTGGTTCTTTACTCGGACTACATTGAAGAGTAAGAATTGAAATTATAATCAAAAAAATTTTTATCTTTCGCATAATATTTAATATAATAATTTTCCCAAACATCAGCTCTTAATAGGAACTGAATTGTATAGTGTTTGATTCTTTTTCTTATAGAATTCATTATTGCCCGCACTCGCACCAAGTTCCAAAACTGTTTTCCTAGAATTTCCTTTGCTCTGTAACAAATTCATATATATATTCGCTCCATCCTTATGATCCCCTAGAGGGTCAAGGAGTGGATACTATTTACTTGCAAGATTAGAATAGATTTGCATAGGATTGATTATATACAAATTATTATCTGTAGCTTTCTCCTTAGATTGATATGTCCTATTTTTTAACATTATATTTCGAAATCAATGATAACTAAGTTACATAGTTAAAAAAAGCAATATCCAAAGATTCCACAGGTAACCAAATGAAAGAATCCAATCAAATTATCATATCCAGCAATCAAAAGCCAGGCATGTAATTCTTTCTCAGAATACGTACCAAAAAATAATAAATAAAAGAACCTATATATTCTATAAAATAAGTAGCCAAACAATACTATTGCAATGAAAATTTTTAGTCTTGGATTCTCTTCTTCCATATTCTTTACTAATAAAAAAGGAAAAGCTTAAGTGTGCATTAGCTTTTTTTGATATTCTCCAAGGTTATTCAATATTTTCAGCTTCACAAATTGAAAAAATAAAATGTAAAATAATTCTTGAGCTTGATTTTATTATTAAGCTTTGATAGAATGAAAATATTCTAAGGTATAAAAAATGAATCGATTTTTGAAAATAATTTTCATTTCCATTTTTTGTTTTTATCTAAACATTCAATCTGATGATAAATTAGATAAATCTAATATTCCAATCTCTGGTCAGGTTTGGTATGTTGTCAGTCCAAGAGGCATTAACTTAAGATCAGAAGCATCGGAGACATCACAAGTTTTAGCGAAATTACCAAATAGAACTCAACTCAAGATTTTAGAACAATCAGAAACAAGTTCAAAGATAAAATTTTTAGATGGAAGAGTGAGCGATAAGAAAGTGGCAATGTATTTAGAAGGTGCTTGGGTAAAAGTGAAATACAAGGATCAAGAAGGATTTGTATTCAATCGTTTGATAAGTAAGTATCCTCCCATCCAAAAGAAAGAATTCAAAGAAGGATATGATATAACTCCTTATCTTGTGCGAATATTTTCATTAGGCAAACCAAAACAAAAACAATTTGAAATCAAAGAGGGAGGAGAAACGTATCTACGAAAAATATTCAGTTATGAATCCAAAGATAAAATTCAATTCATAGTAGAACTAGAGAATCAAGCTTGGGGAGATGCAAAACTGATTTTACCGAATTGGGAGTTAGAAGATGCAATCGTATTTTTTTATTCTATACTCTCACCATTAGATAGAAGTGCAATGGATTTTGAATATACTAAAGAAAAATCTGCATCCTATAGTCTGGATAGAGTTCCAAATACAATTGAATTTCAGAAAGATAGAAAAGGCGTTATTATAAAATGGAATTGGGGTCCTGATTAGATTTATTACCTAGCTTTAGCTACGCTTCAGCGCTTCGCTATTAGAAATCAGAGTATTATTTTCCTTTTATTTATCAATTATTTTCTAACCATTTCAATCTTCTAGTATCTGGAATATGTTTTATCTCAAATTCTTCAAACAGAGCGTTAAACCCGTTTCCGTCAGGGGAAGCAGCTGTCATTCCCACCATTACTGGCACATTCTGAGGAAAATACGCTAATCGCATCATAGTGTAAATTTCATTATCAAAAGAATAAAAGATTTCAACAGCATCTAATTTACGAACAGCTTTTATCCATGTACATGATTTGGATCCATCCAAAAGACTTCCCAGATATGTCCATCTAAGTCTTCAAAGCTTCTGGTATACATAAATCCATGATCTTGAGCTTCTTTTGGGAAAGAGGCACCAGCGGCTAACGCTTTATCAGCTAGTTCGTCCACTGCCTCTTTACTATCGCAGGACAATGCTATTAGAACCTCCGTAGCCTTCTTTGCATTTACAATCTCTTTAGATATAAATGTTTGAAAGTAAGTCTCTACAAGTAGCATTACATAGATTGTATCACTGATGATCATACAAGTTGCAGATTCATTTGTAAACTGTGCATTGAACGTGTAACCTAGTTTGGTAAAGAATTCAATTGATTTGTTTAAGTCCTTTACGGGTAGATTTATAAAAATTTGAGTTGCCATATTAATTTTTTCCTTCCTTAATTTGTTGTGCTAAGTATGCATCTAGTTTATCTAGATGTTGTTTTTGTCCTTCTAATGCCCCATATTTTTCAACTACTACTTCTCGCTCTTCTCTTGTATTAAATAACATTCTCATAGTAATCTTCGTTTTGCCATTATCTTCAAGAAAGTTGATTGTTACAAAAAACATGTTTGGATTTTCATAATTCCCATGATTGTAAACTAAACGCTCAGGCTTTACAACTTCTATATAAATAATTATATTTGTAAATCCGTTTGGTCCCCACCATAATGCAGTGTGTTTGGGATTTGTCCACACTTCCCAAACTAAATCCCGTGGGGCATTAAATATGCGTGAGGAAAATATTTCTTTGTCCACATTTTCCACATAATCTTTTAAAGCAGTATGAAGGATATAATTCCAACCCTCGGTAAATTTTCCAATCGCCAAATCAGGATTGTCCTTTGGAAATGAATCAATTTCTATATGAGTAAAATCTAATATAGTTGTATTTCCATTTGCAGAAAGGGTTGACAATGTTATAGATATTATTTTAGAATCGAATGGATTTTAACAATGGATATAACTCAATTTTTACAAGGGTCTTTTTTAATTTCCGGCGGGATTTTCGCGTTTGTTTGGGGATTGAATTTCTATTCTTCAAAATCCACTCGATTGATGAGCTATATTCTCTGGATTTCGACTCTTTGGCTTTTTGCGGGTGCCTATATTTTTACAAAAACCCATTTAGTCTATCCTTATTTTTATGGACTTCATCTACCTTTTGTTTATCTCTCTGGTCCGCTCTTTTATATGTATTACAAAAATACTATCTTAGAAGAAAATTTGGAAAGATTTTATTTACATTTAATTCCAAGTATCCTCGTTTTCATTGCGATACTCCCTTTTCAATTTTGGACTACTAAAGAACAAATTCTTTTTTTAGAATCTATGCTTAGAAAAGAAATGACTTTCTATTCTTATTTATTAATTGGAATTAATTTTTTTACAAAGATATTTATTTTAGGGTACATGAGTATTATCATTTATCAGAATTCAAATATTTTTCATCTTACAAAAGATATTTCTGATAGAACTAGATTTTTTTTCTTATTCATGACTTCTCTCTTATATATAGATTTATTTTTAGGGCTAATAGGATTTTTCCTCCAAAACTTTTTTCTAGTTAAACTAAGCGCCCTTTTACTACCGGTTAATTTATATATCTTCTATTTGATTTCTTCCAAATATCCCGAAATGCTTTCTGGCATTAAAAGAGAAATGAAGAAAGTGAGATACGAACAATCTAAGATTAAAAATTTAGATATAAATAATATTCTTGAAAAATTAAAATCTATCATGGAAACAGAAAAAGCATTTACGGATGAAGATATAAGTCTCTCTGGTCTTTCAGAAGAATTAGAAATAACTCCTCACCAACTCTCGCAAATTTTAAATGAAAAACTAAACCAAACATTCCCTCAATTCATAAACGATTATCGAATAGCAGAGGCAAAAAAAATTATGCTCGAAGAAAAAAAACGCACATTACTTTCTATAGCCTTCGCAGTTGGATTTAATTCTAAAGCGTCGTTCAACAGATCCTTCAAACAGATAACAGGCATAACCCCGCAGCAATTCAGAAAAAATTATTTATAGAGTATCAAGTTATATTATCTTACTAAAAATCCTGTCTCAATCTATAACCTGAAGCGACTATTTTTTCCAAGTCTGATAGAATTCTTTCATAACCAATAGGAGAAA
>JANRLP010000058.1:0-37416 GCA_033762425.1 Leptospiraceae bacterium
AATTGAACTGATTAAAGATAGACTTTTAAGAATTCCGAAAATCACAGTCCGATCGAACAGGAAATTTCCTCGTCATGAGAAAATTAGAAAAAGAAAATTTGAAATGAATCGAAGAAGGGCTACTTAAGTTGACAGCATTAAACGCTCGATATGAAATCTAATTAATAAAGATAGGTCTGCTGCTGTCTTTTTGCTTACGCAAAAAATTCATAGACAGTTACTATCAAAAATGAATTATAACCAGTATTTTATTAGTTCTTTTAAGTTACATTAGAAATCTGGGTAATTACTCTGATTTCAAATAGGTTTGAATATAAAGTAAGTATTTATTGGTTTATATCATTTTTGATAAAGTTTATCTGTGAATTTTTTATAATAATTCTAAGAATTGATTTTTGTGAGAGTAAAACTCAATTTCAACTGAATAGTTTAAGTTAAACTTTGCTAAATACATGACATACTATCTTTTTTAAAGAACCATACTCTAGGTGCACCCTTGGAATCAATTACTTGAATCCAACCATTTTCATCTTTTGTTTCTAGTATTTTATCGTGATTAGTTTCACAAAGTTTTCCATTATGTTTGCTGACTTTAACTTTTAACCAATTATCTTTTATTTCAAACATAGTATCAAAACTAATACTAGTGTCATTAACCGATAGTATTTTTTTTGATTTAGAATTTGGTTTTTCAAAAACAGTAATAGTTTTATTGCTTATGATATATGTTGAAGGAAAATCCTTCATAACTTCAATCCAAAGTTTTGCTGAATATCCCGTTCCAGCTAAGTCATTTTTTTTTATATAATACGAACTATTATTTTTTCCTCTTAGAAATATTCCTAAAAATTCTTTTTCTTCAGAAAAAATTTGTATGTGTTTACCTTCATATCTCATTTCCACTAAATCTGTTTCTAGAATCTTGATTGGTTTAACAAGTTTAGTAATTAATATAAGCTCACCTTTTTTTATACTTACAGTATCTTTTTTTGCTAATCCAATTACAACTCCACTGTCTTTGAAATCTGATTTAGTTTTTTCATATAAAGTTAAATCTTTATTGGGAAACAAATAAGTTCCGTTACTAAGGTTATCAGGTAGTATTGCACCAATTCCATTTGGAGCGGTCGGAAAAGATTCAGAGAAAATATTAGAGAAAGCTAATGTACATACTAATAAAAATTTCATGATTAAATTCCTAACCTCATTCTATTTAGATAGAAATTCATGTAAACCAATTTTTATTTATCGACTGACAAAAGAAATTAAGAAATCTATCTGAGATGACCCCACCCTTTGAATAATTCAATTCACAAATATTTTGACTGAAACTTTTTATACCCTATTTTAATAGAAATTCAATTGAAAAATTTAGTTCCCATTTGATAAACTACAAATGAAGAAACATAAGCTAGAGTTGTCATATATCCGAATACAAAAAATGACCAAAATATAGAACCAGTCTCCTTACGAACAACAGCTAACGTTGAAAAACATTGTGCTGCGAATGCATAAAAGACTAGAATACTGAGTCCAGTCCAAAAATTCCAAACCTTTTTCTTTGTTTTAGGATTTTCATCCATTAGCATTTTTTCTCTAAGACTATTCGTGTTATCTTCCTCTGTATTATACAAAATGGAAAGTGTAGAAACCATCACTTCCCTTGCAGCAAAGGAAGAAAGTACTGCTACTCCAATCTTCCACTCATATCCAATAGGTTCGATAATTGGCTCCATTGATTTTCCAATTTTAGCAGCATAAGAATCTTGAATCGAAAAATCTTGATCCTTTACTTTAGGATAATTCGCCAAGAACCATAATACAACTGAAACATATAGAATCACAGTTCCAGAGTTTATAATAAATGATTTAACGTTCTTATATACAGAATAAAATATATCTTTGAGAGTTGGGATTCTATACTCAGGTAATTCTAAAAGAAAATATGCTGAACTATTCTTAAAAAATGTTTTCTTGAAGAGCAAAGCAAAGCCTAATGCAGCAAACATACCTAAAAAAAATAGACCAAATAGAACTAACGCTCGAATTGATAGAAATCCGAATATCATTTCATCAGAAAAGATAGTTCCTATCACTAAAATATATACGGGGTATCTTGCAGAACAAGTAATGAGTGGCGATACTAATATGGTTCTGATTCTGTCTTTTTTATCTTCTATAGTTCTAGCACCTAGAATCGCTGGAACTGCACATGCTGCTGAAGAAAGTAAGGGTATAAATGATTTGCCTGAAAGTCCAAACCTTCCCATAAACTTGTCCATCATAAATGAAGCTCTAGCCATATACCCTGTTTCTTCTAGGATCGCTATAAATAAAAAAAGAAATCCTATCTGCGGAACAAACGAAAGTACTGAACCAGTTCCTTTGATGATTCCTTCTGCAACTAAATCATTAAATGGTCCCTTCCAAATGATTTCACTTGAGAATTTAGAAAATGAATCGATGAATTGCTCAATCCAACTTTTAGGAATCTCAGACCAACTAAATAATGCTTGGAATATCATTGCCATTATTAAGAGAAATGCTATCATTCCATGATATGGATGCAAGAAAATGGAATCTAGTTTACTGGAGATGGAATTTTTAGTTTTAGCTTCCTTGGAATGAAAAACTTTTGAAATAATTTCTTTAATCTTAAATGATTTCTGAATCAATTCATCTTGATAAGAAAATACTAATTTCTCTTTTTGAAACTCAAGTTCAATATAATTGTTAAGTTCAGGTGTAAATAGCTCTAATCCTGGAAGTTCTTTTTGTAAAGTCTCCCCACTCAAAATTTTTAGTCCATTGGAAAGCACAAAGTTAGAATCCTTTGGGCTTTCAGATTCAATCTTAGAAATTAATTTTTGATAAAATTCTTCTCTAGTTTTATCCCAATTCCAAATCCTTTCCCCTAACTTGAAATTAGACTCTTCACTAATCTTTTCTAAAAGTTCTGGTATTCCTTCACCAGTTCTAGCATTCAGTAGAATCGAGGATAAACCTAATTCCTCCTCAAGTTTTTTTAAATCTAGATGAATATTTTTTTTAAAAAGCAAGTCCTTCATAGTGATTGCTATAAAAATTGGAATTCCTAAATCCATGATCTGAAATAAAAACTGAAGACTTCTTTCTAACAAAATTGCATCTAATACAAACACCACTCGATCTGTTTCTTCACGATTCATGAGAAACCTAGTCAGAGTTTTTTTATCTTCGCCAGAACCATTCAGTGAATAAGAACCAGGAAGGTCTATAATTTCAATTTCTCCAGCGTTAGTCGCTATTGTTCCACTTCTTTTTTCTACAGTTACCCCTGCAAAATTTCCTGTCTTTTGTTTCAAACCAGTGAGTCTATTGAATAGAGTTGACTTTCCACAATTTGGATTTCCTACAAGCAAAATTCTTTGATTCAAATTTTTACCTCAATATATTTAGCATCAGTCAATCTAATACCAATCTCACCTTCACCAACTTGAATTAAAATCTTGTTCATTCTTGCAAATCGTTTTATAATCTTAATACTGGAACCGGGTAAAAGTCCAATGTCCATCAAATCATTGATAAACTCAGGAGTTAAAAATTTACTATCGATTCTCGATAGTAAACAAGTTTCTCCTTCATTAACTTCTGCTAGGTTCATTTTTTGGGAATATATAATTGTTGGTCTTTCATAAGATCCATTTCTGGTGCAAGGATTTTGACGTATCTATCAAAATACAACATCTGTTTGATTAACAATCCAAACTCTCTTGGAATCTTCAAACCGTTTCGTTTGCTGATATCACTAATATCAAACATCAATCTGTTCAATCTACCCTCATCTAGTGCTTCAGGTCCTACAGACTCTGCAATCAAACTGATCTCTCTTAGCTCATTTAAAACTCTCTCTAAGTCTTTTGCAAGTCTAACTTCATCAATTCCTTTTGCAGTTGAATCCATTAGCACAAGTCCTTTTGCCATCGCTTGTGCAGACTCAATTCCTATGCCTTGCATGAAAAGCATCAGTCCCTTCCAAACTTCAGTTGATATTCTACCTACGATACCAAAATCAATAAAACCAATCTTTCCATCATTCAATAGCAATAAATTTCCTGCATGAACATCAGCATGAAATAGTCCAGCAGAACCTAAGGATTCAAACCAAATGCTCAATGCATCAGTAAGTGTTTTTTTAGGATTCTTAGAATATTTTTTAATAGCTTCTAGATCAGTGAGTGGAACTCCATAAAATCTTTCCATTGTTAGAATTCTTTTAGTAGAAAGTTCTTTATAAACTCTCGGAACCCTTGCCCTAGTCTCTCCAATTTTAATGAGATACTCATCGAACTCTTCAATGTTTTTTGCTTCTTGGATAAAATCAACTTCTAGTAGAATTGAGTCATGAAAATCTTTTACAATATCCAAAAGTCCTGAGGTTTTTATACCAGTGGTTAGTTCACTAAATAGAAGTGAACTAAAGTAAATGATACCCATATCAGTCTTTAGCGTACTTTCGATATCGGGTCTTTGTACTTTTACTACAACATCCAACCCACTCTTAGTAACTGCAGCATGAACCTGTGATATAGACGCTGAAGCAAGTGGAGTTTCATCTATGGACATAAAATAATCTGTCAACGGTCCTTTCAGCTCTGACTCAATTGCACTCTTAATCAAAGAAAAAGGGAGTGGTCTAACTGAGTCTAAACACTTCTGCATTTCTATTGTATATTCTTTTGGAAACAAAGAAGGTGCTGATGCAATAAATTGACCAACTTTTATATAAGTTGCACCTAATTCCTCAAATGCTTCTCTTAATTTGACAGGTACATCAGCTTGGCTTTTTTTTAGTGCCATATCCAGTAAAATAGAGGATAGTTTTGTCGAAAAAACTCTTCCAGAATCTAGAACCCTAAGAGCTCCATTCAAACTATTCTTTATATCATTAAAAAGTTCCATGAATTCAGATTTTTTTATTACTGAATTTTTCCATATCAATTTTTTTCATTTAAAACTAAAATGAATTGACTCTAAGAACTTTCCCTGAAAATTTATTCCAAAAAAAAGTATGGTAACTATGGTCAAAATTCTAATTTCACTTTTGCTATTTTCAACAACAATTCTTTTAAACGCAGAGACTAAAAAGAAGAAAAAAAAAGTTCAACCCGAAGAAGAAACCCAAGAGGAAGAACTCATTTTCAAACAACCTGAAAAAAATAAAGAAGCTGTAAATAAGAAGGAAGAAACTAAACAAGTTGAAAATTCTGATTCTAAAAAGAAAGAAGATTCAATTGCAGAAAAACCTTCCAAGGATATATTAGATAAATCTAAAATAGACGAGAAACCTAAAGATGAAAAAGAAATTACACTAAAACTTCCCGACATAAGCGTTGGTATCTTTGGTTTTATCAAAGCGGACTATGTTTATTCCAACCAAGCAATGCTTTCCTTTGGAAGAGAAAATCTAACTGCACCAAACCAAGCAAAACGAGTCGTTCAAAATGATGATAGAGATTCAAGATCGCTATTCAGCATGAGAGAAACCTCGATTGGTTTTAAACCAAAATTTGGAAATAATTTATCCTCAGTCATTCAATTTGATTTAATGGATGTGAACCAAGGAAATGGAGGACTTGCTGGAAAACCAAGGATAGTGCAAGCATTCATAGAATATAAATTCACGAACAAATTAGAACTTTTTGCGGGGCAAAAATGGGATATCTTTTCCCCTCTATATCCTGATACATACAACATCATCTCTGGTCTTCTGGGAAGCGGGAATCTTGGTTGGTTTCGAGAACAAATTGGTTTAAAACATTCTATACATCCTAAGTTTGACATATTGTATTCGATTGGAAATTCGAATCTTAACACTACTCCAAATGTTTCGCCTAACGTTGAACTTACCAAAGCACCAACCTTTGCTTTTCAAATTAAATTTTTACCTACCTCAGATATTAATTTTTATCTTTCTGGTATCTATTCAAACCTTAAACATAATGAGCCATCGTATAACGCTCGTTACTTGAGTGATGACTATTTTTTTATTCCAATAAGTAGAAGAGTAAATAAAATCTCTCAGGGTATTTCTTTAGGATTTGAGTATAAGCCAACAAAAAAATTCAGCATTAGAGGTGAAGGTCATTATGGTAGAAACCTAGATAATCTAAGTCTTCTTTCACTATCTACGGTTCAGGTTGCTACTCTTGGTCAAAAAATTTCTGAGTCTTCAACTCCATTTGCATTTGATCCAAATTCCAATCCTTATTCAAGAAATATTCCTACATTTTCTTCTACTAAAGAAGCTGGCGCTTGGGTGAGCTTTCTATATAACATCACTCCTGAATGGGAACTAATCGGACTCACAGGTAAGACTCAGATATTAAATCCTGGGGATTTGAATTCTGCAAGTGTTCAAAGTGGTAGCACGGGCAACACTAGACCACTGAATCTAAATCAAACCAATGTAGATGTTTGGGGCTCAGATCAATTGGGAGCAGTAATTTCTAATTCAAGTTTAGGGGGAAGTATTGCTAGAGTATTTGAAGGGAATATGAAATTATTTTTTTACTACCAATACACTGAAACAGAGTATCGGACTTCCTTTAGACAAAAAGGTATTTTTAGGTATATTGACAATATCAATGCTGAGGGAAGAATTACTCTGAACAACTCAGCGTTAGTTGGGCAAACTTCAAGTGATACCCCCCATGCTCATCTGATTCGATCAGGTGTAATGATGACTTTTTAGGAGTAATGATGAATCTATCTATTCGCACAAGCACATATCTAGGATTTGTAATTCTAGTCAGCATTACTTTTGTTCTATTCGGATTTGTGATTGCACTCTTTTACTATCAGTCTAAAGTATTTGAAACACAAAATAGAAAGTTTCAATCCTACTTACTTGCAGATGAACTCAGACAAAGTTCAGATGATCTAACTAGGTTTATGAGGACTTATGCCAATACTGGTGAAGAAAAGTATAAGAAATATTTTTTTACTGTTCTAGACATTCGAAATGGTAAGGTTGCGAGACCTGAAAGTTATAACAGGATTTATTGGGATTTTTATTCAGTCATGAAAGATAAACCAAGACCTGACTCTAGTGATACAGTTCCACTCACTGATCTCATGAAGCGACTTGGTTTTAGTGAAGAAGAGTTTGCTAAATTAGCTCTAGCCAAAAAAAATTCAGATGGACTAGTAAGAACTGAAGAGATAGCCATGAGTGCAATGGAAGGAAAACTAGAAGAAGATGCTAGAGATCTAATTCGTGAAGGAGAATCCCTCAAAGAATTTGCAAGAAGAATCATGCATGATGAAAAGTATCACTCTGATAAATTCAATATCATGAAACCAATAGATGAATTCTATATACTATTGGAAGAAAGAACAAATAGAGAAGTTGCTAATGCTAAAGAAGTTCAAGTTCTATTACTACGAATCATCATTGGTTGTATTTTTCTTCTCTTGGTGAGTTTTATTTTTGTTTTTACTTTTATGAGAAAAAATATTACTAAACCGATCATTGAATTTACTAAAGAAGTGGATGATCTAGTTCGCTCTAAGGATCTAACTAGATTACTTACAAAGACTAAGGATAATGAAATTGGGGCTCTTGCTACAGAAATCAATGAGTTCTTCAGAGAAGTGAATGTAATTTTCAAAAACTTCAAAGGAAACGCAAGAAGTGTCAACCTACTTGCTGTATCTCTTTCTGATACCATTAAAGAAACAAAAGAATCCATGAATGAGGTTTCAATGGCAACAGATAATGTTTCTATGGAAACAAGCCAACTCATGAATTTTACGGAAAGCATCACAAATAAAATGAATAACTCTAAAGAAAAAATCTCTCTAGGTTCAAGTCTTTCCAAAAATAATTCTGAAAATTCTAAACTTCTTTTGAAAGAAATTTCCTTAGCAAATCTTGAACTGAAAGAAGCTAACAAAGAACTAAATCTAATAAACAATCAATTAGAAGAAACAGCAAAATCCACTGAGTCACTTTCTGAAAGATCGAGAGAGATTCAGTCCGTACTTTCCTCAGTGAAAGATATTTCCAAAAAAACTAGTCTTCTTGCATTGAACGCAGCAATTGAATCGGCAAGAGCGGGGGAACATGGAAAAGGTTTTGCAGTAGTTTCCGATGAGGTTGGTCATCTTGCGACTCAAACCCAAAAGGCTACAGAAAAAATTTCTCAGGTAATCACTGATATTACTAAAGAGATTGCAGCCTCAGTGACAAAGATCAAAACAATTAACCAGACTAGTAAAAAATTATTTTCTATCATTGCTAGAGTGGAAAAAGTAGTTGGAAGTAATCTTGACACAGTGAAACTTACTGAGACCGAATCTACTAAGATTGCTACAGAACTTAGTTCTATTCAACAGAATATTTCTGAGGTGAATGAACTTTCTTCTAAAATATACCAAGCAAACCAACATCTTGCAGCCTCGGGTGAAGAGATTAGTGTTTCTATGAAGAGCAAGGTCCAATCGCTTGATGAGATCAAAGATAAAATTCTTGCTCTAAATGAAGAAAGTAAACAGTTGGAAGTAGAGATAAATAAATTTAAACTTTAAAACAGAGGCAAATGATGAATTATAAAAGAACCAAAGAGAAACTTGGAAATGGAATTGCAGAAATAATTTCTTTCCAGATGAACGACCAAAACTCACTCACTAAACAAAATATGGAGGAGTTAGGCGATATTCTAGATGAAATTAAAGCTGATTCCTCTGTGAAAGGTGTGATTCTTTGCACTGAGAACCCAAAGTTCTTTTGTAATGGTCTAGATGGGGATACCCTGCTTTCTACTCCTAAGAACGAACTAGTGAATGCAGTAGGCGGAATCTGTATTCTATTTGGAAGAATGCTTAGATTCAACAAACCTGTTGTAACTGAGGTGAGTGGTCATGCAATGGGTGGCGGCGCAGTGATCACTTCTGCTTCTGATTATAAGTTTATGTTAGAAGCTGCTGGTAGAATTGCATTCACTGAAGTAATGGTAGGACTTCCTCTTCCAGGTATGTTTGTGAATCGAATCCAAGAAGTTGTGAAGCCTGAATACCATGCTGAAGTTTGTCTAGAAGCAACTGCTTATAAAGCGAAAGAAGCTAAAACGATAGGTCTTATTGATGAAACATTTCCAACAAAAGAAGAAATGAGAAAGGCTTCCTTCAAAAGATTAGATTCTATATTTCGTCATCCTATGACTGCGATTCAAACAACAAAAGAGATCATGAATCGAAGAACTCTTGTGGACTATGACTATTATCTAAATCAAGCTGCTGGTTGGCTTTTGAATCCTGATATTGAATACAATCTATTAGAAGCGATGAAAGCAATGAAAGAAAAACGAAGACCTGTAATGCGTTAGTCTTCTTCCATTCCTAGTCTCCAAATGGCAGTGCCAAGAAGACCAAATTCATTTCTTTGTTCATCTAGACTGGCTCTGAGTTCAGAGTCAGCAAAGTAGATAAAACTTTCTTTATTCTTTTCCTTTCTAGAGATTTTCAAACATCCCTTTTCTTCTCTACTGAAAGGAAATAATCTAATCAGCTCATAACCATCTCTTGCAGAAAGAACACTTACTCTTTTGCTTCCCACAAACCATTCATAACCATAGGCGGGAATACCTAACCAAATTTGATCTGGCTTAAAGTGTTTAAGAATCTCTTCTAGATTTTTTTTTGCCCAAACATCATTGGAAACACAACCTGCAGGTGTTTTAGTGTTATGATAATCATATGCCATCAGCACAATCTCATCAACTGCTTTAGCTATTAAGTCTGGTTTATGAAAAAGTCTCTCATCACCAAAATCAATTTGGGGGAAGAGTGCGAATGAAAGTTTGAATCCATTCTTATTCAATTCTTCTTTCAAACTTTTTAAGTAAGCTGCGAGTGGTTTTGCAAATTCTTGAGGAAGACCTTCAAAGTCCAAATGGATTCCTGTAAACTCATGCTCTTTCAAAAAATTATTGATATTTTCAATTGACTTTTGTCTAGCAGAATCATTCGAAAAAAAATTGACTCCATCCTTTACTGTAGATAGACTAATCATTGGATAGACAATTGGTTTATTTTTTTTATGATTGATTCCCGCTTTTTGAAGTTTATTCATTAGCTCGTTGATAAATCGAATCTGACCATTGCCCCTAAGCAAAAGTCCTGTTACACAAAGTACATCATATTCTCTTTGAATTCGTGTGATGTAGTCGGGGTGAAATTTTTCAAAAGAATTGGAGTAAACATATCCCCATTTTTTTCCTGGCTTAAGTTCTTTTTTCTCAGTCTTGGGTTTTTTATCCGCATCGGTGGTTGGTTTTTTCTCTTCAGAAGGAATTCCAATTGGAGCAAAAAAAACAAGAAGTATATAGAGTAAAATTTTGGAAAGTCTAGTTTGGTTCAAAGATAAAAAAGACATTGGTAAATTTAAGAACATAGTTTTCTTTAGTCAAGTGAATTTCTATTTAACGTGAGTTCGGTATAAGGATTTTATCTCAGTGGACAGCTTGAGCACATTCGTAATTATTTCCACGTTTTCTTATATCGAACTCACTTAATAACTTTTGGGCGTCTTTTCCCGCTCTTAGCTTCGGTCAATAAATTGCTTACTTCGACAACCTCAATTACCGAAATTTTTTGACCATCGAAAGCCGATAGCTATCAAGCGGGAGGCTTGCAGATACAAAATTTCTTACAGAAATTTTGTGCATATTGCTTCGATCGGGGACGCGGGTTTTGCTGGTTACAGAGTAAGGTTCGAATGTAGTTGAATATCGTTGTGTGAATCTTTTTTTTGTATCGAAGGTTTCTCTCTGGTTGCTCTAGTTGGGGAGCTTTGTCCTAGTTGCGACGACTTTTCCGTAGTTGGGTGCTTCGTAATAACTATTAACCTTTCAATAATTTATTTTGTAATAACTGTTATTATGAAATTTCTTGACAATGTAATAACTGTTTATTTAGCGAACACACAAAAATGTCTTTACGCCTAAAGGCAATTTTCTCGACCAGAGCGAAAACGTTAAATCAAACACGATCAGATGATACACTACTAATACAAGATGCGAGAACTATTACAAGACAACTCATACAAATAAGGAGTGTTAGTATTCACGCTGAACGTGGTAGCTAACGCTCAGAAATGCGGCAGGGATTGAATCGAGTAGGAGGGGTGTGACCCCGTCCTCTCACACCACCGTGCATACCGTTCGGTACACGGCGGTTCACCAATTTTCACGAATAGAATTTCTTAGATATAAGATATTTACTAAACCTTGTGCTACGAAGAAATCATTGGAAAGTGCTTCATGAATAACAGAATTTTTGGACATTCTCCATTCCTTCTTGTTGCTTCTTCCGACCCTGAATGCACTATATCGACTAACGCCTAGTTTCATTAGATTCTCAATCTTAGTTCTTGGGCGTTTCCATGTATGCCATATACATAATCTCAATCTTCTTCTCAACCAACTCATAAGTTGATTTAGAATTGAAGGGGCTTCTGTTAGAGCATAATATCCTATCCATCCTCTTAAGTAGGAGTTTAGAATACCAATACGTTTCTCAAGAGATATACTTCTATTTGATTGTGTTAGTTTCCTAATATTATCTTTCATTGTATCAATTGATTTGGTTGAAATGCGAATCTTTACTTTCTCATCTTTACCAATAAAACTGAATCCAAGAAATTTCCTTTTAGATGGAAAGTCCGATGCACTCTTTTCTTTGTTCACTTTAAGTTTTAGTTTCTTCTCTATGAACTTTGTTATACTTTCCATAACACGTTCCCCACTACGTCTGCCTTTAACATAGATGTTACAGTCATCTGCATAGCGGCAGAATTTATGACCTCTTTTCTCAAGTTCTTTATCTAGTTCATCGAGAATGATGTTAGATAGAAGTGGACTTAGAGGACTTCCTTGTGGAACGCCTTCTTCGCTTCTCACGCATACACCGTTTATCATTATTCCAGATTGTAGATAACTTCTTATTAGTTTTAATAAGGCTTTATCTTTTATCTTGGCATAAATTTTCGACATAAGCATATCATGATTTACAGTATCGAAGAATTTCTCAAGATCAATATCAACTACAATCTTGTATCCTTCCATAATGTATTTCTTTGCTTGACGAACTGCATTGTGAGCACTTCTAAATGGTCTAAATCCAAAGCTAGAATTAGAAAATTCCCTATCATAGATTTGATTTAGCTGTTGAAACATTGCCTGTTGGATAACTCTATCCATTACAGTAGGGATTCCTAACAGCCTAATCCCACCATTAGGTTTGGGTATCTCCACTCTTCTAACTGGTTTTGGTTTGTATCTTCCTTCCATTATCTCTTGCTTTATTCTTGGAAGATTTTCAGAAACATATTTATCGAGTTCATCAACTGTGACTCCATCAATACCTGCTGCTCCTTTATTCTTCTTAACCTTGAATATTGCAAATGATATATTACTTTCAGCTAATATATACTTCATTAAGTCGTCGTATATATCTGCTTCTTCATTACTATTCGCAAGGTCTCTTTCAGATTTTGTATTATTCTGCTCAATTACTCCTTCCGAAGAAACAGACTTCATCTGTTCCTCTTCTGTAAGCCTTGATGTAAAATCAAATTCCAACTGTTCTAGCATAATATTTTGCCTCCTTCTAATTCCTTTACTTGATGTTCAGTCCTTCATCTTGATATATTCTTTTCCCCTCAACCCTCGTAGTCCGTACGAATCTCATCCTCAGATGATTTACGATCTTCATTTCAATATATCTATACTACTAT
Source organism: Leptospiraceae bacterium (assembly GCA_033762425.1). Lineage (GTDB taxonomy): Bacteria > Spirochaetota > Leptospiria > Leptospirales > Leptospiraceae > JANRLP01. Next base: position 12,779 of record JANRLP010000058.1, read on the forward strand.
GACCTCTGCTGACTTCTATACATTCAATATAACGTCGCCGTTATGGTTGTTTCCTAAAAAAAAAAAACTTATGTATAGACCTCCCATGGTAAGGTAAATTACTTTCCTCTCATATATCTGCCTGATATACTATATATTCATTTGAACAGTTGAGCTTCGTCTTATGAGGCATACTCGCTCTAAATATATAGCCTCTCATCAGGTTCCTGTTCGTCAGACCAAGAATTTGCTTCAAACTTCCTTCAGATTCTATCTCACAATAGACACCCTTGTTATCAGCTATTGGACTACTGCTCTAATCCAAATGGGACTTTCACCCATAGTCATTTACCATGCACGGCACACCTCCAACTAAGCAACTAATATTTGCTTAGTTTAATCATAATTACAATGATTGGTTGTGCTGTTGGTCCAACTCACGGTGTTTTATTCACTTCAACTGAATTCCCTGGGCAATTCAATCAGAACAATGATGTAAATTCCACCAAAACTGGTAAAGGCTGCATTCATACTGTTTTATCAGGTTTATTTGCTTGGGGAGAAGCTGGTGCGGGAATGATAGCTTATAAGAAAGGAATCAAAAAATTAGCTACCATTGATCATTCTACTTTAAGTATACTTTCTTATGATGTAATACATATCTATAGAAATTATTGTACCATAGTATCTGGAGAATAAAATGACTACATTTATCAAACTTATTTTTTTTGCATTATTTACAGGCTTTTTTGCTAATTGTTCAACTCCATTCAATGCTTTTGTTGGAATGACCTCTTATCATGTATATGGAAATTCTTCTCAAGAAAACATCACTTCCAATCAAATTTTACGTTCAGGTGAATCATGTTCTTACACTGGAATTCTAATTGCTCCATTTTATTATGGATCAGGAAACAGTGTAGATAAAGCTATGAAAGAGGGAAAGATAACTAAAGTAAGCGTCATTGATAGATCTACAACTAATTATGTTGGACCACTTTATGTTCGTCAATGTACGATTGTTTGGGGTGAATAAACCCTTTTTCATTTCTTTATGTTTGTTCCCTAATTACTAGGGAACAGATAATTCTTCAATAATTAACAAAAAAGCTCAAATTCTATAATTTTGTCTAAAGTAAAGAATGGATAATAGTTTCCTCGGTTCCAAGTAATCTATTTAATTTTTCTTTCGAAAAGAATCTCCCTTACTACAATAATTATAGCAGCCAAAATAATTTTTTTATATACTTTATTCAATAGATTTAAAAATATCTTTCGTCAAATAGATTGTTGTAGTTCTTTAAGAGGTTTGATTGAAGATAGCTTTACTAATTTTATTTTTACTTCATTGTGCAAGTCCACAATTACAACTCTATAATCCTCATTTGGATTCTCAGATCCAGATTGAAAAAAAATCTCAAGCTTGTAATGAAATTAGGGAAATCAAAATTTGGTATGTTTTTTATGGTTCTTATATTCTGGATACAATCAATGCTAGAGAAATCTTTCCAAATTCAGGTCAATCCTATAGAATAGAACAAAAGGCTACAACGGGGGATCTTCTAATCTCACTTTTTACAGGTTTCTTCTTATCAATTAGTAGAAAAACCTTAGTAATTGAATCCTGTCAAAATATTGATAAACAAGTAAGTGGAAGCGAGGATTATCAAAAAATTTCTGAACTTGAAAAAGAAATCTCCTATCTAAGACGAAAAATATCTGAGTTACAAACTGCAAATTCTATTGATCAAAATAAACCTAACTCAAGTAGAAAAGAAGAAATTTCTTCAGTTCTTGTGGAAGAAAAAATAATTCCAAAAGAAAAAGAAATGAAAACTATCATAAAGACTCCCACTTCAAAACCAAATGAATCCGAAAGGCTTGCAAATGAATTAGATAAAAGTTATCCCGTCTTAGTTGCAACTAACGCTAATGAGTCTTCAGAATTAGAGAAAAAAGTTTTACCTGAGATTAAAACTGAAAAAAATAAAGAGAATATAAAAAAAGAAAAAATCCAACCAATCACAAAGTTAATAGATTTTTCAAAGTATAGAGTACTCATCATTGGAAGTAATGATAAAAATTTATCACTCGAAAAAAAATTAAAACAAGCGCAAGATTTAAAAGATGATTTGCTTTTACAAGGAATTAAAGCTGAGTTTATCACGATAAAAAGTGTTGCTGAGAAAGAAGATTTAGACGCTATGAAGAAAGTCTGGAATTTTCAAGCAGCTTCTATCTATTTATTGGAGAAAAATGAATGAAGCTATTCTTAACTTCAATTATACTTTCATTTTTTTTTAATTGTGGAACAGCACTTGGTTTGAGTGAACAAGATGAAACTAAGTCAAAAAATAACTCACTATTGCTTTTTGGTCTAGGAACAAGAAATAATGCAGTGATACCTCCACCCACACCTATAAAGATTGAATCACATATTCCAACACAAGGAGCAACAGGAGTAAGTACTAATCCAGTTATTTTTATTCAATTTTCAAAAGCATTTCAAGAAGAAACTTTAACTACAACTTCCATTGAAATTATGAATTCAACGATTCCAGTCAATTTTTCAATTCAAACCGCAAATCAAACTTCAATCTTTTTAATTTTACAAAAAAATTTAGATATAAGCAAAACTTATACAGTTAATCTCGGAACTACAATCAAAGATAAGGATGGACTATCTCTTGCTTCAAAATATTCATACAGCTTTACTACTTCTAGTTCTGACCCCGACTCAGGATCTGTTACAACACTATCGGGAAACGGTACTATTGGGGATTTGAATGGAAGTGGTACTGATTCTTCATTCAATTCACCTGAACACTTAACTATGAATTCAGCAGAATCCGAGTTATATATAACTGATACAGGAAACCATCAAATTAGAACAGTGGCAGTTTCCACTGGAACTACATCAATCTTTGCAGGTTTGAGTTCGGGATACGTTGCAGCAACTGGAACTGCAGCTAGATTCAATTTCCCTAGAGGAATCGGAAGAATTACTGGGGATTTATTTTTTATCTCCGATAGTGGTAATCATGGAATTAGAAGAATGACAAATGCTGCTGTTGTTACCAATTCATTTGGAACTAACGTTAATACTTCTGGATTTATAATCATTAATAATGCAACTGGAAATCGTTATCGCAACCCAGAAGGATTTGTAATGGATAATTTTTCTGGAAATCAATATGTAGTTGATACTGGCAACCATTGTATTAGACGATCGACTAACGTTGGAACTGGGATCGCAAATACAACTGCGAATGCTTGTTTTGCTGGTTCGAACCCCGTAGCAGGAAATGGTGTCTCTGGATTTTTAAACGGAATTGGAAATGCAGCTAGACTTAATTCACCCAGAGGCATAGCTGTAGATTCTCTAGGAAATTTATTTATTCCTGATTCAGGAAATCACTCAATAAGAATGATTACTCCTGCGGGAATTGTAACTACAATTGCGGGAAATGGTTCATCTGGTTATGTAAATGGAACTGGTCCTGAAGCTAGGTTTAATAATCCAACAGATATAGCAGTGCTCGGAGATAAAATTCTATTCGTGACAGATACAGGAAATTGCGTTGTGCGAAAGCTAATCCTTGATGACAATAAAGTCTATGCTAAAGTAAGTACATATGCAGGGGCAACACCTGAAGTTAGTTCAAGATGCGGAAACAAAAATAGTTCCCGACTTGAATCTAGATTTTCAAATCTTGTTGGACTATGGCTTGCATCCAATGGCAAATTATACTTGACAGATACTGGCAATCATTCAATCAAAGTGATTACAGAATAATCATAATCCCAATTCATTTTCAAGCAATAACTTATTAACAGCTAAGATCTCGCCTGTTTCAGTATTCACCATTTTAATGAATATCTCATAACTGTTTTCTTTATTATACATGTCTGAAAGTAGTAGTATCTTTGCTCCAGAAATCTTACCAATCTTAACGTTAGCCTCTTCTTCAGAACCAGTTTGTTGGATTCGTTTCCATTCTTCTAATATCTTTTGAAAATCTTTTCTTTCTATGAGTTTGTAATAATCAGATTTGGAAACTGAAATCAAAAGTTGCTCCCCGAAGTATTCAGCAGTTCTTGCATACTTCTTATCTAGATTTCGGATAGGAAGAATTGCAAGTGAGGTTCCTTTGGGAATTTTCAAAGTAGAATAATCATTTAACTGCGAAATTGACTTATCAAAAAGCTTACGAAGTGTTTCTTCTTTTTTCTCAGTTGAAATCTTTGAAGCAGTAAAGTATTCCTCTCCTTTTTCGATTGGCTTATGATTGGCGTTTGCAAATTCTTCTCTAGCGAATTGAATGATGATAGATTCTAATTTATCAGTCGAAAAATTATCTCCTGTATGGTGACTAACGCTCCCTGGTTTTCCCCCATCACTTTCAGATTTCTCTCCATAAGTCAAGAATATATATTTACCATAAGTATATTGAGCAATTTGTCTTAGCACATATTCACCATTTATGTCTAGACCACCTGTTCCTACTGAAAAGAACTTGATTCCTTTCTTCTTTGCATTCTTAATTGTGCTAACATAATTAAAATCTCTTTTGTAATCTAGATGAGGTGGTGCATCAGTAATGATAAATCCTAATTTAACTGCATCTTCTTTCCATTTAATTTTTTCTACAGCGTCCTGAATGCCCGCTTCTAAGTCCTCGGGAAGATCACCACCCCCCGCAGCACTAACAACTTCTAGGCTTTGTTGAAATTTTTTTAAATCTTCTGTTAGGGGAATAACTTCTGTCACATACTCGTCATTCTTATCCTTATATAGAACCATACCAAAACGAATCTTTGTCTTTGCCTGAGATAAGTTAAGATGAATGATTTCAATTGTTGCTTTTAGTCTCGCGATCTCACCACCCATACTACCAGTTGTATCCATGATAAAAACTATATCCATCGGAGTAGTATCTTGCTTTGAGTCAGCACCTAAAACTATATTCAATTTTCTTGTGCTATTTCTTGCAAAGTTTACTGTCTTTGATTTATTTTGTGCTGTGACTTTTACTGTAAAGTTCTTCTTACCTGAATATTCTGAAGGAAAGAAAAGATACGTCCCATTAGAATAAGTCTGTCCCTTCTCTAATTCAATTCCATCACCAAAGATTTCGACTAACGCACCTGAAATTGTTTTTTCATTACTTGAAAATACATTGATAAGAATTCTCTCAGATACATCAATAGGAATATGTCTTGCATTCTTAGAAAATTTATTTAAGAAACCTAGGAAATAGTTGAATTGTTTGTTATCATCAGCAAATCCCGCCTTGAGTCCTGATTCAGATTTTTTTTCTATAGAACTAGGTTTGGAATAAGATTCACTAGATCCTTTGTCCAGAGAACTTTTCTCATCATCTTCTTCAGAAGCTTTTTTCTTATCAGGTTTAGGACTAGGTTTTGCTTCTGATTCAGCTCCAGAAGGAGAAGGGCTAGGAGGTCTTGAGGGACTTGAAGAACCTTCTTTTTTGGGAGAAGTAGAATCTTTAGTCTCACTACTTGCGCAAAAACTTAGAGTAATCACGAATAGAATATAAATTAATAATTTCATTGTTAATCCTAAATCAAATTAATATTAGGATAAAAAAAGAGTCAATTAAATTAGAATTTGTGAATACTACTTATTGATTGCTTTTTCAATTCTATTAACTATTGCATCAAATAATGTACCACTTAATGGCATTTCACAGTAAATTCTTGAAATATTTTTTTTATCCATCTTCACAAAAAAATGAAATAGGTTTAGTGCATATTCCCGATTATTTGAAACTAAACACTGCTCTTTTGCATTCACTCTAGAATGAAATCCGATAAATGCAAAATCTTTTTCAGAAATCTCTTCATCATTTTTTATCCATGAAACTTTAGCGTTAGGCGAATAGTGTCTATACTTCATTCCTGGACTTAGATGAATTTCTGAATGTAATTCTATGTTTGGAAAGTATTTTTTTACTGTATCAAAGGATAAATATCCCGGTCTAAGATATTTAGGAATCTCTGAGCTTAGATCAACCACAGTTGACTCAAGACCAATCTCAGGCTCCTCTCCAACAAGTATCCCATCTACTAAATCCAAAAACTCATCCTTCACATCTTCCAAAGTTGTAAGAGAAGGACGTCCAGAAAAATTCACTGAAGGTGCACAAACTGGTCCAGAATATTTCAACATTTCTCTAGCAAGCCTTGATCCGGGAACTCTGAATGCAAGTGTGTCAACTCCAGCAGTAAAAATTTCTTTCTTCTTTTGAACAATAAAACTGATTGGACCGGGCGTTAGCTCATTAATACTCTCCAGATATTTAGAATCTATATAAGAAAATTCTAATATAGATTCAACGTTAGTTACATGTATGATGAGTGGGTTATCAATGGGACGATTCTTGATTTTGTAAATTCTATTACAAGAATCATAATTTAAGGAACTTGCTCCAAGTCCATAAACTGTCTCAGTAGGGAAAATAATGATCTCACCTTTTTTGAGTCTTTCTCCCGCTTGTTTTGGATCATTGATTAAACTCGCACTCAACTATATCAAACTTCCTTATTTAGGTTCTTCTTTACCTGATTCATTTGGATTCTTTTTAGAATTGGAAAGTGCTTCCTCTAAAGCTTTTTTCTTTTTTTCTTCTTCTAACTCTTCTCGAATTGTTTTGACCTTAGGAATTTTATTAGTCATGAGAAGGCTCAAATAATCATTGATTCCTGGATCATTATTGGAAAGAAGTTGCCAAAAAGAAAAACCTGATAGCTCATACTTTCTTAGTAGAGTCATCTTCTCTTCAAATGCTCTACGATTCATATAAAATGCTACTCTATCACAACCACCTGAAGAATACCAAAGAGTTGGATCTTCATAAATCTTATTTTCATGTATATAACGAAAACGAGTTAGATTAGTCCAAGTCTTAGCTCTAGCATGCGTACTTAAAATCTTATCTATGTTTGTAGGTTGGTATTCAGTATGAGGATTACTTTTGATTCTAAGCACTGTATCAAAATAAACTGCTTTAGCTTTTGCTTTACAATTTAAAGCCCAATCATAACCATAAGTAGGAATTGCCATATACAGCTTTTCTTTGGGAACTCTTTCGGTTGCATACTTGATGATTTCTTTTAGCCAAACGTTAGGCGCTTGTGGTCCGGGTCCTGGGTTATGATATTTTCTTGGATGAAGTTCATATGCCATGATCTTAACTCTATCAGCATGTTTAGCAAGAAACTCATAATCATGAGTCATTGGTCCACGCCAATTTTCAGCAAAGTCTTGGACTAATTTTGATTTTAATCCTTTACAAGTAACTAATTTTGTTTTAGCAGAACTTGTTTTAGGATGAAGAGCAACAGAAAGTAACTTCCCTCTTTTATGTAATTCTTTAGAAAGCAATGTGATGAATTCTTCAAATTTTTCCTTCTTATTACATGTCATACCTTCATAGTCAATATCAATTCCATCATAACCATAGGTTTCCACTTCATGAACAATATTTGCAATATGTTTGTCCCGAATATCATTCCGTCCATTCATTCCAATATTCTCAGAAATTTTCTCTCCCTTATTTTCCCATCTAAAGATGGTTGGAATGATCTTTACGTTAGGATTGAGTGTTCTAAGTTCTTCTATTCTAGACTTTCTCTTTTCAGTATTCCAGTCACAAGTAAGTTCCCCATTATTATTCAATCTTCCTTTCATTCCATAAATGAATGGATGCACTTCATGATAGTATTGAACATTCTTAGTTAGTGATTTATAATCAGAAGACCAAGTAGAAGCATGAAACCCCGAATCAGGTTTTTCTTCCTTAGTGGTTTCTTTTTTTTCAACTATTTCTAGTTCTTTCTTGGGTTCTGAATCGGGTTTTTCTTCTTTCAAAGAAATGGAAGGAAATTTCCATTCCCCTTGTTTCCATTTGATTCCAGTATAAATGATTGCACCTAACGTTGCAATTGCTAGTAAAGATATGACTAGCTTACCAATATTATTCTTAAAGAATTCTTTCAATGAATTACTCCTTTTTAGGAGTATTTTCTTTGGGAGCTTCCATTGGTGGAGTTGGACTTCCACCTAGATTTGGCATGATTGGTTTAGGTTCTCCAATCGTTCCTTGAATGGGGATGCAAGTTTCATCTCCCTTTTTGAAAATACTCAAATTTCCTACTAGATCTTCTCTCTCACTAGCAAAATCTTTTGAGAGTTCGGGACAAATCTCAATATCCAATCGGGAAGATCTAAAATTCGGACTTAATGCCATCTTTCCTCTGACCGCAATTCTTGCAATAGAAAGCTGAATCATTGCTCTTTTGATATCTACATTCGGTCCGTTCTTTTGAAATTCTAATTCTATTTTTTTGATTTTAGTACCGGAAAGATTTCCTAGAATTGGCAATTCAGGAAGTTTAACAAGAGTCCCTACTTCACTAGTAATTTTCACTGTTCCACTAATTGCAGTTAGGTCTTTATCCAGTTCACTTAGATTAGATACAACACCCAGTTCGGTAAGTTTAACTTGAAAATTACCTGAGTCCAAATCAAATCCACTGAACGTTAGTTCCCCTTTGAGGTCAGCATCGTTATAAAATTTTAATAAATCAGTGTTCTTTAGTGTAACTTCTTCTGCTTTGGCTTCTAGCCCATCTTTAGTAAGTAAATAAAAAGAATCTATTGTTCTTGTACCAATGATTGGAAGAGAAATTTTTTTGAAATCAATCTGAACCCCTGAACTTTCTGAAAATTTACCTAGTGCAAAACGAACTACCTCATCTGTAGGGAATAATAATACAAAGAAAATGATTACAGATAGCAATCCTAAACCAACAAGGATAATTTTTTGTTTGAATGTGAGAGATACTTCTGTTGATTCAAAATCATCTTCTAGTTCTTCTTCTAAACTTAAAAGTTCATCATCAGGGTCAAGCTCAGATTTATCTTCAATTAGATCAGCCATTTTTTTTCACCGCTCTAGTATAAGAAGCAAACTTAATTGATACTTCGTATAATTCTTTTCCTTGCATAGTTTTTCTGAAACTAAGTGAATCAACCTTACAGTTAATTTGTTTATTCATTTCAATATCATAAATCATTTTAAATACATCCTGAAGTGGGACTGAACGAAGTGTTACATCAACAATAGTTTTGTTATACTCTTTTAAAACAGTATTCGTGCTATTATTCATATTATAGTTTGTAAAAGAATACTTCTTCATAAGATCTTCTAGTTTAGCAAGTGTATCAGTGACCTTCTCTTCCTCACCTGATTTTAGGGAACGATAGTAGTTATAATCTTTAATGGACTTATCCATTGTAGTAAATCCCGAGCGGGTTTCGTTCACTTTTTCTGAAAGTTCTTGTCTTTCTTCATAAGCTGATTTAATTAAATATACAAGTGTTAAAAAGACGACAACAGCAATTAGACCAATGACAGCAAGTCTTTCTCTTTCATCCAATTTTTCTAGCATGATTATTCCTCTTTGGGTTTGGTGGTCTTTTCATTGTTTGTGGGAAGAATCATTCTGATTCTAAAACTAGTTGCTAGCTTTACTGCACCGGGAATGGTTCGTTTGTTATCAACTTCAATCGATTTGAACTTCTTAGATTTTTGGAGCATCTCTTCAATGATCCCAGTTTCTTTATAACTATCTGTTCTGCCATAGATTTGAATCTCTGATCCATCATAGTTGAATTGATCCATAGAAAAATTTATATCATCTTTAGAAGGAAAATTTTGTGTTGCATCGAGGATAAGATCTAATATACTTTCTTTGCTTAAAAATAGTCTAACGATTTCAGATTTCTTTTTTTCTTTAGCAACCTCTTCCTTGGCGATCTCAATGGGATCATCTTCTTCAGTAAGTTCTCTGCCAAACCCTACTTTAAATTTTTCTCTAAGTATAGCATTATTTGCTTCAATCTGCCTTCTATCAATTATGATTCCTGTGATGAATACGCTAATCAAAATGAGTAGAGCTGCACCTGATAATGCAATAGGAAGAATAAAATTAGATATCTTAAATGAGTTTCTATTTAGAATTTTTTCTAGCTGTGAAGTTAGAAAGTTAACTTTTAGATTCTTCTTTAAACGATAGTGATAACCAATGGAAAGACAATTAAAAAAAGTTTCATCAGTACTTTCTAAAAAATTATAATGTCTAAAAGAAATTCCAGTTAGTTCCTGAAGAAATTTAGCAGTATCTTTAAATTTACTACCGCCACCCGATAGTAAAATAAAAGCAGGTCTCTCTCCACTTTTAAGTGTATGAATACTTTTAAAAAGTTCATCTGCTATTTTTTTTAAAGACTCTCTAGCTATTTCTAAAATAGAATTCAATTGAGTTTCTTTGATCCCAAACTGCTTTAAAAACTCTTCTTTCCTTTCTTCATCTGGACTAAGAATACTAAAATCAATGGACTGCTTCATGTGTTCAGCTTCTTCAAAACCTATCTTTAAAAGTTTTTGAATGCTTTCCGTAATACTGTCCCCTCCCCCATAAAAATACCGAGAATGAACCAGAGAACCTTCTAAAAGTAGATTGAATATGCTAACTGTTCCACCAATATCCAGTTGACCGACATAAGGATCAGTAAGTGTCTTACCATGAAAATGTCTTCCAATACAACTTAAGGAATATGTATCAGTGCTTATACATTTCACTGTTTGATCTGAACGACCAAAAGGTTTAGCTACAGATTCTACATCTCTATTATGAGCACTAAATGTTATGACTCTAGAATTGTCTTCTTCTAGTTTCCAGATATTTCCTTGAATCACCATGTCTTCAATGGGAAAGGGAACAACGTTTTCCACTTCAGAGATCATAATCTCTTTCACAGCTTTTTCTGTGGAACCAGGAACAGTTACATCTCTAATAAATAATTTTTTTACTGGTAGGTTTAAAACAAATTCAGATTCTTCGGGAAAGAAGCTTTGAACAAATCGAACCATATTGTATTCATATTCATTCTCTTCATCAGCTTCAAATCTCACTATCTTTAAAGATTCAGAACGAAGAATGGTCACTGAACCTAAGATTTCAGAGAACAACACTCCTTTGATATAGGAAGTTCCATAGTCAATAGCTAAATAGCGGTCAAAGATCATCTAATCCTCAGCATAATATAGAATCTGGTCATTCGGCAAGTCAAATAAACAGGTGACCTTTCTAACAGTTTTTCCAATTTTTCCAACACCAATGATTCTGTAAATCTCACCTTTAGTTTTGACTCGTCCAGAATTTAGACTGGGAGCTTGGGTTTGAGGATTTTGTGTTGAGCTAGAACTTGTAGGCTGAGGCCTTTGTTGTTGCTGCTGATTGGGTTGGGCACTAGCTCCACCAGAATCACCCGCTAGTTCATTGAACAGAGTATAACCAGTTGTTGTTTTAGTTTGAAACTCAGTAAACTTTTCTAAGTCTTTGATTTCTTTAATATAACCACCTTGTTCAATCTTAAATTTCAAGATTCTCATTGCAGCCTGTCTTGTCATAAAATCTGAGAGAGACATTAGAACATGATAGGGTGCTGCATTGATGTTCACACGCTCTTCACCAGTGTCTCTAAACGGAACATAGGCAGTGATATTATTGGAAAGCACAAAATCAGAATCACTGATTAGAACCTTTTCTTCTTCACTTAAAAAATCTTTAGAATAGTTTTTATCATAGTCCTTAGGCTTCAAGGATTCATAGACTAACTTTCTATCATATCCTTTCACCGAAGTAAGTTCCGATAGATTATAGAGTTGGTTATTTTTAATCTTGCGGGGAGGTTTTAGTCCTGAATAATAAAAAACTTCTGCACCACCACCTGTTTCTTCTGAGTTCTCATCGATCCAATCAATCACTGCGGAAAGTTTCTCTCTTGGAATTCCAAGCTGTTCATAGAGTCTATGCATCATCTCAAGCATTCTAAGATTGGGTTGTTGGTTGTATGCTTGTACTAAAAAATTGATATTGATCTTTCCATCTTCAGGAGTCATCTTATAATAAATTGTTCCGCCACCTAGAGGAACAGGAGGTGGATTGAATGCAATTCCTGATTGGTATAGAACTTCTTCAGGAATTTTTTTTAAAGCACCAAGTGCTCCTTGCATTCCCGCTTTTGCGAGTAGAAATGCTTTGAAACCTTCCGCACCTGATTTTGCAATTTGGTATTCAGTCATTTTTTCTTTTGCAAATTGATTGGCAGTAACAAAGGATGCAGTTCCAATCGCCATGACAAGCATGATGACTAACGCACCTTTTCTAGTGAATCCTAAGGTTTTCAATAATTACTCTCACTTTGAAAAGACTCTACTGCAAAAACCCTTTAAAGGGTCTTTTGCGGGGTTGCCACCCCGCTTGCCCCGCTTATGTAAATTTAAATAAACTATATTTTTATTAGTTATTCTGAATATACTATAAATAAAATATTTCATAACTTTGAGTAAAATCTCCTTTTTTATATTTTGGCAGTAACGTCATAAATCTTTGCATAGGATTATTCTTTGTCAAGTAAAAGTAATTTACTTTTTTGATTTCAATGTTTTCCAAAATGTTTTTTTTGGTATAAGAGAGGAAAAATATTTATGAACCAAGTAGAGATAGCAGGAATTAAAGTTCCGATTTTAGGGAACAAACAAAATGCAAAAATTTTTCCTACGAGTATTGTAGAGACTCCTACTACTAAACGAAATCTTCAGAATATTTTATACCCTCTTTTAGATGGAAGTCCAGTACTTTTGGTCGGGGATGCGGGAGTTGGTAAAAATGCACTCATATACTATATCAATGAAAAAAGAAATATGCCAACTGTTCGATTTAGTTTTAATGAAGACACTCTCCCAGAAGATTTAATCGGGTCTTATAGACTTCTCATGAACGGAACAGGCTTTGAGTGGGTGAATGGACCCATTGTAAGTGCGATGGAAAAAGGATTTTCCTTTGTAGCTGATGAAATGAACTTAGCATCCCCAAGTGTAATCAAAAGATTTAGCACAGTTTATGAATCTAGTTTTATTGATTTAATTGAAGCGAATGGAGAAAGAAAAAAAGCTAAGGAAGGATTTAGTTTTATTGCCACACAAAATCCATCAGAAGGATTTGAAGGTAGAAAATCACTTTCGTATGAGATCACAAAAAATTTTGCAGTAGTCTATGTAGAATCTTATCCACCAGAAGAAATTTATTTTATACTAAAGAATTTATTTCCTGAGCTATCAGAGTCTTTACTTCAGTCTATCATCAAAATCAATATGGAAACAGAAAAAAAGATTCTCATGGGAACACTTGGTAAAAATGATTTAGAAAAGTATCATTTTAATCTTAGAACACTAAAAAAACTCTGCTCCCGACTTTTGCAATATGACTGCAATCAAAAATCAGTGCTTAGAGAACATGTGATGAGTTTTTATGTGGACTTATTTAGAAATCCAGAAGACAGAAAATCACAAGAAGATTTCGTGCTATCAGAACTTTCTTTAAAAGAAGAATATGTTAGTGATTCCGTGAAATTATTTGTGGATAAAGATAAGTTCTATTGTAATGATAAATCCTTTTCGATTCAAAATCCAGATTTTGTTAAGAATTTATTAACAAGAGTTCCACTCACTAAGAATGTGCTATCCTTTCTAGAAAAAATTTCTTCAGCAATACAAATGAAGGAGAATATTCTTATCGAATATTCAGAAGAAGATGATCCGTTATTTTTGCAAGAACTAGTTACAGGACTTTCGGGAAACAAAGTTGAGTTTATCAATTTATGCAAAGGCATTCATACCTCAGACATTTTAGGTGCACTAAAGCCAGAGGGCAACCAAGTGGAATGGAAAGACGGACCACTCACTAGAGCAATTCGTGAAAATTCAATCATTGCAATCACTTCTTTGGAAGCATCGGGGGCTGAACTTGTAGAAAAATTGAATATGCTTACGGATGATGCTAAGGCAATTTTACTTCCACCAGAAAGTAATGAAACAGAACCTCTTGAGTTGAAAGAAAATTCTATTGTATTTGCTTTTAAAGTATTTAGAAAAAGTAAATCCACTCCAACAATTTCTAGAGCATTCAGAAATAGATTTAGCACTTTTCTATTTCCAGAATTGGATAGTACTAGTGAAGCGAAAGAGATTGCATTCTTTCATCTAGGGGATGAAAGGCTTTCTAGTTTTATTGCTGAATTCCATAATAAAATTCGGGGAATGGCAGTGAGAAGAGTGATTGGTTCTGCAAATCTATCACCTTATATCTATGGAACAGCAAATTTAGTTCGACTTTGTAAGCATGTAGTATCGTATAACAAGACTATTCCCCTTGAAGAGTTATTGCTTAGAGCAGCAAGAATTGCTTATATCAATCAAGTTTATGATCCCAAGGAAAGACAGGATTTGGAAAAAACTTTTTTACATGGTTTCAAACAAGGTAAGTTTGATTCTACAATTGAGGATAAAATAGAAGAGAAAAAAAAAACGTTAACTCTATCCACTGATATAGAAAAAAAAATTTGGTGGGATCCTGAACTTCATCAAAGAGATGCGAACACTGGAAAAGCAAAACTAAAGATGACGGGCAATCCTTTAAAACAAGGAATTGAAATCAATACCCCTGAAACTGGTGGAAAGACAAAAGAAGGTGCAGACGCATGGTATGGAGAAGAGACTCGTGGGAATATGGGTCAAGGAGAGCCCGCTGGTGGCGGTGGTGCTTGGGGCTATCGAACTGAGGAATTGTACAAACAGTTTTTAGCTAAGAGAAGAATTCTTTGGTCGTATAGCACGGCAGTGACTAAGAAGGAATTCTTCGATGTATTTGGAAAAGAGTTAGAAAACACAGAGATGAATTTAGAAAAACTTTTTGATCCCGAGATAGACATCACTAGAGTATTTCAGCATGAGGGAAAACGAATCGATGCTAGGAAATATATTTCCTTTAAGTCAGGCAAGGGTGACAGTAAGGTTTTTGATAAAACAATTATTGATAAAAAAGATGAAAAGCTGAAAGGTGTAGAAGTTGTTTTTCTTGTGAGTAAGGCTAGAAGAATCTTTAACTTTGACTATTCCATGGTAGTAGTATCGGCTCTCATGAGTAGTTCTATCATTCTATCAGATCATGAAGTTGCATTTTCTATATATACTTATTCAGACAGGTTCAATAGAAAAGATCATATTGATTTAGTAAGGCTAAAAGATTTGGAAGAAGATTATGATATTGAAAAAGAAAATGAAATCTTTCAAGCTCTAATCAGTGATTGGCAAGGCGACAGTGTGTATGAGTATCAACTCTTAGAAAATGCTGAGAAGTATTTTTCCCATGATGCAAGCACTAGAATCATTGTAATGATTTCAGACTTTAGAGGACAAAGAGGAAAGAATACAATTGAACAAGAATTAGATTCTTTCGAAAATAGAAAGCTAAAGAGTTTGATTACCAGTAATTCCAATAAGGCTTATGTTTTTTTAGGTGTTGGAATGGGAAATCGTTTTCTAGCAGAAGAAATTTTTCCGAACTCCATCCAAATCACAGGAGAAAATTTTTCCAATATGCCTAACCTACTAGGAATCGAACTTTCGAGACTGATACTCACTCATCATATTGGTTGAGAGTTATGGCGTTTAGATAGAATTTGTTAGAAAAATATTTATTGCAAAAAGATTCCTACTTGCTAAGATAAAACTATGCTTACTGGAAAAATTCAGGGTGAAAAGTTTTTTGGGGATGAAATTATGCAAACTATTTTGGATGCTATTTTGTTAGCAGGAAAACCAGAAAAAGTTTTTATTTTTGGGTCTTATGCCAAGCAAACTCAAACCAAAGACAGTGATATTGATATTGCTATCATTGAAAATACTGAACTTAAGAAAGGTAAGCGAGCAGTTAAATACTTTCAAAGGTTGAAAAATTTATCTATACCAAAAGATATTATAGTATTTACCCCTGAAGAATTTGAATATCGAAAACTAGAAGTAAATTCCTTACCTTATAGAATCAATAAAGAGGGAGTGCTAATTTTTGGATAACCCTCTTTATCAAGTTTTATTCAAAATAAGGTGAATTAGAAAAACTTAATATAATTAATTATAAAAGTACTAGTTTAATAATTTTTGATAGTCTTTTCAGGATTGCAACTAATCTCATCTCAGGATAATACCTTGTTTCCTTTACAATTTACTCAATATAAACTAACGCTCAAAAATTAAATTTCATCAATTTGTATATATTGATTCACAAAATCTATTGGAGATACTTTCAATAATTTCGACATTCCTTAGATCATTTAACCATCTTAAAGGAATATTCTTTATTCCATAATGTATTCCCGCAAGTCCACCTGCTATTGCAGCAGTTGTATCTGTATCATCACCTAAGTTTACAGCTTTAATCATAGTTTCTTCATAAGCATTGGAAGTTAGTAAAGACCATAGGGATGCCTCTAACGAATGTACAACAAAACCAGTTGAGATAATATCTTTCTCAGATAAATTATTTATTTCTAGATTCAAAATTCTTTGAAATAAATTTTTACCATTAGAATCAAGTAAGTCTTCATACTTTTTTTTGTTCTTACAAATCTCATGATAAGATTCAAGAATACTTAGATTCTTTAGTAATCCAAGAGCTATATCAATATAAATATAACAAGCAACAACGGAATATTCATGAGAATGAGTTATTCCTGAAACTTCCTTAATGATTCTATACTTTACAATTTCATCAAAATTACTGGAATCTAAGAAAAACGCCAGAGGTAAAATCCTCATAAGGGATCCATTTCCATTATTTTCTAAAGTGTTTCCACCTGACGCTATAGGATCAATTCCTTGATCAAGTTTCATCATAGCTTCTTTGACAGTATTACCAATATCAATTGCTTTGTTATCAGGTGTTAAAAATCCAGTTTTAAACCACTTCAAAAAATTATTTGCGATATCATTCAAATTATATCCTCTCGATAAACTTTCGGCAAGACATAATGTAAGTGAAGAATCATCCGACCAAGTTCCTTTTGGAAAATTTAATCTTTGAGTTGGGATCATTTCGGAAACTGGATTTGTTTTTAGATATTCTCTTTTTTTGAATTGTACGGGAAGTCCTAAAGCATCACCAACACATAGACCAAGTATTCCAGCATTTACAGCTTCCATTTTTTTTTGAATCATTACTAATAATTTCCTATAAGTTCAAATCTGATTTATATTAGGATTTCTCATAGTAGATTTTTACTAACTTCCAGAATTTCTATTTTAGGTCTTTTAATTTTTTAAATCCAAGTGAATTTAATATTTCTAAACTTAAAACTTGTAATCAAGAATATTTCAATGGGATATTGTCCCGCTTCAATTAGTTTCATCCAACGATAATATCTTGAAATTTACTCAATCAGAACTAACTCTCAAGATTTCAAAGCTAAGCTAAGGTTAAAACTTACTTAGTAACTAATTTTGCTTTTTTTTGTTTGGTCGCCAATTCCTAATAAGAGTCCAGATACACTGATATCTTCATCCAACTCTTCCCAATGAATTCCAATTCCTCCACCACTTAATTCAAATCGATTTCTTTGTTCTACAGTAGCATGAAGTAATCTAGGAAAATAAGCAAAGGGAGCTATGACACTTTGGGCTTGCAGCCCAAACCCGCTTACTTTTAGTTACAATGAATTTCAATTAATTTGAATCTTTTCCAAAGTAAGATGTTTCAATCATTGCTAATTTTCCAAGATAGTATTGTTATACGATTGCAGGGCATACAGGTGACTGCTCCTAACAAATCAGACGCAATCTACACTAAATAGAATATTGAAATATAATGTGAGAATCCACCTGCAAGCACAAACACATGCCAGATCTCGTGGTTTTTTGGGATTCGTTCCCAAAGAAAAAATACTGCACCAATAGAATATGCAAGTCCGCCTGCAGCTAACCAATAGAATCCAGGTCCTTGAAACAAATTATAAAAATTTTGAAAATCAAATATAATGAGCCAACCACAAAACAAATAGAATAAGGTGGATACAAATTCAAACCTATGAGCAAAATAAAATTTGAATAAAATTCCTAATGCTGAAATCAACCAAATTGCAGCAAGTATATAGATTCCTGAAGTTTCTCTTAGTGTAATCAACATGAAAGGAGTGTATGTTCCTGCAATTAACAGAAAAATAGAACAATGATCCATCTTCTGCATAAACTCTCTTTTGTTACCTGTAGAACTATGATAGATTGTGGAACATAGAAACAGTAAAACTAGACAGACTCCATAGACAGAAATTCCTATGATTTTGTAAACATCGCCCGTAAGAAAGGAATAATATGTAAGTGGTAGAAGTCCTATCACACTGAGGACTACTCCTATCAAATGAGAGTAAACATTCCATCTTTCTGATTCATGCATTGTTTATTCCTTTTGCTTTTTGATTCAATATATATAACTCATTCAATTGATTTCGAATCGATGCAGAGATTTCAGCAGAAGGTAAATCCATAGAAATCATCTCACCAACCCGAATCTCTGAGTCTTGCTTTAAGTTATAAGCATCTAAGTAGATTGGTAGGATATTCATTTTATATTTCTTTGCAAGAACAGCAGCACCAGAAAATATTTTTCTATTTTTGCGAAATCCCCTAAACCAAGTTCCTTCGGGAAAAATTCCAATGCCTAAGTTTCCCAAATTGATCCTATTCGCAATATCTTCGTTAGTAACATCATCACGTTCATTTCGATTCAAAGGAATCAAGTCCATAGACAATACTATTCCTTTGATTAACTGTTCTTTATTATATTTTGACTTACTCAATTTTTCCCCTTTACGGATTTTACCAGCATCATAACTAGTAAGAGCTGTAGTATAGATCCCAAATCGCAATAAAAATGCTCTTAAAATAAATGCGTCATACGGCATTGAAATCAATCTCAAAAATTTATTTCTTGGTTTGATATGATTAGAAACTATGATGAGTGAATTTCTATTCAACTCATTGAATTGTTTTTCATCATAGATGAATTTGCATTTTCTATTTCCATATTGGATTCTCATTGGGATGATGATTGTATAAAAGAAAACCCAACCGAGAAATCTTCCTAGTATGTAAAACATTTTACCTCTTATTATATATGATACATTCTAAAAATTATTGTTGCAAAAAAAGATACAATATAGAAATTTTTTGACTAACACTTTTCCACTTATTATGATAAATGAATCGGAATATTTAGAAATAAAATTGAGTTTTCAGTAAGTTTATATTTCTATAAGTAAAACCAAAGATTTTAGGATGTGATTACAACATTTTTTGTAAATTGAGAATTTATCCATAGTATCATGCAGCGATACATTTTGACGGATTCTACTTTAGTCTAGTTAAAAAACAAATCAGAGTTGTTTTTGTTGAGTATCCAATGTAATTTTATACAAAAGCTATTTTAATAGTCAATCAATTATCAATTGAGCATTCTTCATTCTTCATTGTAGAATCTCTTTTTCCCAAAGTATAATAGAGTTGTTGAAAAATTAGAGTATAAAGGAACTTCACCTGTACTTTGTGCGGGTGAATCCATATTCTCTAATGTATTTTTCAACAAATCAAATTATTCTGAAAATGGATTAATAATTTTTAGCTTGCCTTCCACTAATAGTCCATTTTGCATATCTTCACTGTATAAGACTTTACACTCAGAAATCAATGCAGAACTAACCACAATAGAATCCCAATAAGAAAGGTTATACTTATTCTTCAACTCCCATGCATTTTTTATTAGATTCAATTCTAGAGAAATAACTTCACAATCAGAGATGATATCATTTATGGAATTTAAAATTTCAATTTCAGGTATTTTATTTTTCAAAAGATTTACATAAAGTTCATTTAAAATTTGCACACTAATTACTATTGAGTTTTCTTCCAAACCGTCAAAAAATTCATTAGCTTTTTTGTGTTTGAAAAATCCCTCTTCTGTATTTTGCTTTAATAATAAATAGATAAAAATATTTGTATCAATAAATACTTTATCTTTCATTTAATTGATTGCGTTCAAGAATATAAATTTTATCAACTTGGATAGGATTGAGTATTCTTTTTCTAATTCTTTTATGACTTAGTTTTTCATTTTTATCAATTCTTGCTTTAGACAAAATTTCTAGGATTGGTTTTTGAATTTGAAAAAGCACTTCTTCAGGCAAACTATCTATTTTACGAAACAATTCTAGTTTAATTTCTGATGTATTCAAAGTCTTACCTTCCTAACAATTTATTCCATTTCCTAAAATTTTTTCAACAATAAAAAGAACCAAATTTCAAACCTAACCCAATCTTTCATAGGTTGAAAAGTTTATCTGTAAAATCCCCTTCCCTTTCAAAAGGGAAGGGTTAATTTCTGAGATCACTCTCATAGACAAAATTCGGGGTTAGGTTACCCTCCTGTGACACAACGAACACTTCCAGTGCCGACCTTACGGTAGCTGCCCACAACGCCGTTACCGAAAACAACGTACCAAGCATCCATCGGATTCAAAGCGTTGGAAGTAGAACTCCAATAATAGCTAAGAACAGTATTCGGGAATCGAATTTTATCGATATGAGGGGGACTTTTGTTATTTGTAAAATAGAAGAGTGAGTCTAGCTCGACAACAGTGGGAAGCCTTGCAGGTTTTCCTGCAATTTCTAAAGTGTTGCAATACTTTCCTGCTTCAAGCCAATTGTATTCCGATGCTTTTCCAATCTCACAATTATTACCTGATTGACCAGCACTGCATTTCTGCCAAGCTAAACCTGTAACTGGATCTTTTACTACTTCACTCTTTTCAATTTTAATTCGAGATTGAGACAAAGTACAGGAACCAAATGCAATCAAAATAAAACTTATTAAATACTTAACAATCATCTACTTACCTCTTTGTATTTTAATTTTAAAATAATACCAATTACTCATATAAATTTATCATAACTCAAAACTATTTTCCAAACTTATCTTTGTCAAAAAGTTTTTTTTATTTATCAAATTATTTTTTCTAATCAATATTGATAATATTATGCTACGATAGTATTGTTTAATGATAGTAACTGAATTCAATGAAAAAGTTAGTGATGGGAAAATCTAATTTTTGGTTAAAGTAACAATACTAAACCCTGCTTGTTTAATAAATATACTGATCGTGATTGACAGAACCATCTGAGATCGAATCTAGGATTGGATTCATACCTAAAAAAAAGATGGGATCAATTGTATTTTTTTTAGAAACAGATCGGACAGATTTTTGGACTAACTTTGACTTATCTTTTTGAATCAAAATAATAACTTGCTCTCCTTTTTTTAAAGATTTAGAGCGTAAAGTAATTTCCCCATCTTTTTTGATTTCAGAATTTAAACGTATCTGTTTCATAGGAACTCCAAGAATTCAGTCATCATTAAGTCATGGAAATTTTCAATGAAAAAATCCATACCTAATCTGAATTTATAGTGAAGATCAGACCTTTCCTTTTTTCAAAGTGAATGTATCAGATTGCAAACCAAAACCAAGAATTAAAAAAATTACAATTATCTTAAAAAAATTTATCATAACTCGAAACTATTTTCCAAACTTATCTTTATCAAAATTTTTTTTTGTTATCTAAGTAAAATTGTAAAATAAATTTTTATGATATCGTGTTGCGATAGTATTTTGATTCAATGGGAAAATTTAATTACTTACTTAGTATTTACTTCATATTCTAACTTTGATGATTCTGAAAAAATTCCTTCTAGAAATTCATTTAGCTCCAATCTTTCTGAATATCCTTATAGTGTTCAAGAAGAGAGTTAGCTTCATCCCAAGCATAGAAATCATTTTCAACTTCTTCATCATGATTTAACTTATAAATTTCTAAAAAACCTTCATAATTAGAATTATATTTTTTTGAAAGTTCCTGAATCTGATTCTCAAGAAAATGAATTTTTAGATTCAAATACTCACTAAAAACTTTATGAAAAGCCTCTTTCAAGTCAGTTGCTTGAGTTACATTCAATAAAAAACTTCCCAATTTGGGTTCTAAGGTTAACATAACATTAGTAAATCATAGGTTGTTAATTTTACAACTATTATTTAAACTCATTCGAATGGCTATTAGGAGTTCTGAAAGGACAGTGCAAATGATAAGTTACTGTCTCATCTAAAATAAATGAGGTAGTGATAAAACTTGAATCTTTATCAAGAACTTGTTTCCAAAACTTTTTTTTGAAAGTCTTCTAGGAAGAGATCAGAAAAAAATTTTTTCTTTTTGAATCCCTCTAGATCGTAAAGGATCAAATTGCCTGTTGCTCTAACACAAACGATATCATTACTGTCTCTGAGTTCTGTTTCTAGAACAATCTCTCTTTCATTCTTCCATTCAACAATCTTTCCATGAGCAGTGATCTCTTGCCCCGCAGGTACTGGATTTAAAAACTCTACTTGAAAACTTTTTGTTAGCATGAATTTTTTTGTGAGTTCTATTGCAGTCCAAGCCATCACCTCATCCAAAATTGTGGTCAAGATTCCACCGTGTGTTAAATTTTCCCAACCAACAAATTTTTTATCAATAAAATATTTAGTAAAAATTTTATTTTCAGTTCTATAAAATACTAATTTTAGTCCAACAGGATTTTCATTCCCACAAGCAAAACAAGAATTAGTGGTTAGGTTAGCGACTCTTTTTGGTTCCATAATATAAACCTTTTTTTATCCTTATCCAGATTTCTTATCTAATTACAATAAATCAATAGATTATTGATTAGATTTGGTATCTAGCTTTAGCTAGATAGAAATCTGAGTAATCCTAAGTTTTCTTTTTTCTTTGCTTGATTTTAGGATGGCAGAGTTTTTTCTTAGGTAAGAGGATTATCCTCATAAAACTCTGGTTTTAAAGGAAATAACCATGAAACTAAATCAAGAAATTGCACTTTGTTCCCCACGGAGAACGCCCTTTGCTCAATTCGGGAAATCTCTTTCACCTTATGGTGGTCATCATTTAGGAAAAATTGTAGCTGAAGACATTCTAGAAAAGACTAAGATTCCTCACAACGAATTCGATGGAGTAATTGTAGGCGAAGGATTTAGCAATGCCCCTAACTCTGCAAGAGTAGTTATGAATTTACTTGGGATGCCAAATGAAATTCCTGCTGTCACTGTTGCCAACAACTGTGTTTCAGGAATGGAAGCTGTTGTAGAAGCAGCTAGAAGAATTGCACTTGGTGAAGGCAGTCTTTACCTTTGTATTGGAGAAGAGTCTCAAACCTCCATGCCTTTTATTGTGAAAGGAGCTAGACTAAATAAAAAAACTGCAACTGTTGACAAACTAAAAGCTACAATCACAGAACTTCCTGAAGGAGTAGAAATTCGTGACACTCTAGACGATGGACTAGGCGATGGAGAAACAAGTTATGGAATGCAAGTGACTGCAGAAATTCTTGCCCAAAACTATGCACTTCCTCGTGAACTCACAGATAAACTTGCTTATGAAAGTTTTAAACGTGCCTATGAAGCAACCACTGGTGGTCTTTATTCTGAGTTTTTGATTCCAGTGAAAGACGATGAAGGAAACATGATGAAAGAAGATGAAGCTGTAATGCTTCGTAAAGGAATTGTAGAAAATCCTGGCAGGATGGCAAAAGCAATGCTTATGTTTGAAAACCCACAAATGAAGTTTGTACAATTCAAAGAAAAGTATGGTAAGTACCTTCAAAAATCTCATGGTCCAACTCTCAGTATATTTAATGCAAGCCCTCGTTCAGATGGTGCTGCAGGTGTGATTGTTTGTTCTGTAGAAAAAGCAAAAAAACTTGGACTACAAATTGATGCAGTGCTCACTGGATGGAAAATGTACGGCGTGGATCCTAATCTAATGGGAATCGCACAAGCTTTTGCTTCTGTTGGTCTTTTGAAAGACATGAATCTATCCATGAATGATGTTGATCAAGTGGAAATCCATGAAGCATTTGCAGCAACAGCAGTTTCAGCGTTAGTCGAAATTCAAAATCAAACTGGTTATGAATGGGAAAAGAAATTTGATGAGAAAAAAATCAACCAATTTGGTGGATCCATTGCAATTGGACACCCATTCGGTGCAACAGGTATTAGACTCATCGCTAACGCTGTAATGGATTTTAGACACAATCCTGATACTAAAAGAGTGATGTTAACAGCTTGTGCTCACGGTGGGGTTGCAGGATCACTTATGGTAGAAAGATACAAAGGCTAATTGTTCAAATGAAATTCCTACTTTTAGTTATATTAACTTTTTCTAATGTATATTCAGAAAAGCTAAAGGTAGGAATTTCTGGTTCAGTCCCTTTTCGGATTTCCGAAGAGGGAAAAGTTTCTGGAATCAGTTTAGAAATCTGGGAGAAGATTGCCGAACAAGAAGGCTTTGAATATACAATCCAAGAATTTTCAAGCGTTAATTCTCTCGTGGATGCTGTATCCAAGAATTCTGTTGATATTGGAATTGGTCCAATTTCAGTAACTTCGAAAAGAATCGAATTGGTTTCTTTCACCCAACCATACTATTCCAGCACGAAAGCATTTCTTGTGAAAAAAAAAGATGTTTCCATTCTATTTTTTCTGCAAAATTTTTTTGGTGAAACATTCATTTATGCTATTGGTGCTCTTCTAAGTTTGTTATTTTTATTTGGAAATTTATTATTTCTAGCTGAAAGAAAAA
>JANRLP010000059.1:0-5629 GCA_033762425.1 Leptospiraceae bacterium
TTCTCTTGCGAATTTCCTCAGAATATCTATGTCTCTCCTCTTTTCTCTATTACTAAAGAAAGACAAAGAAGAAGGTGAAATACTTCAACTCGCAGTCGATCTTGACATAGTTATTATAAAGAACTACAGCTTTTCTACCACATTAATCTACCTCAACACGGGAGAATGGGTTTTACTAAGAGTAAAAAGCCCTTCGCCTAGAGATGGATGAAAGAAAATTTCTAGATTATTGAAAAATAAATTCCTTGCTATTCTTTTAAAAAAGAGAATTCTATCTCATTCATGCTATCCAAAGATCAAGATAGAACTTTAGGCTATATTGAGGCACTTGGTGCTCAAGTCTTTGTGCCATCGAGATTTACAATTCGAGTAAAGCTATTGATAATATTTTCTGTTATCATAACTTTAGCACTAGGAATTGTAAACGTTACTGCGAACTATTTATTTCAAGAAAATAGTTCAATCCTAATACAAGAGTATAACCTTAGTCTTGCAAGGCTTATGGGTAAAAAAATTGAAACTGAGCTTCAAGATATTTCTTATCGTGTAACACTATTATCAGAAAAAATGAAAGCGGGAAATCAGAATCCCAAATTACTTGATGAATTCTTCTCTTCAAATCCTAATTTTATTGGAATAACATCTGTTGAATCCAGTGTCCGAGGTGTATTCCCGAAAGAATTTCATTTTAATTCTAAATTCTCGCAAGACACTACAATTAACCAAGAAAAATTAATGAAGTTCAACGAAAGATTTTTCATGGAATGCATTCCTGCAATTCAAGGACTACAAATTATTAAAAATGTTTCTTCTGAATTCTCCTTCCCCATTCTAACTTTTTGTTTTCCTGTTAAGAATCCTAATGCTAAAGAAGTAATGATTGCATATTATTTTTCTGAATCATTAATCTCAGCATTTACAAGCTCTAAACAAACTGATATCTTTGAATTATTTCTGGTAGATAACAAAGGCAACCTTTTGTTACATTCAGAATCTAAAAAAGTTGTTGAAGGGGGAAATCTAACTTCTAACCCAATTGTAAAAAAATTATTAACTAGTCCAATAGACAACGGTTCACAAAAATATCTATTCGAAAAAGAAGAATATCTTGGATCATTTTATTTGAGTTCAATTGGTGGAATTGGAGTAGTATCTAACGTACCAACCAAAAATGCTTTTGAGGCAATATACAGAATCAATCGACAAAACCTATTGATACTAGGAATCGTTCTTATCATAACCTTTCTAGTAATATTCTTCTTTGCTCGCACCTTGAGTAATCCAATTGTGAATCTTGTTAATGCAACTAGACAAATTGAATCAGGGAATTTTAAGCTTAAGATTAAACCAACATCAAGTGATGAGATTGGTCTTCTCACGAACTCTTTCGGAAAAATGGCAAAGGGATTATGGGAAAAAGAAAAAATTAAAGGTGCGTTTGGTAAATTTGTAAATCCTGAGATTGTTAAAATCGCAATGAAAGATGAAGTAACGTTAGGCGGCGAGCATAAGATTTGCACAGTATTTTTTTCTGATATTCGTAACTTCACAAGTATGAGTGAGACTAGAAGACCAGAAGAAGTAGTAGATCTACTTAATGAATATTTTACCAAAATGGTTGAATGTGTCCATTCAACTAGCGGAATTGTAGATAAGTTCATTGGTGATGCTGTAATGGCTCATTGGGGTTCAATAACTAAATTAGAAAATGACTCACTTCAAGCTGTTCTTTGTTCTTTGAAAATGCGTGAAGAATTAATAGCACTAAATAAACATTTTAAAGAAACTGGAAAACCAGAAATTCGGATTGGTTGTGGAATCAACACTGGTCCAGTCATCGCGGGTCAAATTGGTTCTAATGAACGTTTGGAATTTACTGTAATTGGTGATGCTGTAAATCTTGCATCTCGTATTGAATATTTGAATAAACATTTTGGAACTGATATTCTGATTTCTGAATCTGCTTTTGTTAATGTTAAAGATTATTTTGATTGTGTAGAAATGCCAGCAGTTGAAGTCAAAGGAAAGGAAAAAGCTCAAATCGTTTATGCAGTTCTAGGTAAAAAAACTGATCCAAATCGTCCTAAAGATCTAAATGAACTTAGAAAAAGAGTAGGAATCAAATTTGATGTTTGGGAAGCAGAAATCAGTATTGAAAATTCTGCTGATTCAATGGACGAAACTGAGTTGAAAAAATTAAAATGAATCTTAAGTTTAAAGAAATTCTAGTAATCCTTCTTGGCTTAACCTCTGTCTCATTACTCTCTTATCTATTATACAATGAAAGTTTCTCTAAACAAAAAAGTAGCAACGAACCAATAGGAACAGTAGTATATAGACATAAAGTCGCACAACGTAGAGATGCTAAGAGTTTTGTTTGGGAAAATGTAAATCAAAAAGACTTTGTATATAATCATGATTCCATACGAACTGACGAACTTGCTGAAGCAATTATTACTTTGAATAACGGTATTAAGATTGAATTGGATCCATTCAGTATGATAGTTATAAATATCAATCAATCTGAATTCGACCTAGAATTAGATCGTGGTTCCTTGAATCTTGATTCTGAAAACCCAGGTGACCTTACAATTCGAAGTAAAGGAGATATTGTTAATACTAAAACACCAGGGAAATGGAAACTTGCTCGCGATAAAAATCAACCACTAACTATTCAGTCTTACACAAATAATAGCATCATAGTAAATGGTGAATCTCAAAACTTAACACAAGGTATTCAGGCTGAAATTCTTGGAGGAAAGATCAAGTCTTCTAAACTTTCCCTAGAACTAATCTCACCAAATGATAACGAAAGACTCTACCCAAACATTGAACATCCGAAGATTACTCTTTCATGGAAACAATCAGAAAAAGAAGTAACAGTTCTCATTGGTAAAGACAGAAATTTCGATTCACCGATTCTCCGTGAAAAAACTCTTGCTAATTTTATAGAAACCAGTCTAGATGATGGAACCTATTTTTGGAAAGTAGCATCGAGTAACGATACTAGTGAAATTAGAAGAATTAGGATTAAGACTAATAAGCCTATTTCCTTAATCACTCCCGAAGACAATCAATCCTTCCAAACAATTGAAGAAAAAACCGATGTCTATTTTGCTTGGAATGAACTTGAGCTTGGAAATAACTACAAACTTGAATTCTCTACTAGATCAGACTTTAAATCTATCTACTTCACTACTCAATTGAATCGTCTTTCTTATACGCATAGCCTACCTAAAGGAGATTTTTTTTGGCGTGTCCACGCAAATGGAGCTTTCAAAGAAATTTCTAGTGTAAGTGAAACTAGGAAGATTTCTATTGTAAATGAGACTGATCCTAAAATAATCACTCAAAAGATTAAAGATGATAATATTCAACCTGAGCCGAAAAAAGAAATTCCAAAACAATCTGAGTCGATTTCTTTCCTTTTCCCAAAAAATTCTTCAACAATTGATATGTCAAAGTTGGACTATCTTGACTTCATCTGGAAAGAAGTTTCTGGTTCAACTGGATATTCCTTCAAGCTTGTAAACCTTACTGAAGGTGGTAAACTAGTAATGGAAACTAACGTTCAGAAAAGTAAATTCAGACTACTTGATCTAAGCAAACTAGATAAAGCAAAATTTAAAGCAACAGTTGAAACTACTGAAAAAACTGGCACAATCCTAAAAGCAGAAACAATTTTTTCTATTATTCTTAAAGATGAGCTAGAAAAACCCTCCTTGGAATAATAATGCATTCAATAACTTATTTAATCAAATTTTTTCTTTTAAATTCATTTTTCTTTTTTATACTCTCAAATTCGCTAATTGCTAATTCAGAATCGAAGATAAAACTTGAATGGAAAATAGTATCAGGAAGTAAAGGATATTTGGTTCAAGTTAAAAACACTGAAACCTCAGAAATAAAAGATTTCTTAAGTCAAACAAATTCAACTGAAATATCTTTACCTATGGGATCCTATGAAATCAGAGTGAGTGGACTTAACAAATTCAAAAAACCAGATAACTTTTCAAATTGGAAAGTTCTGAATGTAACTAATCTTGCAAGCACTCAAAGACTTGATCTAAATTCTGAAAATAAAGAACCAATTGTCCCTAATATTCAGTCCTTGCCAATTTGGCAGAATTTCATCCCTGGACTCGTTCCCTACAAAAAAGATAAAAAAATTCGTTCCTATATTTACTGGTCTAGCTTTACTATTCTAGCCCTAGGTTTTTGGAATGAAAAAATTTCTGGTGATCAGATTGCGACTAACGCTCAAAAACAAGATACTACAATCTACTTATCATCCTTAGTTTCCCCAACCATTGGACCTGCAATTTTCTATTTATCAAGAGAAGAGCTTAGAAATGATTATAATCAAAAACAGCAAAATCAAGTAATGGTTTCTGGACTAGCAGTTCTACTCTATACATTTACAGTTTATGATAGCTTCAAACTTCAATCTATTGAAAAGAAAGAAGGTCTAAATTTTCAATTCTCCCTTCAACCTACTCTAAACCAATCTCAACTAGGTCAAACAGGAATTGAATCTAGCTTCAGACTGAACTATAATTTTTAGGGAAGCAGACGGGCTTTCTTCTCTCGTTAATTTTTTGCATTCTCAAAAAATTAACACCAAGTTGGTTGGTGAGCGGAATCGAATCCACAATCCCTGCCGCATTCCAAGGCGTTAGCTCCCACGTCCTAGTGGGGTTTTCACAAAAAACTCTACTAGATCAAGACCATTAAAAAATCGAATTTTTGTGCTAAACGAATAATTCTTTGCTAATGCTAAGGATCTTTTCACCATTCTATAAAACTGCATCGCATTGGTCTCGTCAAAGGATAGCATGAATGCAAATAATAAGGACATCGATATCCTTAAAAAATTAGCTAATGTTTTTAGCCTCAAATAGTCTCGTGAAAAGACTCGAATCGTCTGTATCTTATAACTTTCCTCTTCTACTTCTGACTCAGTTGCCTTAACTTGATATTTGGTCTTCATGTTTGCATTGGGCTTTAAAATCATTCCCGACCAACTCGCTGTTTCATATCTATCCAATAGTTCTTGCATTGCCTTAGCATGAGTTTTACATCTAACAAGCTTTCTCCGGAATAGTCTGCGTGCGTTAGTTCCCATATTGAGCGTGAAGACTAGTGTTCCCTCTCCCTCTATTTTATATGAATTGTCCTGTAATAGTTCAGCCATCTTGTTTTAGTGGTGTCTTTTGTTATCGAATTTGCTTCTCCGTTTTCGCTCTGGTAGAGAAAATGGTCTTTAGGCGTAAAGTCATTTTTATGTGTTCGCCAAACAAACAATTATTACAAAATAAATTATTGAATGATTAATAGTTATTACAAAGCACTAACCACAGAAAAGCCCTTCCGACTAGGACAAAACCCCCCAATTAGGGCAATAAGTGAAAAGTTCTCAAAACAAGAGAAAATTTTCTCGACCAAAAAAAACACACAAAAATCTACACTATGTAAACAACAAAGCTCAGCGTCCCCGATCGAATAATGCTGTCAACTTAAGAGAAAAAGTTAATGATTAAAGGAATTGGTACGATAAGTATATAATGAAAAAAAAGTTCTAAATTATCTAGAAAGCTATGCAAGATAATCTTTTCAACTGAGATTAAAA
>JANRLP010000060.1:0-6463 GCA_033762425.1 Leptospiraceae bacterium
TGAGCGAAGTAAATTTTTTGATAAAAAAATTTACAAGATCAAAAGAACATGTGAGAACAAAAGACTAAGTCGCTTGATGATAGTAAAAATACTTTGAGGGCAGCTTCTTGAGTGAGCCCCACATTAAGTCTTATGAATCAAATCTAAAAAGCTAATCGTTCTATTATATTTAATTCTCATCATACTCCAATTCTCCATAATAAGCGTTATAGCCATACCAAGGTAATCCGTTGAAAGGGGTTGTGTCGGGTTTTTTGACTTTATCGGAAATTCCCAGACTCTTGAGGTATTCCACAGCCTTGTTGTTTGGACCGTGATCAATCCCAAATTTAGCATATTGCATCGGAGTGTTTCCCGCACCATCAGGTTCATTTAGGTCTATCCCAGACTTATGCATTAGCTGTAAAATTTCGACTTTCCCTTTCGGCTTTCTGGCAATTGTATGAGCACAGGTTCCTCCCCAGCGATCTTTTAGATAAGGTCTAGCTCCATTCTCCACAAGCAGTAAGGCTTTTTCATAATTATTCTCTCGACAAGCCATGGTGAGTGGTGTAAAGCGATCCTGATCCATCGGATTGATCCAATTCTTGTCTGCCTGTATGATTAGTTGTAGAGTTTCGGTATCACCATAGAGCACAGCAAAATGAATAGGACTGTAACCACTAGTGCTTCGGTAGCGAGTCTTTGCCCCAGCCTTTATCAATTTGGGAATTAATTTTTTCAAAACATTAGCCTTGTTGTGTTTGATTGCCAAATTCAAAGGACCATTCTGCATCCCTCCGTGACAACGATCATTAGGATCTGCTCCTTTTTTAATTAGTTCGAGGCTCAGATCAATTAAACCCTTAGTGGCAGAATAGCAGATAGGCTTTTGGTTAGTGGGGACGTCGAATATATGCGAAGAAATTTCCATTTTTGCTAACCTTTGATCCATTTCCAATAGCTTGATTGCAAACTCCTCCTTGCCAATATGGATTGCGCCAAAGAATAGAACTTCATTAATAAATTTTTTTGAAGAAAAATGGGAACTATTTTCTTGAAGAAATGGTTCCACATCCTCGCAAAAGGGTACAGTTGCATACTTGCATTTGTGTTTCAGTAGTTGCTTGAATCGACTTGCTTCATTGAAGGGTTCTCGGATTGTCAGTAGGTTTTCATAGTTCTCTGGTTTTTGCTTGGCAGTATAGCCCGCTTTTTGCAAAGCCTGAAGCATCTCAAAATCATAGCGCATGTTTACTAATCCGATAAAGTCGTCAGGTTGAAATAAATTAAATTTGGCTTTCTTTTCTAAAAGCAAAAAGATCAGGTTTCTACTCTCATACATACCTCCTTCCCCATGGTAATAATTGGAAGCAAGGTCCAAAGGAGTACTGAAACCATGTTCCCCTTTCCATCGGGCGTTGATATTGGCACCTTTTTCTAAAAGAAATTGTAAGGCTTCGATTTTTTGACTATACAACATCCAGGTAGCACTGGTTGCACAGTGAATAGGAGCCTTTCCTGAAGAATCTCCTTGGTTTACATTTGCTCCTTTTTCAACAAGTAACCTAGCAATGTCCATCGCCCCTTCGTCTAATGCGTGGCACAAATAGGTTCCTTCATACTTGATTACTTTTTTGAGGTTCAATTTTTGGGAAATTGCCTGTTCAGCCTTGGCTAGGTTCTTTTCCTTTATGGCTTCCAGAATCAATTTTTCTGGATTAGAAAGTAGGCCAATGGAGTGTATAAGAAAAAAAATAGTGATCCATCTCATGCTTTTTGTCCTTGATCTTTATTATATAAAAGTAATTATACAAAACCACTTTTAATTAATAGTTATCTCAACATAAAATTCCTTAGAATAACTATTTAATTTTAAGATTTGCTAAGAAATTTTGCAAGTAGTTTTTCAAGATTTAACTTTTACCATCCAGAATTTTTTTAAAAAGAATCTTACTCCAATGGATTGTTACCATTCATAAAACTATCATTGATAACTTAGCTGGAGAATATTTCGCACAACGTAAAAAATACTAAATTTTTCAACAAATAATGAAAATTTCCATTTTCTAATTGTTATAAAAAGTAAGATGATGAAATTCGCTTTAAAATTTATTTTGTTTACAACGATTTACTTTCATTCAACGATTCAACTTTCAGCAGATGAAACAAAACAATTAAAATCGGATTGGGTTTATGCTGGTTATTCCAGTTTGCTACCAGGACTTGGACAATGGAAAAAAGATCGACCCATTGCTGGTGGAATTTTTCTTACCTTATTTCTTGGTGGAGTTTATAATTGGGGTGTTCAACATTCTAAATTTGAGCAAGCTAGGAACAATTACGAAAAAATTGCATCCTATACAACTATTTATTCATTAAATTCTAATTCAGGATCGACCCCCTATTTAATTAGTTCAATCATAAGAGATCAAGCCTTCCAACCTTACCAAATAAAAGCTGCTGAGTTAAATGGAATTCTAAGCTTAACTGCATTTATTTATATTTTCCAAATCTTTCATGCATACTTTGCAAAACCTGGGGAAGAATTTTCCAAACCAGTTTCCTTAAATGGACTACAATGGAACTATTATCAAACCAGAAGTTTTGGTGAAATAGATTCTAACTATCAACTGAATTATAATTGGAGATTTTAAATGAAAAGAATAGTATTGACTCTTTTACTTTTATCAGTTTGTTGTTACAAAGCAAAAAAAAGTTCACTTGATTCTTCAAACTCAATTACATATATACTTCAATTAGTGAATGAGGGAACTAGTTCAGTTGATAACACTTCAACATTAGAACTAAGTTTTGATAAATCAGAATACCAATTCCTTAGAGATGAAACTGTTCATATTATTCCAACTGAAAAAAATGTTTCAAGTTGTGTTATTAGTCCAACTCTTCCTAGTGGACTTGTTATTTCATCAAGTGATTGTACAATTTCGGGTAACGTTAGTGTGATTCAATCGAAAACTGATTATACAATCACAGCTTACAATTCCAATAAATCATCTTCAGCAAGTAAGACAATTTCTATTGAACTCATCTATAACCTCAGGATGTTTGTGACTAATTCTAATTTTTCTGGAACAATTTCCAATCCAGATTTAAGTTGTACTACAGATACAAATAAACCAATCTCTGGGGTATATAAAGCATTTTTAGTCAGCACTACACGCAGAGTTTGTTCTAGTGCGAATTGCATAACCTCAGGTATATCTGAAAACATAGACTGGGTTTTAAAGCCAAACACTAAGTACTATTCAAAATCAGGAAGTGTTGAAGTTATTAGTACCAGTGCAAGTGGTACAATTGCTAGTTATGGTAACACTGATGTTCTTTCTTCTAAGTTTTTTTGGACAGGACTAAATACAAACTATACTAACTCTACGAATAACTGTAATAATTGGACAAACTCTACTGGTGGTTTCAATGGAACTCAAGGGTATTCCACGATTGGCTCAAATTTTTATAGTTATTTCACTTTGTTTGGATGTTTTACTCAAGCTAGTTTACTGTGTGTAGAGCAATAAATACTATCGTTTCGTGATAGTATTACTCGGATTTATAATGTAAATTATTCATAATCGTTTAGTATTGAACAAATATTCTATAGAATGATTCATTCAGCTATGAAAACAAATCCAAGTAAAAAGTTCATTGTTGTTTATTTTAGTTTTAAGTCTGACCTTTCATAAACATGCCTTCGCAATGGTAAACTTCTTTTAAGTTTCCAAAAATGACGAGCTTGTTCGATTGTCATATTTGGATTGTCTTCAAAAAAGTCCCGAATATATTTATTGAATTGATTTCCTTCTGGAATTTGGCTTTTGAAGTTTTTATCTTTTTTCTGCTCATTCAGTCTATGCCACTCATTGACTGCATCCTGTAAGGTTTTACCACAATTATTTTTCATAAAGCTCATAAACGGAATACTGAAATGAAATTTATCACCGCAATGTTTCTTAAAAAAAATTCTTACATTTTGTCCATTTGCATAGCTATCAGTAATAATTGTATCTAGGTTTAATTTAGATTTTGACCAATCGAATTTTGAGGTTTGTTTGTAAGAAGATGCTTTATTTATTTCGACAACACTCTTTTCTAAGAAAGTAGAAATTCTTTCTAAAATTTCAAACTTTGAACCAACATAGCTTATTTTGGAAACCTTACAGAAATCAACTAACTCTTGCTTAAGCCAATACCATCCCTTTAGTTCATCACCATTCTTAATCTTATTAATAGCTGGTCGTTTCATTTCTTAGCTTCGTACAATGCAATTCTGTTACCTTCAGTATCTTCAAACTCAGCAACGAGTCCAATCTCATTGTCAGTTCTAGGGTATAAAATTTTTCCTCCACTAGCAATGGCTAATTTCAATGTTTCATCGATACTTTCTGTTTTGAAATAAATCAGAACTCCATTCTTGGTTGGCTTGTAAATTTCTCCTTTTGCTAATGCACCTGATATTCCTAAACTATCTTCTGTAAATGGGAATAGCCCCATTCGGTTTTTGTCTATGGTCTCCTTTGTAAATTCAAACTTGAATACACTGCTATAAAATTTTATGGCTCTATCCAAATCATTTACTGGGATTTCAAAGTAAACTACTGGGTTTGATTTTTTTGTTATACTTTTTTCTTTTTGCTGATTTATCTTGGAATTGTCTCCACAGGATGTCTGGATTTGAAGGAGAACTCCAATAATTATTGTTATCAATATACTCTGGAATTTATTTATCCTTTGTTTTCTCTTTGCATAAGTTAGGTTCTTCATTTTTCATTTTTCAGATTGTACAATTTTTGAGTAAAGGATTAAATTGTAACATAAATTGACTTTATGATTTACATGAGCAATCCGTCAAAGAATAGACTATCCAAGAATTCTATAATTTTTTTTCACTAAGGCGTAAATTTCTACAAAAAACATATCTCCTAAAATTCAATTGATGTCTAATAATCCAAAATTACCTATTTACAAAAAATCATTTGCTTATAAACTTGCTTGCAATTCAAATTTGCCGTGAGGAATTGAATGGATAACAATACAATCGAAAGAAAAAAAAGAGATCTTTTTGAAGTTAAAGACCAACAAAAACTTTATACTATCTTTTCAAGATTTCTCATGAATACTGAAATTAATGTTCAAGAAACTAGAAAAGGAAAATTTAAAGCTAAATTCGTTGGTTTTAGTGAAGACTGTAAAAAAATCACACTTGAGATTTTTAATTCAACACTTGTGAAAGGTTTGAAGGTCTCAATGAATAAATTTATCGGACGTTATATTACCATTGAAGGTTTCATCAGTGGAGTTGCTCCAGGCTCGCTTTTCATAATTGATGTTGAAAAACTTGTGATGGCTCAAAAATCAAGGGGAAGTAATAGAATCCATCCTCCAAAAGAGCTAGTATATGCAAATAATTTTAGAGTCACACGTGCTTCTTTTGATATGGATTCTTTCACAGTTCCTGCTTATGTTAAGATCACTTTTAATGATTATGAAAATAGACTATTGAAAAAATTTGACAAGATACATATTGATTTTTTCAGACCGGGTCTAGATGAAAAATTCTTTCTTGTGAAAAGTACATGCAAGACAATTTATATTCGAAATACTCAAGATCCCAAAAGTTATAGCACTAACAATGAAGAGGACTTTATTAACTGTGAAGAAGAATTTTTGGATGATATTGATGATATGATTAAAGACTTTAGAAATAAAAAAATTATTTCTGAGATCATTATGCCCGTTATCTATATCAACTCTGGAGGTGACGTTACTTCTATTGGATATGTTCAGATTCATTCTACAACTAAGTTTATTGAATTTGATGATCTTATGGCTGCAAAACTTCTCACTTTTGAAATGGTAGATAGAATTCGGGATTCCAATACTCTAGTTTATACTCAAAAAGCAGAGATCATCAATCTTTCTCCTGATGGATTGAAGCTAAAACTTTCTGATAGAGAATTGAAACAACAAATTCCTCATGTGAAAGGCTTCACAATGGATATCGTTTTTAAGATGCAGTCCCCAATTAACGTTTCGGTTTTAGTGAGAAATATTTCCAAACAATTAAATGATGATTTGCATGTTGGACTTGAAATCGATGGGTTTAGAGTTGGTGACAAAGCAAGATTCAAAGATAATTTTGAGGATCTATTTAAACACTATAGATCGAAATAACGTAAGTTCGGTGTAGGAAGAAAACATAGAAATAATTTCTAATGAATTCCATAACACTAAAAAAATTAGAAAAAAAAAATTTTGGGCGGCTACGGGCTTTCCTCTCTCGTTAATTTTTTGTATTCACAAAAAATTAACGCCGAGTCAATCCCTTAATGCTGTCAACTTAAGTAGCCCTTCTTCGATTCATTTCAAATTTTCTTTTTCTAATTTTCTCATGACGAGGAAATTTCCTGTTCGATCGGACTGTGATTTTCGGAATTCTTAAAAGTCTATCTTTAATCAGTTCAAT
>JANRLP010000061.1:0-40333 GCA_033762425.1 Leptospiraceae bacterium
ATTGAACTGATTAAAGATAGACTTTTAAGAATTCCGAAAATCACAGTCCGATCGAACAGGAAATTTCCTCGTCATGAGAAAATTAGAAAAAGAAAATTTGAAATGAATCGAAGAAGGGCTACTTAAGTTGACAGCATTAAGCGATCAGGGGGGAGGCTTGCAGATACAAAATTTCTTAAAGAAATTTTGGGCATATCGCTTCGATCGGGGACGCAAGGGTTTTATTATTTGCTTAGCGTGGGTTTTTTGTGGTTGAATGTTGTTGTGTGAATTACTCTCTTGTTTAGCTGACTTTTCTGTGGTTGGTTCTTCGTAATAACTATTAACCTATCAATAATTTATTTTGTAATAATTGTTTGTTTAACGAACAGACAAAAAAATCTTTACTCCTAAAGACCATTTTCATTACCAGAGCGAAAATGTTGTATCAGTTTCACAATCCAATTCAACTAAGACTATCAAACCAATTGATTCATAAATATACCTAGACTAGAATTTTCTTTACTTGCTCTTTCCAATTCTTTAAATTTCCTAAAATCTTTACTTAATGAATCATAGAATTTATTCGTTTTTACAATCTTTCCTTTATAACATCTTTCTAGCTTGTTAAAGCAATTTACCTGATGTTCCTTTTCCTTTGGTAAGTTACAAAATAATGGAAGTAACCAGCATTCAATAGAATGAATTGAGATTGCAAAAATAATTTTTTGCCTATACTTTGTAATCAATTCCTCTCCAATGATTTGAATCAACCTACTTTCATAAACTTTATAAAGTTGATTTATTTCTAAGTTTGTATCAATTCCAGAAAAATCCTTATCTTCGGAAATATGGTCTGTATCTATTTGCACAATGATAGTATCGTGATACAATCGTGCTTCTTTAAATTTTTCAGAATTTCTACAATAGTTTAATACTAATTCCCAACCACCAGTTTCTTTTTGTCTATCTGTTGCATCCAGTAGTGGTTGAAGAGAATTTGATTTCTCATGCTTATCTTGGTAATATCCATCAAGTATATTATCAATCACTGCATAGTCAGTTGCACCCTCACAAATGATACCAAATTTTGGCATTTAGAAACCAGTAGGAAGTCCACCCAAGAATCCACGCATAAAACTTTCGGATAGTTTTAGATTCTGTTCTGGCTTTGCCTCAATTCGATTCGCTTTAGTATGTCCTTGTTTATTTCTATAAATTGTAAATAGAGTCTGCTCAGGGTCTTTAATATCTAGTCCATCCAGACAAGCGGGATTATGAGTTGTTATGATAACTTTTTTATGATACTTTTTTCCGAGTTTTACTAGAAGCTCAATGATCTTAGTGCATAATTTTGGATTCAGTGAATTTTCAATATTTTCAATGGCAAAAACTTTCGGTGTATTTTCATGCACAAATAAACATATATAGAATAGAACATACAAAAAACCCTCGTTCGTACTTTTATGATCAAAAAACGAATATTCAGAATCAATATATCTATCTTTAATCTTAATAGAATAGTCCATTGAAAACCCATTACTATCGTCAAACGATATATCAGAAAACCAATCGAACAATTCCAAATACGCTTTAATTTCGTTTAACTTGTCTATTTTCTTTTCTACTATCAAAGACTTGATATATCTAAATACACCTTCTCCCCGAATCCCAAATGGCAAAATCTGCCCTTCTGAATCTATATTCTTTAGCACGGAATATTCTGGGTAATAAGCAAGGAAATCTATATCTATACCTTTTACTGCCTTTAATATTGTATGTGATATAACATAGCCATATTTCCTATCCAAATCTTTATCTATTTCTATTAAATCTTCTTTATTTATATCAAGATTCAAATTCATGCTATTCGCTTTGGCTATGACATATGAAGCTAATTTACTTATAAAGTCATCTGAAACTTGTCCATCATCATTTCTAGGTATTTCTCCTAAAGCGATCATACTATCCAATTCTTTTGTAAACCATATAGTATCTTTCCAATAAATTTCAGATTTCACAGTATTGTATTCAATGTTGATTCTAAGTTTTTCATCCAATTCTTTTTTCTCAAATGCGGAAAACATAAATTCAGGTTTGGAAACTCTGATTCCTCTAGTGTATAAAAATTCATTGTCCAATTTATTTGCTGATGCTGCGGATGCAAAGATCAATGCTTCTAGTATATTGGATTTGCCTGAGCCATTTTCCCCAATGAAGATAGAAAAATCTCCAAGTTCCATTTCCAGATCTTGGATTGATTTAAAGTTTTGGATTTTTAAGAGTGAGGTCATAGTTTTGTTTAATTCATATTTAATTAATTTACTCTTTTGTCCACTCTTAAACTATATCAACACTCCAATTCGGTCACTGAGGTTCGAAGTGACCGCACTTAATCTAGCAACTAACTTTCTTTCACAGAACCTCGTTTAGTTTCAATGATTTCTTTTGCACTAAATAGATAGAGCAGCACTACAAGTAAAATAGCTGAGGCTCCAAAACCAATCACTTCCAGAATAGGAAAATCAAATCGAACATTCAAGACCTTATCTGAAATAATAAGACTAGCGATTAGGCTCAAGAATAAAGAAGATGCAAAGGCGAGTAACGCTACATAGAGTGCCTCAGTGAGATAGATCTTAGTCAAAAAACTAGAATCAGCACCCACTAACTTTAATAGTCTTGTTTCCTCGTCTCTTTGTTTTTGGTTTAGTTGAAACGCTGAAAGCAAAAGTAAAAGGGAGGAACCAAAAAGCAAATAGGACATTAGATTGATGATTCCCGAAATTTTGATAATCAGATCAGAAAGTTTAGAAACAGCTTTCTCAATATCAATTACAAGCACGTTAGGATACTCTTTCACAAGACTTTTTTGAAACTCATATCTTTTTTCAGAACTATCAATCGTCAAGGAACTGATATAGTATGCTGGTGCTTCTTTTAGACTATGAGGAGAAAATATCACAACAAAATTAGGTTTCATATCAGACCAATTTACTGATCTAAGGTTCGTAATCTTACCTTCAATTTCAATACCCTGAACATTGAACGTTAGGCGATCTCCTACTTTTACACCCAGATTACTTGCAAAATCTTTTTCAACAGAGATCTGATCTTCTATTCCTTCTTCCCAAAACTTTCCCCTTTCAATTTTTTCTGTCTCATAGAGTTTATCTCTATAAGTCAAAAAATATTCTCTAACCCTTGCAGTAGATCTCCAATCTCGTTTCACTGCATCTTTTTCTGTTTCTTCTTTTTTGATTGCCCCCCCATTGATTGCAATGAGTCTAGCACCAGTTATGGTTGAGGTATATTGATCTACAACTGCAAACTTTTTACTGAGAGAGTTAAAGAAATCTAGCTGCTCTTTACGAAGATCCATAACAAAAAGATTAGCTCTTTTTTCTTTTAGATCCCATCCTGAAAGTGCTAAAAGACTATTGCGTAATGATAGTGATAGAAATAAAATTGTTAAGGCTGATCCAATTCCAATCACTGGTAGCACATAACCAGAGCGTGGTCTAGAAAGTTTAGCTAAAGTCATTCGATAGACTCCGCTAAACAAATTATTTCTAATCATAACTCTAATTAGATATTTCTCAACTAAATAGAATAGAAAGATAACAATGGGAAAGGAAAGTAACACACCCGCTAAAACAAGTGCATTGAGAATGGATTGTGTTTCTAAAAATCCTAGACCGAAGAAAAGTGAGTATAGAAGAATGATTTGAATCCAAACTGCAAGTCTCACCTTTCTATTTCCCGTTGCTTTAGTCTCTTCTCTGATTGCTCTTAAAGGACTAAGAGCAGAAACTCTGAAGTATGACTCAAGAATCAGAAAAATGGGTGCAAGTAGCCCAAAGCCAAGTCCTAAACAAATTGAATATAGATCTAATCTAGGAACAAGATTACCTAAAAGTTCAGAACCAGTGATATTTGGAATTAGGAACTGAAAGAAATACCCAAAAGCAAATCCTAGTATCGTTCCGATTAGACTCAAAGAAATTGTTTCTATGAATAAAATTTTTCCATAAAAACTATTGTCTGCTCCAAGACATTTCACAACAGAAATTTCGTTCATTTTTTCGCTCATACTCGCACGAGACGATAGTAGTATCGAGATACAACCTAAGAAAAATGAGGAAAGTCCTAGAAGACTTAGATAATCAAATGTAGTTCTAATAAATCTTTGAGAACCGGAGCCAATCTCAGTATTGTGGTATATAGTAACATCTTTTTTAATAAACTCTTTAAAGTTTTGTTCTTTGAATTTATTAGAGTCAATATCAGAAGGAAGTTTTACAAGAGTATGATATTGAATTCTACTTCCTTTTTGTTCTAGATTGGTTCTTTTTAAACTTTCATAAAGTAAAATGGAAGATGGTGCCATACCCATAAAACTACCCACACTGCCCGGTTCTTTCAAGATATAGCCTGCAAGTTTAAAACTCTCTTCACCAACTTGAACAGAGCTTCCAAGTTCCAGTTTTAAATTTTTTGCAAGGGAATCATCTAATAGAATTTCATCTTTCTTTAAATGCTTCCAAGCATCGGCGGGTTCAGTCAAAATTTCACCAAAGAAAGGATAACCTTTTTCGATTGCTTTTACTCTAGAGATAGAAGTTTCATTACTATCACTTCCTGATAGCATAGAAGAAAAGGTAACAGTCTTTTTAAATTCAGTTTTTGCAGGAAAGCTTTTCTTAATGAATTCATCGTTTGTTTTAGAAATCTTATGACCTGATTCTAAAACAAGATCACCACCAAGTAAATTTCTTGCTTCTTTAGAGATCATCTGTCTGAGATTATTTTTATAGGAATTGATACCAGAAATAGTTCCAACACCAATCATCACAGCAAGAATGAATCTAAGACTGGAAAATTTATTTTTGAGTAGTTCACGTTTAGCATAGTGAAATAAAAAAGAATTCATTTCTTTACACTCTTCTTTTTACTTGCTACTTTTTTTGAGGGAAGAAAAATCCCATCTTTCATTTCTAAAGTTCTATCTGCAAGACTAGCGACTTTTGGATCATGAGTGACAACAACTAACGTTGAACCGTTAGTCTTGTTTAGCTCTATCAGTAGTTTCATCACTGTATCACTATTTTTACTGTCTAGGTTACCAGTAGGTTCATCAGCAAATAACACTTTTGGATTTGTGATGAAGGCTCTAGCAATTGCTACTCTTTGCTCTTCACCACCTGAAAGTTGAGAAGGAAAATGAGTATAACGATGTTGCATGGAAACTTTTTCTAGAAGTGATTTTGCTTTTTCTTCAATTTGTTTTTCTTTCCATTTATTTTGAATGATGAGTGGAAGAGAAACATTTTCAAGTGCATTTAGATTTTTCACAAGTTGAAAGTTTTGAAAAATAAATCCAATTTTTTCAGAACGAATTTTGGCTAATTCAGATTCTTTTTTATGGGTGATCTCATCACCTGCTAGAAAAATTTTTCCTGAATCAATAGAGTCTAATCCTGCAGCAACAGCAAGGAAGGTAGATTTTCCCGATCCTGATGGACCAGTGATTGCAATGAATTCACCTTCTTGAATTTCTAGATTAATTGAGTTCAAGATAGTCAGGGTTTCAGTTTCATTAGAATACGTTTTAATTACATTTTCAAGTCTTAGCAAAAGGTTCGCTCCTACAATAATTCCATGCAATATGACCCAAGTTTTTTGCCAAAAGAATATTTTTTTTATAGATTGAGTTTTTCAATATATACACTAGTTTAGGCTTTAAATTT
This sequence comes from Leptospiraceae bacterium, assembly GCA_033762425.1. Taxonomy (GTDB): domain Bacteria; phylum Spirochaetota; class Leptospiria; order Leptospirales; family Leptospiraceae; genus JANRLP01. Next base: position 5,730 of record JANRLP010000061.1, read on the forward strand.
TCATCGCTTGAGGTCAAAAAGATGGTAAGATTTTCTTTAGTATTCCTATTATTATTTTTAAGTGCTTGTAGATCAAAGCCTGAAGTGATGCCTTCAGATGTTAAGCAATCATCAGCAATTGTGATTCAAATTTCTGATCCAATGACTAATACTAACTTTTGGTTACTAAAACTCGATCCAAAAAAGAAGAAATATTCTGAACTACAAATGTTCCAAAGTAATTTTTTGTCGGGAAAAAGAATGTATCTTTTAAATATAGAACCTGGAGATTATGTTTTAGTAGGTTCTTATAGATACAAGAAGAGTAACGGTCAAGATGGTGATGGTAATGTGAGGTACTATCATATCCTTGATAGAGAAAGCGTAGAAAAAACTAAATTCACTGTTAAACCTAATCAAACATACATTGTTGGAGAGTTTAGTTTAGACGAGAAAATTCAAAGAGTTGGTGCTGATCCTGAAATTGATGATATAGGAGAAAAAGTGTATCCCGGATTTAAAGACTCTCTTACTAAAAAAATTGTATTAGGAATAGGTTTTGCTATACTAGGTATTGATCTAAGTCTTCCAGCATTTGTAAAAGTGAGTGATTGGAATGAAAAAGAAGAACTTAAAGCAGAAATAGAAAAAGAAGTAAAACTAGATTTTGAAAGGACTGATTGGGAAACAATACCTATTGTTAAGGTACAAACGGTTGAAAAAACTAAAAGCAAGAATGATAAGTGAATCATCACATAATTTCAAATTATTAGGATCTGAACTTGAATCAAGATAAACTAAAGACTGCTGAGAGGAAATTTCTAACGAAGTATCCTCTTGGATTCCAAAGTCCTGAGATGTTAGAAATCGTCAAAAAACATAAAATGGAAAAGTATATTGAATTTGCTAAAACAAGTTTCGCAAAGGAGAATCTGAAACAACCCAAACAAGTTACTCAAGCAATGGTAAAGATGATCACTCAGTCATCTATGGTTTCAGTATTTGAAAAACCTAAGTTTAGAGATTTTGTTGCTTCACTTAGTGCTGCAGAGAATGAAAGACTAGGAGCAGCCCTTATGGAATTTTTGCATGGAGATGAAAAGAGTGGATTTGAGAACCAGATTCAGATTCTTACTAAGGGACAGTTAGCGAAATGGTCTATCATCACAGTTTGCCCAAGCTATTTCGAACCAAATAAAGAAGTTTTTATTAAGCCGACAACTGCAAAAGGGGTTATCGAACATTTTGAAATCACAAAGATTAAGTATAACCCAAAGCCAACTTACGAATTTTATAAAGAATATAGGGCGATCATCAATTCGATGAAAAAGAAGGTAAATAAAAGTCTCTCACCTAGTAACGCTGCTTTCGGAGGATTTTTAATGATGTCTTTAGGACTATACAATAAATAACGTTAGTTCGATGTAAGAAGAAAACATAGAAATAATTACTAAAAAGCTCATAACTATAAAAAGATTTTGGGCGGCAGACGGGCTTTCGGCTTCGGTCAGTGACTAAAATTTTTTGACCATCGAAAGCCGATAGCCATCAGGCGGAAGGCTTGCAGATACAAAATTTCTTACAGAAATTTTGGGCATATCGCCTCAATCCCTGCCGCATTCCTAGACGTTAGTTCCCATGTGCTAGTGTAAATACTAACACTCCCTCAATTTTGTATAAGTTGTAATGTAATAGTTCTGGCATCTTGTATTAGTAGTGTATTATCTGATCATGTTTGATTCAACGTTTACGCTCAGGTAGAAAAAATGGTCTTTAGGCGTAAAGACTTTTTGTGTGTTCGCCAAACAAACAATTATTACAAAATAAATTATTGATTAGTTATTAGTTATTACATAGTCAAGAAATTTCACAAAAACAGTTATTACAAAATAATTTATTGAGAAGTTAATAGTTATTACAAAACACGAACCACGGAAAAGCTCCTACAACTAGGACAAAGCTCCGCAACTAGGACAAAGCTCCGCAACTAGAGCAACCAGATACAACCCAAATTATGTAAACAACAAAAGCCCTGCATCCCAGATCGAAGCGTGGTCAATAAATTTCGGTCACTGAGTAAAAAACCCTGAAGGGTTTTTGTATCGAAGTGCGAAATTTATTGACCGAAGCTGAGAGCTGGAAGAGCCCCTCTCGAAAAAAGAAATACTCTGGTGAACGACAAAATTAAGAGGGGCGTGATGCCCAAACTCTCAAGCAGATCATTACAAGTTATTGACATAGATATCGTCAGGGGGAAACTAGCTGAAATCAAATAAGGAAGTTCTATGAACCTAAAAAAAATTTTAAGTCTAATTGTTCTAGCAGGCATTCTAAGCCTAGTTGCTTGTGGAAAAGCTGAAGAGAAAAAGCCTGAGCCTACTCCAGCGCCTAAAGAAGAACCAAAAGAAGAGCCTAAAGCAGAAGTAAACCCTGCAGTTGAAAAATCTATCAAAGCATACGAAGATTTCGTAACTAGATTTTGTGCACTTGCTGATAAAACAGCTGGAGCAAGCATTATGGAAAAAGCTACTTTAACAGCTCAATTTACTAAAGATGCTGCAAATCTTAAAGCATTACAAGCAGATGCAGAAAAAGTAAAATCAGAATCAAATGATGCTCAAAAAGCAAGAATTGCTGCTGCTGGAACTAAAGCTGCTGGTTGCCTGAAAAAAGGTGCTATGTAGTTTGAGATTTTTTATTGATTAATTTCAATAGATTTAGCTCACACAAAATCGTGTGAGCTATATTGGTTATACTACCAACGGTAGTGTGAGAAAGCTTTGTTAGCCTCAGCCATTTTACGAATGTCTTCCTTCTTCTTAATGGAAGCACCAGTGCCCTTGTGAGCATCCATGATTTCTGCTGCAAGCTTTGCACTCATAGATTTTTCGTTTCTGTCACGAGAATAACGAATCAGCCATTTGATCCCCAGTGCAAGTCTTCTCTCAGGACGAACCTCGATTGGAACTTGATATGTTACCCCACCCACTCTTCTTGACTTTACTTCTACTTCTGGCTTAACATTATTCAAAGCCTCAGTAAAGATTTTGTAAGGCTCTGAATTACCTTTAGACTCAATGACTGCCATGGCATCATAAAAGATATTCTCTGCCACACTCTTCTTTCCATCATACATAAGACAGTTGATGAACTTGGTTATAACTATATCCCCAAATTTAGCATCTGGGATCAATTTTCTCGGTTCTACTTTACCGCGTCTTCTAGACATTACTCACTCCTTAAGCCTTAGGACGTTTCGCACCATATTTGGAGCGTCCCTTTCTTCTCTTATCAACACCCAATGTATCCAAAGTTCCACGAACGATATGATAACGCACCCCTGGTAAATCTTTTACCCTTCCCCCACGAATGAGTACAACGTTGTGTTCTTGCAAGTTGTGCCCCTCTCCTGGAATATAAGCTGTAACTTCAATCCCATGTGAAAGACGAACCCTAGCAACTTTCCTTAAAGCTGAATTTGGCTTTTTAGGTGTAAAAGTCATTACTCTTGTACATACCCCTCTTCTTTGAGGTGAAGCCTTAAGTGCTGGAGACTTAGTCTTTTTCTTTTGTTTATCTCTTCCGTGTCTGATCAGTTGGTTAATTGTAGGCATATTTTCCTTTTAAAAAACTATAAAATAGTGCGTATTAGTCAAATCCTAAAAGCCAGCTTTTTTGTAAACTGGCTTTTCTCTTCTATTCGATTTTAGAAGCATCTTCTTCTTCATCTTCTTCTTCTAAATCTTCCTCATCGTATTCTTCTCGTTCCAGATCTTTTCTATCTGTGATTTCAATCGCCACAGTATTTTGTTCTGGATCTAGAAGACCTTCCCCTGCTGTTACCTCATCTGTCGAATTAGTCTCTGCTTCTTTTTCTAAATCTCCGTAGTAATCTTTGAATACATCTACATCGAAGTATTTTCTCATTCCAGTTCCTGCAGGAATCATATGACCAATGATCACATTCTCTTTCAGCCCAATCAAATGATCTGTTTTACCTTTGATTGCTGCATCTGTTAAGACTTTTGTAGTCTCTTGGAATGAAGCTGCTGAGAAGAATGACTCAGTATTCAAAGAAGCCTTAGTAAGTCCCAATAGAATTGGTTGTGAAGAAGCTGGACTTCCCCCTTCCTCTTCTACTCGCTTATTCTCGTCTTTGAATGTGAATTTATCTACTTGTTGTTGTGCAACAAAAGAAGTGTCTCCACTATCAGTGATAGTAACCTTACGAAGCATTTGTCTTACAACTACTTCAATATGTTTATCATTGATATGAACCCCTTGCAGTCTATAAACCTCTTGCACCTCTTTAACAAGGTAAGCATGAAGTGCATCCACACCCTTGATTCTTAAAATATCATGTGGGTCAAAGTTTCCATCATCTAACTGATCACCTTGTTTTACATAATCCCCATCGTTCACCCTGACTTGTTTACCAACTGGGATCGCAACTTTTACTTTCTCTTTTTCTGGATCATCGGGAATTATATAAAGAATTCTTTTCTCTTTGAGTATATCTCCACTATCTTCAATTCTTCCACTGATCTCAGCTAAGATGGATGCATCCTTAGGCCTTCTTGCCTCAAACAATTCATCCACTCTTGGAAGACCACCAGTGATGTCTCTTGTCTTCTCAGCAATAGAAGGAATCTTATATAAAGGATCTCCCGCCTTTAACTTATCACCACTATTCAGAGTGATAATTGCATCGACTGGAACTGCATATTCCTCTGAACTATTACCGGACGATAGTATTAACCTTGGATTGAGTTTTTCACGTTTCTGTTCAATTACTTTGAAGATAACGTTAGATGTTTTTGGATCCTCATCTCTTCTTAAGTTCTTTCCTACTTCAAGATCAACCCAAGTAACTGTTCCATCATAGTCTGCAACTGCGATATCATTGAATGGATCAAACTCAGCAAGTGGTTTGTTAGGAAGAACTACTTCATCTTCTTTCACTTTCAATACTGTTCCGATTTTAACAGGAATCGTAATATCATCGCCCAAGATTCTAAATCTTGTGCCACTCACTTCAACAATTCCACCTAAATCAGCATGAACCATTTCCCCTTTGGAATTGCTTGCGATTACTTGACCCTTCTCTACTCTTTCCCCGTCCTTCACTCTAATGTTCAATAGATCATTAGTATTCAATTCTTGGATTAGATGTTTTACAACAATTGATCCACGACGGCTGAAAATTGTTTGCCCCAAAGAGTTAGTAATAAATTTACCATTGGTAGATTTTACTAAGGATTGGTATGGAACTTTATGGTCTTTTTCTTTGATCTTAGCAGAAGCAGCCCCACCAATATGGAAGGTTCTCATTGTAAGCTGTGTTCCAGGTTGTCCAATAGATTGTGCTGCAATTGTACCAACTGCCTCACCAATTTCCACAGGAATCAGTCTCGCCATATCCATTCCATAACACATAGTGCAAATCCCTTGTTTAGATTCACAAGTGAGAGGAGAACGAACTCTAAGTTTGTTATACCCTAAATTTTCTAATTTTTGACCAACTGGTCTAGTAACTAACGTATCTTTAGGGAATACAATTTTTTCAGTAACTGGATCGATAATATCTTCCGCTGTGTATCTACCAAAGATCCTATCTCCAAGAGATACGATTACGTTTTCCCCTTCCTTAACTGTTGCCAGTTGGATGGAATCTGTAGTTCCACAATCAATTTCAGAAATGATTACATCTTGTGAAATATCCACTAGACGTCTTGTTAAGTAACCAGCATCCGCAGTTTTTAGTGCAGTATCAGAAAGACCCTTTCTAGCACCATGTGTAGAAATAAAGAATTCTAGAATTCCTAAACCTTCACGGAAATTGGAACGAATCGCAAGCTCAATGATTTCCCCAGAAGGTTTCGCCATCAAACCACGCATTCCCGCAAGCTGACGAATCTGTTGTTTAGATCCTCTTGCACCTGATGCAGCCATTACATAGACAGGATTAAAACCTGCCTGATCCTTCTCTAATTCCTTAAACATAGTTTCAGTAATTTTTTCATTGGTTCTTGTCCAAATCTCAATTACCTTTTTCTTACGTTCATCATTAGTGATAATACCCTTACGGTATTCCATGTCGGCTTTTTCTACTTCCTTGTTTGCTTCAGAAACCAGAGCTGGTTTTACAGGAGAGACCTTAATATCGTGAATCGATATTGTTGGTGCAAACTTAGTAGCATATTTATAGCCTAACTTTTTAATATCGTCTAGCATTACTACTGTCACAGCAGGCCCATGACTATCATAAATCTCAGCAATAATTCTGTTAGTTTCTTTATCGCCGAGAGTTCTGTTGATGTAGTTATAGCCCTTAGGGAAAACTGAATTGAAGATCATTCTACCAGGAGTGGTTTCAATGATCTTGTCTTGGTAAAGAACACTAATTTTAGATCTAAGATCTAATGTTCCCGCTTCAAGTGCATACATGATTTCATCTATGCCTGTAAAGAATTTTCCTTCCCCAAGTCCATTTGTTATCTCACTGGTTAGGTAATAGATACCTAAAACGATATCCTGAGTTGGTCCACAAATCGGATGACCGTTTGCAGGGTTCAAGATATTGTGAGGCGATAGCATAAGCATCCACACCTCTAATTGAGCTTTAGGAGAAAGTGGTACGTGGATCGCCATTTGATCCCCATCAAAGTCAGCGTTAAACGCATGACAAACGAGTGGGTGTAAACGAATCGCCTTACCATCTACTAACGTTGGAATAAATGCTTGGATTCCCAATCTATGAAGTGTAGGAGCACGGTTTAGAAGAACAGGATGTTCTTTCACAACTGCTTCTAATGCTTCAAATACATCTTTATCTTCTGATTCTACTTTTTTCTTCGCAGACTTAATGTTAGGAGCAAGCTCCAGATCGACTAAACGTTTCATGATAAATGGTTTGAAAAGTTCCAGAGCCATTTTTTTAGGCAGACCCATTTGATGAAACTTAAGTTCAGGACCCACTACAATCACAGAACGACCAGAATAGTCCACACGCTTTCCAAGTAAGTTCTGACGGAAACGACCTTGTTTCCCTTTGAGCATATCAGAAATAGATTTTAATGGTCTATTTCCTTTTCCTTTAACAGTTCTTTTTCTACGTGAGTTATCAAATAGAGCATCCACAGCTTCCTGTAGCATTCTCTTTTCGTTTCTCACAATGATTTCTGGTGCTTTAAGAGCTAATAATCTTTTCAAACGATTATTTCTATTGATTACTCTTCTATATAAATCATTCAAATCAGAAGTAGCAAATCTTCCACCATCCAACTGCACCATTGGGCGAAGCTCAGGAGGAATTACAGGAACTACATCCAGTACCATCCACTCAGGTCTATTTCCAGAATCACGAAATGCTTCTAGTACTTCTAAACGTTTGATGAGTCTTTTGTCGGAAATTTTTTTCTCTTGGATTTTTTGACGGATGTTTCTGCTTTCTACTTCCACATCAACTCTTGAGAGAAGTTCTTTGATTGCGTCAGCACCAATCCCTGCAACAAACTTATCACCATATTCATCTAAATAGGAATGATATTCCTCTTCATCTAATAGCTCACCCTTTAGTCTTCCTGAATCAGCGGGGTCAACAATTACATACTTCTCAAAGTATAGAATTGTTTTGAGTGCGTTCATTGTCATATCTAAGAGCAATCCCATTCTAGAAGGAACAGAACGATAGTACCAGATATGAGAAACAGGAGCAGCTAGTTCAATATGCCCCATTCTTTCTCTACGTACTTTGGAGTGAGTAACCTCTACTCCACACTTGTCGCAGATCACACCCTTGTAACGAATCGACTTGAACTTACCGCAATAACATTCCCAGTCTTTTGTTGTCCCAAAAATTTTCTCACAAAACAAACCATCTATTTCTGGTTTGAGAGTTCTATAGTTGATAGTCTCAGGTTTTTTTACTTCACCATAAGACCATTCTTTGATACGTTCTGGGGAAGCAATTTTAATTGTGATGGAGTCAAAGCTAGTGTAATTTTTCATTATGCGTTCTCTACCGATTCAAGTTTAATTCTCTTTCTACTTCTGGAATATTCATCCTCATAGTCAGCGATATCTACTGTACCGCCTTCTGTATCTGTGATGATAATATCTAGTGCCAAGCCCCTGAGCTCCTGAACCAATACGTTGAATGATTCTGGGATTCCTGATTTGATGGAGTGAATTCCTTTCACTATCGCTTCATAGATTCTAGCTCTTCCAAGCATATCATCTGATTTGATAGTAAGCAATTCTTGAAGAGTATGACTTGCGCCATAAGCCTCTAATGCCCAAACTTCCATCTCACCCAATCTCTGACCACCAAACTGTGCTTTACCGCCTAGTGGTTGTTGGGTCACAAGGGAATATGGTCCAGTTGACCTAGCATGCATTTTATCATCCACCATATGGGCAAGTTTCAACATGTATATATGTCCACAGAAAACTTTATTGATGAATTTTTCTCCTGAGCGACCATCGATTAGCTGAAACTTGGAATCCAAAGGAAGTCCTGCTTCTTTACTGTAATTCTCAATATCTTCTTCAGTAGCACCATCAAAAACTGGTGTTTCAAAATTGATTCCCAGTTTTGCTCCGATAAATCCAAGTTGAGTTTCAAAAATTTGCCCAAGGTTCATCCTAGAAGGAACCCCAAGTGGATTTAGCACGATGTCAAGCGGAGTTCCATCTTCCATAAACGGCATATCTTCTACGGGAACTACTTTAGCAACAACACCTTTGTTTCCATGACGACCCGCCATTTTATCCCCAACTACTAGTTTACGTTTTTTTGCTACATAAACTTTTACTAGTTCTTCAACACCTGCAGGAAGATCATCTCCCTTCTCACGGGAAAAACGTTTGATATCAATCACTGTTCCCTCAGAACCATTTTGCATTCTAAGGGAAGAGTCTCTAACTTCTTTAGCCTTTTCCCCAAAGATGGAATGAAGAAGTTTGTATTCAGGAGTAAGATCTGTTTCTCCTTTAGGAGTTACCATACCCACTAGAATATCTCCCGCCTTCACCTCAGCACCTACACGAATTACACCTGTCTCATCTAAGTCGCGAAACGCCTTATCCGATAGATTGGGAATATCTCTTGTAATTTGTTCTTGCCCAAGTTTTGTTTCTCTAGCTTGGATTTCAAATTCTTCAATATGAATAGAAGTAAATACATCATCTTTTACAATTCTTTCGCTAATCACGATTGCATCTTCAAAGTTGTATCCTTCCCAAGGCATAAAACCAACTAGTACGTTTTTACCTAATGCAAGATAACCATTGTCAATTGCAGGACCATCAGCAAGCACAGTTCCTTTAGTAATGATAGTTCCATTCTCATCAATTTTCTCACCAGTAACAATTTGACCTGCTAATGCATTTCCCTTTTCAACTTCAGCACCTTCTTTAACAAGTGGGTGGAAGTCTTTAGTAAGAGTTGCCAAAGGATATTCTATTTTTGAACCATCAGTTTTTGTTAGTTCAATTTTTTCTTTACTTACTTTGGAAATTTTTCCGTTTGCATCAGCATGAATCATACTAACTACAGGTTTTTGTGTAAAACAGGAACCTTGGTTAGTTTTTTTGTATTTCACCAAATCATAAACGATTGGATCTTTCATTCCATCTTCAAGTATCCAAACATGTTCTGCATCCACTTTAACTACGATTCCACTCTTACGTGCAATCACACAGATTCTAGAATCATATGCTGATCTACCTTCCATTCCAGTACCTACGAAGGGAGCTTCTTCAACTAATAATGGAACTGCTTGACGTTGCATGTTAGAACCCATCAGTGCTCTGTTCGCATCATCATGCTCTAAGAATGGAATGAGTGCAGTAGAAACTGAAACCACTTGCATTGGAGCAATGTCCATATACTGAACTTCATTTGGACCTCTATAAGGGAAATCCGAACGGTGTCTTGTGGAAATTAACTTTTGTTTGAACTCACCTTTTTCGTCAACAGGTGAAGAAGCAGTAGCAATATAATGATATTCTTCTTTATCAGCAGTTAGATATTCAATTGCCTTATTCACTTTCCCTGACTTAACAATTCTATAGGGAGTTTCCAAGAAACCATAGTCGTTCACTCTTGCAAAGGAAGACATGGATAGAATTAGACCAATATTTGGACCCTCAGGGGTTTCAATTGGACACATACGACCATAGTGACTATAGTGAACGTCACGAACTTCAAACCCAGCTCTATCTCTAGAAAGTCCACCAGGTCCGAGTGCATTCAATCTACGTTTATGAGTAAGCTCAGCTAGTGGATTGATTTGGTCCATAAACTGTGAAAGTTGTGAAGAACCGAAGAATTCGTTGATAACAGCTGTGATCGGTTTAATTGAGATTAGTAGTTGTGGAGTTTGTTGTTCCACTTCTTGAACAGTCATTCTTTCTTTAATAACTCTCTCTACTCTAGAAAATCCTAGCTTCAATTGATTGCTGAGTAACTCACCAACGGAACGAATTCTTCTATTGCCCAAATGGTCAATATCATCATGGAAATAATTTTCTGCCTCTGAGATAAGCATAACCAAATAGCGAACAGTTTCGGTTATATCTGCTGGTCTAAGAACTCTATCCTCACATTCTTTAAAAATTTCAGGTTTATGGTACTCAAACTTACTGTTGATTTTATAACGACCAACCTTTCCTAGATCAAATGTTTTTGGAGAAAAGAAAAGTCTTTTGAGTTCAGCTTGAGCATTTTCAATGGAAGAAGGCTCACCTGGTCTCATGATTAGATGGAATTTTTTGATCGCTTCTTCGTGATCGTTCACCCCATCTTTTTCCATACAATTAATCACAACGGGGTTGTCCTTTCCGTTAGGAAATTCGACTAACGTAACTTCTTTGACCTTCATTTCTTTTAAGATATCAATATTATCTTCGTTGATCTTAGAACCAGCTTCTAACATCACTTCACCAGTTTCATAGTTGATGATGTCGGCTATCGTTCTTCTACCAATAATTTTTTTGATTTCTTTAGGAGTTGCGTTTTGCAGCTTAACTTTTGTTCCTGAATAAAAAAGTCTTAGAACTTCTTCGTTGGAATTTAAGCCTAGTGCTTTCAATAGAAGTGTAGCAGGAAATTTTTTCTTTCTATCAATCTTTGCTACAAGAATTCCTTTATTATCAATTTCAAATTCTAACCAAGAACCACGATACGGAATTACACGAGCAGAAAAAGTTCCTCTTGCTTGGTCAAGGGAGAAAAATATACCAGGAGAACGGTGAAGCTGACTTACTACAACTCTCTCAGCACCATTGATGATAAATGTGCCTTGTTCAGTCATAATGGGAATATCACCCATATACACTAATTGTTCTCTGATCTCACCCGTTTCTTTGATGATGAGTCTGATTACAGCTTTTAGAGGAAGAGCAAAACTAGAGTCAGTGTCTTTACATTCTTGCGGAGACTTTCTTCTATCACCAAGAACATAATTCTTATACTCCATTACTACGTCACCATTAGGACTTTCAATTGGAAATGTTTCTCTGAAAACAGCTTCTAGTCCTTGGTTTCTTCTTTTGGAAGGATCTTTAACATCTGACTGAAGAAACCAATCGAAGGATCTCTTTTGGATTTGGATTAAATTAGGCAAATGATCTAGGTTGGTAATTTTTCCGAAGTTGACTCTTTTTCTTTCAAGATGGCTTGCCATTCTCAAACTCCTGTCGTGGAAATAGTATATATGATGAGTCTGAATAAAAATAAAAACTCATATAAAAACATAATGAGTTCTCTTAGGTTTAATCCCCAAGAAGAACTCATTGAACTAGTCTGAAATAACCCTAATTTTAGAGAGGGTATAGATTGATCCTTAACAAAAAAATTTAAGTTAAGAATGGGCACTATAGAGCATTCTCCAATTTAGGTGAACTCAAGTAGAATTATTTAATTTCTACTTTTGCTCCAACTGCTTCCAACTTAGCTTTGAGAGCGTTAGCTTCGTCTTTAGAAATGCCTTCTTTCACTGGTTTGTTGCCTGCTTCTACTAGGTCTTTAGCTTCTTTCAAGCCAAGTCCTGTAATCTCACGAACAACCTTGATTACTTCGATCTTTTTCTCACCGTGCTCTTTTAGAATCACATTCACCTCAGCAGGTTCTTCAGCTACTGCTGCTCCTGCACCACCACCTGCAACTGCTACCGCTACTGGTGCTGCTGCAGAAATACCAAATTTGGTTTCCATTGCTTTCACTAACTCGGAAGCCTGAACCAAAGTTAGATTTCCAATTTGCTCTAAAAGTGTTTCTACTGAACTAGACATATTATCTCCTTTAACTAATCCGTTTTACTATTTATTTCCCATTCTTCTCAGCGACTGCTTGGATTCCTCTAGCAAGGCTAGCCATGATTTGATTCATGCCGCTAGCAATCTGAGTTGCAGGAGTGTTGATTCCTCTTGCAATAATCGAAAGCAATTCTTCTCTGGAAGGAAGACCCGCAATCCCTTCTACTCCCTTAGAATCTAAGACCTCGCCAGAAAAGTATCCCGCTTTAAGATCAAAGACATCGTTCGTTTTTTTGAAATCCTTGCAGAGTTTCGCTGCTTGAGGAAGTTCTTCATTAGAAAAGATTGCTGCAAGTGGTCCCTTATATTCTGGACCGAATTGAATTGTTTTTCCTGTGTGCTGAGAAGATTCTTTCAAAGCACGAAGAAATAAATTGTTCTTGATAACTTTTACGGAACAACCCATTTTTCTGAGTTGTCTTCTCAAATCCTGTAGGCTTTGCACGGAAAGCCCACTGTATGACGCTAGGATAAAATTAGGTTGTTTTTCCAAATAACCTTTTAGTTCTGCTACTGCTTCTACTTTTTCTGGTTGTGCCATTTTTCTTACTCGCCTTAAATTACAGAATTCACTAGTTCTTTGATATCAACCTTGACACCGATTCCCATAGTTGCTGAGAGTGAAAAGTTTTTCAAAAAATCACCTTTAGCATCTGAAGGTTTATCTTTCATCAGAGCCGCTACAACTGAGCGAACGTTTTCCACAAGTTTTTCTTTATCAAAAGAAATCTTTCCAACACCTAGGTGAATTACTCCACCTTTGTCGGGACGGTATTCCACTCTCCCACTTTTAAGCTCATTAATTGCTTTTGTAACATCTTGGGTTACAGTTCCCGCTTTTGGTTTAGGCATTAGGCCTTTTCTACCAAGAACTGGTCCTAGTTTACCTACATCTTTCATCATATCAGGTGTTGCAACGCAAGCATCAAAATCTGTCCATCCACCGCTTACTTTTTCGATTAGATCAGCATCACCCACAAAGTCAGCTCCAGCATTTCTTGCTTCTGTTTGTTTATCACCTTTACAAAAGACTAGAACTCTAACCTTTTTTCCCGTTCCGTTAGGAAGAGAAATGGTTCCTCTTACGTTCTGTAAACTTTTGTAGTTGACTTGCGTAGAAATTTCTAAAGAGCCATCAAATTTAGAATAGGAAGTGTCTTTCGCAAGAGCAACAGCTTCATCTAAGTTGTATAGCTTAGTTCTATCTACTTTAGTATATTGTTGTTTGTATTTTTTTCCATGTTTCATGATCTTAACCTTAGAGTTCTACATTCACGCCCATTGAGCGACAAGTACCAGCAATGATTAGAACTGCTGCGTTCAAATCATTAGCATTCAAATCTTCCATTTTAGTCTTAGCAATTTCTTCTAATTGCTTTCTATTGATAGTCCCAACTTTTTTAGTGTGTGGAGTCCCTGAACCTGATTCAATTCCTATTGCTTTTTTCACAAGCAACGCAGCAGGAGGAGACTTAGTAATGAAAGTAAAACTTTTGTCTGAAAAAGCTGTAATCACAACTGGAAGCTTCATTCCGATCTGGGTCTTAGTTCTTTCATTGAATTGTTTACAAAATTCCATGATATTCAAACCTGCTTGACCAAGAGCAGGACCAACAGGAGGTGCTGGATTAGCTTTTCCTGCTTCCACCTGTAATTTGATTTGCTTTACAATTTTTTTTGCTGCCATGTTTTAGTTCCTTAGATTATGCTTTTCCCACTTGAAGATAGTCTAGCTCAACTGGGGTTGATCTTCCGAAAATTTCCACTTTTACCCTGAGACGTCCTTTATCGGGGTAAATTTCATCCACAACTCCACTGAAGTTTGCGAATGGTCCATCAATGATTTTTAGATTGTCCCCAACCTTGAAAAGAAGTCTTGGCTTTGCAACGACCTCTTCTGTGGGAACCTCATCAATTTCATTGAATAGATTCTTGACCTCTTCCAAAGTAAGAGGATCAGGTTTAGACTTTTTGCCTACAAAACTAGAAACTGAAGGAAGGTTTGTGACTAAGTATTGCAAGTCATCGTCCATTTCCATTTCCATGAGAAGGTAGCCAGGCATAAGTCTTTTCTTAGCTACTTTCTTTTTACCGTTCTTCATTTCAGCCACTTCCATTGTGGGAATCTTTAGCTGAACAATTTTGTCTTGTAAATTATTCTGTTGAATCAATTTCTCAATGCTTGATTTCACTTTGTTTTCATGACCAGAATATACTTGCAAAACATACCACTTTAACATTTCAAAATCCTCTGACTAGCCGACAATTCCCCACAACCAAGTGAGGAGCTTAACAAACAAAATGTCTGAAAAGAACAAAAATAGTGAAAAAATTGCCACTGTTGCGAGTACAACAATAGTAGATTTGATCACTTCATCTCTAGTTGGCCATTGAACCTTTTCCAGTTCCGCCCTGCATTCTTTTAAAAATAGTATTGCTTTCATTTCCTACTTACTTGCTATTATTCTTTTGAAAACTTGGCAGGCCCGGAGAGAATCGAACTCCCACCAAGGACTTTGGAGATCCTAGTTCTACCATTAAACTACAGGCCTTTGAACTTAGTCTCAAGCCCTCTACCAGGCTTGAACTGGTGACCCCTTCCTTACCATGGAAGTGCTCTACCACTGAGCTAAGAGGGCAACATCTGCTGTTTTCATAGCTAAAATAGCTGAAAATATCACTATTTTTTAGTGGGGTTCTACGTCAAGGGCAAAAAAGATTTTTGGCTTCAAGTGAAAAAAAATAGTAAAGAAATTTGAAGGTCATGCTAAAAACTCTCAGTTTATGAAGCCCTATCCCAATTTTCCTTTGGTTTATAGGTTTGAATTTATATCCCTTTCCCAAAAGTAGGAAAGGGGATTTAAGGTAAGCTACTCTAATAGGGTGGGTTAGGTTGGGTTAGAAATTGCAGGCTGGAACAGAGCTGAGACACAGAAAGCTGTTAAAGCAAGTTCAATTCACAGTCCTGATGTAATCCTGATTTCTTTTTCCACTGTTTTACCTTTAGCATCCGTAAGTCTCACTTTAGCTTTCCAAGAGCCATTGGCATTATTTGTAGGTGGTTTGTGAATCATTCCGTTCTCAAAGAGCACGGTTCCCTCAGGAAGATCACCACTTACTATGTTCCAAAAATAAGGAGGTTGTCCTGAATTTGCTACGAGTTGGTATTCATTAAAGTCAAACCACCTAGAACCACAAGGGGAATTAACGCAGGTATCAAAATCAGGTAGCTCAGCTTGTTTTGTAGGACTGGGAAGAAGGACAGTTTTGGAATAATTTGTTCCATGAATCGGATCGAAATGAATTACCCCATTCTCAAAGTATTGGACTTTGTTTAGACAAGACGGACCGGGTCCATAACACAATTCATTAGAAAGGGGTGAACCAGCTTCTCCATTAGCTTCATTCATGGATTGGTATTTTGCTCGGATGTCTCCTTGGGTTTTGTGAGTATATTCAGAACCATGTTGAACAAAATAGGATTTGCCTACCTCTGGAAAATCTTTCTTAAGTGCATGTTCTTGGTATTGAAGTGGTCTATTGACTAAAATTTCTCCTGAAATTCCATCTAGCAATGCTTCAAACATTGTTTGGATATGATACTTATTTACTTCATCATGTGAATAGTATTTTGGATCGGGAAGCCTTACAAAACCTGCACCAGGAGTAAACCAACCGTTATGAACCATCAAATTCGCTATATTTCTTCCCCATTTCACTAGACCTCTTTCTGAAAAATGAACACCTTCCAAGAATAGAGTATCTGAATTTTCCCTAGTGATCTTATTTATATCTCTAGTGATTTCTTCTAGGAAAGTCGGTGAAGCATCAGCATAAATGATTCGCTTCAATCCATACTGGCTATAAAGACCTATTAATAAATTATTTCTTAATTTACCATTATAAGCGTTTACTAGCCACATAATTTCAACTACATTCTCAGGAGTTATCTCACCAACATATATTATATTAGAAATTGGATGAATAGGAAGAATCGAATTCAATACTAGTTTATGATTTGGTGATTGGTCTAAAACATTTCGAGTAATATACTGCATATTAAACACAGCTTCATCCATTTTTTGGTTCATTCTCCACTGCCAATAGTTGTGAAAATTCAAAACTCCTTCATAGGAAGTAGTTTTGCTAAGTAGTTTATTCTTTGCATCATCATAAAATCTTGTGTAAACAACTGTTGTTGTAGCATTTAGAATTGCAGCTAGATCAGAAAAAATTTGAGCAATGGTTTTTAATGGTTGTGAAATGAATTTCTTTTTTGTTACAGAATTTAAGCTATTCATTCTTTTTGTGATGATTAAATTAATAGCATCCAAAGTGTCTTTCATAATTCTTGCTAAACGGAATGCTTCGTATTCTGCTTTAATCTTTTTCTTTTCTTGGATGATTGCAGCAAGGTCATTACCAATATGCATGTAAGTAACATTCGGAACCATGTAAGGAATACCTTGGTAACTGCACTGTCTCATTTTCTCCAACCATTCTTTAGTGTCAGTTCCTGGCACTGCTCTACTCACAATATTGATGTTGTTTGCAGGATCGATGATGGGTTGATTATTCGTTGGATTCATTGCATGGATGATTGCGTTTCCATTATTAACATAGATCCCTAGTTTTTGAATGTTCATTTTAAGTTTCTCGTCATAATAATAATAATCACTTCCTTTTGTAATTTTTGTTCCTTCCAACTGAGCAGCTCTACTATCCCCAATTCCAGAAATCTCTACTGGTTTGGTTTGAATATGTCTGCAATCGTGATAAATCTTATCTTTTGCCCAAAGATCAATTGATACAAAAATTGCTAAAATGATAAGTAATGTTTTCATGAAGTTCTCCTATTGAATTTTAATTTGATTGCAAGTAATTTGCCAATAAGTTTCATTACAAGAACCTTGGTTGATAATCAATTTTTCATTGCAACATAATAAAACTTCACCTGAATCTGTAGCTGTAAAAAAATCTAATTGAGTATCTGAAAGTTTCCTATGTGTAAAAATCAAAGTTCCAAATTTTAAACTAGAATCTAGTTTATACCAAGTTGTAGTGTCAGATGATATCTTATTAGATGAATCAATAATTTTACATTGAAGTTTACTATTAACTGGAACTTCGTTAACTTGTATTCTTTTATTGGATTCATCATAGATAAATGATGAAGAGTCATTCAATGTTTGGAAAGACTTTCCACACTTAGTCTCGCTTGGTGTGATTAATTTAACACTATTTGCTGAATTGCAAAATTCAGCACCTTTTGGGAAAAAACAACCCAAGACAAATCCCCAGAAATAGACCAAATCTCCATCTGGGAGATTTGGGTTGTCTTTTTTGGGATTGATGTTTTCACAACCAAGTAAGAGAATACTTAACACTAACGATAGTATCACCATACGAAAGTGTTTTAATCCAGTATTAATTCGCAATGAGTTTTCCATAACAAGCTCCTTGGTTACTATACCCAAAGTACTGGCAACAATAGATAGCATCCCCTTTGATGTATGATGTGAAATTATCTACTCCAATTGGGGAGCCTGAACTTGAATTCAAAATTGTATGTTTCAATTTGAAATTCACTATATTTGAATTTGAATTCTGTTTACTATACCAGCTATATAGAACCGTTGAATTCAAAGTTCCATCTGATGCTAGTGTTGCCCTGCACTGAAGAGGGGTTCCTGTTGGAATTGTTGTGCTTGTAACTCTTACACCGTTAGCAAAAATATTAGTAGGACTTGAAAATACTGGTGCACAATAGCCAGGGTTATCACCTAAGGTTTGAACTGCCTCTGAATAGATTCCCGAAGAATTGTTATAATAACTCAGATTGCAATTATTACTGGTAGTAAGTATTTGAGAAATAAAAAGTAAACTCAGTAATCTTTCATTCTCCTTGGACTTGTCAGTTTCACAACCAAGGACAAGAATACTTAACAACAACGATAGTATCACAATACGAAAGTGTTTTCTAAAACTATCTTCGATTCTTTTCATCGATAAATCTCCTTCTAATTTGGATCAGTGCTTTGAGTTCAGTCTCTACAAACTCAACATAATTTGGGTCTAGTTCATTTTTAAACAGTAAACTTCTCTCTCGATTTTTTAAATCTACAAATAGATTTTGCAAATAACCATCAAACATTTCAGAGGGTATCATAACAAGATAGTGTGAGTCATAAGTTATGGAATCCATCATATATTGTTCTGCGGAAATTCCTGAAACTCTATACGATCTAGTATATGAATTTTCAAAGTCTTTATACAACTCCAATTGTTTGGGTCTTGTCTCCATTCCTTCCTTTGCTCTATCTTGGATATAATCATCCCAAGCCGAAAGTTCTCTTGCACTTGGTTGATACGTTCCTGTATCCTGTTCAGGTAGGACACAAGGTGCTGTACAAAAACTTGCAACTCTAATTTTGAATTCTTCTTTCACTGCAAGTAGAGTCTTTTCATTTGCATTCAATTCTCCATATAGTGCCTTTAATCCATTGCTATCGTCTAACGATATCCTTGTGTTGTAATTCTCCGGCTCTAAAAATTTATACACTGCTGAACTAGAATCAGGATCGCCTGCGTCACAAGCAACCCCAGGAGAACAATGATACAAACCTGCAATCACTCCAAGTTGTTTCAGAAATATATTTCCAATCCTGTATGCCTTGCTCAAAGCACTTCCTGACTCTAAATGAAAGTTTGCATTATTGACTGCTACATCAAAATGAATGACTTCTTTATTGTCAGCACAACTCCATACATAACCACAGCTTTCACTAGTACAATCAGCATTTTCTTCTTTTTGAAAATAAATTGTATTATCTATACTTTTGACTGAACTTCTATCTGTTGAACTGCAAATATTCAAATCAAAATTCTGAGGATTAGAATTTGTTTTGCCCTTATACACAAAAGCTACTGCTGCACCAGTTTCTTTAAATGACCAAGCTAGACTTGATTCTTTTACTTGATTTAGAATTTCTTCCTCAGTTCCCATCTTTGTTCCAATTGCATTTGGATTTATCTTGAAACTAATCTCTGGAAATCTTCCGTAAAGTATATCATTCCATTTCATACCATTTGGCAAAAACATAAATCCTGTGCTTAAAACAGTTATCGCAACTAATGTTAATTTTTTCATAAATTCACCTTACCTTGTTGACCTCTAACAATTCCCCATCTGTTATTATACTTCTTAAGAAAAAGAACGACTTTTTCTCCAGCAGTAAATTTTGGCATAGAAGTTACCTCTAGTTTAATTCCATTCACTTCCCCACCAGGAACCTTGAGAATTAATTGTGAATCTTGTAAGTATCCCTTTAGAACTTTATCAATCGAAAGCGTAACATCAGAATAGATAATATTCAAATTCATAGCGTTAGGTGCTATTGCTGAAGTAACAGAACCAATACTTCCTTGTACTATGAGTTCTGATTCAGAAGTAACTAGATTCATATTCTTACCTAATGAATTAGAAATCTTAGATTCTACTTCTGGAGCACAATTTAGCTCAGACAAAAATTCAATATAAGGATCGAATTGAAACCCTTTGTCTTTTAAATAGAAAATTGATTTTTCGGGGTCTAAGTGTAAGTAAGTTTCAAAAACATTTCCGCTCTGAGCTTGGAATGTTCCTAAAAATCTAAATATACTTTGAGACCTTTCTTCCATGCGAATAGGAATGATTGCACCATTCACTTCTATTGAATGAAGTCGTCCCAATTGCAATTGGATAAATTTATATGCTTTAGGTTCGACTTCACTACTTCCCGCAAGTCCAACAAATCCATTTCTTAGTGAAAGCAATTCGAAAGAAGTGGGAATTTCATTTAGTATATATGCTGAATTGTTGCTATCCTGTGCTGCAAGATTAGCAACAAAGACATAGAGTTTTGTTGGAGGAAAATGAACTTCCGCTCCCACAGAAACTATTTCTGGTTTCATGGAATATGTTTTACTTTGCACCTTGAAGACAAAATCGGGATGCAAATTTTCTTCAAAGTTTTGTCTAGTAAATTCTCTTTGATTACCAATTAAAGCGTCATGAGATTCCTTATAGGTTTTTGTGTGTAATGTTGTAATCTTACCTGCTTCTACTGTAAATACAGATGAGAAACTAAGTTCGGAAACTTCTAAGTTTAAGGGAAAGCTATTTTCTTTATAAATCAATTTTCCTTGTGGGGATAGTGTTATTTTTAGTTCAGAATAAGTATCTGGGACCAAAACCAATGATCTAACAAAGGGAACAAAATGTTTTCCATTTTTAATTTTAATACTAGATTCATTATGACTAGGAATTTTAGTGATTACTTCACCTTTAGAGTTCTTTACTTGAATTTTTAGAACTGTAAGATCGATAAAATCTGATGGTGGAATTTCTCTAGACGATGAATCAGAATTCACAAAGAATGATTCAATAAAATCAAACTCAGTAACAAAATGTACTAGTCCATTATTCACAGGGATTACTGGTGGAGCATCAAACAACTTCACTCTAAGCAAAGAAGCATTCGAAGAAACTTGCAACGGTGGATTCGAAATTCCAAAGTATCCACCAATCACTTCATAAGGTGAACCTGTGCCAGTCACTGCGGGACTAGGGGAACTTTCCTCAGAATCATTGTTTGGCATTGTTCCCGTTGGAGTTGCTGGCGATCCATCAGCACCAGGGGAGGCTTGTGTCACACCAGAATTACTATCATGAGATGATATTGTACTTTGACCAGTCAAAGCAAATGGTAACAAGGAAAATTTACTTTTTCCTTTACCACAAGAAACAAGCAGTAGTATTGCTATTAAGGTTAGTGTTGAGAATTTAGATTTCATTTTGGATTGTGTCCTTTTTTATTTGATTTTAAAATTTTAAAAAGTAAAACTGAATTTGTGATACTCACGATCGTTAGGATCGCGAGAAAGCTATAGTTCATACTTTGGCTAAGGTTGAAACTTGCTTCATTTCGTAAATTTTTCTTTAGCTCAGATTTGAGCATTGAATTCAATTCTTCATCAAGAATGAT
The DNA here is from genome assembly GCA_033762425.1 of Leptospiraceae bacterium. Taxonomy (GTDB): domain Bacteria; phylum Spirochaetota; class Leptospiria; order Leptospirales; family Leptospiraceae; genus JANRLP01. The sequence goes on from JANRLP010000061.1 coordinate 27,056, forward strand.
GATATTGATTCCTGATTTTTGTAATTTGGAAATAAATTCACTTGTAGCGCTTGATGTTGGAATGTTTCCTATTTCATTAAAGTCTATAGGAGTAGAATTTATTTTTAGTTTGGTTTCTTTAATCCTTTCTTGGATTGTAGTGTTGAACGGCCAATAAGCTGAAACTTTTTCATAATTCAAAAGTGCTTTTCGAAAATTCTTTCGATTGAATTCTTCGTCTGCTATTTTTGTCCAAATATCTGTTTGGAGTTGAGTTAAAGTTGGATCACCTTTCAGATCAGTCCATGAATCAATTTTACTCTGAGCCTCAGTAATATTTCCCGACTCTATCAAGCCTCTAAGATAGGAATACTTTGCAGTAACACTATCATCTTGTGACAGTACTATTGTTGTCAATTGCATTGCTACTAGAATCACAATTGCTTTTTTCATCATCCTTTCTCCTTGAAAAATTCCTAATTTAGAGCAGGTCACGACCTGCACCTACACTATCACAAAACGATACTATTTTTTTATGATACTATTCTCTAATTACAACCCTGTCGTGAAGATAACATCTTTCACAATGGACTTTCCTCTAGCATCTTCTAGTTTCACTTTGAATTTCCATTCTCCATTATTGTTATTTGTTGGAGTTCCGTAGAATAGACCTTTCTCTGTTAAAAAATGATTCGGTGGTGCTCCACCACCTTCGAATGACCACTTGAATGGCGGAGTCCCTGAGTCAGGAGTAAAAGGAATTGTATTATGAGCAAACCATCTGCTACCACAACTAGGAATGCAGGTTTTAAAATCGGGGTCTTTTGCCGTATCAGCTGGTGATAAGTGTGAATTTGTAAAAACTCTTAAGTCTGAAACTCTTCCACCAAAAACAGGAGTTGCATCATAAAGAATATAGCCATTCTCAAAAAGGGCTAAGTGAAAATTACAAAAAATTCCAACACCCCAACACATCTGTTCTGAGATTGGCATACCTAAACCTGACTTATGTCCTTTAATTTTTAAGTATTCAGTAAGCACACCACCGTACAAAAAATATGTTTCAATTTTATTATTTGACTTACGATATTCATCAGTATTAATTTTCGTCGCATAAATTGCTTTACCATCTTTATACTCACGCATCACACCACCAAAGGTTTTATCCTTGATAGCAGTCAAATATTGCCCAAGACCCTTCTCCTTACCAATAAATCCAAGTTCTATTGCTCTTTTTCGAATCGCTGCAAATCCATCATTCTTTTCAAACGTGACAGCTATATCAGCATCCTCTGAATTCCCAGGATTTTGCCATCCTAAAATAGCTAATTTCAAACCAACAACTTGTCCCCATCTTTTGTAACCTTCGGGTCCAATATGAATTGCATCTCGTAATGTATAGAATGGACCAGAAGTCTGCATTCCACCAGGTAGCGATGCAATAGAAATATTATTAAATAAATCTGAAACTGCCCCATTCTGTTCATATACTGAATACTCAGGACTCCAAAAATTGGGAGCATATTGCAAAGTCTTATATGGTTCCACAAAATGATCAAAAACTGTATATCCATCTATGTTTTTTGGAAATGCTTCTTTATAAGTTGGGAGGATTTCATCTCTAATTCTATCATTCAAACAGGTTTGTGCAATACTAGCAGCAGTTAAAAACATTCTGGAATTAGGATCCTGTAAAAAATCTTGTGGTCTTTTTCCTCTACCTTGTAATGTTGTTATATAACCTGTTATAGGATTGTTACTATTGAGTTCATAGAAAGGATCACTTGCTGCTTGTTGAGAATGTTCACCATAAGGTGGCTTTTTGATTGCAGTAACAAAAATTCTAAGTTCTTTCACTACAAAATGATTCCATTCCATAATCTTAGCTGCAGCACCTGGAATTAAAAGAACATACCAAGGAACATCTTCAGGATCGATCGTTATATCTTGAAGAGTTCCACAAATTGTAGTTCTATTGAATAAAAACGAATTGTACATTCCACTTGCGGGGTGGCTCAAGATTGGAATGTTTCCCTCTAGAAAAACTTTTTTTCCGTTTTCCATATGCCAGTCAACAATTGTAGCAACGTTAGCAGAAGTATAGTCCACTAGCCTTCTTGCTGCAAATGGCAACCAGAATCCAACTTGAACACCTGTAGAAAAAACATCATTTCCTCCAATCATAATTTGTGATCTTGTAGTAGTCTTTCCCGGTGCTAGTATCGGTTCTTGATACCATGGCAAGTTGGAACCAGTTCTCTCTCCTAAACAAAATGTTCCTGTGTCTAAAATATCTTGTTCATAAATTGATATGCTTTTGTTTACTCCTAATCGACCCAAAAGCCCAATCGAAGTATCTCCACTTACACCTAAATTCTGATAGGTAAAAATTCCATTTGGATTACTCACACCCGCCCCATAACTGATGTAATCATCCCAGCTATCCACATACCAAAGAGTTAACCCACCAAAAGCACCCGAGGCTCCATGCATTCCATTCTTTTGTGGAAGAATAACTCCATACAAATCGACCAAATCTGAAAGACTGTCACCTAACTTAGTAATCTTTTTTGATGGATTGTGATATTTCTTGATTGCTTCTATATAAGTTTTTGTGGCTTCATCTTTGTTTTTTGTTCTATACACTTCTTCAGAAAGTTTAGGATCGTCTGCTGTGGTTGCACTGTAATGAGCATAGGTGAAGTCGTTAGTTGCATCATATTTCTTACTTAAACCTTTTGCAAATAGTATCTTGCGAGCGTTTTTGGCTTCCAGCTTTTCATTCGGGGATGTACAATTTGAACCTGTAAAAGCACATTCACAGGCTAGAGGTTCTTGGTCACCAGGAAATGCGAATAGAATTGTTGAATTTACTAATATCAAAAAGATTAATTTCATAACTTCTCCTTACATAACGAATAGGAATATAGATTCTTTTTTTTTGTAGAGGTTCTCAAAAATTTCTCAGAAAATGCAAGTTCTGATACTAAACTAGTTGTCCCTGCAGATGTTTTTTGCCAACTTTCATATTCATTAATATCAGATGTGTAATAATCTTGGGTCAGATTATTGAATCGAGCATATAAAATGTTACTATATTCTGCACTTAAATTCTGAGAAGAAAAGTAATATTCATCATCATGCATCTCCCACTTCTTCCCCAAGAAGATTGACTCAGCACAAGCATTGGCTGCGGGACTAACGCTTGGCGATGCGTTTCCGCTATTGTCTTCACAACTTCGATCATTGGTGGGACACCATTGGAACTTCAAAGCTCCCCAGACGGTTTCTTTGGTTCCCGTTCCTCTACAATCGTTTTCCGACTTACGATATACCTGACCAATTAAACAACGTTGGAATAACACTGTTTTTCTGTTAGACTCTCTCACTCCAAATTGTTTTTCATATTCTATGTTTACAAAGGTAAGAGTTCCATCCTTGTTGTCTGTGATGCTTTGCTCATAGGAATAGGTTTTTGGAGTGAAGATGTTAGTATAAAGAATTGTTAACCATTGTTGATTAGCTTTTTCAATTCTTTTTGTCTCTTCATCCGGTGTAAATGGAAGACAGTTGCTTGTAATCAAGAGATTAGCGACTATCACTAGAAGAGGGAGTAGGGAAAAATGAGAAGTGAGTAGTGATTTTACTATTTTGGAATTGTAGTTAAATTTCATATATCTAAAATCCCTTTGCAGTAAAATAAGTAAGTATTTTTGTAGAACAGGGCAGAGGGAAGCTTGAACTGGAATTTTGTAATGCAGAACACAAATGATCGATTCCAAATGTCGAGCTAGTATCTAGCTTCATTGCATTTGTAAACCCAATGGAAAGACAAGAGTCTTTGCTCAGAATTGCTTTTTCCGCAATTGCAGTTTGAAGTTCACAAATTGATTCAATTGTATAGAAGCTATTTTGCTTTACTTCTACACAACCATAATTGAAGTTATTACTATTTGTCGTAGCAAATAGAAAAAGTTTATAAATGCAACTAACGTTAGGTATTAAAGTTCCAGTGTTAGCAAGTCCAGCAATTAATATCAGATTTCTATTTTGGATTTCCTTTTTCTTAGAGTCTGAATCAGAACAACTAGTTAAATCTAGTATTAGGGATAGTAATAGCAAAAGTTTCATCAAAACTATTCTAAACTCTTTTGTGAATTGAATCTTTTTATTCATGCTTTTAACTCCTCAATTCCTATTGGAACCCAGTGCATCAATCGTGACTTTCCAAAGTTCAAGTTGCCGTTGAATGGAATTATCTATGAAAGAAGCCTCAAATTGACCAATTCCTTTCTGCAAATCTTCTTTTGCTCTTTGGGCTTGGTAAATCCCAATTAGAAGGGTATCTCTTTGGATAAGCAGTGTTTCCTTATCAGCATCAACCATTTGTCTTTGCATTTTATTATAAAAATCGTTATACATTTCTTGAAACGTTTTCATACTCTTCCTTTCATCATATGAAATTAGACCTTTAATAAATTTATAGCCCTCAGCTCTTTTAAGGTCATCATCATATCCTAACGTGGACTCTAAGATTCTAAAATCCCGAATCATTGCTCTTTCCGTAAAATTCAGTGCATACTGTCCTTCTTTAGGGAATGGTAGGGAATAGGCTCCATAGATGCTTTGGATTCCGTTACTATCATCTTGTGATATTGTTTGTTTCTTACCTGGTTCTGTGAAACGATACATTGCACTATCAGAGGTCGGCTCTGTGCCCGAACAACTTTGCTCTCCTTCCCCCGCTCTACAATGGGTGAGTCCGGCAAGAAGTCCTAAATTCTTCATGGTTTCTGTCTTTATATCTATCATGTCTTTATCATTCGATAGATCATTCCAATTGAACTGACTGTTATTCATAATCACGTTCGCTGAGACTATTTGATCTCCACATGACCAAACCATAGCACAGGAGGAACTAGTACAATCTGCATCTTCAAATTGTTGGTTAAAAAAAGGTACGCTTTGTTTTGTCAGTTCAGATTTTGCAAGTTCACAAGGTGTTATTCCTTTTTCGTTTGCTGATTGAATCAGTTTATTTACATCAAAAGTAAATGGTTGGATTTCATCCTTCTTTTGGATTGCAGATGCCTGCCATTCAATCCTTGAACCCGTCTTAGTGTTCCATTCTTCCGCTGCTTCTATCATCCTAAATGCAATTGCATTCTCTGTTAAAAATGACTTATACCCAATCAAATGAGGATTGATTTCAAATTTAATGATTGGAAAATTTCCTTTCCACTTCGCACCTATTGTTTTGTAATTCCACAATGCTAGAATACTTACTATCACTAAAATGTTCACAATTGCTTTTTTCATCATCCTTTCTCCTTGAAAAATTCCTAATTTAGAGCAGGTCACGACCTGCACCTGCATGTATCATAACACGATACTATCGCTTTATGATATCCCTGTTCCCTATTCCCTGTTCCTTACTTTCAACTTCACAATTTTCTTAAAAAATTGTTTCAGTTGGTGAGTTCATTAATCGTCTCCGACGATGACTCACAACCTCGCTCCCTAGGGTCACTGCGGTTCCCTATAATCATCTACTCAATATAATTGCCTTATGCCCAAACCTAGCCCTAGGCATGTCTAATTCAGTTTGCCAGGGTCCACCAGTTGGATTGGAAAGTGGCATTGAATAGACAGAGGCTCTAGGAACATTCACTAGATTTGCTCCTCCGAAAACATAAAGTCTTCTTAATTCATAGGATATTTCTGCTGTAGGATAGTATAAGGCAATAGGCAAAACTGGACCAGAACTCATTGTGTTTGTGAGTGGTTGGTAATAATTGTATTGATTTGTAGGTGTGATTGCAACAACAGGTTGGCTCAAATCAGTAAGAGTGCTACCCCCAAGGACAAACATTGATTTAGTATCACTGGGAAAAGGGTCAGAAGGAATCGGACGATAACAAACTGATGCAGTTCCATGAGCTGAGTAAGTAAAATTTGCTTCACTGATTGTAGTCGTTGTATTGGAACCAACTACATATCCATTGTGTAGATTTTGCGATGTGCCATCAAAAAAGAATCTACCCCCACCAAATAAAAAAGTTCCATCTATAATGCATCCCGACAAATCGATATGTGGAAGAAGGGCAGTTGCAATCGTAATTGTAGCCCAAGAACCGTTACTTCCAATTAATGGCTGAAAACGATAAATGCTAAATGCAGGCAAAGTTCCAATCTGAATATTATTTGTTGTACTACCACCAATAAGATAAGATTCATTATTATTCGTAGCAACTACAAATCCTTGTAAATTCACGGGCATGGAATTCATTGTTCTCCAAGTGAAAGTGTCGCCTAACGTCAGTTCTTCTACTGTATTCACAGTGCTAACCCCAACCATACCGCCAAGAACATAAATTTTACCGTTATTATTTACAATACCTGCATAACGTCTAGGAGTCGGGATTCTAGTTACATCTGAAAACCATTTGTTATCAACTGGATCAAAGAAGTCAACTTGAGCGATTGGATTTCCAGAGTTATCAGTTCCACCAAGAATCCAAATTCCTCTTTTAATTTGTTCTGAAGAGAGCAAAGGGGGAATCGGAGGCGGAGGAATGATTGGGTCAGGTTCTTTAAGAGTTCTAAATGTTTGGTTAATTAAAAGTAGAAAGTTAAATTTATCAGGCTTTCCACAAAATACTTTATAGTTGTATTGAGTATTTTGTTCAAGATTAGATAGTGTCATTGAATGAACTTTAGCGGGTCTAATGCTTGTGATTGAACTTTCAAATTGATTTTTTCCATAAACCACAGTTCCAATAACAGAATCTGAGCAAAACCAATCTATCCTTGCTGATTTTGTGGTTATAGAATTTACAGAAAAATAATCTACTTTTTGATTAGTCTCTTTTTTTGCATTTCCAATTGGTGATGCGTCACAATAGATAAATAAAAGTAAGAGTAAAAAACTCAACTTATCTTTCATAGAATATACCCTATGGAAAATTCCCCACCTTGGAGAAAAAGTCCATCTTGTTTTTCTAATATATAACTCGCTTTATATCCAATTCTAATGATAATTCTATTAAAACTAAATCCAGCGTATCCAATTGTAAATTGTCCAATTCCATTGATACCAGAAGTAGTAACATCATCTTTCGTATAACGTACAAAAGAAGAACCCGCACCAATATTTGAATAAAAATGAAGCCATTTGGTAATTGGAAAATCTCCATTGATATAGAATACTCCATTATAAAGTGAAATTGATTCTATTCTACTATTGGGTGACGATACTAGTTCCCCTAAAATGCCAAATCTAAAGAATCTATGAAGGACTAATGCTTGCGGTTCAATGAAAAAATTTCCTCCACCAACAAAACTTAGGCTACTATCAGAATTTATCTTAGGAAAAGTTTGGTAAGCAAAAGAAAAACCAATGTTAGTGCCTTTTTTATTAATATCAAAGATTTTATATTTTGTTATAGAAATTTCTTCCGGTTTTTTGGACTCAATTTTTACAATTTTTGATTTTGGTAAAGTAACATATCCTAAGGATGATTTCAGAGTAAGAGTTTCTTTTTTTTCTTCTGTAATTACTGCTTTTAGTTTAGAACCATCATTCAGCAGAACATCAGAACTTAAATAGTATTGATCTTTTCCAGTTTGTGTTGAATCTATTGTTAGAATTTCTGATTTTGGTATTTTATAATTTTCATTTTTCCAAGTAAACTTTATCTGCTCAGAATTTTCTTCAAAAATTTCTACAAGATAAATATCACCATTTTTTAGAATAATCTCAGCGGAGTGAAGCGGTAATGAAATGACTATAAGTGTAATAGCAGTAAAAAATTTAAAAGTATTCGTAGCTAAATTAAAAACTCTCACAATCAAAAACCACATTTTTTCACCTAATCTATTTACTTATTGACAATAATCCCCCCCCCCCCTTAATTTTGTCAATTAAATATCTTTTCTTGATTTATTAAATCAATGATTACATTTCAATGACAAGCTTACTCCTAGTGCACAGGATATTGAACGAATTCAGTTTAAGGAATCAAAAATGCCCTTAAATTGGAAAGTTTACCAAGAGACCTCTTATTATCAATTCACTATCTGCTTCGAGATGGATTCGAGATCGCTTAGAGATGGCTTCGACCCTAGATAATCTTAAATTTTTTGCCAAAATGCCATTCCATTTAGAGGAAATACCGATTCATCACTTGTAAACGTATAGGAAATTCTTTCAGGCTCCCTAATCCCGATCCAGAAAATATATTTTTACTATATTGATCCAAATCTAAGTTAAGCTAATATCTAATTTTTTATCGACAGACAGACTTTCTCTCATAGTTTGGTAAATATTTAAGGAAACACATATGATCATCGTTGAAGGAATCAATCACATAAGCCTACCAGTTACTAATCTGAAGGCATCAACTCAATTTTATAGCGATCTATTTGATTTTGAAGTGATTGATGATTCTAGCAAAGAATATGTTTATATGACCTTTGACCCGATTCAGGTAAAACTGATCAAAGTGGATAAACTAGAACAAACCTACAAATTTCCAGTGGTAAGTTTTGCAATGGATGTAGATGATTTCACGGAAGCAATCGAAGAGATTGAAGAAAAAGGGATCAAGATTGAAAAAGGTCCAGAAAGCACTGATACCGGAGAATCCATAGTAATCAAAGATCCTGATGGTAACCTAATCGAACTTTACTACCAAGGATAATTTTTTTCCTGCCAAACTTGGTTATGGAATCACGATCATACAAAGAACTAATCAAAACAGCACAAGAACTCAAAGAGAATTTTCAAAAAAGATGGAATTCTCTTGGTCTCCAAACTGATTTTGATAGACTAAATTCCTTCAAAGAAAGAGCAACATCTCCTGATTTTTGGGAGAATCCCGAAAAAGCACAAGAAATCACAAAACAACAAAACGCTTTAGAGAAAAAACTTTCCTCATGGCTTTCTATTCGAGGAGATATTCTAGACTTTCCCGATCTCATTGAACTAACGATGGAAGAATCTGGGGAATCAGGACTAGAAAGTTTAGATTCTGATTTACACGATTTAGAAACTAAGTTTGCTGAGTTAGAAATTTTAGGTGCACTGAGTGGAACTGAAGATTTTAACAATGCATTCTTTAATATTCATCCTGGAGCGGGTGGAACTGAAAGCCAAGACTGGGCAGAAATGCTGCTTCGGATGTATTCTAGATACTTTGAAAAAAAAGGCTATAAGGTTGATATCATTGATTATCTTGAAGGTGAGGGAGCGGGAATCAAGAACGTTACTCTCCATGTGCAAGGGGAATATGCATTTGGGTATTTGAAAGGAGAGAATGGTGTCCATCGTCTTGTCCGAATTTCACCATTTGATGCAAACAAAAGAAGGCATACCTCTTTTGTTTCTGTGCATGTGGAACCTGAATTGGATGATAGCATTGATATTCAAGTAGAAGATAAAGACCTTCGCATTGACACCTATCGTTCCTCGGGAGCAGGTGGTCAGCATGTGAATAAAACTGATTCTGCTGTTAGAATGACTCATATCCCAACTGGTATTGTTGTACAATGCCAAAACGAACGTTCTCAAATCAAGAATAGATCCACTGCAATGAAAATGCTCAAAGCAAAACTCTATGAACTGGAAAAGAAAAAGAATGAAGAAGAGGCTGCAAAAAAATCGGGTGAAAAAAGAGATATTGCTTGGGGTTCTCAAATTCGTAGTTATGTTTTTCATCCCTATAACCTAATCAAAGATCATAGAACAGAACATGAAACTGCAAACATTGGTCCAGTGATGGATGGGGATATTGAAGACTTTATTCTTGCCTATCTCAAAAGCCAAAGTGGTGCTTAAGTTTTAAAACTCAAGCACAGCTGAAAGATAAAATCTATCGAATGCTTTTTCTTTTTCCAAAACTCCAATTGTGTTTGTAAGAACCGGACTGATGTCTTGGCTCCTAAGTCTTGCATGTGTATAAGAAATCAAAAAGAAACCATAAGAATTTTTATAAATCCCTTGTACAATTCCTTCATATCCATTGCCTAAAAAGACTATGCCACGGTTCAAAAAAAAATTCATTCCAAAGCTTTCCGAAAATTTTTTACTAATTTCAAAACTAACCATTTGAATTCCTTTGTTCTGAAACTCAGGAGTTGAACTATTGGAAAAGACTCCTCTATCTATTAAATTGGATTCTAGATTCAGTAAAAAGGAAGAAGCTCCTCCAAAAATTCTTGGACTAGTAGAAATTCCAGAGTATCCATTATTCTCTGAATCATTTCTGGATCTATCTTTTCTAGAATACAACCCACCGATAGAGATATCGGCTAACGTTATATTTGAGTTCAGCTTTGCATAGTATAGTCTTCCGTCAGTTGCTATCTGTGGTGAATTGCCAATATAAAATGGATTAGAATATACTCTTTTGCCTTTAACTCCAAAAACTCCAAGTTCAAATGTAAAGTTTTTAATTGGATTTGTTTCTAGCTCCCAAAAAAAATATCGATACTCCCCTTTAGGCTCTTCATCCCTTCTTTCATTAAGTATAGTTTGTGGAATTCCTAAGATTCTATCTTCAATATAACTCGAATATGTAAAAGTATTTCTTTTGATAAAAAAATTTTCAAAAAAAGAAAGACTTGCCCCTGTTATTCTTTTTCTCAAATCATCAGTTCTAGCAATTTGAAAAAAATTCATTGTAATTCCAAAAGGAAGATAATGAATTGATGACTCTACAAATCTTGAATATCCTGAAAAAAATAGACCGTAACTATCTAGTCTCTGAAATCCTTCACCACCCTGTAGATAAAATTTGAAATTATTGTATTCAACGTTAGTTCCAATGATAACTTCTCTTATAGATTTTTTTTGAATTTCCTTATCATAAACTTTTTCTTCTTTATAATTTGGTTTAGAAGAAACTATTAGAAAGAAATTATTTGTTAATAGTCCAAGCTCTAAATCTAATCTTCCAAAACCTGAATATCTAGAGATTCCTTCTCTGTCTTCCCCACCTTTTTGTGTGTAGTAACTAGTGTTAATCAATTTTCTATTTAATATCCTGAGTTGACCATTCTGAAAAATTTGTTTTCCAGTCGTAGTTTCTTTTCTGGATAAAAATTCTAGAGTTTTTTTCCCACCATTCCAATATAGAAGATCATCTTTTCTATGATCAGAATAAGTTTCTGAGAATATACTATCATAAGACAATAGTATATATAAAAGGATTAATAAAATTTTCATATTATTTTAGAAACGATACTCTGCACTTAAGAAAGCTTCTCTAGCATAAGTTCCAAGGGATTGGTCTGTAATTGCTTTATATCCTCGTCCCGCATTAAAATGTCCCGAACGGAAGATGATTTGAAAATCACTTAATATGCTCCATCTGAAATTCAGATTGTATTCATCTCCAATGTAAGGTGAAGAATTATTTCCAAACAATGAATTAAAGTCTCTGTTGACTGAAAGTCTTGGGGTTCTACTTGCATAAAGTTGGTAATAACCAAAGGTAAGTTGAAATGCACCAAAAGCAATTACGTTCACAAATCCACCAATCTCATTTAACCCACTCATATTTGTAGCATTGAATAGTGCATAACCACCTGTAAAATCAAGAGCAATATTAGAGACTGCAAAGCCAGGAGCTAAGGTTCTATAGCCCCCATTTTTATATGCACCTGGTACGCCATCTTTGTCCACCCCGGGTCTTCCCGTTGTTCCAACTCCAATTAGATTAAAGTTTATATTGTTATTATAAAAATATGTAAACTGTATATCGTATAGAGCACCACTAATAGAATAATAATTTCTTTTTTCATAGAGTAAATTATTTTCTGAATCTTTTAGTGGGTTAATTGCTGAAACCCTTCCATGATTATAAACTCCATGCACAATGATTGAATAGTTCTTCATTGTGAATTCATTAAAAAGTCCATGCCAGAATAAATCTCCAATTTCTCTCAAAGTATCAGTTACATCATTGTCTTTAGAATAATAGGAATATAGTTCATTCTTTAAATTAGTCATCCTATAAACTTTCAACTTATAAAAAAATATATTTACATTTTGATTATTCCTATCATTGAAACCATTAGAATCAATATCGGCTAACGTTCTTTCTCTTGCTCTAATCCAACCTCCTTCCAAGGAAAATCTTTCTTGCTTGAAGTCTTTATTCATAAACACTCCAGCACATGCTGAAAAAAGAACCCTACCTTGAATTGAAGAAAATAATTGAATACCAGTCCTCATATAAAAGTTGTACTGTCTTAGTCTGAAGTTTAGGTACATTAGATTCATCTGTAAATTAGTACCCCCACCTTGCCCAAGCTCTCCCCCACTTCCAGGTCCAATTAGATAGGGATCAGTGTTATTCTTGAGTGCAGGATTTAGACCCCTTCCCCCAAAGACTACATCACCAACCTGTACCCCTACTACTCCATCAAAGTATTGCGAGGTATTGAATTCCAGATTCAATAGAATTCTTGAATCAAAAAACTGATTAGATTCCCTCTTTTTGGAAAGTGTAGAAGGCTGACCCTTTGCCCTCGTCTGTAATTCTGTTTGCACCAAAGCATTATTCTGAGCTGCAAGGTATTCATAATGAGAAGGGAAATCTATGACAGGAAAATTGGGAGTGACTCTACCAATTGAAATATCTCTGCTCTGACTGAAACTTCTAAAACGAACCGATCCTGTTAGATTAAATCGCTTATCACTAACTTCATTAGAAAAAATTGAAAATAAATTTCCTGAGAGAAGCAATAGAAATATAATTTTTTTAGAGATCATGCAGAGGTACTTCTCCAAGATTAAAAATATTATTTAAAGGAAAAGTACTAATTTATAACTCTTTTGGAATAGTCTAACTATACTTTTTATTAAAACTCTCTTTTCAAATAGCGAAGCATTGCAAAAGTAGATTAGAAAATGGCCTAATGGAATATTGACTAATTTAACTCTCATTGATTATAAATTAGTATCACCTTTAGTTATCATAAAATAAATTTATTTATTTTTCGTAACTACTCACCCACTTAAAAAATTTTCTTTTACAAAAAAAGTTCTCATTTCTTCGGAAAAATAAGAAAGTTTTATACCCTAAAGAGATATGAGTGCAACAGTTTTATTCAACGAATTACAATCCAATGATCTGAATTTAAGTCGCAGGAACGAACAGTGCCGAGACTCCTTGTCACCTGCGGAGCAGATCAGTGAACTTGGTGAGCGAAGTAAATTTTTTGATAAAAAATTTACAAGATCAAAAGGCGTATAGATTGCAGCAGTATGAAAACTTGATTGAAATAGTTTAA
>JANRLP010000062.1:0-4586 GCA_033762425.1 Leptospiraceae bacterium
AATCTAGCAAGACTTTTAATCTCAGTTGAAAAGATTATCTTGCATAGCTTTCTAGATAATTTAGAACTTTTTTTTCATTATATACTTATCGTACCAATTCCTTTAATCATTAACTTTTTCTCTTAAGTTGACAGCATTACCAGATCGAAGCGGAGTCAATAAATTTCGGTCACTGAGTAGCCGCTTTTTGCGGCGTATCGAAGTGCGAAATTTATTGACTGAAGCGAGAGCTGGAAAAGACGCCCTTAAAATCCTTATACCGAACTCTAGTTAGATCTGAGGTGAAAATCTAGTTTGAGCTTAAATTTCTCTATACGAATTTTTCATTTTTTCTAGGTTTGTATTTATGAGAGTGTCGCTGGATAGAATTGAACATCCCTACCATATGGTTGCTAAGAATGAAACAGGAAACACTGTTTCCATTGATGCATCCCCATCGATTGGAGGTAAAGGTTCAGGAGCAAGACCAATGGAACTTTTGCTTATGGGACTTGCTTCTTGCAGTGGAATCGATGTCCTAAACATTCTTTACAAACAAAGACAAGAAGTAAACTCATTCCATGTAGATGTGGATGGAAAACGTGAAGAAGGAAAAGAAGCAAATGTGTTTGTTCAGATTCATGTTCACTTCAAACTTTCTGGGAATATTGAGCCTGGAAAACTTGAACATGCAATCAAACTTTCTTTAGAGAAGTATTGCTCTGTTGCTAAAACTTTAGAAAAAACTGCAACAATCACTCATAGTTATACAATCGAATGACGTTATGCGAAATCTAATTAATTATCCCAGAGGTGCACGAATCATAATCTCAGGTCAAGAGAACCCAGGTTATATCTATATTCTTAAATCTGGTGAAATTAAAATTGATTCAAAGATCAAATTCATTCAGAATAACTTAAACCACTACTACCCTGGGGATTCCTTTGGATTTGTATCTGGAATTCTTAAAAAAAACCACCAAGACACATTGCTCGCAGCTACCAACTGTGAAGTAGTTAGAATGAACATTGAAAGCTTCATTGAATTTATGAAAAATAATCATGAAATATTTCTTAGATTCATTTCTCAAAACTCCACTAAACTTAGAATTTTTCTAGATAACATTGAAGAAGAATTAAATCATTCCAAAGAAGTGAGACCTGAGCGTCTTTTTTTTGATGCTAAAATTTATGCTAAGCTTGGAAAGATGGACTTTGCAAAGTATGCACTAAAGAAATATTTGATTAGCAATTTTTCTGTTCCCAAAGATGAAGAGTTTGTAACAAAGGCTGAAAAATATTTAGCTACTCTGGAAGCTGAATACACTTTACCAAGCTTTGAAGAATATGTTGACGGTTCAGGAATGTTAGTCAAGAAAAATGATATACTATTTGTCGAAAATGAACCAGATGATTATTTTTATCTAATCAAAGAAGGCTCAATTAGAATTTCTAAACTTGTAGAAGATCAAGAATACAACCTTGATATAATTGGGAAAGATCAATTTTTTGGTGAAATGGCAATTCTAAACAAAACAGTTCGAAGTGCTACTGCTAGTGCATACGAAGACTCAGTTCTCATTCGACTCAGTTCAGAAAATTTTTTCCAAAAACTAGATACTGATTTGTTAACTAGAATTTTTCATCAATTTGCAAGAAGACTTTGGCTCGCAAGCAAACGATTCTATTTAAAACAAATTGACGATCCAATTGCAAAGTTCTATATAATGCTTAGTGCTCTTATGGAAGACATTGAACAAGATAAGTCTTCCCCAAACAAAGTATATACAATTAAGATTTCAGCACAAGAAGTGGGAAAGATGATTGGTGAGAAAAAAATTGATAAAACAAACCTTTCCGAAATTTTTTTAGATAATAATATTAAGATAAACCAGAGTAATATCCAAGTCTTTGATAAAAAAATCTTGAGTGATAAGTCAGAGGTGTTACAGAAAAAATTTGATAGAAAAATGAAAGAGGTTATTCTGTAAATGAATTTCAATGAAACTGATTCTTTTCCAGAAGGAATGGAATCAATTAGTTTTTCAAAAAAAACACAACCAACATCTCTAGACCTAATTAATATTCCTAATCCTCAAAAAATCACTCATACTCTTAATAGAATCTTGTTTCATGCTATAGAAAAACAAAAATCTTTTTTATTAAATAAAGGTTTGTCGGGACATATTTCTGGATATATAACACTAGATAAGCTATCGGAAATTCTATCAAATGATCCAAAGTTATTTGATGCTCAGAGAAACAAACTATCGATTGACGATAGTATTAAGCAGATGATGGATGTATTTACCGGTGGTAAAACCAAATATGGTTATCTTTATCCATTCCTTTCGAATGAAGAAAATAAAGTTAAAGCTAAGATTGCTCTAATTGCTGCGGTCTCGGATGAACCAGCTGCTATTCATCCGCTTAGAGAAGCTTGTTTTGAAAATTCCATCCCTGTTATTGATGCAATCCTTAAGTCTAAGTCAAAATCTGGTTCAATCAAATATAGTTTAGAAAACACACCTCTAATCAAAACAGGAAAAGAAGGTGAACTTCTTTTTTTTCCTCAAGCACTTTCCTTAGAATATGAACTAACGTTACTTTTAAGAAAAGGCTTTCAACCTTATTCCTACATACCAATGAATGACTTTATCGCTGACTTTCTTGAGTATGGGATGAAGTTAGATAAGATAATTTCAGTAAACGAGAATTATCATTTTATTGCTGATGATTTTCAAGTTGACTCGAATGGGGATTACATCTCAGAGCCCGCACTCATCACCCATTTTAGGCATCAATGGACTTCACTGGAAAAAGTTATGGATAAACTTGCTGAGATGGCAAAAGAAATGGGTTTTTATCTAGCACTAAATTCTATTGATCTATATAAAGAAAAATATGAAACAGCCTCTGAGTTTGAACTTGCAAAAGAAATCTCTCGTGCTAAAGAACTTGCAGACATAGCAGAAAATTTTCCTCTAGATGAAAGTTATTCCAACTATCATAAACAATTGCTCAAAAATGCAAAACAATCCTCAGAAATTCTATTTAGTATAATCGATATAATTCCTAGTCTTTCTGAGAAAAAAGAGAAGTTGTTTATCAAAGAAGCTGCAAGAAATTTATTAACAAAAATTTCAATTCATTCAAAAGAAAGCAAAACTCTTTACGTTCTTGATATGCAATCTCATATAGAAGGTTATAGTTTTAGTTCCCATGGGCTTCATAAAATTTTAGAACAAGAAATTCTAAAGTTAATCAGACTTGAAATGGGATTTCATGAAACCTTATCAAATGATGGGAAAAAAATTATTTATTTGATGGATCCCGGTTTCGCAACTCTTGTTATCCATGGGCTAACTAAATTAACTCTTAAACAACCAGTTCATCAAAAACATTTAGACATTGCTAAAATGATATATTCGGAAATTTCATCTAATAAAGCTTTTGATATTAATATTGATAAAGCAGAGAGGATCAGACTTTTAAATGAGATAGATGAATTTGAAAAAAAAGAACAAAAACGAAAACAAAGAGAAGAGTTTGAGAAAAGATATAATATAAAAATTGGATTCATAGCTTTTTTAGTTTCTATTCTATACTTCATGGCACTATATAGCTACTTTGAAAGTACAATCTTCTTGCTTTTAACTTTTCCCGTAAGTTTGGTTACAGGAATTATTTTTGCAATTATATTTAAAAAGAAAAATAAGTCGCAAAACGATACTAAATCCGAAGAATCACTAGAAGATTCTTCAGCAAAACTTGTAAAGAATGTGGAATCAATACTTTTTAAGAAAGAGTTTCATAATATTGAAGAAAGAATTCACGATAGGCTAAGTTTACATGATGCAGTAAAATCTAATTTAGCATTTCTTAGACAAAATTCAGATTTACTAAAGAATGAAAAGAATAATGATAAAGCAATTGCAACAATTGAAAATGCAATTATATCTCATTCTGCTGTAATCCATATTCCAAAAGAATTTCTTCCCAAAAATCGTTCTGATATTATCATCATTAGTAGAGATGATTTGAAATCACCTTTGATGCGTTCACAACTTGCTGAACATTTTTATTATAAGAGTCAAGGTGCAAAAAAATTTGATTCAAATTCAAATCTATTTGCATACTATAATTTCTTATACGGAACAATTGAACGCGACTATTTTAAATATACAAAAAGAAGATAGTTATTTTGTAACTACTCTGTCAATTGAAATTTATTTGTAGTATCGTATGATAAGAGTAATCACTTTTTAAAACATCTTCTAGGGAATTTAGACATACTTAGATTATGAAAAAAGTCTTCTTAATAAGATGAGCTTTTCTTTGTCCCTCTAGTTGTGGAATTCAATGGTTTAGGGTAAGAAAAAATGTGGTCGTGGTGGTTTTTCTCTAGTTGTATCTCTAAGTTTGTTTTATCCTCATTCCTCTGGTATAGAGATTCTTTTGTGGTTGCCAGAACGTGCCTGTGAACAAAACAAGTCGCAGCTTCGAAGAGAAGCGAGACTACAAGCGGTAGGCACCTTTGCCGTTAAGCCGACTTGGCATCTACACAGTTCTTTGAAAAAGAATTGCGAAGATGAAAAGCAGGATTA
>JANRLP010000063.1:0-12048 GCA_033762425.1 Leptospiraceae bacterium
ATGGTGAAAAGATCCTTAGCATTGGCTAAGAACTATTCCTTTAGCACAAAGATTCGATTTTTCAACGGACTGGATCTAGTAGAGTTTTTTGTAAAAACCCCACTAGGACGTGGTAGCTAACGCCTTGGAATGCGGCAGGGAAAGAGGCGGAGTCAAAAAATTTGGTCACTGAGGCACTCGAAGTGCAAAATTTTTTGACTGAAGCCGAAAGCCCGTCTGCCGCCCAAAACTTTTTTAGTGTTATGAGCACTTTTGTAATTATTTCTATGTTTTCTTGTCACATCGAACGATCGTTAACTAGTATAAGTTGCATTTTGAGGAATTCAGGACTTTTTTGCAAGGTCTATTGTTTAGTAACCATTCGTTTCATACTTCCAGAGTTTAACGTTAGTTATGGTTCCTGAACTATCAATGTCAGAGCAGGAATTAGTTGTCGATGTAGTAGTATTTGCAGGGATTAAGTTTCCATGCCCTTGGTAAGCACCGATGTTTGGAGTATAGATACACTCTTCACCAGATTCACAGATTCCATTTTCATTGCCGACACCATCTCCAAAAATTTCCACAGCATTTCTGAGAAATGTTGTTGTACAGCTTGTGCCCCAAACTGCACCTTTGATTTCTAGACAGGAAGTGTTGTTTGCAGCAGACCAAGTGTGGGTGTCGGCTATCGTTGCACTTGGGCAGTGGTTCACATTGCGAGCAACTGAGTCAGAGGCTCTAAGGGATAAGTCCCAGATTGAGCAATTTGTTGAACCTCCCGTGCAACGTGTAGTAATTCCAGTTCCAGGGAATGTTCCCGACCTACCCCAGGCTCTAAATCGATTTTGAAATCCAAACCATTGACTAGGTGTTAGAGCAGAGCTATTGGTGCTTGCGACTAACGTTGCACTATTGACTGTATCTGAGCTTGCCGCACCCACAAAGGAGCTAGCAAGAGTTATATTTGTAACAGCCGGAGGACTAAACTCACTTGCATTGATCTTTGCACAAGAATTGCTAATTCCAGAGCTTCCAGTGGAGGCACAACTTGCAGAGCTAGTTTTCAAGATTCCTCTAAAACTAGAGTTGGAGGTTGAATTTGAATCTTCAATATTAGATGAGCTTGCTGAATGAGCTGCTATCGTATTGATAAATTTTGGGGAAGTGGTACTGAATTTAATTGTTCTTCCTGTAGAATTTGTATTTGCAGAAAGAGTATTCATAAAAGTGTGACTAGCACCTACAAAATTGATTGCATGATTTTCAGTATTAAGCACAGTATTATTCATTAATAAATTGTTCGTATAAGTATTTACGCTAGAATCAATTCCAAACGCTTCTCCATTTATGAAAATAGAATCTAAGACTAGTATGTCTTTGTTAGCAACAGAAAGCAGTGAACCCGCTGAATTATAGGATTGGAAGTTTCTCAAAATGTTATAAGTATTGTTCATGTTCACATGTATTGAATTTGATACTAAATGAGTGACTGATATATTGGAAAAAAAGCATCCGATGCATTGATTGTTGTTTAATACAAATGATGAGTTCCCTCCAGAAACAAGTAACGACATATTTCTAAACATATGAAATTTATTTTCCAAAGAAGAAATACTCAATGCAGTCCCAGTACTAGTTGAAGTATTTTGAAAATTTCCTTCCACCCAATTGAAACTAGTGGCTGAGTTAAAACTTAGTGTAATTCCAACTCCAGTAGAAGATGCTTTCAAAAAGCCTTTCTTTGCTAGAAGTGCAACCTTAGAAGCAGTGAACCTATATTCTTGACTAGATGCACTAGCATCAGTTATATAGATTGTTCTAGAAGCAGTTAGATTTATGCCAGAATTATCTTTTACTATTGGGTTATTCCACCATTTGGCGGGATTGGAGGTTAGTAGAGTTGTTCCATTTATGGAAACAGTAACTGAAATATCTTTCCAGTTGATTGTATCAAAGTCTATTAGATCTGAAAGTCCTTTTTCATCTTTAAGCCCAGTTGATACAACATAAACACTACCGTTTCCCGATACTATGCACCTCCATTGAAAGACAGAAAGTGAATCGCTTGTTGTAATTCCATCACAGGTTCTAAGATTGGGGATATCAAATTTTTTGAATTCAGCAGCATGAATACAAGCATTATAGAAACCTGTTTCTGCTCCAGTGCAAGCTGTTCCTGTAGCATTGACTGGACTTGTTCCATCAAATTTTACATAGTCCATCCAAAAGGATTGAGTCTCGTTTCCTAAGTTGTAAAGTGATTTAGCAGTAAAACTGGAACAAGTTATTTGGACGTTAGTTATATTGTTAGTGACTGTTCCTGTTGCATTTGAAATTGAACAAGAAAGACCATTTGGATGAGACTTTACTGAGATTGAATAGTTTTCACTTTTAGGTATATTCGAAAAAGTAAACTTATCTGTTGGAGAAAGAGTAAGTTCTGTTCTTTGGTTATTCATTAGAACCAAACTTCCCGAAGTAAAACCAATTATGCTCCCACCAATAGAAAAAATTTCTGAACTATTGGAACTATTATTATTTTGGTTTGTGTTAGAAATAAATGCAAATGCAAATAAAAATGGGTTTCCATTCGAGAAATCGAATGCAGATTTTTTTGCTTTTAAACAATTCATTAAATTTAGGATAAGAACAAGAATCAGTAAAGTAGGCTTCACGATTTATATAACAGATCATCTAGGGATTTTTTCTTTTGAAAATGATTTTTTTTTGAAATTTTATATCTTTGGAAAAGAATTTGCATAAACTGTCTAATTTGAATGATATAGTTAATTATGGAGATTTGAATGCCAAAACAAGTTTTCTTTCCGCTTTCAGGAGAAAAAGATGGGTGGGGTAAACTTGGAAAAAATTTAAGAGCTGAGTTAGATGAAGATGCTCTTGAGGCTTTCCACTCCACAAAGAGTATTCCTTTTAAAGCTGGTAAACAAATTGCAGTAAAAATTGTGGACAATCGTGGCATTGAAAGTTTAAGAGTTTTTAAATTATGAATGACTAGGAGAGAAATCATGCCAGAAATATCAAGGTTCTTAGGGATAATCATTTCAATGTATTATAACGATCATAATCCACCACATTTTCATGTTAGATATGGAAATGAAAAAGCTATTATTTCAATTAGTTCTTTGTCAATTCTAGATGGAAAATTACCTTCTAGAATTACAGGTCTAGTGGTTGAATGGGCTTCGATGCATCAGTCAGAGTTGATGGAAGATTGGGAATTGGCTAAGCTAAAACAAAACTTGAAGACTATAGAGCCATTGGTATAAAATATGTTAGTAGATATAATTTATGTAAAACCTAGAAAGCCTTATTTTTTATTTTTAAAGTTTGAAGATGGTCTTTCAGGTTTGATTGATTTTAGAGAACAAGTTTCCTTTGAAGGAGTATTTGCGGTATTAGAAGATTGGAATTATTTTCAAAAAGTGAAAGTGAATCCAGAGCTTGGAACAATTACTTGGCCAAACCAAGCAGATTTAGATCCGATAGTTCTTTATGAACTAATTAAGAATAGGAAAAGTTTAAGTAATAAGCATGAAAAATAAAATTGATAAAATAATTATTAACTCACCCTTCGATAAACCAGTTCAGTTTTGGGATTATGATTCAAAACTTCAAAAATTTACAAAAAAAAATGAAAGAAGAAAAGCAGGTTATGTGATTGCTAATGCAAATGAAGGTGAGTTTGTTGAACTTCCACTTGTAAATAAAATTAGAACGTTAGTCGAAATTTGGAGAGAAGAAAATTATAAGGGAATTTCAATTATTAGTAGAAAACTTTTAGAACATTGGAAAAATAATGAAGCAAGGCAAAACCGTTTTTTCTTTTGCCAAATCGAAGCTATTGAAACTTTAATTTGGTTGAATGAATCATTGTCAGATCAGGCTGATTCAATCAGGAAGTCGATTCCTAATGATGGTGGAGAGTTTATTAGATATTGTTCAAAAATGGCTACTGGAACGGGAAAAACAACAGTGATGGCTATGATTATTGCTTGGCAAATTTTAAACAAAGTCAATGATTCTTCTTCCAAAAACCATTCCAGAAATATTTTACTAATTGCTCCCAATTTGACTGTTAAAAATAGACTTGCTGTTTTAAATCCAAATCATGAAAAAAATTATTATGACTATTTTAATATAGTTCCTGATGATCAAAAAGAAAAATTAAGACAAGGTAATATAAAGATTATTAACTGGCATGTCTTAGCTTGGGATACAGAAGAAAAGATTTCGAAACGAAAGTCTGTCGATAAACGAGGAAGTAAATCTGATAAAGCATATGTGAAAGAAACGTTAGGTGAATTATCTAAATATAAAGATTTAGTTGTAATCAATGATGAAGCTCACCATCCTTGGAGAGTGAATCCAGAATTAAAAGAGAAAAAATTGATGATATTTTAGAATCTTAATTTAACTAAAATTTTCATAAATCTTTATCTTTAATTGAAAATAACTTTTCCTCATTAAGATAAATGCAGCTAATGCTACATTTATCTTAAAAAAATGATCATTCAAAATCAACTATCCCACCACCATGTCCCCCTCCACCGCCGCCTCTTCCTGAGCCGCGTCCAGAACCTCTACCACTTCCACTACCTCTGCCTGAGGAACCTCTGGAGCCTGAAGAACTACTTGGATCACAAGAGCTAGTACATGCTGCGGTGAATAATCCACAAGTGAATGCATTTTGATTTAGATTAATTTTTGATTGGTTCACTGCTAGTAAACATGCTTGGAATTTGCTTGAACAGTTAGCTTTACATTTTCGTTCTCTTTCGGGGTTTGAGCAGGAGCTGAAAAGAATGAATACTGAAGCTATCGTATAGAATAGAACTTTCATTGGTTTGCTCCTTTTAGTTTTAAATAAGAAATAATTTCTTTACTATGTTCAAGGGAAGCTTCACTGATCGCAGTATGACCTTGAGAAGATTTTTGATTTACATCTGCACCATTCTCAACAAGTAACTTTACAATTTCTGGAAATCGGTTATAGCAAGCATACATGAGTGCAGTATGTCCATCCCTAGTGACTGCATTTACATCAGCACCTTTTTGGACTAAGTACTTTGCTAATTCAAGATCACCTTCTCGGGCAGCTACCATAAGTGCAGTAAACTTCTTTTGAAATGTATCTCTTTCGTTGATGTTAGCTCCAGAGTTTAATTCTCTTTGAATTGCATAGAGATTGCTACTAAATGCTAGGTCTGCAATTGTTTCTCTATATCCTAAATTGTAATCAGGAGAAGTGCAATTCAGGAATCCTAATATAAGAATTAATTGGACTATATGATTTGTTTTCATGTTCATACCTCTGGGTGAGAGTATTGCAAATTTTGTTTTGAATAGCAATGGGTAAGAACAGCATGTAAGTGAGATACCTATCTTCATAAAATTATTTACTGTTAATACCTAAAAAAAATTTCTTAACTCAGAAGTTCCTTGTCTAATTAGTATTGGAGAAGTTATGAAACTTGTTAGTGATGTGAAACGACTTTGGTATTTCGTGTTTTACTTTTCCATAATCTCAATTTGGTTCATTCAAGAAATTCTTTCGTACTCATTTGGAAATCGTTTATTCTATACTGATTTATATTATGTAATTGAAACAGTGGAAGGAATTCTATTTTTACTTTCTTTGTTTGGTTTGTATTTAATTTATAAAGAGTTGGATTTAAAAAAAAATCAAATAGACATAGCCTCTCATATCATTTTAGATTTAAAGAATGAGAACCAAAAACTCAATCATATCCAAAAAGATTTTATTAACTTAGTGAACGCTCAGTTTCAGTCATGGAATTTATCTAAGTCTGAAGCAGAGATTGGAATCATGATTCTTAGAGGACTCACTAATCAACAAATTGCAGGAATCCGAAAGAAAAGTTTGAAAACAATTGAGAATCAAATGTTTTCAATCTATCAAAAATCAGGAACCACAGGTAAACTAGAATTCATTGCATACTTTTTATTTCCACTTTTGCCCGAAGAAGAATAATTCTCAAAATATTAATTTAGTAAAAAATTAGCCAATCCTTATTGATTAGATTTCATTTCAAGAGTTCTTATTGCTTAGAGATTATTAATCTGAGCAATATTTTTCTTGTTATTGTTTGTCTAAAGATAGAAATGGTTACCAAATCATTACACTGAGGTTAAAACATGCCAGAGACAACTAATAAATCTAAGTCCAAAAAGCTAATCATAAACATTCTAGCTTACTTTCTGATATTCATAGGTGCGGTTTTCGTATTTGGAAGTTTTATGAATAAATCTACTTTGTTAAAATATAAAAATACAGGCATTTTGATTCCCGCAAAAATTGGAGATATTAGTTCTTATAAAACTAAAACAACAAAGAAAAGTTCCACTTCGACTAAATTCCTTGTTGAAGTTAATTTCACATTAAACAATCTTCCAGGTTCTGCATTTGTGAGTGACTATGTAACTGAGTCTGAGGTTGACAATTTAAAAGAAGGCGATAGGGTTGAAATCTTATACTTGCCAAAAACGGAACATGTCTATCAAGGAAAAGTTAGTCTAGTTACAAATCCAATCTTGAAAATTACTCTAGAAAATTCTTTAGAACGTGTTTCCAATAATATGAACTATGGTTGGATCATTGTTGCGATAGGTGTAATCGGAGCTATTCTTACTAGATTTTTAGTGAAATAGTATCGTCTGATAATGGTATCTCTAATCCAACTACCTGTTCGTTACCTTTCTCAAAGAGACAACCGTAATCCTTATACGGGAAAATTAGATCCACACAATCAATGTATGGTATCTAGTTTTGTGATGCTTATGAACTGGATTGGGGATAAGTCTTATCATAATTTTTTTATAAACTATTCAGAGGAATTACACCTAACGCTTGTGGGATTGAATCCTAAAGAACTAGAGAAACGAAGATACAATTCTTTCTATCATGCAAGAATTTGCAATACACTTCTACAAGAAACAAAAGTGAAACTTAGGTTTCAAACTAAGGATTTGAACTATTCTGAACTTCAATCTTTATTCCAAGAAGTAAGTTCTCCCGTGATAGTAGCATCCCTCATTACTACTGCTGGTCATATCTTGGTCTATCTGGGGGATTCTTGGCATGATCCTTATGGAAAATGTTCGGAAGAAACAGGTCAGTATTCAGGTAAAGGATTTAAGTCTTCGGGTGAGAGTATTGTTTATTCGGAAAAATTTATCACGAAAAAAATCTTCAAAAACCAACGTAGAAGGTGTTGGTTTTTGAAAGAGTAATTCCGCATAACGTTCTATGGAGAATAAGAATAGGTAACGCAATAAGCAAAGTGAAGATTATCTTTAATTGAATAATCAATTGAATTTGTTCCAGAATTAAAATATGATGCACCTTCTAAATCAAAACTGTTTCTTGTCCAAAAGTTTCCAGTGTTTGGGAAAACAGTCGCAAAACTCCCCGATTCTATTTTGAATTGTTTAAAAGAAGTTGCATCAAAAAAATGTGGAACCTGCCAGTCAGTATAACCACCAAGCCCTCCAGCTGGATTCGAATTGAGAGCATCACAGGCATTAAATAGAGTACTAACTCCTAATTCTCCATCCAACTCCCCCTCATCAAAACCACCATTACAATCATTATCTTGAGTATCACAGAATTGCAGTTGAGTTGAAGTTCCTGTACAAGTAGCACCCGATCTACCGATTACACATCTTCTCCAAAGTATGCCAAGATCCTTGTCTAAGACAAATTGATTGTCTGTGGAGAGCACACTGAATCGATTGGCGAAAGTAGTGAATCCATTGCTTGTGAAATTGGAGGTGAGCAGTAAGTCTCCATCTAATTTTTTTACCGTATTCAATACTCTTATCTTTACTGTTGTGTTCAAGGGTAGATTGGATGTTCCAAACAACATCACATAATAGGGATCCACATTATCGAAAGTATACGCTTGTGATCCATCTATTAAAGGAAATCCAATGCATGAACTAAAATTATTGGTGCTCATTTGGATTGTGCCCGAGCAGGTTCCATCTGCTGTTTGTGCGGTTAGAGTTTTATTATCCATTTCTTCTGCAAATTCAATATAAGCAAACGGATATGTTGGATTATCCACAGAGCCATCTTCTGGGAACACATAAACTTTAGCAGTGCTATCACCCACCTCGCAACTAACGCTTCCTTCTTCATCGCAAAAATTAGCAGCTCTCCAAGCGTTATCACTGATGGATGGATCCTCTATTGCAAATTCTTTGATTGCATTTAAAAATTCACCTTTCAAGAAATTGTCAGCCTTAGCAGTATCTAATCCTACTGCTGTAAGTTCAGTGCTTGGAATGGACTCAGGTGTGGTTCCAGTAGTCGGTGCTCTTTTTCCGTCAAATCTTCCATCCGAAAAATCATCTTCCATGAAATTGATCAGCTTTTCAAGGGTTTCGGGATTGATTTCTCCTCTGGCTCCCCCAGAAAGATTGTCTGCTTTGAGTAGGATTCCACCTTCTCTAAGTTTGAACTGAGTATTATCGGGGTTGAACTCTTCTAGACCATTGGGCATTCCCACTCTTGTAAATAAACTATTTTGCACATCTCTAGCACCCGAACTTATGTCTGAAGTATTTCTAGAATTTCCTTTGAAAAATAAATTTCTAAAAAAAGATTTTTGTTCTAGTTTTCTATTCACACCCTGGGTTAGTGCAGATGCTCTACCTGATGCCATTCTAGTGAAAGGAGAAACGTTCACTGTCTTAGGTGTTGTAGATACACTTCCTCTTCGAGTCGTTCTTGCACTTACTCCCGGTTCAGTAAAAAGCGCATTCACATTGATATTTCCTTTCCAAGTGATTGGCTTTGTGGGAGCATAACTAATTGCCATAGTGGTTCCGTTTCCTGGAGTTACTACCACGCAGACACTTGCTCCTTGTCTAGGATACCTTAGGGAATACTTTCCGTCCTTATCAGTTGTTGTGCTGGATAGAACAATACCATTGGGTTTTCCTGCTGAAGTTACACAGCCACCAGAACTCGGAGCCCTAAGCACTTCTACTTTTGCGTTCGCAAGAGTTCCTGGTCCTTTGGCTACACCACTCACCAAGATTTGGTCATTGAGAATGATTCTGCCTAATAGTAAAAGATTGGCTCTAGAGTCCGTTTTTTCCCCACCACAGGAGAGAATTAAGAATGGAATAAAAATAAAAAATTTACTTCTTACAAACATAATCACTTGATAAATTTAGAGATAAATTCTGCAATCAATTTTTATAGATTAATTCTGTCCTATCATTTAGTGATACTATTGTTATTTATTACCAAAAATAAAAAAAATAATCAGTATTGTATTAAAAAAGAATAATTTGATGTCTATAGTTTTAAATTTCTAGTGACAAACTCTTAAGCCTTATCACAACTTTTCTTTGGTTAAGATTTTACTGTAAACTAGAGTGAGTTCAGTATAAGGATTTTTATATCAAAGGACAACTTTTAGCGCATAAGTAATTATTTCCTTTAGCGTCTTTTCCCGCTCTCGCTTCAGTCAATAAATTGCTTACTTCGACAACCTAATTACCGAAATTTTTTGACCATCGAAAGCCGATAGCTATCAAGCGGGAGGCTTGCAGATACAAAATTTCTTACAGAAATTTTGTGCATATTGCTTCGATCGGGAACGCAGGGGTTTTGTTGTTTACATAGGTGGGTTTTGGTGTGGTTGCTCCAGTTGAAGAACTTTGTCATAGTTGCTAGGACTTTTTCTTGGTAGGTGCTTCGTAATAACTATTAATTAATCAATAATTTATTTCGTAATAACTAAAATCAGGTTTTTTGTAATAACTGTTTTTTTGGCGAACACACAAAAATGTCTTTACGCCTAAAGACATTTTTTTCTACCAGAGCGAAAACGTTAAATCAAAAACGATAACGAAATAAACTACTAATACAAGATACCAGAACTATTACAGGAAAACTCATACAAAATAGAGGAAACGCTAGTCTTCACACTCAACATGATAGCTAACAAACTTGGCAGGGATTGTGGATTCGACTCCGCTCACCAACCAACTCGGCGTTAATTTTTTGTTAAAGCAAAGAATTAATGAAAGAGGAAAGCCCGGCTGCCGCCCAAAATTTTTTTAGTAGGTTGTCTATTGTGCCTTATAGCTCCCTAGGGCACTTGTAGTCTCAGCACTGTTAGTAACTGAGACAGCTTTTGCAACCCAAGCTAAACCTTCATGGAAATCATCAGTCATACAATTAGGAGGATTGACAAAACCACCAAAACATGGAGGAAAGTCTTTTGGAATTGCCTGACTTAAGTCACTAGTTCTATAATAGCGACTAACGTAGATATGCTCGTATTTATTTGCATCAGGTTTTACTTGTAAAGTAATTCTAAAAAACTCTTTTGTACCTGATCTCAGATTAAAAATTTCTTCATTCTCTTTTAGTGTGAATTTTATTTTGTTTCCTGTTTTATCCATGAAAGCAGATTTATTTGGCTCAATCTTTAATATATTTTTTTCATCAGCCCTCACCAGTGCAAAACTATAATCTGTAAAGGCTTCAGCTTTTTTAAAATTCAAATCTATAGCACGAGTTCCTTCACGGTTTATATAATACTTAGAAAACGTTTTACTAGTTTGGAATGTTTTAGTTTGAAATTCTTCATCTACTAGAGCAAGTCCATCTTTGCTAAAATTACTTGCTGATCTAAATTTTATGGGAATTACTTCTTTGCCTGTTTTATCAATGTATCCCCAAAGTCCATAAGGCTCGTCTTCAGAAATCAACTCACAGTCCTTATATGGGTTAGGGTTAGTTATTTGAACTCTTGCAAGTCCATTTTCAAAATTCCCAACAATAGTATATTTAGGATCGATGATCCATTTATCATTGATATCTTTAAATCCCCATTTGCCTTCTTTACAGGATGGCATTAAACCTTCTGAATATTGACCTGGTCCTGAATAATAAGAATAGAGTCCATTATGATAAATATACTTACCCGACTTAGTTAAAAAATACTTATCATATCTTTTAGAAACATTTTTGTATTTGAATTTTTCTGTTGCAACTTCCGCAACTCCATTCTTAAATTCAGTAGCATTATAGAAGGACGGTTGTACTACCCAGTTGCCCTTTGTATCTATATAACCCCATGCCTTTTCTCCAACATCATTTTTTTCAGCTGGTGCAAGTATTGGATCATCTGAAAAAGGTTTTGCTGATTTGAATTGAAATGAAATGATTACTTCCCCTTTGGGATTAATATAACCCCAGAGTCCATCCTTTTTTACGGGAGCAAGTCCTTGACTAAACCTACCCACACCCTCATAGATTTGTGGAATTGTTATCTTTCCTGATGTATCCATAAAACCAAAAAGATATTTCGGTTTTTCTTTACTCAATGCATCTATAAAAACTGAAACACAAGACTCTAAAAATAAAAAGTGAAAAAGTAAAATAAGAACTATTCTCATAGTTCTTATATTCCATATCATTCTTTTTCAGCTAGTATTTTATTAAATATAACGTGAGTTCGGTAAAAGGATTTTATCTCAAAGAACGTTTTGGGTGCAATAGTATTTTATTACATTGAACTCACTTAATCACTCTTGGGCGTCTTTTCCCGCTCTCAGCTTCAGTCAATAAATTGCTTAATTGCAATTTATTGACTCCGCTTCGATCAGGGACGCAGGATTTGTTGTTTACATAGTAGAGTTCCAGTGTAGTTGCTCTGTTTTAGTGGTGAACTTTTACTGAATTGGAGACTTTTCTTTGGTTGCTCTAGTAGGGGAACTTTTTTCCTAGTTGTAAGAGCTTTTCTGTGGTTGGTGCTTTGTAATAACTAAATCAAGTTTTTTGTAATAACTATTAACTTATCAATAATTTATTTTGTAATAATTATGTGTTTGGCGAGTACACAAAAAAGTCTTTACGCTTAAAAACCATTTTCTCTACCAGAGCGAAAACGTTGAATCAAAAACAATCAGATAAGACCCTACTAATACAAGATGCCCGAACTATTACAGGGCAATTCATATAAGATAGAAGGAACGTTAGTGTTCACACTATACATGGTA
>JANRLP010000064.1:0-3867 GCA_033762425.1 Leptospiraceae bacterium
CTTTTTCTTTGGCTTCAGTTAGTCGTATCAAGTTAATTAAGAATTTAAATGAGAATTGTATATATTTTTTAAATGGCCAACCAAAGTCTGATGTTCGAATTTTCGAAAAAGTTAAAAAAGATTTAAATATCATATCTAATAATTGGATTTATATAGATGATTCTCCAATCGCACTTAGAACAGGAAAACTCAGTGGCTTAATTACTATAATGAAGGTTAATAAGATTTTTGGAGAAAGAGAATACAAACAATTTATTTCTAGTATCGATTATAAAGTGAAATCATTTAAGCAAATTGAAAAAATAATTAACCAAGTAAATAACCACAATCCAAGGCACTAATAAAATGATAAATGAGTTTCAAAATAAAGCTGCTATTATTACTGGAGGAACTTCTGGTTTAGGCAAAGCTATTGTTTCTCAATTAATTGAGGTTGGTTGCAATGTTGTTTTTTGTGGAAGGAATGAAGTTGAGGGTAATAACCTATCTAAATTACTTAGTCAGAAATTTCTACTATCAGAATCTTTTGGGAAAAATATTTTCGTTAAATGTGATGTATCAAAAAACATTGAAGTAGAAAATTTGGTTAATCAATCCTTAATTAACTTTGGAAAATTAGATTATCTAGTAAATAATGCTGCAATACTAGGTGGTATGGCCAAAACTCAAAATTATGATGAAAACCAATTCGAGGAAGTTTTTCAAATAAATGTCAAGGGAACTTGGCTTTGTATAAAAAATTCTATTTCAGAAATCATTAAAACAAAAGGATGTATTGTTAACATTTCATCAACGGCTGGAATTGTCGGGGTACCATATGGAATTGCTCCTTACTCAGCAAGTAAACATGCAATAATAGGTTTAACAAAAAGTATAGCACTAGAATATGCTAAGGAAGGTATTCGTGTAAATGCAATAGCACCTGGGGCTATTGATACTGAAGGAATGAACAAACGTTACAATCAAACAGAAAATCCTGAAGAAACAAGAAAAATTAATGCCAAATCATATCCTTCTGGCAGAATTGCAACTCCGATTGAAGTTGCAAAAGCTGTAATCTGGTTACTTGGAGATGAGTCAAGTTTCATCAATGGAGCAGTCATTCCAATTGATGGAGGAAAAACTGCACAATAAATTTTAACTAATTTGAGGATGTTAGTATGATTTCAATATCTGGCTATACAATAAAAGAAGAAATCCATTCAGGGATTAAAAGTCTTGTCTATAGAGGAGAAAAATCTGGTAAACCTGTTATAATAAAAGTTCTAAGGAATGAATATCCAGAATCGAGTGAGCTAAAAGCTTTTAGATATGAGTTTGATATTATGGAAAAACTGCATTCTAAAGGTTTAATTAGGTTTGTAACTTCAGAAAAATATAAAAATAGTCTTGCAATTATAATGGAAGATATTGGCGGTGAATCACTGAATCTGGAGTTGGACAAGATTCAGAAAAGTCCTTTAGTAGAAATTGTTTCCTTGTTTATTAAAACTGTAACTGAGTTAGGCGAAATTCATAAACTGAATCTTGTCCATAAAGACATCAAACCACATAATATCATTCTGAATTCAGAAAAAGGTGAAGTTAGAATCATTGACTTTGGAAATGCTAGCTTTCTTACAAAACAAAGCTCAGTTACCTCTCTCAATAGTTCTTTGGAAGGAACCTTAGCTTATATTTCTCCCGAGCAAACAGGGAGAATGAATCGAAGTGTGGACTATCGGACTGATTTCTATTCCTTAGGAGTGACATTTTACCAACTGCTGACAGGGGAAGTACCTTTTGTAAATACTGATCCTATGGAACTAGTACATGCACATATTGCAAAGATTCCAACTCCTGTTAATAAAAAGACAAATTGTCCTAAAGCAATTTCTGAAATCGTAATGAAACTATTAAATAAAAGTCCTGAAGAAAGATACCAAAGCATACGTGGAATTCTTCACGATCTAGAAAAATGTAAACTCTATTTAGAAGAAGAAAACTTAGATTTACTCAATTCAGAAAGTTTTGTTTTAGCAGAGAAGGATTATCTTGGCAGATTTATCATCCCTGAAAAATTGTATGGTAGAGAAAATGAAATCTCGCTTATAACTGAAAAATTCCAAAAAGCAGCAAATGGATCTCTAGAGCTAATGCTTATTTCAGGTCGCTCTGGAATCGGAAAATCAATCCTAATCAATGAAGTTCAAAAACCAATAACTGAATATGCTGGATACTTTACTACGGGGAAGTATGATAGTTTCAAACGCACCATTCCCTATAGAGCAATCACGCAAGCGTTCCAAAGTTTAGTGCAACAGATTTTATCAGAGCCACAACATTCTATCCAAGTCTGGAAAGAAAAAATTCTAGAGGCAATAGGCGTGAATGGAAAGATAATTATCGAGTTTATTCCCGAATTGGAATCAATCATTGGATCACAACCTGAAGTCCCAGAACTCGCTCCCATTGAAGCTCAAAATAGATTCAATTTAGTATTTCTAAATTTTATCAAAGCATTCTGTAAAAAAGAACATCCCATCACAATTTTTCTAGACGACCTACAATGGGCTGACACTGCAAGCATTCAACTTTTAGATACAATTTTTTCAGATAATGAAGTGAACTATCTTTTCTTAATGTTATCGTTTCGAGATAATGAAGTCTTCCCCACTGACCCTTTTTTACTTCTTATAGAAAGATTAAAAAAAGAAAATTTCAGTATGCAAGAAATCAATTTAAATTCATTAAATTTGAGTAATGTAAACCAACTCATTTCAGATACACTCGGTACTAAACCAGAAAATTCTAAACCACTTGCTGAAATTATTTACAATAAAACCAAAGGAAACCCATTTTTTGTAAATAATGTTTTTAAAGACCTATATGATAAGGGTTTAATATTCTTTGAAAACGATATATGGAATTGGGAAATAGCAAAAATCAATCTAATCAAAATTTCAGACAATGTGATTGATCTGCTAGTAGAAAAAGTAAAAGAGCTTCCAAACAATCAAATTGAAATCTTAAAACTTGCAGCTTGTATTGGTGATTGGTTTAGATTAGATATATTTTCTCAAATAACATCAATGCCAACTGAAGAATTGAACATTGAAATTACGAATATTTCTAATGAAGGCTTTTTTGTTATCAATGGAAATATTGTTCGATTTGTTCATGATAAGATTCGAGAAGCAACCTATACTCTTATTTCAGAAGAAGAAAAAGCAAAGAATCATTATACAACTGGTAATACATACTTAAGATTAGCAAAAAAAGAGGAAGTTGATGACCTAATATTTACAATTGTAAATCAACTAAACCAAGGTCTTATATTTGTAATTGATTCAAATGAGAAGGAGCAGATACAAAAATTAAATTTCCTAGCAGGTAAAAAGTCTCTATCATCTTCGGCTTATGAAGCTGCACTTAAATTTTTTACTGTAGCGATAAGTTTACTTGAAAAGACTTGGGAAACTAACTATGATCAAACATTGAATCTTTATACGAATAAGGCTAGGGCTGAATATCTTTCTAAAGACTATGCAAATGCAGAAACAACATTTGATTTGATTCTATCGAAAGCAAAAGATATTAATGATAAGATTGTAATATATGAATTAAAGTCTTCAATGTATGTCAGTCAAAATAAAATGATTGATTCATTGAATTTATTGAAACAAGCTTTACAATCACTAGGGGTCAATCTACCCAAAAAACCAACTGAACTTTCACCTCTCCCTGAGATACTTAAATTCAAATTCAAAATGGGTAAAAAAACAATTAGTGATTTAAGTTCTTTGCCATTGATGAAGAATGAAAAATCAATAGGGATAATGCAATTATTGAATGCAAGTCTTACTCCTTCTTTTATTGTTCAACCAA
>JANRLP010000065.1:0-33060 GCA_033762425.1 Leptospiraceae bacterium
CTACTCATTCTTTCTTTGATCATCTTGTTGGAAATTCTAAACTCTGCTTTTTTCCCAATCACTTCATGACTCTCTAGTTTTTCACTAGCAGCCATAACAGCATAGTGAGCCATTCTAGGTGGTTTAAATAAAACAGAACCATGACGTTTGATTGTAATTGTATATTCTTCGTTTAGAGGGTCTTTTTTGAATTGAAAGACAAGGTGATCCTCTTCTATGTTTGAGCATTTGGTAACAATATTTCCTACATTCTTCCCAATCACAAATGTTGGTGTTCTTTCCGTTTCACTTGTGATGAAAAAATACTCAGCACCCTGTTCAGGTGGAGTATCAATTTCTGATTTTTTCATTTCCATATAAGGGACAATGAGTTGGTTATAGAAAATAAACAGTAATAATGCTATTGCTAAAAATAATAATAACCAGAGAATATAAAGATAAGAATCTTGAAGGATTATTGCGAGAAACATTAGATATCTATTGCCTTATAGCGAGTAGTTGCTGAGGTTTCTTCTTTTAGTTTTTCAGTCTCCTCTTGGCTTAATTCTTTAGAATTAGAAAACCAAGCTTTTTTCCAAAGTTTGTGCCAGTTATACCATTCATCCCTATCTGATTTCTTTTTTTGCATTTCGCTAGAAATTGAATTCGTCACTGATTCGAGTTTTTCCACTTTGGAGGAAATTCTCAACATTATTGTTTTGAAAGAAGATGTATCCATACCTTATTTTCGAAGAAATACGAAAAAAAGTCAATGCTTTTTATTAAAGAATCACGTTACGTATTTGGCAGCCAAATTCCCTTTTAGTTGTTTTTTTTGCGGGGTAGAACTTTTCCGAATAGCAAAATGTTCTAAATTACAAATTTTCCTCCTAAGCCCCACCTTTTTTAATTATCTTTGTGATAAACCAGTGTTTACGTCTTTAATTCATAAGAACTCACTTGCTTAGTTTAGGTAAAATCTTCATTTGCTCTAGATATAGTATCGAAAGACGAGATGCTAACGCTAGCCGATAGTTATCCCTACATCTGACTAAGAAAAATCGTTATAGCTTTCTATGAAAATGAAATTTTTAGAGTAATCTATTTTTGTCACTGACTAGCAAAATGGTTATTGTTTCACTATAATTCATGAAAATCAAGAGTCTTTAGCCATTTAGCTATTGAATTTTTAATCCTTGCCAAAACTTCTAGGGGTAAGAATTTGTGAGAACCAATTCTTAGGAAACTTCCATGAAAGATGCATTTATCCCACCGTCCATCGAATATCCACTAAACTGGTTTCTAGACTTTGCATTTCCTGCGATTGCTAAACTTGCACTAAACATTGAATCTGTTGAAATTACCGAAGAGGATAAGTCATTGCTCCGTTCCCTAAAGAAAGAAAGAGTCCTCTATATGAGCAATCACCCTACTACAATAGAACCACCTGTGGCTTTTTTTGTAGCCAATGTTATGGGTAGTAGATTTAAGTATATGGCTTCTCGTCCTGTCTTTGATTGGGGCTTTGGCATGGTTGGTGAACTTATTAAAAGAGTGGGAGCATTTTCTGTTCTAGCAGGGGGGGCTGATAGAGAGTCTATAAAAATGGCTCGAAACATTCTTGCTGAAAAGGAAGGTAAACTTGTTATTTATCCTGAAGGAATGAATGGTTTGGAAAATGATAATCTGTTACCATTCCAGCCTGGTGCTTCTCAGATTGGTTTTTGGGCATATGAAGATGTGCGCAAAAAAAATCCGGAAGAAGATGTTTTGATGCTTCCATCCTTTGTACGTTATCTTCAAGTTGGTTCCAAAGAATCTATTCATCAAGAAATTGAATCTTCAATTACTAAGATTGAACGAACGTTAGGTGCAAATCCAGGAAGTCGAAATCTACTTAGACGTTTTCTAATGATCGGTCGTATTCTTTTAGAAAATGTGGAAAGAGAATTTGGAATAGACTATGAACCAGAAAAACCTATGGACTATAGAATTGGACGTGTAAGACATGCTGTTCTAAATAAAGCTGGGGAAGGACTAGGAATTCAGTTTCAAACAGGGGAAGACGCAATTGCCAAAATTCGTGAACTATTCACTGCAGTAGAAAGTCTGCAAGCTGGTTTCCCTAGCCCCAAGGCTCCTAAAGAAACACCCAAGAATCTAGAGCAAATCAAAAAAGACATTGAACGTGCTTATACATTTATTGTTATCCGTCCAGAGTATCTAATTTCTAGACCGACTCCAGAAAGGTTTATGGAATGGATTTATCGTTTTGAAAATATTGTTCTTGGGGCAACTCACTATAGACCAAGAAAAGCAAACGTTAGTTTTGCTAAACCAATTAGTTTTAAAGAAAACTATGAAGCCTATCGTAAAGATAAAAAAGCTACAGTACTTGAAATCACACAAAAACTTAGACAAAGTATCGAAGATCAATTGATAAAAACTCTAGAACTCTCTAGCCCTTTAGTCACTCCTTTTGATGCTGGTGAAGACTTAAAAATTTGGGGTATCAAGAAATGATACTACTATTGTTGAGTAATAGTATGGACATTTGATGCATAATCATGAACATAACCACCACCATCAACTAAAAGGAAGCCTTCGAAGTCTTATTTTAGTTTTTATTATTGGTGTTGTAATCTGTGCTATAGAAATTTATGGAAGTGCAACAAGTGGAAGTCTATCTCTTCTATCCGACGCAGGTCATATTGCCTCTGATATAAGCAGTTTTTTAGTGAGTATAATTGCAATCTTGTATTCCAAAAAAAGATCTAATCGAGGAATGAATTTTGGTTATGGTAGAGCAGAAATTCTAGCAGCACTTACTAACGCAATTCTTCTATTTACTGCATCCATTTTTATCTTCTATGAATCAATTGATCGGCTGAATCATTCTAATCTAGTGGATCCGATTAGTATAATAAAAATTGGTTTTATCGCACTAGTAGGAAATTCAATTTCCGCATTTGTTTTACATTCTTATTCAGATAATAATCTAAATCTAAAAAGTGCTTATCTGCATATTATTTCCGATCTAGTGACTTCAATTGGAGTTATTCTGGGTGGGATTTTGATCTATTATACAAAGTACAATTATATCGATTCAATCATCAGTTTCTTAATTAGCATCTTGATTCTTCGGTTTTCCTATAAACTTGCTGTAGCTTCTGTAAAAGTTCTTATGGAAGGTTTTCCTAGTTCCATTGACCGCAACAAATTGGAAGAAGATATTCTTCTTCAAAAAGGAATTCATTTTATCTCTGAGCTAAAAGCTTGGTCAATTACAAGTAACTCTCATGCTATTTTTCTTTCACTGGTTATTGACTCTAATTTTGAAGAAAGTTCTCTAAAAAAATCTTTGCATGATAATTTTGGTTTCCATGAAATTTTTATTTCTGTCAAAAAA
Source organism: Leptospiraceae bacterium (assembly GCA_033762425.1). Lineage (GTDB taxonomy): Bacteria > Spirochaetota > Leptospiria > Leptospirales > Leptospiraceae > JANRLP01. Next base: position 3,389 of record JANRLP010000065.1, read on the forward strand.
TAATTTCTTATCAATAATTTGTTTATTATTATTGAACCTTCCACTATTTTCAGTTGAGACAGAGGAAAATGAGTGGAGAAAATTTTTTCTGTCTCCTAACAAAAAAGAATTTTCAGAATATGCTCGTTGCTTACTTTCTTCAGATATTTGTGAACAAAAAATTTCTCATCCTTTTTTTTCAGGAAAACTTGGACTATTTGTAACATTAAAAAAGTCCAATCAAATTAGAGGTTGTTTTGGTGCATTTCATCATAATAGTTCAGAATTCTTAACTCTACTAAAAGAGTATATGCAAAGTGCAAAAAAAGATGATCCAAGGTATATAGAACTTACCCCAAAAGAATTTTCTCAAACTGCAATTATAATTACTCTGGCATTTGGTCTTCAAAAAGTTTCTATTGATAAAGAAATTGATTTTAAAAATTTAGGCATATATCTTTCATCACTAAACAAGGTCTATGTTCCTGGAGAAATTCGGTCTCTCAAAAGTTTTCGTTCCATCATGTCTGAAAACTCTTCCAAAGAAGTGTTCACGTTTCAAGCAATTACATTTACTATCCCTAAGGAGGATAAATGAAAATTCTAATTTTAATCTTAGCTCTAACATTCACAGATTCAATTTTTTCTCAAACGAATTCTTCTCTCAAAAAAGTTGGTAGGGGAAAGGTTTTTCAGAAACAAGAAAAGAAAGAAAAAAAACAGATTCCACTAGCAGAAGCGTTAGTCGAAATTAAAAATGCTAATTTAGGAGTAGGATACTATAAAGTTCTAACAGATGCAACAGGAGAATTTACTATTCCAGATTTTATAACAGATATAGATTATGAAATTACTATTAGTAAAGATGGATATGTTAGTTATTACTCACAGAATTTTAATCCAAACAATCTATCATACTATCTTCCGAAGGAAGTAGTTGTATATGGACAAGTTCTAGATACAAAAGGAAAACCCGTACCAGAAGTTGAAGTCACTTTATCACCTTATGGTTATTATAATTACGCTGAGTATAAAGTGTTCAATGCAATTACTGATAAAAAAGGGAATTATAAATTTACTAAATTGAATGAGGGTGAGTTTCAAGTTATATTTAATTCGCCAAAATATATCAAAGAAACTGCGATTCTAAGTAAGATTCAGTCAGGCTCTCAAAAAAAACTTGAAATGATACTTACAAGACCTGCAAAGATATTTGGTAAAATATTTATTGATAATTCAGAATCAGAGAATCCATTAAAGAATATCAAAGTAAATTTATCGGGAAAACATAATCATTATTCCTATAGCTTTGCTGATGGAAGTTTTGAAATCAATGATTTAAAACCTGAAACATATACACTTACTCTTTTTCATAGAGGTTTTGAAGATAAACAAGCTCTAAAACTAGAAATCAAAGAGGGAGATGAGCTAGACTTAGGTAAACAATTTCTTTCAGCTAAAAGTCCCTCCATCTCAGTTTTCACAAATCAATATACTTTTCCAAGTGGAGATAAGGTTCAATTTCAGCTAAAAAGTCTTAGAGTAGATAAATACCATGTTAAATTGTTTTCAGTAACTGAAGACAAGTTTTTAAAACCACCATTTCAACCTAAGAATATTGATCCCAAAAAAGAGAATCTTCCTTTGTTCAAAGAATGGGATGAGGTAGTTCCCAATTTTGAGTTATACGAATGGAAACATAATGAACTCAAAATCAATGAACCACTTCCCATTGGAATGTATATAATTGAAGTGAGTTTTCAAGAGAAACTTGTATCGAGCAAATTTTTTACCGTAACCTCACTTGGACTAATTGCCAAACGCTCTCCCGAGTCGATACTACTCTATGCTACTGACCTAATTACAAATAAACTCATTCCCAATGCTAAAGTTTATTTGTTGAGAACGAAACAACCTCAGGCAATCATCGAACCTCCTACAACTAGGATTGATTCTGAACAACCAAAAAATATTGATGATGATAAAGACCAAGATCAATTCTCATCGAATATACCACTGGATCTAAAACTTCTAGAAGGCAAGACTGATGAATCAGGGATATTTCATACTAAGTTTAAAGAAAACGATAGATTAGTTGCTTATGTGATTACAGAAAATAAGAATTTTGCATTTGTTAGTATTCCTGAATCAGGAAATTTTTCGAATGAGAATGAGAAATATTTTATTTATACCGATAGACCAGTTTATAGAAAAAACCAAATTGTATATTTTAAAGCAATAGCAAAAAAAAGAGCATCAGTTTTTCTACCAATTCAAAAAGAAAAAGTTTTCTTTTCAGTAACAAAAGCTTATGATACAATTCCGATCAGTTCAGGTCAACTAGAGTTAGATGATTTTGGAACGGTTCATTCTCAGGTAGAGATAGATGAGAATTTGGAACTTGGTGAATATCGCATAACGCTATTTTCTAAAGACCCTAAAAAAGCTGAAGATTTCAAGGAATTAGGAAGTGGCAGTTTTCATGTTCAAGAATATCGTAAGCCTGAATTCAAAATTTCAATAACTCCTTCTAAACCTTTTTACATTAATGGAGATACGCTAGAGTTTAAGGTTGAAGCCAAGTATTTCTTTGGAGCACCTATTCCAAAAGCGTTAGTTAAATATAGATTCTATGAAACAAGACATTATGAAACTAGAAAGTCTTATTGGTATGAAGAAGATTCTTACACTTCAAATTATAAAAATTTAAAGCAAGAAGGTTCTAAATTTTTAGATGATAATGGAATCCTTGTTTTAAAGTATGATTCAGGTAAATATTCTATGGATAGAGAAATCACTCTTGAAATGAGCATAGTAGATAATGCTAATATTTCACTTGAAGAGTCATTTACTAGCATGGTCGGAAGAGGTGAATTCTATATAGAAATAAATCCGTTAGAATCTTTCTTTGAAACTAAAAAGAAGAAAATTTTTGTTTTTAATTCCTTCGACTACTCAAGTAGTCCTGTTGCTTCTGAATTAGATGTGAAATTTTTTAGATATATCTGGAAGCCATGGCAGAGAACTTATGTAAGAGATTCAAAACCAATATATAGTACTAAGGTTAGAACTGGCTCAGATGGTAAAGCTACACTAACTTTAGATTCAGAACTAAATATTGCTGGAGAAATTGAGGTAGTAGTTTCGTCTAGTGATAGTAAATCTAATTTGATTCAATCTTCATATATATTTTGGAACTATGAATCTGGAATTCAAATCAATTCAGATCTTCCGAATCTTGAGCTAACACTCAATAAATCAACTTTGGAAAAACCAGATTCAATTCAAATTTTGTTAAAAAGTAAGTTTAAGGATATTCCTGTTTTACTAACGATTGAAGGATCTGATATTCATGAGAAAAGAGTTTTGAATATGACAGGAAATCTAATTGGTGAAACTATTCAGATTAAGGACTTCATGTCGCCTAACGTCTTTATCACTGCTACAATGCAAAGAGGAAGATCACTCTATACTTCAAGTAAGAAGCTATCTATTCCTGAAAAAGATACTGAAATGAATTGGAAGATTGAATCTGATAAAGAAAAATATCTTCCTAGAGAAACTGTTAAACTAAAGATTTACTCTATGTCTAAACTTGGTAAACCAACTAGCTCTGATTTTTCGCTAGCCTGTGTAGATGAATCCATTTTTAGAATCATGGAAGATTATACTCCTAACATACATTCCTTTTTCTATTCAGAAATTTCAAATAGAGTCGGAACTTTGCATTCTTTTCCAATAACACTGCTTGCGGGAGTTGGTAAGGACGGTGATGGGGAAGCTCCAGTTCGAAAGGACTTTAAGGACACAGCTTTTTGGACTGCTAATGGAAGGACAAATGAAAAGGGATATGCTGAGATCGAGTTTACTCTTCCTGATAATCTTACTGAATGGCGACTAACGCTTAGAGGTCATGATAAAGAAGGAAGACTTGGTAGAGAAAGATCTAAAATTTTTTCCTCCAAGGACTTAATTGCTAGGATTGCAAAACCCAGATTCTTAGTCCAAGAAGATACAATTGGATTTATAGGAATTGTAACCAATAATTCCCAAAATGGAATCACTGAAATTCAGTCAGAGTTTAAGGTTATGGATAAAAAAATTCCTGCAAAGGGAAATGAGAATTTTGGGCTTGCAGCAAGAGCTGAATCAAAAGAAACTTATTCTTTTAATGTTCCTAAAAATCAAGAAGAAGTTAAAATTCAATTCTCTGCAAAAGCTAAAGAGTTGAATGATTCAGTTCAATATAAGTTGAAAACTCTTCCTAAAGGAAGTCCATTTCAGATTCAAGAATCGGGTGATATGGACAAGAATTCAAAAATTAGTTTGAATTGGGAAAATTTAAATGGATTTTCACCTAAGCAATTGGAACTAACGTTATTTTCCAATCTAAAAGAGAAATTTATTTCTTTAGAAAAAGAAATTGATAATTATCCTTATGATTGCACAGAACAAATCATGAGTAAAATTCTGACTAAGGTTCACTCAGCTAGAATGAAAGGAACTGAGATTCCTAGTGAAGAGTTAAAATCCAATATGGAAAAAATTTATAACCACCAAAACACTGACGGAACATGGGGATTTTGGTATGGTGATGTAGGTAATGAATATCTTACTGCATACATTTTACTTGGTTTACATTCGATATATATTGAAAAATCATCTTTGGATAAACAAGATGATAGATTGAAGAATTCAGTCCAAAAAGGTTTGCAAGCTATTACAAGAATTCTTTCTAGTAAAGATAAGAAGTCTAACGATGTTATATCTTATCTATTATTAGTCCAAGCAAAGTTTCAACAATTGGATAATAAAAAGTTTCAATCTATATTGCTTTCTTTAGATAAAAAATCAGCGTTTGAAAATTCTAATCTACTCAGGATTTCATCGATTCAGGATAATTCAGTTCTAAAAAAAGATATTCTAAATAACTTGTTAAAAAATCCAAAGAAAGACAAACAAGGATTGTACTTTGATTCTATGAATCATTCTTGGGAATGGCAAGGCAATCGAACCGAACTTCTTTCCAATATACTTGAATCTATTCTTGAGTCTAAAGAAAAATCGAAAGAGCTTAATCAAATCTTTAATTCAATTGCAAATAGAATTGATGGAGAAAGTTCTACAAAAGCAATTGCTAATATAACTAGGGCAGCAAGTAAATATATTGAATTGAATCCAATCAATCCAGCAAAATCCACTAACGTTCAATTTAAGATTGGAAATGAAAAACTTATTTCCTTAAAATCTGAAAAGAATTCAGTTACTGAAAAAGTTAAATGGAATTTTGGCACAGAGAAAAATTTAGACATTAAAGCAGAGACAAAGAATAATGATTCCATTTTTCAAGTTCGCATAAAAGGTATTTTAGAAAATCCAACGGAAAATCAGAATAAAGGTTTTCAATTGGAAAGAGAAATTTTGGCAATTAGTAGAACTAAGGATTCTAACAACAGAGAGTTTCTAGTTCCTATACCTTTAAAATCTAATAAGATAAAAACAGGTGAAGAAATTTTAGTGAAAATCAAATTCAAAGCCAATGAAAATTTTGAGTATATCTTTCTTGAAGATTATTTGCCCTCAGGTTTTGAAGTCTCGATGGAAGACGCTTATCAAAAAATTTCTAGAGCGTATACTCATTTAGAACGAAGAGATGATAGAATGGTTTATTACTTTCCTAACTTACAAAAAGATAGGGTTTATGAAATCGGTTATATACTAAGAGCTGAGCTAAAGGGAAAATTCAGACTTAGACCAAGTAGAATTGAGTGTATCTATTCATCTGATCTTGGTGCATATAGTAAACCAAAATTAATTGAGGTTGAATAGACTTAGTGAAGAATGGGAATTTGCTTAGGCTAGCTTTTCTTGATTCTTCAAAGTATATCGAATGAGATTTTGGTCTTTTGCTTATTTGTTCTATTTTCGAAAATACATCATTTATAAATTCGTCTGCAACTTTACAACTTCTTTCTTCATAATATATTACTGACTCTAGAATATCTGAGACAGCTTCAGGATTTAACTTGTATTTTTCTTCCAAGAGACTTCTCTAGTTTTTTAATAGCTTCTTTTTTACTTAATAATTTATTAGGATTTTTTTTGGACGAAATGATTCTTTTGCGAAGTTCCATTTTTTCATCTTCTAACAAATTATCCTCTTCAATATTTTTATTTTTATACTTCAAAAAATCTACAAAGTCAATAACTTCCTTTTGCAATTCTGAAGGTAACTCTATGATATTTTTTTTAATACTTTAAAGTTTAGTGACGAGTGCATTCTCTTTTCCTCGCTTAATAGTAGTATTATGAAATATTCAAGCACTTTGTAAATACTTTTTTATTTCAAGTAAGGTTGATATTTTGATTAGGACAGTCTTTTAAACAATTTAAGAATGAGTAAGAACTTTTCTTATTGAAGAGTAAAATTTATTCAAAAACATTATAAATAATTTTTAAAAAAAGCCTTCCAAAGGAAGGCTAAGTTTACGTTGTTAGTTGTACTAATTAACGCAAGAGTTGAAGAACTTGTTGTGGACGAACATTTGCTTGAGCTAGCATAGAAGTTCCCGCCTGAGTTAAGACTTGGAATCTTGTTAGACTCACCATTTGTTCTGCCATATCAGTATCTCTAATTCTAGATTCTGCTGCTTGAGTGTTTTCATAGCCGTTCATTAGACCACGAATAGCATGTTCAAGTCTGTTTTGATATGCACCAAGGTCAGCTCTTTGTTTAGAGATGATTCTTAGAGCATCGTCAGCAAGACCAATTGCAGCATTTGCTTTAGCCATAGTTGAAAGAGAAATGAAAGTTAATACAGTTGGGTTTCTTAGTCCAAGACCAGCTGTAGTCATTGTTTCAATATAAACTCTTTCTCTTTGGTGCATATTTGCCCCAATATGGAACCACATAGAAGCAGTTGGATTCAAACGACCAAATCCACCTGTAAGCATTTTCATTTTATTGAATTCTGCTTGAGAAGCAATTCTATCGATTTCATCAATCAATTGAGAAACTTCTACTTGGATTTGTTGTCTGTCCTCGTCAGTGTAGATACCGTTAGCTGCTTGAACTGCTAGAACACGAATTCTTTGAACTATGTCCTGAGTTTCTTGCAAGTAGCCTTCAGTAGTTTGGATGAAAGAAATTCCATCCTCTGCGTTAGCTTCTGCACGACGAAGTCCATTCACTTGAGCTCTCATTTTTTCAGAAACTGCAAGACCAGAAGCATCATCCCCGCCACGATTGATTCTCATGCCGGAAGACAGTTTTTCCATGTCTTTGCTCATTGTTTCATTGTTAAACTTAAGAACTCTGTGTGAGTTAATTGCTGAAAGGTTATGGTTGATTATCATTCGGTTTCCTCCGTGAAGCCGCTATCTTTCGATAGTAATTTTTTTTTGAGGGTTCATCCTTGATCCCTCATATATACTTTTCGGGGAGTTCCTAGATTTCCAAGATATAGTTTTTTGGGCATTAGTAGAATTTTTTGTAACTATTCTCCCAAAAAAACTTTTTGACTAATCTAATTCAAAATGAAGTAATAAAATATTGGCTAGAAGTTGAATTAGATTGTAACTAAATGTGAAAGGGTTTGGGCGGTAGCCCAAGCGATGCACTGAGCCATAGCCGAAGTGTTGCTGATTGCATCCCTGTCTAGTTAGATTTCTAATGACGCTCCGCGACTCTTCGCTATTAGAAATCTGAGTATTAGCAATAAAGATTCTGTGGAAATGACTTTAGATGGCAAGAAGACTAGCTTTTCTAAACAAAGTCTAACCATTTATTAACTCTTTAATTCCAGTACTTAATCCATCAACACTCAAGTAATACATTGAAATTCTATCCCAAATTGCTTCACAAGTAGTTGAATTCCAATATCGCCTATCGTCAGGATTAAGCCATATCGAATGGTGATAGTAGTCTTTGAGTAGCTCTAATGTCTCAATTCCTGAAATTGACTTTCTGCTTCCTGAATTAGAATAAAACCCACCAAATGCTGCACTATTCCCAAAAAGTTCATATGGATTCATTGCAGCATCTCCTACAAAAATTAATCTAGTATCAGGAGAAATTTTTTTAAACAATCTATCTAAAGGAATTCTTTTTTGAAACCTTGCATCCTCATAAACACAATCATAAATAATATTATGAAAATAGTAATAATGAAATTCTTTGAAATGATTCATCTGATGTGCTGCTGAAAAAAGTTTACTAACCCTTTCTGCATGTGGAGTCATACTTCCACCGACATCCATAAGCAGCATAAGTTTTAGTTTATTCTTTCTAGAACTGGAAAAAACCAGTTCTAAATCACCTGCATTATCAGTGGTCTTTTGAATTGTTTTATCTATTGAAAACTCTTTGCGACCCTCTTTTCTAAGTTCTTTTAGTTTTTTTAATGCAATCTTTAAATTCCTAACCTGAATAGCTTCATCATGTCGATATGCTTGAAATGTTCTATCTCCCAAATTCCAAATAGCAGTCTTACCACCCCCACCTGCTTTTTCACCACCAATCTTAACACCATTTTGATTGAATCCTGAATTTCCAAAACTAGAGGTTCCACCTGTTCCAATCCAATAATTACCACCGTCATGCCTTTCTTTCTGCTCTTCTAATCTCTTCTTTAACTCTTCAATCAATTCCTCTAGCCCAAGATTCATTGCATTTTGTTTTTGTTCCTCTGAGAGATTCTTTTCTTTAGCTTTAGTAAGCCAATCTAGCAACTCAGAATTATTGATATTCTTTAAATCCAATTTTCCAAAATACTCACTGAATAGTAAATCAAACTCATCATAATACTTAACATCTTTAATCAGACAACACCTCATCACTGAATGAAGTCTCTCTAGATTCAAATATCCTTGCTCTGCAGAGATCACAGAAATTGTTTTGAGTAGGTCTAATAGTTCAGTTGTTGAAACAGGAATTTTCTTTCCTTTCAGCAGGTAGAAAAACTGCACAAACATTTTTTATTTTCCTAGTTCGAATGCTCTTAAGTTTGCAGTATAGACAGCATTCATGACGCTTGCGTGAAAATTACCTTTTTCTAATTGTTCTAGACCAAATATTGTAGTTCCACCTGGAGATGTTACTTTATTTCTAAGTTGCATCGGATGAGTATTAGCGTTATGCGAAAGCTCAGATTCTAAAAATTCAGACGCACCTTTTACAGTTTGGATTGCAAGTTCTAGAGCGTCCTTATAAGGAAGTCCAGATTTGACACCACCTTCTGCCAGAGCTTGAATGAAAGAAAACACAAAAGCAGGACCAGAACCAGAAAGTCCAGTGACCGCATTCATTAACTTTTCATTTGATAGAAGAACTAATTTTCCCATTCTTGAAAAGATTTCTTCAACAAGAGTGTGTAAGGATTTATCTCCATAGTATCCAATTGCTGCCTCACCAATAACAAGAGGAAGATTAGGCATAAGACGTACTATCTTAGTCTCTTTGTGCGATACTAGTTGCATTTTTTCAATCGTTATCCCAGCAGCTATTGAAAGCACATTGATTGGCTTACTGGCGCATTCAGTTAGAGTTGGAGTAATTTGATCGGGCTTTACACAAAGTAAAATTGTATTAGTAAACTCAGTTGCTTCTTTGAGAGAACCAACAAAATCAATTCTATCTTTCTCTAAAGTATAAAATGGATCATATACAACAATTTTAAACTCATGTTGAATGAAATGGAAAATGGATTTACCCATGTTTCCTAAGCCAATGATAGCTAGTTTCTTTTTTTCTGACATAATATCATCCTATGATAGCAGTTGAGGAAAATTATTTTCCCTTAGATATTTGATCTTGAACAGACTTAGAAGTTCCTTCCATTTCGTCTTTTGCAAACATTGTTCTTACGGCCTCTGCCATGAGTTTAGGTTCATTTTTAATTGTAATATTATCAACAACCAAAAATCCCGCCTCTGCTTTCACCTGTGGTCTTTTTGATTCAGTGCTTGAAGCAAAGGAAGATGTGCCAAGGGAACTTGCACCAGAAGATTCTGCTGTAGTAAATTGATTGGAACTATCGTATCCTGATTTTTCTGAATAGAATTCAGAGTCACCACCAGACTCATAGCCCATTTCAACTCCCTCCATGAAATCAATCACCTCGGGAACCTTTCTTTCTAGAAAGGTAAAAACTCCAAATCCAAAAGCTGCAAAACTTGCTGCAGAGATTAAAGAAACAATTAGTATATATGTAATTTTGTTACCAGCAACAATACCACAAAGCATGCTCAGTATGAAACCAAACAAGAAAAACCCAACTAAGAATTTTAACTTCAAGAGCCTAACCTACCCTTGATTTATTTTCGGAGCTTTGAAAAAGTTTTCGGAAATAATTGCTCAGCTTATTTTGATCACTAACTGGTTGCTCATCCTCAATTTCTTCTCTCAAAATTTTCTGGCTTAGTTTAATAATACACTCTGTAGCTTTAGACTTAGGTGAAGATATAAAGAATGGTTTTTGTGCGATGATACTCTTCTCTACTTCTTCATCTTTATATACTGCTCCGATTTCAAAAGGAACAACATTCAAAAATTTTTCACTGATCTCAATGACTCGTTTAGCAACTTTATGACTTTCTTGTTCATCTCTTGCTTTATTGACTAGAACATTAATTTTGAAACTTCGATTCTTTTGTGTAATCGATTTGATTAGACCATAAGAATCAGTGATGGAGGTTGGTTCAGGAGTTGTAATTACCAAAACTTCATCAGCAGCTAAAACAAGACTGATTACAACAGAGCTAATTCCCGCTCCTGTGTCCACAAGAATGATATCATAATTTTCAAGCTCTGAAAAACTTTGGATTAGATTTTCTCGAGATACTCCATCCAAATCTGCAAGTTGAGCATACCCACTAGCACCTGGAACAATATCGATTCCTTCTGGAGTTTGTAAAATGATATCTTGAAGTCTTTTATGACCCTTCACAACATGGAACAAAGTATATTTAGGAATCACACCCAATAGTACATTGATGTTTGCAAGTCCAAGATCCCCATCCAGTACAAGAACTTTCTTTCCTTCTTTGGCAAGTGCAATAGCTAGGTTAACAGTGATTGTACTTTTTCCAACCCCACCCTTACCAGAACTAATCGCTAGAATTCTAGTGTCTAGCAGCTTAGGTATGCCAGTGGTGGTCTTCCCGAACTGGGTTTCATCCTTAAGCTTTCTGAGTCCTGATGCTTGGTCTAAATTGTTCATAATTATGGTGTTGCTAGAAAGGATTCCCCTTTTATCTCCTTGATTTTATCGGGATAAACACACAGCTCAGAAAATAATTTCTTTGTAGCTGGAACAATATCGAACGGAACTTCCTGCCCAATACTAAAGTATGCCATCGTTTTGTTATGTGTATCGGCTAATTCTAAAATAGAACTTAGGTAGTCTGCCTCATCTATTTTAGTTAAAATGATTCTTTTGTAGCCTACAGTTTCATAAGCCTCTATTACTGACTTCATATTGGAATAGGAAGCAGTTGCAGAAAGTACAAGGATATTCTCTACTTGGTCCTTTTCAGAGAAAGCTTCTTGGAACATTTCCATTTTAGCATAAAAATCTGGGTTTTTATGGTTATAACCAGCAGTATCTATCAAAATCAATTCAGAGCCGTCACGATTCAAGCTCTCTCTAAATTTTTTAGTATCTTTGATTGCCTGAAACGGAATATCCATTGTGTCAGCATAACGTTTTAGTTGCTCAATAGCCGCGATTCTATAGTTATCTGTTGTATAGAGGGAAACCATTCTACCCATATGCAAAAAATACTTTGCAGCAAGTTTTGCGATTGTAGTTGTTTTTCCACTTCCAGTTGGTCCAATCAAAAAAATAATCTTTCTCTTTCCGCGAGGTGTGCTAGAAAAAAGGTCTGCATCCACACTGATTCTATCTTCCACCAACTCAGCTAATTTTTCTTGTACGCTTGAAGCCTTAGCTTTATCAATGTAAGAAAGATGTTTATCAACCTTCTGGATGATATCTTCCACATAATCGGGAGACATTCCTTCACGAATTAATTTCTCTTTGGTACGTTTGAGATAAACTGACTCATAACCATTTTGGTCTTGTGATTTTGAATTGGGTTTAGAAAGATTTTCTTTCTTGATGAGTTCTTCTTTAACAGACATGCCCAGTTCTTTTTTAGGAAGAATTTCTTCGTCAATCTCTTCTAGAATTTCTTCTTTATCAACAAATACTGCCTCTTTTTTTTCTTTATCTCTTAGAAGAAGTGGCTTCATCTCGTTTAGGCTTTTTCGTTTATTATTACTTTCAGTTTCTGTTTTTTGACGAAGTAATTCTTTTAGGTCTTGTAGTTTTCTTTCGACTTTTTCTTTAGAGTTTTGTTGTTCAGGAACACCAACCTCTATCTCTACAAATTTTTTTGCTAGAAAACCTGTTCCGAAAAGACCACCTTCTGTAACTATTCTTTGCTCATATACATGTGCCTCAGCACCGTATTTCATTTTCATTTGCATGAAACAGTCTTGGATATCTTTGCCTCTAATTTTTACAAAGTCCATAATTATTCTGCACCTCTAGCCGCTCTTGCTGGCTCTGACTGAATGTTGATAACCCCATCCATAGAAGTTTTTACACTGGAATGGATTTCCTCAATAGCGATTACAGCAAAGTTACGGGGTGGTAATTCTTTAGCAAGCATATAAGCAAGTGCGAGTCTTACAGCTCTACTTGTAACAAAGATAGGAAATTTTCCTTCATTATGAAATCGGTTATACTCTCTAGCAACAGATTCGATGAGCTTATTATAGTATTCTGGAGGAACAGAAATATAACCACCTTCAATCGGATCCATTACAACACCTTTAGCAAGTCTTTCAGTTACTTTTGGATCCAAAGTGATAACATGAAGTTTTCCATCTGGACTTAGATAATCGGTTATGATTTGCCTTGCTATCATTTGACGAACATTTTCTGAAAGTAAAAACGGATCTCTAGATCGTCCTTCCATATTTGCAATGCTTTCCAGAATAACAGGGAGATTTTTGATTCCAAGCCCTTCCCTTAAAAGATTTTGTAAAACCTGTTGGATTAAACCATAACCAATCTTCTTTTCTTCCAATTCTTGTACAAGAGTTGGGTGTGTTGCTTTTACATGCTCTAGCAGGCTTTTCACTTCTTCTCTACCCAATAGAGAAGCTGCATGGTTGGAAATAAGTTCTTTCAGATGAGTTACTATCACTGTAGATGGGTCAACAACTGTATAACCCTTGCTCTCAGCTTCTAGTTTATCGCTAGGGTCAATCCATCTAGCCTTATATCCAAAGGTTGGCTCAATAAATTCTTCACCAGAGACTGGCTCAATAATTTTTTTACCATTGTCTAAAGCCATGAGTTTTTGAGAACGAATCTTACTTTCGCCAACAACCACTCCATGGACTTTTACCGCATAGGAATCGGGATCCAATTCTAAGTTGTCCAGAATTCGAACCGCAGGAATTACAAGTCCTGTATCAATTGCAAATCTTTTTCTGAGGTTAGAAATCTGATCTAAGAGAACTCCGCCTTGGCTTGCATCCACTAAGGGTACTAGATTGAGTCCTAACTCTACTTCAATAGGATCAGTTCTAATTTCTTTATAGTAGTCAGGTTTTTTCTCAGTCTTAGTTGCTTCACCTTGTCTTTCCAAAGTAGCTGTGACTTCCTTGGCACTTTTTTCAATCGTATAAGCAATATATGCTAGTCCTAGTCCGAAGAATACTAAAGCCCAAAAAGGCAAACCTGGAATGATAGAGGAAAAGAGTAAAGCAACGGAAACCATATAAAGAGTTTTTGGATTCGCAAAGAGTTGTGATTTGAATTCTTGTGAAAGCTCTTGGTTGGAACTAGCTCTAGTTACAATTAAACCTGCTGCAGTGGAAGAAAGTAGTCCAGGAATCTGTGAGACAAGACCATCCCCAATGGTTAGTTTTCCATAAGTCTCAATAGCAGAAACAAAACTTTCACCTCTGATTGCCATACCAATGATTACACCACCAATTAAATTGATCGCAGTGATGATGAGTCCCGCCCGAACATCTCCTTGAACGAATTTACTAGCTCCATCCATTGCACCATAGAAATCAACTTCTCGTTTAATCTTTTCTTTACGCTTTCTAGCTTCTTCTTCTGTAATTAAGCCACTAGATACCTCGATATCAACTGAGTTTTGTTTTCCAGGAAGACCATCCAATGTGAACCTAGCTGCAACCTCAGCAATTCTAGTGGCACCTTTGGTGATTACAATGATTTGAACAATTACAAGAATAAGGAAGATAATAAAACCAACTAAATACTTTCCAAGTCCCGAACCAGTTCCCACAACAAAGGTTCCAAATGCTTCAATGATATGACTATTAAAGCTAGTTCCTTGGGATAGTATCTGTCTGGTTGTAGAAACATTCAATGCAAGTCGATAGAGTGTTGTTATGAGTAGAATTGTTGGAAATATCGAAAAATCAGATGGTTCTTTCACTGAAAGAGAGGTCAGTAGTATGAGTAAACCAATAGCCATACTAACTACGATGAGCAAATCCAAAACTAGTCCTGGAAGGGGAACAATTAGCATTGCAAGAATTGCAATAACACCTGCCCCCAAAATCACATCTGATTGTCTATACCAAGAACTTCTTTCTGCCATCCTAAGCTACTTTCCTAAATTTGTCTAAACGGGAAATAATTAAAGATACTGCTCTAAAAAATTTTGCAGGAATTTCAGCATCTATTTCAACTTCTTCATAAAGTAGTCTAGCCTGAACTCTGTCTTCTACAATAGGTATCTCGTGTTTTTTGGCAAGTCTTCTTATGATTAATGCAAGCTCATCTTCACCCTTTGCAAGTACTACGGGAGCATTATGGATTCTGGGATCATATTGAAGTGCGATTGAGTAATGAGTAGGATTCACTACGATAACATCAGCTTTAGGAACCTTTTGTAACATACCTTTGCGAATCATGTCTTGGATCATTTGCCTTCTACGGTTCACAAAAGTTTTATCACCCTCAGCCTCTTTCAATTCTTGCCTAGCCTCTGATGGAGTCATTTTAATAGAATCTTCAAATTCTGATTTTTGATAATAATAATCATAAATGCTGATGATAAAAAGTATGATACCCACTACAATGAATATCTTTAGTCCACTAAATGCAATCAGAGAGAAAGCACCTTTGATTCCAAGTTCACCAGAAATCAAAACTGAATAAAAATCCATTGAAATGATTACATAGCTCACCCAACCAATCAGAGCAATTTTAGCCAAAGACTTTGAAAGATTGAATAGGGTTTGTTTAGAAGGAATGACTCTAGAAAAATTAGGAACAATCTTTTCAAATTTAAAACCTGTAGCCCCAGAACTAAATTGAAATCCTACTTGAACAATGTTCCCTGCAATTGCAACAATCAGACTAATCCCAAGAACAGGAAAAAGAAGAGTGAGTGTATCAGCAATTGCTGAAATAAATAATTTACTCATTTCTTCACTTGCAAATCTATTATAACCAACTATACCCTGAAAGTATTTCCTAAATAGTTCAAAACTTTTTGTAAATAAAAAATTTCCTAATAAATATACCGTAATAACAGAGGCTAATAGAACTAAAGCAGCCGGAAGTTCTTGTGATTTGGGGATATTACCCTTGTCATACTCTTCCCTTCTTCTTCGTTCACTACCTTCTTCTGTTCTACCTTCGTCTTCTGCAGCGAATAGTTGGAGATCAATATGATATTCTACTTCAAGAATTTCAATCATGGACTTGGCCACTCTTTCATTAGTCTTTGCACTTGATCTAAACCAATTTCAAATCCTCTGACCATTTGTAGTTCAACCAGTGGAATAATCAGAATTAGAACTACTAATCCAATCATAATTTTTACAGGAAAGCTAAGCTGTAAAATATTCATCTGGGGAGCAGCCTTTCCCATTAATGCCTCAGCAATAACAACAAGCAATAAAACTCCTAGTACTGGTAATGCAATCTTAAATGCTACAAGAAACATTGCGCCTATCGCATATTCGAATGTTTTAAAAATTCCATTTTGAATTTCTGCACTTAGATTGATGATACTCATTCTTTGGAAAGAAATTGCGATAGTTTCAATGACTAGTCTATGTGCACCAATTACTAGAAAGATTAAAATGCCCATTAGATTTTTCAGAGTGCTAATTACTGGAACGGAAGCTTGGCTAACTGGATCTAGAGTCTCACTATAGCTAAAACCAATCTGAACTGAAAAATATTCTCCCGCCATTTGAAATGCAGCAAATAAAATTGTTAGTATAAACCCAATGAGAACTCCAATAAATACTTCAGAAAGAATGATTAAAGAATATGCTCCCATACTCTCTGGAACCTTCATCATATAACCAAAGGTTACAGGAAAGATAATCAGTGTTATTAAAAAGGAAAGAAAAATTCTGTAGGGAGTGCTTATGGAATCAGAAGAAAAAACAGGAGCAACAAAAAAGAGTCCCATAATTCTTGCGAGTATCATGAGGAAAGTCTGAAAGTTGTAGAGGAAAGATTCCAGCATAGATTAACCTACCGCAAAGACCCTTCAAAGGGTCTTTTATTGGGGCTAAATTCTTTGCTTCGCAAAGGCGAGTTTGCTTTAACTTCCAGTTGCAACTCGCAATCTCGGCACTGCTCGTGCCTGTGATTCCCACAAATGCCCCGCTTAAGTAAATTTAAATGAGCAATATTCTTTTTGGTTATTGTTAATTTATTATTAATAAAATATTTCATAAGAGTAAAGAAAGAATTCTCATTTTAAAGGGTCTCATTAAAATCATCCTTCATTAAATTTTTTCTATCATGAAAAAAATGTTTCTAGTATAATCAGTCATGACTTTAACAATCCAAGAGGCAAAGACTATGATGACAATGAAGATCGCAACTAACTTAGGAACAAATGCAATAGTTGGTTCTTGGATAGAAGTAGTTGTCTGCAAAATTCCTACAACAAGTCCAACGATGAGAGCAGTGATTAGGATGGGAGCAGAAACTTTGAGGGTGATATAGAGTGCTTCACGAATCAAGGTGACTACATCTAGTTCTGTCATTTATAACTCCTCACTAATTCAAATACTAAAAGATTCCATCCATCTACAAGCACAAATAGAATTAATTTGAATGGCAAGCTAATCATAACAGGTGGCAGCATCATGAGTCCCATAGAAAGTAGAGTAGAAGCAACAACTATATCAATGATTAGAAAAGGAATAAACAAATAGATTCCAATGATGAATGCTTTTTTTAATTCTGAAAGCATGAAGGCGGGAATAAGGACATAGGAAGGCACATCCTCATATCCATTTACTTTTTCAATCTTCCCAAGTTTTAAAAAAAGTGCAACATCCTTGGTACCTTCTTTTCCAATTTGGCGAATCATGAATTCCCGAATAGGCACCATCGCTTTTTCAAAAAATTCTGTAGTCTCAATCTTCCCATCGAGGTAAGGAGTGAGAGCCTTTTCATTCATAACCTTGAAGGTAGGAGCCATCACAAAAAAAGTCATAAACAGAGCAAGTCCCATCATGATTTGGTTGGGAGGTAAGTTTTGGATGGCGAGTGCTCTTCTTACAAAGTCCATCACAATTACAATTTTAGTGAATGAGGTCATCGACATGATGATGGCAGGGGCAAGAGAGAGGATCGTTACTAAAAATAGGATCATAAGCGAAAGACTTGCCTGTCTAGGCGTTTTCGCTTCATTCACATTGAAGTTTAGATTTGGGATTGGTATTCTTCCCGCGTCCTGTGCAATGAGTTCCCCTATTCCTGAAGATTGCAACATAAACACTAACGCAAAAGTAATAACTATTTTTTTCAAGGGGAATCCTAAATTATGTCGTATTCTACTATCGTAATAGTTATTACAAAAAAAGTCAAGAGAAAAATTGTCTTGCAAAAAAACACTTAGGTATAGTTCGCCCTACAAGATTCTTAGCTTGAAAAACCTAAATTTAGTGATAAACCAAAGATTCTAAACCTTCGGGTTTCGTTTTTCAAGGATTGTTAGGTTGTTGCTTAACTTAAAATTTGGTATTTGCTACTTCAATTAAAGCTAATACTGATATCAATATTATGATAAAATAAATGGTATCAATATTCCTTTGGAAAAAAGTTTTTTTTGGTTGGTCTAACTCTTCAAACTTAATGATCACTCTCCCTACATTGCCGATTTTAAATTCATTGTCTTTCATCATTATAGAATAACAATTCACCCCGACAAATTTTGAAAGATTGCAGAAAAAAATACTCTCTTTTCTAATAGTGAAGCGTTGATAAGGCTCGAATAAAAAATGTTGTAATCTAGTTTTTATCGAAATTCTTTAAGTCCATTTTTAAATTCAACTAATTCAGTAGATTCTTCTCTATAAGTTCCTTGCATCAAGGTTTCGGGCATGGGAGCATAGATTGTTTTTTTCTTAAAATTGATTTCGACTAGAAATGTATTTTCACTGAAATCATCGGAATCTAAATAGTGAACTTTAAATTTATTTTGTTCTATTGATTCTACTTTGAAGATGAGACCAAAAGTTTCAAGATACTTTCTCCCGTACCTAAATTGTATCGAATTTTCATCTATCATAAAATAGACTCTTTCTTTCCAACTTTCCCCTGCATCACCATTATTGAACATTTTAGTTGAATAGCATACATGTGTGTCTTTACTCAGATAAGGTTCTTTCTTAGAACAGATTTTTTGAAATTTCTTTTTAAAAGAATCAACCTTTTCAGCTTGAAAAATACTTTCAGGAATTATCTCTTTACGATTAATAAATCCAACAAAACTATCAGATTCAACTTTAAACCATGTTCCTTTGCCATCATTAATTTGGTATGGTTTTACGAAATAGAGTTTTTCTAAGTATGGAACAGTCTTAACAATATCACTACATTTATTATCAATTGGGAGTTTACTACAAAGTGGCGTGCCAGTTTTATTATAAGCTATAAATATTTTTTCAGTTATGTTTAGACTGGAATTTAATACTGGATAAGTATTCTTAGATTTAAGAATATAACCAAACTTATTCTCAAAATAAACTTTGCTCCATTCTTTATTTTCTGGAATTTCTTCTCTAAAGAATATTTCGCCTTCTTCAATAGTAAAAATTTGCTCACCATTTACACTATCATGGACCTCGATGTTTTCTCTTGCAACTAGTTGAATGTTTTTTAAGGAAGATAGACTTTGATTTTTTTGTAAGTCCTTATTAAGAGAAATACAATGAATACAGACTAGTAAGAGACAGAGGATAATTATTTTCATAAAATTCTAAAAACTCTCACCTTACTATTGAGTCACGATACTATAAAAATTAGTCTAATTTAAAACCTGAATCCAATGCATCTTTATAGAATGTTTGAACAGTCTCCAAAGAAAGCTCTTTGGGATCACGACCTAAAGATTTTAGTTTAGTAAGCACATCTTTTGGTGCAGTGATTACCTCACAACCAAGAGCTTGTGCTTGAAATATATTCCATACTTCTCTTGTGGATGCCCAAAGAATTCCCACATTTTTCTTTAAGGTTGCTAAAGCGACCGATCCAGAAACAAAAGAGCTTGGGTCAATTCCAACATCTGCAAGTCTACCCGCAAAAACTGAGATCACAGCTTCAGTGTTTGCTTCGATTGCAAGAACTGCGTCCCTTGTTTGCTCAATGGTAAAAACTGCTGTTATATTTAGTTTCACTTTTTTGGAAGAAAGGGAATGAATAATCGGAGCTGTTGAGATTCCTTTAGAGTTTGTGATGGGAATCTTTACGAATACATTTTCTCCTAAAGAAGAAATCTTTAATGCTTGAGTTTCCATTTCTTTTAATTCATCAGCAAATACTTCAAATGAAATTGGTTTGGTTTTGATTTCTGAAAGTATGTCTTTTGCAAATTCTAGATAATTAGTTATGCCTGCTTTTTTCATTAAACTAGGGTTAGTTGTAAAACCGTTCACGAAAGGATTCTTTGCAAATTCTAACATTTCTGATTTATTTGCTCCATCAGCAAAAATTTTTATTTTAAGTTCATTGTTTTGATTCATTATTACTCTTATCGGAAATTGCTTCCTCAATCCTCTAACAGAAAATTTTGGGACATAATTAGAATTCTTATCTAATTAACGTGAGTTAAACTGAAGAAGAAAATATAGAAATAACTAATAATTAGCTCAATAAAGTAAAATATTTTGGGCGGCAGACGGGCTTTAGGCTTCGGTCAAAAAATTTCGCACTTCGATACTAAAACCCCTTAAGGGATTTTCATGGTTCGGCATGCTCACCACATCGCTCAGTGACCAAAATTTTTTGACCATCGAAAGCCAATAGCAATCATGCGGGAGACTTGCAGATACAAAATTTCTTACAGAAATTTTGGGCATTTCGCCTCTATCTCTGCCGCATTCCAAGGCGTTAGCTACCACGTCCAAGTGGGGTTTTCACAAAAAACTCAACTAAATCTAGTCCATTGAAGAACCGAATCTTTGTGCTAAAGGAAAAATTTTTGGCTAGTGCTAATGACCTTTTCACCATTCTATAAAATTGTATTGCATTAGTCTCATCAAACGATAGCATGAATGCAAATAACAAGGACATGGATATTCTCAAAAAATTTGCTAGGGTCTTTAACCTCAAATAGTCTCGCGAAAAGACTCTAATCGTTTGGATTTTGTAGTTCTCTTCCTCTACCTCAGACTCTGTTGCCTTGACCTGATACTTGGTCTTCATATTTGCATTGGGCTTCAAAATCATTCCCGACCAGCTAGCAGTTTCATATCTATCTAATAGTTCCTGCATTGCCTTAGCATGCGTCTTACATCGGATGAGCTTTCTTTGGAATAGTCTGCGTGCGTTAGTTCCCATGTTCAGCGTAAAGACAAGTGTTCCTTCTCCCTCTATTTTGTATGAATTGTCCTGTAATAGTTCAGCCATCTTGTTTTAGTAGTGTCTTATCTGATCGAATTTGCTTCAACGTTTTCGCGCTTGTAGAGAAAATGGTTTTTAGGCGTAAAGACTTTTTTGTCTGTTCGCCAAACAAACAATTATTACAAGAAAATTTGGATTTAGTTATTACTTAGTAAATAAATTTCATAAAAACAGTTATTACAAAATAAATTATTGAATCGTTAATAGTTATTACGAAGCACCAACCACGGAAAAGCCCTCCCAACTAGTGTAAAGCTCCCCAACTAAAGCAACCAAAGAAAAGTCAGCAATAGAAGAGAAAAATTACACGAACAGAGCAAAAACACATAAATCCATGCTATGTAAACAACAAAGCCCACGCGTCCCCGATCGAAGCGTGGTAAATAAATTGCGATGAAGCAATTTATTTACCGAAGCTGAGAGCGGGAAAAGACGCCCAAGAAATTACTAATGTGCTCAACATTTCTTAAACTCAACAAATAAAATTTTTTACAAACGTTAGGCGAAATATGAATACATATCAACCTGTGGTTCTAAGACCTCCAGCAATTGCATTAATTGTTAGCAAAAGTGGAATCAATAGTTCCTCACTCTTTACCTTATCTTCTGCATGAACTGCTTCTCTCCATTTCACAAGTTGTTCCAACTGAAGATCGTGAAGGATGTTTAAACCTTTTTCTCGTAGTTCCAAAGTTTCTTTCATCCTTGGTCTTCTTTCATCAAAAGTAGTACCAAAAATTTCTATAAGCATTTCTTTTGTGAGTTCAAATTCTTCTAAAATATTATTCATAAAAGTTTCTCGAATTGAATTTGATTCCACAAGTTTTGCATACTTTCGCATTACAACTTCATCAGCACTTCTAATACTAGTCTCAACATTCATAAGAACATAACGAAGAAAATTCCAATCGTAAATTTCTTTCTTAATTAGATCAAATGCTTCTGGTTTCTCTGTCTTCAAATACTTTAATGCAGTTCCTGATCCATACCATCCCGGTAGATAAAACCTAGATTGGTTCCAGCTAAACACCCAAGGAATTGCTCTAAGATCGGCGAGTGTTCTTTTTCCCGTTCTTCTAGCGGGCCTAGAACCATGACGACTATTTTCTATTGCATCAATTGGAGTTGCCTGTCCATAAAAATCCATGAAGTATTTTTCAGAAAGTAACCCTGCATATTTCTCCTGACTCTTTTTAGAAAAATCTTCCATATACACTTCAAATGGATGTATTTTTTTTGGAAGACTTCTATGCTTAGTTGCAGTAGCAGTTGCACTTGCTACTAGTAGTTCTAAATTATAAGCAGCATTATTAAAATTTGCAAATTGATGAGCAATTGTCTCTCCTTGAATTGTAAGTCGGATATTTCCCGTAAAAGACATATGAGGTAGTACTTGCATGAAACGATGAGTTTTACCTCCTCCTCTACTGATTGTTCCCCCACGTCCATGAAAGAATTTTAATCTAAGATTATTACTTTTACCTATCCTATCTAATTTTTTCTGCCCACAATAAAGATTCCATTGGCTTGCAATGATTCCCCCATCTTTATTACTATCGCTATAACCAAGCATAACTTCTTGTACTGGAATTTTTTCTTTTTTGCGTGCAGCAGTAAATGCAAGACTTCTTCTAGTCACTGGATGATTTACGAATCTATCCAAAATTTCGGGAGCACGTTCTAGATCATCAATAGTCTCAAATAATGGTACTACTTTTATTGGACATACCATACCTTCATCTGTAAAATAACTTAAGCCTGCCTCTCTAGCAAATAAATATACCAAGAGAAGATCAGATAGATTTCTAGTCATACTCACAATGAAACTTCCAATTCCATCATAACCATACCTTGCTATATAACTTGCAATTACTCTATAGCAGTTGATTACAGCATCCGCTTCCAAACCACATTTCATTCCAGGAAGTGTGAATGGTCTTGGAGATTTCAATTCTTCATTTAAAAAATATACTCTCTTTTCTTCATTCCAAGAAGCAAAATCATAATCAAATATTTTTGCTGCCTGAAGTAATTGAGAAATTGCAGTATCATGAAACTTACTGTTTTGTCGAATATCCACTACCGCCAAGTGAAAACCAAAATTACTCACTTGCCTTTCCATATTAAATACTTCAGTATCTGCAATTCTATCTGCATTAATTTTGTGAAGTGAGTCTCTTAGAATTCGAAGATCAGTTAAAAGTTCTTCTTTATCTTTATAAACTGAATGATTCTTAGTGTGTTCCTCATAAGTACTCGCAGGAATTTTTTCAAAAATAAGATTACTAAATTGTCTCCAAGGTTCACCGGGATTTCTTGATATACATTTATCTGAATCGGGAATTTCTTGTGCTAGTTCTGAAATTCTATCTGTCAATTGCTTTGGAGCTTGAAAATGAGTTTCAGAAATACTCAAATGAGAAGCAAGATGTTCCAGATTCGATTTTTGTAATTCAATTGCAATGTTTCTGAATTCTAGCAAGGTTTCTTCAGTTACTTCTGAGCTAACAAAAGGGTGACCATCTCTATCACCACCTACCCAGTTTCCCAAACTTATGATTGGATAGTTCTCACTTTTTTTGATTAATTCTAGATCAAACCCAGCATGTTTCCATCCTTGCTTTAATCTTTGGTCCACCATATGAAGTACTTTTGGAAAAACATTTTTTAGATAGTGTAGAATATTTCTTCTTTCCGAAGCAATGTCAGGTTTTTGTAAATAAATTTCTCCTGTTCTCCAAAGTCTTTCCAGGATAAGTTTTATCTCATCTCTAATTGCTTCCCGTTCAAATGGAGTCCACATAGAATTTTCTTTTTTTACTAATAGAAGATAAAGCTCTCTATGTTGTTCTAATATCGTAGCACGCTTTGCTTCAGTTGGATGCGCTGTGAGAACAGGTTCCACATGAATTTCAGGTAAAACCTTTGCAATTTGTTCTCCGTTAAATCCATTAGATTTCAGATCTTCTAGTTTTTCTGCCCAAAGACCTCGCAGGCTTGCAAGCCCTTTTGTGGTTTCAGTGCTTCTTCTATATTGCGAAGCAAAATTTTCTTCAACCATGTTTAGGAGTTGAAAATAAAGGGAAAATAGTTGGGTGATCTTTTCAGAATTTTTTTCACGATTAGATTGATTATCCGCTTCACCAGGAAATGGAATCAGGTCTGCAAGACTTTGTTCTTTTAAGTCTATTAAAATTTCTTTGAGTGCATCCAAAAGATAACGAAGATCCTCTCTTACTTTTTGCATATAAGCCTCCATTCTCAACTGCTTAGTTTAGACAATAATTCATAGTAGTATTGTTCTATGAAAGCAAATTAAATGAGAAAAATCTTTCAATCAAAAACCTTTATCTATTTATCTATGTCATAATACATCCATTTTCTGAGCACAAATTCTAATGGTCCAATATCGTATAACTTCAACCAAAAATGACTGAAGATCAAATTACAAGAGTAGATGCATGTTATAACTAAAAATAATTTATCAACTTCAAGTTTAGTATAATAACCGAATCCCCATCCATAAAATATGAAACCTGCAAGTACTGACTGTAGTATATAATTACTGAGTGACATTTTCCCTGCTGAAGAGATTAGTCTTACGAAAAGGTTTTCACTTCTATTCATAAAAATGATTCTTATAAGAAGTAATACATAGATTAGACTTAGACTAATTCCGCCCAACGATAGTAGTGCTCCTAATAAAAAGGAAACTATACCTGAATGGGAATAATTCGAAAATGTATAACCTAGATTTGAGAATAAAGCAACAATGAATATGTATCTTTTTTTTCCTTTTGCATAATTCCAAATTTTTTCGGGGTCGCTAAGCAACTTTTTTTTGCCACTATAAATTCCAAATAGAAACATCATAAATGCAGAAGGCATGTTAAATGGTATAACTACAAAAGTAAATGCTACAATGAGTTCTTGTGCTCTTTGAAATGCTCCAGTCCAAAAGCCGTTTAGTTTACCAGCAATGATTTCTTCCGTGATTTTTTTTAAGTTTGGATCTTGAGCTACTTGGGAAGTTTTATAAAATTGTCCATAACCACATAAGCCATAGAAAATGACTGATAATATCCAAAAAATTATTATAAATTTAAATATCCTTTCTTCAGAAGAATCTTTAAATTTAAATAAGAAAAAACCGAGTAAGCTATAAGTGAATAAAATATCTCCTTCAAAAAAGAAGACTCCATGAATGAGTCCAAGTACTCCTAAGCCTAAAATTCGTTTATAGAATATCTTTTTTGCATCAAGGTTTTTATTTTCAAGACTACTCAATAAGATGGAAAAACCATAACCAAACACAAAGGAAAATAGGATAAAAAACTTTCCTGTGAAGAAGAATGCAATTATAGCTTTTCCAAGTTCAGATTCAAATGGCAAGGGCAAACTATGATAGTGAATTCCTGCAAGTATTGGCAAATTAACTGTTAGGATTCCTAGCAATGAAAAACCTCTTAAAAAGTCTAAAAAATTCTCTCTTTCCGACACAACACCCTTTAGCATTTCAAACCCCAAATTAATTTTTTTTACATACAAACAGTCTGTATGTAAAAATCAAGCAATTAATTTTTATTAATTTACAAAAATTAATTGTATTAAATCTTATTCTATGTAAGGGAAGATTCCTATCCTATGAAAGATAAAAAAGTTTTAACAAAAGCAGAGAAAGGTGAGCACACCAAACAAGAAATATTAAGAATTGCCAGAAAACTATTTGGTACCAAAGGTTATTCTCAAACTTCTACGGAAGAAATACTAGAAGAATTGAACTTAAGTAGAGGTGCTTTGTATCATCATTTTACGAATAAAAAAGATATATTCAAGGAAGTTTGCAAAGATATTAACCAAGAAATCATTGATAAGATTGAATTTAAATCATGGAATAGCTTAAAAAGAAACTGGAAGGAAGTATTAGAATTATCTAATGAAGCTGAATTTGTAAGAATATGGATTAGAGATTGTTATAGTGTTTTAGATATAGTAGAAGTTAATGAAATAGATAGTATATACTTTGAAAAACCTCTCGTTGAACTTTTAGAAAAATCCACAAAAGCAAAAATATTAAAAAAAATACCTCCTGTTGAAACTGCTCAAATAATAATTAGTATGATTAACCAAGCAATCTTTGTTTTAGCAGAAACTAAAGAAGAAAAAAAAATCCAAGTAAAAAAGAATCTCAGTTTAACAATTGAACATTTCCTAAAATCGTTAGAGGTATAATCACTATTTCAATTGTAAAAAAAATTTTGATAATAATTAGTTTTCTATAGAATATTAATTAGTATCTAATACAGCTTCTGATGGATTTTCAGGGTTGACAAGTATCTCTATTTGGCATTCGGGTTGCAATCTAGGAATCATCACAAGAGTAACAATCGTTCTGATATTTATTTCACTGCCTGAATAACTGCTATCTAGAACCAAATCAACTTCTGGATTTTCATTTACAAAGGTTCCTGTTTGCAGAATACTCTTAACAATAGCTGTAGCTTTGACTCCTGTCTCTCGCAAATCTTTTTCATGAGAAATTCTTTTGGACAAGGAAAAAAGAAATCTCAAATCAGAAATCCAATCAAACATCCCATAGAGAACTAATAAGATGGGTAACCCAAAAAATATTAGAGCGAAAAGATTATCCCAATTCAAAATTGAATCCTCAATTGAATATTTATTTTCATACATGACTCCTAGAGTTATTAATAACTTCACTGATGAAAAAATATAGTATTATTTTAAACTAAAATGATACAATCAAGAAATAATTAATAGCCAGATTTCTAATGTAATTTGAATGAAGTAATGAAATAATCATAGAAAGTTGGATTTAATTTTTATTAAGAAAGAATGAGTTTTGTTTTAGTTTATGCGAGTGTTGCTTATTGCTTTCTGTCAATCTTGATTTTGTTAAGAATATTATTAATGAAAGTAATATTTTACCTATAGTTAAACAGTCAAAAAGTTATTTTCATAAATTTTTTTTAAAAAAATTTCAATTAATTTTTTCGTTCCATTATATGTATCACTCATTCTCAAATATTAAGATTCATTCCAGTGCTGTTTTTGCTCTAATAAAAAAATTATTTCAATAATCCCAAATCTACTTTAAAATGTTAATTGTTAGATTTCAAATTAGCTCTTCATGATAATTAATTTCATTAGTGTAACTTAAACATTATTAATTGTATGAAGTTGAGAATTGGAAACTACAGATCAAAAAAGGATATGCTTATGAAACAATTTATTTACTTAACAGTTCTACTGTTCACCTTAATCCAATGTTCACAAAAGAAGAAATCGAATCTTTTGCCTTTAGCTCTTTTAGGTGGAACAACTAACGCTTCGACAATTCAAAGTCAATTGAATGCAAGTTACCCCGACCAGTCCAACTTTACTATCACTGTAGGACAGCAAATAACACTCACACCTTCACAACATGTTTCTGGTGCAACCTATACTGTAAGTCCAGCACTACCCTCTGGACTTTCCATAAACCCAAGCACTGGTGTAATTTCGGGAACACCAACTTCTACTAGCCCACAAACAAACTATACAATCACTCAAACAAGACCTGATGGCTCTACTGTAAGTTGGACAATAGTTATTGGTGTGACAGGAAGTAGTGGATCTGGAAGTTCAACTGTTGGATCTACAATAACTCCAAGCTCTCCCTCAGGACACTATTCAACTCCTCAGACAATCAACTTCACGCCTAATGTTTCGGGAGGTGAAGTAAAATGTACAACAGATGGAAATGATCCAACAAGTTCAACTTCAACTTGGACACCAACACATATTTGGTCACTTGCAGGTGCTACCATCAAGTGTGGAACTTTTATAAATGGAACTCTTTCGGGAAGTATTCAATCCTATTCTTATTCTTATTCGCCATTAGCAAGTAGTCAAACTGCTTGTTGGAATTCAGCTGGAACTTCCATTTCCTGTTCAGGAACTGGACAAGATGGTGCGACTCAAAATGGCGTTGCCAGAAGCTATACAGATAATGGGGATGGAACGATAAGCGATAATGCTACTGGTCTTCTTTGGCAGAGGTGTTCTAGAGGACAAAACAATGATTCAACTTGTTCTGGGACAGCAACAACTCTTAATTTTACTGATTCTGTTAACTACTGTAATACTTTAAGCCTTGCAGGGAAAACTTGGAAACTTCCTAACTCTAGTGAACTAGAAACTTTACCAAGTTATGGAGCAACATCTCCAACAATCAATTCTATTGCATTCCCAAATACTTTAGCAAACGCTTACCCAAGTTCAAATATTTATCTACCAGCTCCAACTAATTCATGGTCTGTTACTTTTAATGATGGATCAATAACTTCATTTCCTCAATCAGGTAGTTATAATATTCGTTGTATCTCACAACAAACACATTCTTCTCAAAAAGCTTATACTGATAATGTAAATGGGACAGTTACTGATAAAAAGTCAGGCTTAATCTGGCAAAAATGTAGTGCTGGACTATCAGGTATAAATTGTAGCACAGGGACATCTACTTCCATGAATTGGTCATCTGCTTTATCATATTGTAATAGTTTAAATTTAGATGGAAGAACTTGGAGACTACCATCTATCCCTGAGCTAAATTCTCTTACAGACAAATCAATTTCAACTTCACCTACACTTAATACTTCAGTGTTTCCCAATACTGTTAGTAACACACATTGGAGTTCTACAACTTTTATTAACTTCCCAAACTCAGCTTGGACAGTGACCTTTCTATCATCAATTGCAGGCAATGTTTTGAAAACTAGTAATTTTTATGTCCGTTGTGTATCAGGGCCATAATTACAGCACTTTTTTTATTTCAAATGCACCGCAGCACCTTTTCAATTGAAAAGGTGCTGGGCAATAAAAATAGATGCTAATTGGGTTTTTCTTTAACGATGAGAGTTTAATCTCATCGTTTCACGTGTTATTCGAAATTCAATCACTTTCGTATCTCAATACTAAACTTAGTAAACTTGCCTTCATGGGTTTGGATGCGAATCTTACCACCAAGTTTCTCGATGTCATCCTTCACTATGTCCATGCCTACACCACGACCCGATAACCCTGTCACCTTATCTGCTGTGCTAAACCCTGCTCTAAAGATCAGTTGGTATATCTCCTCTCTAGACATCTTAGATACATTCTCTTCTTTCAATACTCCAACTTCTATCGCCTTCTTCTTGATCCTCTCTAGGTTCAGTCCACCTCCATCATCCTCACAATCTATGATCAACTTACCTCCTGAGGATTGAAGTCTTACACTGATCTTGCCTTGTGCTTTTTTACCTAACTTCACTCTATTCTCACTTGACTCTATTCCATGATCTAGAGAATTCTTTAGGATCTGAATCAGTGGGTTCTTTAGTTTACCCAATAATTCACCGGATACCTCGTCGCCTTCTTGGAAAAAATGAAAGTCTATTTGCTTGCCTAATTCTTTAGATTCCTTATTCAAAAGGCTTCTCAAAAAATCTTCTAATTCTTTTGCAGGACTATCTACATCTTTCTGCTTACCGCCTAATGCACTCTTCATGCCTAGAATCTTCTCAAAAATACTACTTCCATCCTTAATCTCAATATGAAACTCTTCCAACGCTTTCAAGGTTCTTTCAATAAATTCTTTCTGAATCTCTGATACATTAGATCTTAATTTGTCCAATTCATCTTCTAGTTTATGTGCTCTCTCTCCAATGGATTCTAAATTCAACGCTCTAGCATTTCCCTTTAACGAATGAACTG
>JANRLP010000066.1:0-99694 GCA_033762425.1 Leptospiraceae bacterium
TTTCTAGAAATGAAAATCATCCACTTCGAAAATTAATCCTAACTCGTGAGCCGGAGAAAGTCTGATGCTTGTGCTCACAAGAAGACTCAATGAGTCCATAATGATTGGCAATGATATTGAACTCACTATTATTGATATCAAAGGGGATCAGATCAAACTAGGAATCAAAGCTCCTAAAAATATCACAGTTCATCGTTCTGAGATTCATCAAGAGATTTTAGAGGAAAATAAAAAAGCTACTAAAATTCAAATCTCACCCAAAGATTTGGGCAAATTAGGCGACATCCTTAAAAAATAGAGTTATCTTAACGTGAGTTCGATCCAAGAAAAGAATATAGAAATAATAATAACGCCTTGAGATGAACTCCTAAGATAAAATCCTTGTAACGAATTCACTTTAAATTTGCTATTTTTAGTTTTTTCGTTCTATAATTCTTCTAATTTACCTTGATAATAAGGAAAATAGAGAATTCATAAAGACAAAACTTAGTGTTATCCTAATATGGAGTCTATTTCATGTTATCCAATTGAATAAGGGAATTTTATTAATGAAATTATAGGTCATAAGACTTAATCAATTATATTGGTAGTCAAACTAATAAAGGTAAGTTATGAAACTAGCACTTTTTTGTATTGCATTTTTGATTGTATTCAATTGTAAAACTGTTACGAACTATAGAGATTTAAAAATCGAAGGCAAAAATTATTCTGTAGTTTATATTGATTCAGAGAATAAACGAGAGCCTATCAAAAAAGTTCGAACTTTAGATTATGAAGAATCTCAACTGGAAAAAAAAGAATTTGAAGATTTACTTAAACTACTTGAAGTTGAATTAGCTAAAGTTAATTTTAATTCTCCTGTAAAGATTAAAATAATCAATTTCACTGAGTCAACTGAATTCATTGATTGGATTGATAAACCAGATAATTTCTTTGAAAAAGTTTTTTTGTCTGAAAGTAGGAGAAGATACAATATAAAGTTTTTGATTACTAGAAATCTAAAATCTGAAAATGATAAATCCATAACCTTTATTTCAAAATCCTACATTAATCGTAAAATACCTTCATCCTTTGTTCCAATTTCTATGGGTATTTATCTTATTGGCAATCAAAATATAATAACTTATGGTGTATATACGATAGCATTTTTTTTGCATGCAAAATTTAATCCCTACCTAAATAAACCAGAACAACAAATAAAAGCTGAGGAATCTATGCTTCGAAAAGAAATTGTTAATCATGTTATTAAAAAAACGATTGAATTTGATGAGTAAAAGATAAAAAGAGGCTCACACTCTTGGTTTTACTTCATTGTCGCTCGACAATGTTCCTAATAGATTTTTTAGGTGTTATTATTTTTAACAGAAATTTTTTGTAAACAAAAATCGTCTATGTACAAAATATACTACAGATCTAGTACAATTACCAATAAATTATTTATTGAATAATTCCCTGCCAAAATTTTGTTTCTTTAGGAATCTGAGTAACGTTAGTTGATTTTGGGTTTTGAGGTTTTTGAAAAGGTATCTCCATTCCTTGGGTTAGAGTTCCTTGTCCAGCACGTTTATTATTCTTCCATTCACCAGTATATGTGCTTCCATTCGAAAACACCATAGTTCCATATCCTTCTCTCATACCCCGCTTCCAACTTCCCGTATAGATTGCACCATTCGCATATACCATTGTGCCCTCACCATCAGGAAAGTTTTGTTTAAATTCACCTCGATATATATTTCCATTATTTAGATATGCTACTCCCGTTCCATTTGGGTAATCATCTTCAAAGTTCCCTTCATATCGTTCGCCGTTATTAAATGTATATACACCATATCCAATTTTTTTTGTCTTCACAAACATCCCAACATATTTGTCTCCATTTGCAAAGTTCATAACCCCTGAACCAGAGTCACAATCTCCACTAACGCAGGTTCCTATCGCAAAGATATTATTGATAAAAATTATAAAACTAAGTCCAATCGTAAATTGTAAATTTTTTATTGATAAAAAACTAATCATCATCGTCTTTACCTTTTTCAATGCCACGTTTATCAGTTGCAGGATCTCCTTTAATCCATTGACCAGAATAAATCACTGAACCATCAGCATTGTACATAATACCTTGACCATTAAATTTATCGTTTTCAAATTCACCGGTATAAGTGACTCCATCAGCAAAGATGAATGTTCCTTTGCCATGTGACTTATCATCTTTGAACTCACCCGAGTATTCTCCACCTTCTTTGAATTTTAAAACCCCTGTTCCATTTCTCTTTCCATCTTTAAACTCACCAACATATTTATCCCCGTTTGGATAAGTCACAGTTCCCTGACCATTGAATTTACCATCTTTAAACTCAACGTCAAACTTTCCACCTTTGATGAGTGTAACTACACCTCTACCTTCAAACTTTCCGTTTTTGAATCCTCCAATATAATTGTCACCATTCGCATAAGTATATACTCCTTGCCCGTCGAACTTACCATCTTTGAAGTCTCCAACATATTTTTTTCCAGTAGAAAATTTATATGTTCCCTTACCTTCAAACTTATTATCTCTAAAACTTCCTTTATAAGATGAACCTGAGTTAAAATCTAAAGTGCCTTCTCCAGAATATTTATTTTCTTTGAATTGACCAATATATTTAGTGCCATTGGAATATTCCATCTTACCAAAACCATCATAAGCATCGTTTTTAAAACTTCCTTCATATCTTGTTCCATTGGGAAGATTATAGATTCCATTTCCTTCTTTTTTATCTAACTTAAACCCACCCGAATAAACTCTTCCATCAGCATAGTAGTATGTTCCCGATCCATTTTTTCTACCATAATAAAACTCTCCATTATACTTATCGTTATTCGCATAATAGAATACTCCCTTTCCAACTAGTTCATCTTTATAAAACTCACCATCATACTTCTCACCATTGGAATAATAAAAAACCCCTCTACCATTTTTTTCATCATCTTTGAATTCTCCAATATATTTCCCGCCGTCAGAAAAGGTATAAGTTCCTTTTCCATGAAACTTGCCTTCCTTGAATTCACCTTGGTATTCATTTCCATTTTCAAAAAAAAGATTTCCTATTCCAGAGAAAAGCCCGTCATTAAACTCGCCACTATACTTAGTTGCATATGCATAACGTTTATTTCCTTCGACCTCTTCTTTTCTCACTTCTCCAAAAGTTAGAAGACCTCTACCATGAAATTTCCCGTTTAGAAATCCACCGGTATATTTATCACCGTTAGTAAAGAACATTGTTCCTCTACCATTCACACATTTCCCACTCACACATTCATTTGAGGAAAGTTGACTAAATGTTAGGACAAAGAGTCCAAGAACTACGAGTTTTCTCAGTAAATCCATTCTTTGATTTATCAATTTATGTTTAAATTGCAGCACAAGTAAAGTTTAAACATGGGGCTAGTGTTTTGTAAAGGCTATTTCTTTACCTCAAAACATGATTTCAACGAGGGAAATTTCTTTTCTACCAATACCTTGATTACGACTCTTGTAAGAATAATTTCTTGATTTACGGATTAGTTTTATTTTTTTGTAAAAATTTTAGTGGTAAAAAAATCAACATTTTCCATTTATCTATTCACAATGTTTTTAAGATTTTTGATTTTTGTTTTAGTTTTAAACTGCAATACCAATAAAGAGCAAACTAACTCGATTGCAATCCAAAATAATTCTGATTTTAAATCTAAATTTAATCAGAACACAGTCCCTATTAAGTTGGAAGACCAAAAGAGATTTCATGATTGCATAGAGTATGGTGCTCCGACTCCGATTCCATTTTATGTTCAACATAAAGAATTTGATTATTTTAATTCTACAAGACCCAAGTTTATGGACTATGGACTAGTTGAAATCAAAAATTGGCCAATCCTTGTTTCCTATTATAAAGAAAACGATCTACCAACAGAAAAACAAAAAGTGATTCTTGCGTTTAGAGGAGACACTTCAGGTTTTCATAAGTCTATTTCAACTCAACCTTTCCTAGGATATATTAGAAAACACTCTAAAAACAAAATGCTATTTTTCTTAGATGAATTCATGTACCTTAATGATAAAGATAAGGATATCAAAAAAGATAGAATTCAAGCATTATGCCATACTAAAACTCTTTGGATGGGTTATATTGGTAGAGAATGGCCTCCACTTCAGCAAAGTGGAAACTGGGAGTTAATCGATAAATTTTTTCCAAAAGAACAAAAATTCATTCTATTCACTTATAGTAATGGGAGCGTACCAAGAAGTGAATTTGTTCATAGAACAAATCAAAATGGTTATGCTCCTAATTTCAAAGAAGGATTTGAAAATCCAGAAAAATTCTTAGTGGAATATCTTGAAAAAACGAAACTTACAAATGAACGAAGTAAAAACATTGATGGATTCTTTGATATTGAGGGTAACTTCAATAGAGAAAAACCAATGTGGGACACTCTTGCATTTTTAAAAGAAGTTGTTGATAAAGATAGTAAAAAATTTTTTTACTCAAACGCAAGGGTTGATAAACCAGATGCATTTCCTGGTCAAGTTCTAATGATTCGTGCTTTGGGTCTAAAGGGTATTGAAGACGAGTATGGTGTGATTCGATATAAAAATGAACTTGGAAATATCATTATAGATATAATCACTACTTCCTATCCACCACATTATGTTAACGTTGGTTTTGATTTGAGAGTCGCTACTAAATTTCAAAAAGCTTCAGATAAGGTTTCCAGAAAATCTTTAGATCATTTTAGTATGGTAGCTGGAGTTGTAAGAGTTTTTGAGGAGATAAAATGGAAAGAAGAATAAAACTTATACTAGGAAATCTTTTATTGATAAATTCTTTCGTGATATTTGGTTGTGCAGAAAAAATTCGTGAGGTTGTTTTAAGAGAGAAATTTCCTGAGACAGTAATGTTAGTTTCTAAAGAACACCAAGAATATTTTCCCCATCTAAAAGAAAAATATGAAGATGAAGAAATTTTGAATGTATTAAAGGAACAACAAAATCTCGCGAATCCAGTTTGTGGTATGTTGTATGGCTATAAACCATTTGATAAAAAAGCTGTTGAACGCTTGAGTAAGAAATTAAAACTCAAACTTGCCGTAAAAAAATGGTATAATTATACAGTGGATCGATTGATTGCAGGCTGTTGGAATTTTTATCAAATGAATGATTTAAACACTGATAAGGATTTTATTCTTCTTGGAAAATTATACCCAAATCTAGAAAAAGAATGTTTCAGTGTGGGATTTATTCAACCTTATCTAATGCATTCCATTTTAAATTGCAAGAAAGTGACCGCATTAGATATCAATTGGAGAATCATGGAAGCTCATCAACAAATCCACAAACTCTTTCGCTCTAGAGACCTTGTCGATGAGGATGATATAAAGGACAACCTCCCTAAAATTGAGGTTCGTTGGTCTGCAAATATGTATGATTTGCCCGTAGAAAAATTTGATAAAATAGACCTCAGCACTTTCTGTAAAGAAGAGGAGGTCGAAATTTGTAAAAAGGCAATTTTAGTTTTTCAAAAAAAGGCCTTTGACTTAGAGAATTTTAATTTCCAAATATCTAAGCTCCATAATGGAGAACTAAAAATTGATAAGAATTCAACGTTAGTTTTTTATCTGAGTAATGCTATTGATTGGGAATATACTTCAACTGCTCAGTTTCAACAATTGATGAAAAATTCAATTGAAAAAATTGATGAAGGAAAGTTTGCACTTTTTATATATCATGTAGGTGGTGCAAGTGGTTTTGGAATCTACGAAGTTTATCGAGAGAATGGAAAACCGAAAATTGTTACAAGATGTAAAGATGTTTATTCTCCACCATTAATCTTAAAAGATCAAAAGAATCTAGTTACTTACTTTGATAAACTCACAACTTCAAGAGGAAAATTAGTTACTTGTTCTAGTCTGAATTAAGAGAATTATATTACTATTGTTTAGTGATAGTATTAGTCTAAGAAGTCTAAAATATCTAGCAAAGAATCACAAATGAGATCTATTCTAACTAGGTCTCTGAAGTTTTGATTATAATTAGTATTTAATAGAATTGTTTTTGAGTTGGCGTGATTTCCTGCTTGAATATCAGTAATTGAATCCCCAATAAAAAAAGTATTTTGCAGCTGAATTTGATGCTTGTCTCTAGCTTGGAAAAGTAAACCGGGCTTGGGTTTCCTGCATTCACATTCATCTTTTTCTAAATGAGGACAAACGAAAATATCAAAGAATTCTGCATTATATTTTTTTAAATAAATATTCATCTTTGAATGTATTTCGTCTAACGCTTCTTTTGTTAAAATTTTTTTTCCAATACATTGCTGATTTGTGATAATTATTGGATAATAACCTCTTCTTTTAATTTCTTTTAAAAAACTAATTACTCCCACCTCAAATTCAAAATCTTCCCATCTAAGGATATAACCTTCTAGGTTTCTTTTATTTATAACTCCATCTCTATCCAAAAAGATATACTTCATTATTATCCTCAAATAGATTCATTTTTCCTAAATTCTTAAATAAATTTTTACTCTGTCAATCTAATATTGCGACTTAAAATAAGATTGCAGTTAAAATTAATCCTTGACCAGAACCTTTCTTAGTAAGATTTATTACCATAAAATGTTTGGACGAAATTTTTCATGACCAATTCCAGTATATTCAATAGAATTTGGAAATTAAGTTTGGTTTTGGGATTTTTATCTATACTCCTTTTTTCTTGTGCAAAGATTACCAAACCTCCAGAAGCTATAAATGGCGTCTTAGATCTACGAGACTACGATCTAAGTTCAAAGACCATAGAACTTAAAGGAGAATGGGAATTTTATTTTCACGAATTTCAAGATCCTAAACAATCTGGTCCTGACCAAAAACAATTAGCTAAGGTTCCATCAATTTGGAATAAATTTATTCATAATTCTAAAGAAATTGGAAGTGATGGTTTTGCAACTTATAGGCTGAAGATACTTTTGAAAAATCCACCTAAGGAATTATATTTTAAAATTCCTGATATGGAAACTGCTTATGTTCTTTATATCAATGGAGAATATTTAGCAAAGAATGGAATCATTGGTAAATCAAAGCAAGAGTCTAAACCAGAATGGAAACCAATTTTTAAAGACTATGAAGTTCGATCAGAAGAGCTTGAACTAGTACTTCAAATTTCAAATTACTTTCATCGCAAAGGTGGAATTAGTCAAAATTTGATTATTGGGGAAAAAGAGTTATTTAGAAGAAATTTTGATATGACTCTATATAGAGATTTTTTTCTCTATGGCTCCATACTATTTATGGGTGTATATCATGTAGTTTTGTATTTTATTCTAAGAAGAAATATTGAAAGTTTATACTTTGGAATTGCTTGTATTGCAATCTCCACAAGAATTTTAGTTACGGGTGAAAAGTATATAATGACTATTTTTCCTGATATCAACTGGGAGATTTTATTAAAATTAAACTATTGTAGTTTTTATGTTCCAGTTGCAGTTTTTGCATTCTATATATATAAACTATTTCAATCAATTTTTCAAAGAACCTATTTTTATATTCTTAGTATTTATTGTCTTATAACAATTTTTTTCACGATACTTCTTCCCGCAAGATACCATACTCACCAATTAATTTTCTTTCAAGTGGTCACTGTTCTATCTTGTATCTATATTCTTTTTGTTATCATCAAAGGAATGAGAAGTGGAATTGAAGGAAGTAAAGCATTTCTAATTGGTTTTTTGATTATGTTCGTAGCATTAACAAATGATATTCTGCTCAATAATTTACTCATTGAAAGTGTTCTGCTTGGACCATTTGGATTCTTTTTATTCTTCTTCATTCAGTCTTGGATAATAGCAAAAAAATTTGGTATGACACTTCTAAGCATTGAAGAGGAAGTTGAAAAAAGAACAGTTCTATATAAGGCAGCTAAGGATGAGGCTGAAAGAGCGAACAAGGCTAAATCAGAGTTTTTAGCTATGATGAGTCATGAAATTAGAACACCTATGAATGGAGTTCTTGGGGTTACTGAAATTTTAGGTAAGACTAGCCTAGATTTAAATCAAAAAGAACTTCTGAATACAATTTCTAATTCAGGAAAAGATTTACTCTCTATCATAAACGATATATTAGATTTTTCTAAAATAGAATCGGGAAAATTAAATTTAGATATTCATGAGTTTTCTTTGAAAAATTCAATCAATGAAATACTAACTCTACTTTCTTTCAAGGCAAGAGAAAAAAGACTTCAATTTAAGCTTGAAT
This sequence comes from Leptospiraceae bacterium, assembly GCA_033762425.1. Classification (GTDB taxonomy): domain Bacteria; phylum Spirochaetota; class Leptospiria; order Leptospirales; family Leptospiraceae; genus JANRLP01. The sequence goes on from JANRLP010000066.1 coordinate 8,263, forward strand.
ATGAACAAGATGTTCCTGACTTTATTGTTTCAGACTCAACTAGGCTAAAGCAAATTCTTGTAAACCTAATTGGTAATGCAATTAAATTTACTGAAAAAGGAATCATAAAACTTAAGGTTCAAAAAAGTTCAGAGAATATTTTATTTTTTGAAGTGATTGATTCTGGAATTGGAATTCCCAAAGAAAAAATTGATTCTTTGTTCCAAATTTTTGAACAAGTCGAAACTGGCACAACTAGAAAGTATGGTGGAACAGGATTAGGCCTTGCTATCACGAGGCGACTTATTGAAAAGTTAGGCGGAGAGATAATTGTAGAAAGTGAAATAGGGAAAGGTAGTTCATTTAAATTCACCTTACCATTTACTCTAGGGAATTCTAATAATCATGCCAACAAACTTATCCTTGAGAATATACCAACCAAGAAAATGGAAAATCAAAAACTTCGCGTGTTGGTTGCTGAAGACAATGAAGTCAATAAATTTGTGATTGAAACAATGCTAAGGAATTTGAAAATCAATGCTGAATTTGCAAGTGATGGTGAGGTAACCATCCAGATGTTATTAGAAAAAAAATATGATCTACTATTTTTAGACATTCAAATGCCTGTAAAAGATGGGATAGAGGTTGCAAATTGGATGAATGAGAATCTTTCTGATAAACCTTATACTATAGCTCTCACTGCAAATGTATTTGAAGATGAGGTGAAAAAATACTTATCTCTTGGAATGAACTCAGTACTCGGAAAACCTTATAATCAAGCTGCCTTAGAGAAAGAGCTAGAGAAATACTATCAGATTTTTAGATGATTGTTTAGTTTTTTTAAGGTGAGAAATAAGGTAAACAACCCAATGAAGTTGTTTACCTTTCTTATAACTAGTTTCTAGTGATTGAAATAGGAACTATATTTGTTTCTACAAAGGAACCACTAATGTCACCATCTGTTTTAGTGAGTTTCACATAGGTATAGAAATTATAGCCTTCTTTTAAGCGATAGACTCTATAGTTACCAGCATTATCAACTACTTCTATCCAACCTACTTTCCAGATTCCACCTTCTTCGTTATTTGCAGATGGGAAGCTTGAAGTTCCTTCATACTTGCTAGTAGTAGTATTCAAAGTCAAAGAGACTGATTTGGTTACACCTAACGTATCATCTAGAAGTTTGAGTGGACTGTATAGAACTGCTTTTACACTTCTTACACCAGAAGGAGTTATGCTACCTTGAGTTGTTGTAGTTGTTGTGGTAGTAGTACCAGTTGTGGTAGAAGCATTTTGGTCCGCAGAAGTTGTTTCAGCACCAATATCAGCTACGTCTAAACTAATTTTGAAAGACTGATCAAATGAAACTTCAGACTTATCAACAGTGATTGTTTTGAGTTCAGGAGGATAAAAATCCGCAGTTGCAGTTGAAGAAGCGTTTATGATTGTGAAGCTTTTATTCAAAGTATCTCTACTGTAGAATTGTCCATTTCCCGCCTTATCATTTACCCAGATTCCGCCTAACTTCCATTGACCATCTGCAGAAATTGAACCTTCTGCAAAAGAGCGAATGGTTACACTACCTACATAGGTTCCATTTGTATTGGTTCCAGCACTTCTTTCTAGTCTAACATAAAGAGCATTTCCTAAGTAGTTGCTACCAGGAAGCCACCATGAATAACTTTGAAATCTAGCATCAATATAACTAACGCCACTTGCAATTCCCGTCCCACCTGCATCAGTTGCAGTTACAGTAACTGTGATTGTTACTTCTTTTGGAGTTGCAGTTGATGTGCTTACATCAATGTTACTTGCGATTGGATCTTGAGTTGCTCCACCAGTGATAACTGATTTTAAAGTTACTCCCGCAACATTGATTGCTGGAGCTTCAACGTCAGGGCTTGAGCCAGAAACAGTTACTTCAGGTGCTTTAATTTTACTGTCAATTTTTTGACCACAACCGTTAAAAGAGTAAGTTTTTTCACTCTTAGATTTATCAATGATGTATTGTCTTTCGTTTCCAGCATTATCGCGAGCCGATATTAAACCTACTTTCCAAACTCCATTTTCAACGAAATTTGTAAGTGTAGCATCTCCTTCATAAAGTCCAGAGGTTTGATTCAATGTTAATGTTGCATGTGCACTAAATCCACCACCAGAAACTCTTTTAGGACTGAAAAGTCTTGCAGTTACTTTTTTGATTCCACTAGCTTTTTTAGCTTCATCAGTACCTTCGTCACCTTCTGCTAGTTTTGCTTTAATTGTTACTTTACCAGAACCAGAAGAAAGATCTAATTTATCTGAGCCAACTTCTACACTTGTAAGTTCAGGTGGTGCTGTATCCCCTTTGGGATTGTACCCACATACATAAGAAATCGATTTAGGAGGAAGTTGAGTAGAATTAGTTACAGAAAGAATCACAACTTTCACAGTTCCATCTGCAAATGTGATTGTTGCTTTACCCTCTTTATTCAGACTATTTGCTGAAACAGGTTCAATCTTAATTTTAAATGCTTGGCTTTTGTTATCTAATCCAGTGATGATTGCACTATACTCACCTACATTTAGTGTAAAAGTGATATTTCCTTTTTCATCTGTTTTAGCAGAAGTTGAGAAAACAGGCTCAGTTGTAGTGCTTGTACTTGAAGAATCAGTTGTGGTAGTAGTTTCAGCCTTTGTACTTCCACTTGTAGTGGTTGATTTTGAAAAATAAACCATTCCATTAGAGACTGCTTTAGAAGCACTTGTGATGTTAGCACTTACTTGATAGGTTTGTGGTTGGAAAGCAAGAAGAACTAGAGCATTATCTAGATTTGAATCTTCTTTTTTTGCAAAACAACCAACTAAGAATGTTAAAACATATATCAGTAAAATTTTTTTCATAAAATATCCTTACTATTTTATCTAACAATTGGAATTCTATTTTTTCTCAAAAAAAATGATAAAATCAATCGTTAGAATCATATTTTCCCACTAAGAATGAAACTTAGGTTTTGTCAACCAACTTACAGGGCTCCATTCAGCTCTGGAATCTCAGAAATGTCTTTATCAGTGATTACCTCGATTCTACGGTTGGCTTTTCTTCCTTCAGGAGTTGCGTTAGATTGAACAGGTTTAGTATCTCCCTGACCAAGGGTACTCAATCTAGACTCTTCTATGGACTCTTGGATCAGCAAATTTTTAACATTTACTGCTCTCGCTAGTGAAAGCTCTTGGTTGCTTTTGAACTTAAGAGTTGTTGTGGGAACATTATCCGTATGTCCTTCGATCGTATAATTCACCCCTTTCATTTTTTGCATGATTAGAGCCAAACCTTTTACAGCATTTTCCCCTTTTTTGCTTAACTTGTCAGAACCAGAATCAAAACTTCCTTCATTGGGTAACGTTAATGCAAGTTTATTATCTCGTTTAGATAATCCTATATCATACTCCCTAGCAATTTTTTTGATTTCATTTTCCTCAGGAGGTTTTACAGGTTCGGGTTTTACTTCTTCTTTTGTGACAACTTCTTCCTTATGCTCTTCTTTGGATTTTGGATTTCTTTTCCAGAACTCACCAAGACTTACCCCAGCACCTACTTGAACATAGGCTTCATTTAAAACTCCATTCGGAGCAAATCTTGCAATTGGACTTTGTTTAGAAACTCTATATACTTCATGATGAGCTAGCCCAAGCTCCCCAACTAGATAAAAATTTTCAGTAATAAAGTATCTAGTTCCTAAATATCCACTGAGTCTTGTAATATGTGTTGAAGGACTGAAGGTATCAAATCCTTTTCCTAAACCAAATCGAACATAGGGATCCCATTTTTGGTTTGGAGAAAAATGATAGGCTAGGTTGAAGTCTAGACTTACAACATCCATTACCTTAGTGTTTTCTTTAAGTCCCACATATCTTTTGTTTAGATCGGCAAGTGCTTGCGTGTTGATGGTTTGCCCATAGAGTAGAGAAGTGAAAAGTAAATTCTGTGCAAAGTTTGAAGTACTTAAGTTATTTGCATTATAGGTTTCTCGATGAAAAGTAAAACCTATTCCCCATTTATCGGAAAGCCCATATTCGAATAAAAAATTATTTGAGTTAGAAAATAGATGAGGTTTATTGGAATCACTTCGGGAAAACCCATACAGAAAAGCATCATCTGCACCAACAATTGCAGGCACAATGAGTTTATTTTTATCATGTACGTTTTCAACTAGACTTCCATTATGAAAATAGGTGAACCCATATTTATATTCAAAGTAAGTTCTACCTTTTCTAAACCCAGTATCTTGGGAAAACAAAGTTATTGGTAGAATTAGAATAAAAAAAATGATCAGGAATTTATGAAAGGAATTTAACATATTGAACTATCCTTGGAATTTAGTCGAAAAATTTTAATTCTTGAAAATAATAAAATTTAATACCAAAAACTTTCTAGTCAATTTTTTATGCAACCATAATCCTAGTATCCTTTTTTAATTCACAATAGGTTTATAACGATTCGCTCTCGTAAATGTTCCAAGATCATTAAATCGAACACCATTTTTCTTCATCACTGGTAGCACAAGTTTTGAACTGAGTTGTCTAAGATAGAATGGTTGGTTCACAATAAAATGGTGAATTCCATGCGTAGCTCCAAAATTAAAACAAAAGAACTGAAAAGGAATCAAAAACCAAGGATTCAAAACCTGAGTCTGTTCAACTAGTCCATCTACATCCTCATAATAATGCATATTAGAAGATACTATCTGAATTGAAACTTGTCTAATATAGTTTGGAATTAAATAGACAACTGCAATTAGATTCAAAGTTGGAATATTAGCTATTTCTAATATTTTAGAAAAAAAGGTTAGTTCAAAAATTTCTGAAAAGAATAGAAGTAGATTTAAGCCTAGAAAGTTATACCAAAGAAAATAGAAGATGAATAAAAAAGGAACTGAGGAACGTACTAGTTTCCATTTATCAAAAATAGGTACCTCTTTTTTTAGGTTTCTTTCTTGTATAATTAAGGATAGAGTTCCATCTATCATTACTAAAATTCTTTTCCAGCCATATTTGATTCCATTTCCGATGAGTCTTTCTTCTAGATCAACAGTTTGTCCCGAATATTTATGATGATAGAGATGAAGTTCTTTTCTATACCAAGGACTAATTGTATTTCCTCTAAAAACCCAAACCCCAAACATCATTAGATTGTACATAAGCTGATTCTTTGGAAAGTAGAGTGAATGGATTAGATCATGTTCTATTTCATGTAAGATAGAAGCAAAAAAAGCTGTGAGCGGAATACAAACCCAGAATGGGAGAATCCCCGTCCCATAGAGTAGCCCTGAGGTTATCATTCCAAGTATAGAAATAAAAAAAAGGGTAAACCCTATCTCGTTCTGATGTTTAAGGATTGGAAATTTTTTTCTAAGAGTCTTATCAGCTCTACGAATTGATTTTAATATCTTTCTTGTGCCTAGTTTTTTATCATTCATTGTTTTCGTCCAATGAAGCTTATTATACAAGATTCAAATTGTTCTGTCGTCTAAAATTATCATTCAAGACTAGAATTTAAGATGTTTTTATCTTTTTTTCTTTTTTTTCTTAGAAATGTTTGGAAATAAATTTTTTCTTATCTCAGGTTTTTTTTTAGGCTTCTCTTTCTTTTTATGAATCTTATCAGTAGAAATCTTCTCTTCTAGTTTGAGTTCAATGTTAGAACCAGGTGGAAGATTTCTATTTCTTGGTATAGGAATCTGAGCATCTCTAGAGAGTATCTCGGTAATGCCTAAAAATTTGATTCTATTTTGTAAGGTTGATCTAGGGATTCCAAGAGCACTTGCTGTATGAGAAATATTATCGTGATTTTTTTTGTAAGTTTGGAATATAAAGGATGCTTCAACATCATTCATGATATCATTCAATTGAACATTCATTTCAAATGCTTCATCTAGAGACGGAAAGTAACGATAGTCCCCAGTGTTCGATTTTGTTTTTGGTTCTGAAAAATGATAAAGAAAACCGATCACCTTGTCTTCATTTTTTAGAGTGATGACTCTGACGAAAAGTTTAATTCCACTGATATAAGCTTGTAAGATGGGAGCAGTCTTTGGAACAGAAGTATCTTCAGCTTCTACATTTTTATAATACTCAGAAATCAAATCTCTATTTACTTCTTGGAAATATTTTTCTGCAAGAGTGATCGAATCTTTAAAGAGTGATTTCGTGAGCACTTGGGTTTCAAACTTTTCATTATAAAAAGTTGTATGTCCATCTTTGTCTGTTGCAAAAAGTGCATCAGGAAAATTTCTTAGAATTAACTCCATAAATTTATAGATGAGCATCTTACTATTTGGCTCTTCAGGAATTTCTTCCACAGAGACTTCTTCTAATTTTCTTTCTTTATTGATATCGCTGAGTCTTGAAAATTCAGCAAGAAACCTAGGTTTGTCCCAAAGTTCCACACGTTTAGATTCTTGGCTTAAGACAGGAATATTTCGATTGGATTGAAAATAGTAAAGGATTCCCTCATTGATCTCATATTCTAGAAAATGTTCAGGAATTACCTCATATTCTATGCCAGAAAGTGCTAAATCAGCCATTTCAGCAGATACTTTAGACTTTGAAAGAAGGCCTAAAATATTTCCTTGCAAATCTACTACAGGAATATGACTGACTGGAGTCAAAAGAAAATGTTTATAGAACGACTCAACCTTCATAGGAATATGATAGCAAGGAAAAAGTTATTTCAAATCTTGTCACTAGATTTTTATTTCGAAAAACAAATACTCTGGTTTCTAAAAGAGAAAGGGTCGCTAATATATATTGCCCAAAACATTTAGGGTAAACTTGCTTGCTACAATTACTTGATGAATTTTGACTTATCAATCTCTATTCCGATTAAGGTTAGATCATCAATAAGACCTGTTTTTCCCATAAAATTTTTCACATCTTCAATCAATTTATCAGAATTTTTTTCTAGACTGAAATTGATATTTGCCATTAAGTTTTTCATTAGGTTTTCTTCACCATAACTATTCTTTTCAGAATTTATCTGATCAATCAAACCATCTGTAAATAGAAGTATTTTAGAATTTTCTAATGGAAGTTCTTTCAAATCAACAGTGATTGATCTTGCTATTCCAATCAAATTTCCTGTTCTCTCCATTTTGATGATTGAATCATCTTTCAATAGAATTTGTGTTGGATGACCACAGGATGAGTATAATATTTTATTTTCATAAAAGTTTATATCCATTAGAAAACAACTGAAGTATGAACTTAAGGAAATAAATTTTTCACAATACTCTTTATTTAAAATTTCTAAAATCATAGAAGGAGTCATTGGAAATTTTTTTAAATTTTCATATTCCCCTTTAATTGCCATGGTGACTAACGCTGCTTTGACACCATGCCCAGTTGCATCTGCTATAAAAATTCTTACATGACCATAAGCTACTTCGTAAATATCTAGAATATCACCACCAACTTCTTCCATTGGTAAGTATCTATAAAAATAATCTAAGTATGATAGTTTGCTTAGTTTAGGTGGTAGTAATTTTTCTTGGATATCTTTTGCAGTTTCTAAATCAGTCTTAATAATTCTTAAAGAGTTATTCAGCTCTTTTGTTCTTTCCACAACCTTAGTTTCTAAATTTTCATACAACATTGCGTTCTCTAAAGAAACTGCAGCTTGAGAGGTTATTATCTTTAGGATTTCCATGCGCTCTTTTGTAAATACTACATTACCTAAGCTACTTTCCAGATATATATAACCAATACTCTTACCTTGATTTTCTAAGATAACGCAAATAACAGATTTAGGTTTTGCTGAACGAATGTATTCATCACCTTTGAATCTAGGATCCAAGATAGGATCTTCAACAATTAAATTTGTTTTAGATCGTTTTACATAATTGATAATTGAGTTGGGAATTATCTTAACATCTTCTAATAACATAGATTGAGGGACAATTGCTCCATTTGGTAAGGCAACTGCTTCTACATATATTTTATTATCTCTTTGTAACATCAAAACAGCTTTTTCAGCTCCTGCGTGTTCTAGAATAATGCTCATCAATTTCTCAGTTAAACTTTCAAGTTGAATCTCACTAGAAATTGCTTGGGTTGCTTTTAGCATTGTGAGTAAATCAAGCACTGCTCCAGTTCTTGCATTAACTGTTATTGTTTTAGTAGATGTTTCTAAGAAGGATATTGCTTCAATAGAAGAGTCTAAGGTAAGAACGGGATATTTTTCTTCTAAAAGTTTTACTTTTCTAATTGCATCCCAATTTGAATATCTATGGTAGGCTCCACGTATATAATAAAAACCTAATGTACTCATATCAGAATCAAAATAGAATCTAGCAGCAATTTCATAAGCAAGGGCTAGGTCATGATAAAATTTATTTTCTCGGGATTGTTGGATTGCTTTTTCAAAAAGAACTGATGCTAACCAATTTTCTTTTTTGATAGCAAGATACATTGCTTCAGCAATATAAACCTTATGCTGAAAATTCATTGAAGCAGATTCACTCCAAAGTTTAAGTTCAACTAATAGGTTATCTAGAAGTTTATTTTTTTCAATGATTTCATCTTCATTAAATTTTTTATAGTTTTGGCAAATGCAAATAAAATAAATAAACATGATTTGAAAAACTTCAATTTGACCTAGAATTGTAGATATCATTTTATAAGCTTTTTCGATTTCGACTAACGCTTCATCAAAATTTTCATAAGTAAATAGTGTATAAGATTTATAATAACTAAAAAGACAAATTGCACTAGAACTTTGGTTAGTTTCTGCTCTTTTCAAAAACTCTAATTCATTAATTTTTTCATTCTCAAAACTTGAAATTGAATCAGATTTTCCAATTAAATTTGAAGTGCATAAGTATAATGAATCTAGAACGTCCAATGCCCATAAATTTCTAGAAGATAGAAGAAATTTCCTAATAGAATTTATTTCAGAATCAATCTCTCTTAGTTTAATTCCTGCTTGAAATTTACAGAGTAGTTTAAAAATTCCTCCATAACCACCAAATTGGAATTCTCCTGATTCATATCCTAGTTTAAAACTACTCTCATTCAATTCAATTGATTCAAATAGTGATTCTCTTCTAAATAATAAATAAGATGCAAGTATATAAGATGTTTTACAGATTTGTATTCTATTGTTAAATTTTTTACTAAGCATTAAAGCTAGATTTCCAAACTCAAATCCAGTTGGGAAGTCTCCTAAGAATGCAGAACGAATAATTCCATAAGTGGAGTATGCAAAACATGATTCTGGAGCGTTACCTCTTTTGATGGAAAAATTTACCATAATGGTAACAATAAGAGGATAGAGACTTGTGTTAAATAGATATGCAGTTGATTTAAGAACAGATAGTATTTTAATCACAGCTAGATCCAATTCATTACTCATTAGCTTATGATCGAGTAAGTCTTTTACCTGAACTTTTGCTAGAAAATTATTGATTTCAATATTCTCAATTTGTACTAAAGGACCAAATTCTTCTTCAGGAATAATGATCCCAACAAGTAGCATTGCTTCTCTACCAATCTCAATTGCGTTTGAATATCTAGCAGTCATATTGGAGCCAACAATTAGCAGTCTATATAACTCTAATTTTTCAAGATTGGATTTTAGTTTATCTAAGATTTGGTATATAATTTTTTCTGACTCTTCTATCTCACCATTAGCGAATAACGCTTCGATCATGATGAAATACAACTCACTCATCAATTGATAATTATTTTCCCAGCCTTTATCACCAATTAGATTCGTTCCAATCTTAACCAGATTTAGAGCAATGGAAAATGCTGCAGAATCCTTTGCCTTTTGAGCAGATTTTAAATTCATCTCAGCAATGATTCTTTTCTCTTCCTCATTATTGACCTTATTCAATCCTAAATTGAAATGAGTAGTTACTTCAAAGATATTTTCATGAAGTTCTTCGGGACTTAGAGTTTCCTTTAATAGACGACCAATTTTTAGATGTGTTTCTTGCTTTTGGTTATCATTTAATAATGAGTAAGCTGCGGATTGAATTTTATCATGAACAAATCTATATTTAATTCTACTAGGATCAATACTAAGCTCATCATTATTCATGAGAAGTTTATACTCATCGTTAATTGGATATATCAATTCTATTTGCATGGAATTCCAAAGCAAAGCCCCTGTTTCAGTAAAATTTCTACCAAAAACATTAGATAAAGTTTTAAGATCAAATTCAGTGGAAATGCAAGCAGCTAATTCTAAAACATGTTGAGAAATTGCTGGTAAAGATTTTATTTTATCGACTAGTAGGTCAGCAACATTACCTGTCAAATCCATCTCTTTGATTTTATCTAAGTCCCAATTCCATGCACCTTTTCTATTGGTGAGTCCTGATTTATTCCAATCAAAGTATATTAGTTTTTTATCATATGCAGTTTTGATGAATTCATTGATATAAAAAGGGTTGCCCGCAGTTTTACTATAGACTATTGCACCAACAGAACTAACGTCTTCTAAACTAGTCTTGAAAGTATCTGCGAGTAAATTAATTATATGATGAATTTGTAGTGGTTGTAGAGCAATTTTAGCTGGTGCAAAGCCTCTTTTGGAAATTTCAAAAATCATTCTAGACAAAGGATGAACTTCAGTTAGTTCTGAATCTCGATATGCTCCTATTAGAAAAAAATATTCCACATCATCTTCCAGTAACAAAGACTCAATCACTCTTATTGAAGAAAAATCTGCCCATTGTAAATCATCTAAGAATAAAACTAGTGGATGTTCTTTTTTAGATATTGCTTTAATCAACGCATGAAACGCTCTTAGAATTCTAGATTGAAGTTCATTTGTTTCATTATATTGAAGTTCTGTTTGAACTGGAATTAAAAGGCTAAGCTCAGGAATTAATTCTTGAAGAATGGGAAGATGTGATTCAATGGATTTTTCTAAGTATCTTTTAAATGCCTCTAAATCTTTTTCTTTATTGGAAAGAATCTGGTAAATAACTTCTCTTAGTCCGTTTAGGATTGCAGAGTAGGGCACATTCTTAGCAAGTTCTTCATACTTTGCAGATACAAAGTATGCTCTTTTTTCAATGACTGGTTTATGTAGTTCCTTTACTAAATTAGATTTTCCTATTCCAGAATTTCCAGTTACCAAAAATAGATTGGATACTCTACTTTCTCTCCAAGGATTTGGATTGATGATTTTGTAAAAAGTATCAACAAGTAAATTTACTTCCAGATCCCTTCCATAAAGTTTTCCTGATAGATTTAGTTTTCCAGAATAATCAGCAGCCCCTAGCTCAAAGTTTTTTACATGACCAGACTCTTCTAATTGCCGTTTACATTCTTCTAGATCTGATCGAATTCCAACTGATGTCGCATAACGTTCATCTGGAGACTTGGACATAAGCTTAGTAACAATAGCAGAAAAAATTTCTGGAATATCATTATCATAGTGAGCCATAGGAATTAGACTTTTGGCTAAATGAGAATAGACTAGTTCAATTGGATCTTTGGTGGTGAAAGGCAGTTGACCAGTTGCTAGTTCATACAAAGTTGCACCTAAAGAATAATAATCACTTCTATAATCAATTGCTCGATTCGTTCTTCCTGTTTGTTCAGGTGAGATGTAGGCAAGAGTTCCTTCTAGTTTAGTTAAATCAATAAAAAGTGGATTTTCTTTTTTTAGTTTGGTTGAGATTCCGAAATCAATCACTCTAACTTCAGAATTTTCAAAATTATAAACTATGTTTGAAGGATTGATATCTTTATGAATTACATTTTTTTTGTGAATATCTTCTAGTGCTAAAGTGATTTTAATTCCAATATCAAGGATGGAAAACAAATCTAATTTTTTTGTTTCAATGATATTCTTTAGTGAATCACCACCTATATCTTCCATAATCATTACTGAAAAGTCTCTAAAATTATGGAACTCATAGAACTTGATGATGTAGGGATGATCAAATATCTTGAGAATATCTCTCTCAATCATAAGATTCTCTGAGGCAAGTTCTGCGTTAAAATCTTTCTTTAGTATCTTAAGAATTACATTTTGATTGTTGGATTTTTTAATGCCCCTATAAACAACAGTTTTTTTGCTTTCATGAAACTTAGATTGAATAATATATTCAGGAAGATTGAGCATTGTAGCAAACAGTGAAAAATATTTCTAACTAAAGTCAACCAAAGATTCTGAATGAGATGAATTTTCAATTCACTGTTTTTCTGAATTTATATAAGTTGATAATCGTTTCTTCAGAGTATCCACTATTATTGTCAAAGGATAAATTTAAACCTTCCATCTCAGGAACAAAACCAGCATCTAAGATCATTTGAACTGTTTCTGAAATTTCACTTCCCTTTACATTCAAATAACCAGAAGCAAAAACTGAATTAGCAACAAATAGACCTAGGCTTTGCAAACCTCTCAGGTGTCCTTCTCTTCCTGCAGCAATTCTAATTTCAGAATCAGGGTTAACAAGTCTGAATACAGATAGAATTCTAATGCAAAGTTCAGGGCTTAGAGAATTTGGGTTTTGGATTGCATGTCCTTTGATGGGAATAAAAAAATTGACAGGAATCGAAATTACTTTTAGCTCTTTGAGTTTGAATGCAACTGAGACAATGTCTTCGTTAGTTTCACCCATTCCTACGATAAGTCCACTACAAAGTCCAACTCCAGCTTGGTTCATCGCACTTAAGGTGTTGATTCTATCTTGAAAGCTATGTGTTGTGCAGATTTCTCCATAATGAGATTCAGAAGTATTTAGGTTATGATTATAACGATCTAGACCAGCTTCCTTCAATTGAATTGCTTTTTTCTCATCTAAGATTCCTGCACTTAAACAAACCTTGAGTTCAAGTTCTGTGGAAATTTTGTGGATTACCTCAGATAAAGATTCTACAGATTTTTCATTCGGTCCAGTCCCCGAGGTTACCATACAGAAACGATAGGCACCATTCTTCTTGGCTTGCACTGCATCTTGAAAAATCTCTTCATTGGTTTTGACGGAATACTCTTGAATTTCGGAGTTTCCTTTTTTTCTTTGAGCACAGTATCCACAGTCCTCAGGGCAATGACCATTTTTGATATTGTCTAGGATATGAATTCTCACTGATTTACCAAAAAATTTTTCTCTTTCCCTATTTGCTTGTTCAACAACTTCCATGAGTGGTTTCTCAAAGTTCAGGATCGATAGTGCTTCTGCTTTGTTTATCTTAGATTCTTCTGTAGAAGAAGTTTTGGTCTCAGTGATTAGATTCATGGGTTCAGAATTTTATAGGAAATGAATTAGACAAGAATTTTTTAATAAAACCTTACTTCTAAATAATTCTCTTTGTATTTCTCAAGTATGGGTTTGCCTTGGATATCAAATAGAAAATTATCCTTGTCTTTGGATTCTGAGAGTAAAGCATATAGACTTGAGTCATTGGAATATTTTTTGGGAGGTTTATTCTTGATTTCAGTTAGAGTTGATTCTCCTTTAGTGAGAAAAATTGATTTTCCAATGATTGGAAAATAAGCATAGTATCGTAGCTCGATAGTATCTCCCAAATCTTTGATTCTTAGATCATACCATTTTCTGGAGTAAGAATCATAAAATTTACCTTGAAATTTAGAATTAGTAAATTTTGCTCTCCCAATCTCTGCTCCTAGTAAAGCTCTAGAGTTTTCTGTTTCACCACAAGTTTTACACTTTCTGATTTCACCATTTCCTTCTACAGAGTTAGGTAGTCCAATTACCTTAATCAATAATTGATCATTGGATTCTTGAATTTGGTATAATGTTTCCAAGGAGCCTTGGCTGTAATTAGAGGTTTGTTTTTTTTCTTTCCAGACTCCTGCTAAACTAGGTTTGTTTGAATTCTCAGAACAATTGATAAAAATCAGTAGAACTAAAATGAATTTCATGGATTCTCTCCTTAAATAAAATATAAGAAAATGGATGCAGTCACACTAGCAAGAATTCCCGCATAGAACCTATCATCTCTGAACAAACTGAATAGGGTCAGTTTTTTGAAACCACCTGATTTTCTGATGATGTTCCATAAGAACAAACTCATCGTAAAAACAAATCCAACAAGACTGATCCAATGTTTTTGTTCTAAGTTTCGTAACGCTAGAATAACAAATATTATTTGAAAGATTAAGAAAACAATAATTTTAATTACTAAAATACTAATCTCAGTTTTACTTGCACCACTGATTTCCATCCAGTTGAGAAGTTCACGGTCGGGGTATCGTTTGGAAAATCTAGAAATGATAATTAGAATTAGATAGCTACCGCCTATCGTTATGGCAACCCTATGTAGAAAATTGAGTTTTACACCAAATATATTCTTTAGAATTAAGAATTGATTTAGATAATTATCATAACCATATTCTAAAACTAAGCTAAAGATGGGTGCAAATAAAATTGCAAAAAAAGCTGCACTAGGTGAGACCCTTCTAGAAAGAATTCCTGCAAGAAATGCGACTACAATTCCCGGAGTGAGATAAGAGCTAAGTGCAGAAATTTTTATCACAAAACTTCCTTTATAGTCGGGACTAAAAAAAATCATTGCTCCAACCATGGAAAGAATCACTACAACTAAGATCCCAATTTGGCTAATTTTAATTAGTTTTTCATCACTTGCTTCTTTGTTTATATATTTTTTATAAATATCAAGTGTAAACAATGTGGAAGCTGAATTCATCATACTATCAATTGAAGATAGTATCGCTCCAAGAATTGCTGATGCAATAATTCCCGAAAGTCCAAAACCTTTGGGAACAATACTTCCAAGTAAAATTGGCAAAGCTGAATCAGGAGCAATCTCTAGACTAGGAAAACTTTTCTTGAAATAATGAAAGCTTGCAACCCCAGTTGCAATACTTAAGAATGGAACTAATAGTTTTAAGAATGAAGCAAATATGATTCCCGTCCTAGCTTCTTGTTCAGAGATTGCGCCTAACGCTCTTTGCACTAGATACTGATTCGTACCCCAGTAAAAAAAATGTAGGATGATTAGCCCTGTAAAAGCACCTGTAAAGGGCAGGTCGGGATGATCTGAAGGAAGGAATAGTCTCATCTTACTTGATTCACCTGATAGGCTTTCTTTTTCCAGAAGTCCACTCCAACCACCAACCTCTGGGGTTGCGAACGTTAGGTAACAAATGACAATGGAGCCAATTAGCACAATGATAGATTGAAGTACATCAGTCCAAACTACAGCTTTTAGTCCTCCATAAATTGTATAAGCAGTAGAAACAAATGCTAGTATAATAATTCCTGTAATATAACTAACTTCAAAACCAGTCCCACGAAAAAGCAAAACCATTGATCTAGATCCAATATAGAATGCAGCAACCATTTGTAATAAGATTAGTAATATTAGAATTATTGAATATAGTAATCTTGCTCTTTCATCGAATCGTTTCTCTAAGTATTCTGAAAGAGTCGTCACTCCAAGTTTATGATATACGGGAAGGAATATATAAGCTAGAAGTAATAGAGCAGGGATGGCTCCAAACTCATAATGACTTTGTGCAAAACCAACTGAGTATCCAACACCTAACATTCCCACTATATGAGTTGCACTGATATTTGTGCCAAAGATGGAGCCAGCAACTCCCCACCAACGAATGGTTTTCCCACCCAAGAAAAAATCATTACTATTTGTTTCTTGTTTACTTGCTAGAAATCCAATCAACATTGTAATTCCGAGAGTTAATAGAAATATTGTTAGGTCTAACCAATCAAAACTAAAGTTCATATTTTTTTTCCTGAAATCATTAACTAAGTATTTCTTCTTTGTTTAGTAAATTATTTTTTTGAAAAATTAGAGTATAAAGGAATTTCACCCGCACAGAGAGAGGGAAAATCCACTTTCTCTAATTTATATTTCAACAACTCAAATCGTTTTTTATAATTCTTCATTAAAACATTATCGTTCAAATTGAGTATAATATTCAGATTTCTAATCTAGCTAATGCTCGATTCGCATTCTAACTATTTGGTGAGCCTGTGGCACACTTCGAACTCTATGTTGGCTCAGTGCATCGCTTTTGGGCTTGCAGCCCATGCTCGCTAACTTTTAGTTAGAATTAAATTCAACTTTTATCCTTAATTTTGTTACTTCATTTTTAATTACATTAGAAATCTAACTTGACAGGGAGCTTGTCGGCAACGCTTGGGCTACCGCCCAAACCCTTTCACATTTAGTTACAATCTAATTCAACTTCTAGTCAATATTTTATTAGTTCTTTTTAAGTTACTTTAGAAATCAGGGTAATACTTGTTTAAAAAAATACTCCATGGGAATAAATCTCTTGCAAATCTAACAGTGTTCTTTAATTTTAAACTTTTTCGTAAATACCAAAGATAAGATAATTTACCAAGGATAGGATATGAAAATCTTTCTGAGTGTCGTTTTTTTAATATATATATCTAATCTTGAAGCAGGTGATTATGGAGATCTTTATGGAGCACATCCTGCAGCGAATGGAGTAGGCAATGCTGTCACTGCTACTGTAAATGATTCTTCTAGTGTTTTTTATAATGTGGCGGGACTAGGAAAACAAAATGAAGCTGATAAAATTTTTGCAAAGATGGAGATTCAAGCAAAAGATGCCTTGGACCCAAATGCAAATCCTCCTCCTCCACCAATCAATAAAAATTTTCGAAAAAAATTCCAAGATTTCTTAAGAGATTCTTGGACTGAAATAAAAACTGATAATTTTAAGAACATTCCCGCATATCGTTCTGAAAAAACTCCCCATGAGCTTGTGCTTCAATACAATATTGCTAGACCAAGGTTGAATACTTCTGCACCAACAAACCAAGACCTAGAAAGAACAAGGGATGATTATACGGGACTAAATCTAGGTTTAAATCTAAATTCAATATACAACCTAAAAAGAAACTTTCGATTTGGACTCAATGTGATTCTTCCTGCTTCAGGAAATCTTCTCGCAGTGAATGACGTTAATCCAAATGCTCATCGATATTTAATGCATGGGGCTTCCAACCAAAAACCAATCATTATGGGTGGGCTTGGAATTGAAGTAATCAAAGATATTCTATATGCAGGTGTAGGTTTTACAGCCTTAGCTAGTGGAAGTGGTTCCATACTATTAAAAGATGTTCCCATCTCACCCGACAGAGTTGCTCCTAACCAACAAGTAATCTTAGAAGTTAAGCCAATGATTAATCCTACTTATGGACTTGCATTTCAGTATGGAAAGTTTTTGGGTGGAGTTTCTTATCGTAGAGAAGTTGCTCTAGACATAAATTCATTACCTGCTAGAGCACAAACAACGTTACTCGGCATTCAGCTAGACTTTGATGTTTCTCTATTTGACTTATTCACTCCGAGAAAATGGTCTTATGGAATTGGGTATAAACCAACAAAGAAACTAACGCTTATGGCAAGCATTGATAGAGAACTTTGGAGTGCTTATAGACTTTCAAGGACAAAAGCAACTTATAATCAAAGAGTATATTTTGATGATATTACAATTCCAAGAGCGGGAATTGAATATGCATTTACTGATTGGTTGAAACTTAGAGCAGGCCTCGCTAGAAGACCAAGACCAACCCCAGTGATGGCAGACACCTGGTCAACAGATTTCAAAAACCTATTTACAGCAGGGGACAGATGGAACCTAATGGATTTTGATAGAATGATCTATACGGGAGGGATTTCGCTTATCGCACCCCCAGGTCTATATGGTTATTTACCTAATCTCAAAAGTCCAATCATCATTGACTTAGTTGTTGAATACCAAAAGTTACATGGAGAACATGTATATAAAGCAAATCCAACTCCTACAAATCCCAATTACTCAGCAGGGGGAAATGTGATTCATTTTGGAATTTCGTTTACTGCGTATTTATGATTAGATTAGTTTTTGAATGATTAATAAAGTTATATCATCTGATTGTTCAACCTGACCTCGATGTAAGTTTACATCTAACATAATTTCATTAATCAGCTCACTGCTAGTTTTATGATTATTTTTTTTAATGCAATTAAAAATTCTTTCTTCACCATACTCCTCATTTTTCAAATTGAATTCTTCAAATAGACCATCAGTAAATAGAATTAATCTATCATCTTTATTGAACCCTTCAATAATTAAGTCTTCATACTTTGCTTCCATTAGCACTCCCATAAGTTTGCCTTTACTCTTCATTACAATAGTTCTTCCAGATTGTATCATAATCTGATTTGGATGTCCTGCTGAAGAATAAGTTAGTTTATTTAAATTCATATCTATATCTAATATGATACAAGTGAAATAGGAATTTAAAGAAAAGTATCTTCTATAATAATTTCTATTTAGTATAGAAAGAATTTCTGATGGACTTAATTCAAACTCTCTTACATTTTGGTATTCAGAAAAAATAGACATTGTCATTAATGCTGCTTGGATTCCATGCCCTGTTGCATCTGCTATAAAAACTCTAATGATTCCTTTTCCAAGGTGATGAATATCATATATATCACCTCCTACTTCTAGCATTGGTAAATAGTTCATATCAATTGTTATGCCATTAAATTTTATACTACTAGTTGAAAGTATATTTTTTTGAATTCTTTTGGCGACTTTTAGATCAGATCGAATCAGTGCAAGAACAGACATTAATTCTAACTGAATAGAAGAAATTTTATAGAATCCAAAACTAAAAATAATGAAAATTATAAGACCTAAACTGTAATAGGTAATAATTCTTTCATTCCAATAGGGATAGGCTTGAGAGTTTGATAATGTAACTAGAATAATGATTTGATTATTATAGCCTTTTTGAATTCCGACTAACGTACTTTCAGCTTCTATTTTGAATGATACTGATTGGTTATCTTTTTGGAATTCTTCAATTCCAATAATCTCAGTACCCATTTCGGCAGCACTACTAGGTACTCTAGCTAAATAAGATCCTGATCTTTTGACAATTTCAATTTTAGTGTATTCATCCTTCGGAATTTGAGTAAGATAGTTTTCTAAATATTCTAAGTCAATCATAGCAGAAATGATTCTGATAAGAGTGCCATCTTTAGTGCGGGAGGCATAGCTTACACCTATAAACCATTTTCCTTTATGAACCCTTGATAATTTAGGTTCTCCAACAAAGAACGAAGTTGAATTATCTTTTAGATGTGTTATAGCAAAATCTCTATCTTTAATGTTTGGTACTTTACCAGTTGCTGTCCAATGAATAATTTCAATCCTTGGGTGAATTACAGTAATATCTAAAAGATACTTATTTTGACTTTTGATTCCAAGAAGCATATCATGAATTTTTTCTGAAAAAGGTGAAGATGATTCTGGGTGGGCTGAAATTGCATAATCAATAGAAGTGAGCATGGTTTCAATTCTAATGAAATTTTTTTCTTGCTCTTTGGTAATTAGATCAGTTAGTCTGAATACTTTTTCAATTCCATTTTCTTTTATCTGTTGTCTATCGTTATAAGCTAAACCTGTAAGCAAACCTAGTAGGAATAGAATTATTAAAACTCCAAATGCTTTTGTAAAGACTAGTTTCCTTTTATCATTCATTTTTCTAATTTGCTCACTAATAGTCTGTGATTTAATTTGAATTCATAATATTCCATCTAACATTTAGTTTAAGTAAATTAAGGAATCAAGTAGTTGCATTGATATTTGGCATATACTTTTTTCTATATACATTCAGATAAATTCCCATGAAGAATAAGACAGATGTTACTAGAATACCATTTAATCCTAAGATTACTTCGCTAATAGGAGTATAGACAATCATTCCACTAGAGAGTAAAATCCCTGTAGTTATATTATGAATCACATGGAGAATATAGGAAGGAAAAATGCTATTCGTAATAAATCGTAGTTCGTTATAAACTATACCACCAACTAATAGTGATAGGCTTGAACAAATTGCAAAATCGATTCTTGTGAGAGTTGTGAATTTTGAAAATTCTGTTTCAGGAATAAAATAAAACCAATAAGGCAAGTGCCAAGATATCCAGACTAGATTTGTAAATAAATGAATCAAATAATCATTTTTTAAATGTAATTTTAAGGAGGGAGCTAAAAATCCTCTCCATCCAATTTCTTCAAAAATATTTTTTAGAAGACTTGTAGTGATTATTAAAAAAATGAATTGAGAATTCATAGATTTCCATTCTAGAGTGAATGAATTTGTGAGGTATCCTAATATGATGATGAAAACCGAAATGGTAGGAAAAAGAAAAATGGAAAGGATATAAAATTTAAGATTTTCTTTGAGATTTAACTGAATTCCCAATAAAGAAAAATGGATTCTTTTGAAAATTAAGAATAGAACAGGAATTGCTAAAGGTGAGAGTATCATGAGTAACGCACCTAAGCCATTTGAATAATCTTTGTTGTTAGAAGAAATATCAAAATAGAATCCGATCCAACCTAAGCTAGCAATTAAGATCGAAAAGAGGATTATACTGAACATTGGAACCTACTTGTAATTGATTATTCGATATATAGAAAATAAAATTATTCAATTTAAGTAAATCAAATTTTAATAAAAAACTTGCCTATAAATTGTAGCAAAGTTTAAAAAGTTCTATGGCTAGATTTAGAAAAGCGAATCAATTAATATGGATAATTACTACTCTTTTCCTGTTCAATTGTGCTACAATATTTTTTGCTACTGCAGGAAAAACAATGGGAAGTGGAATTGATCATTTTAGTAAATTTTCTTTTTCAAAAAAAAACTGCAAACTTACTGATATAGAGTATTTTCCAAAACGAGAAATCTTATATGAATTTCGCTTAAAAGAGATAGGAACAGGCACTGGATTCTTTGCTGACATTGCACTACTCATTCAATACAATATTGCAAATCCAAATCCATATAGTATAGTAGGAGGATTTATCTATTTTTGGGGTTCAGTATTTACGGTAGCTGCGATGAATAGTGATTCATATCCAATGTATCTTGAAAAATATTCGAAAAATTCAAGTTATTGGATGGAGGATTCTAAGTGTAAAAATAAAGTATTCATAATAAATTATTCTTTTCAATTAAACCCAAGGTTATTGTATTCAGGAATTACATTAATGGAAAGAGATAAACTTTGTAAAATAGAATCAGAGAAATTAGGTAGAATTCAAAATAGAATGGAATTAGAGGAAATAATCAATAAAATAGCTCCTGAAATGCACCTAAATCAAGAATACTCAAATATGTTAAGAAATCCTAATATGATTTCCTTAACCACAAATGAAATTTTTTTTCATATAATGGATAGAATTTCAATTGATGATATTATTGATAAATGTTATCTGAGAATCATTTTTATAGAATGATAGACTTACCAAAAGTATCTATTTGGTATTTTAATTCAATGTTTATTAGATTAGGGTAATATACCAAATCCACTCTTAGTGGTAGGTTGCTTTCTTCAAATAAAGATTTTATTTTTCTTAGATCGATTTCTTGAATGGAACTAGATATAATTTTTCTAAGGCTATAAAAGTCTCTTCTCGAAACTCTCTTTCAAAAGAAATGAATTTTTCTCCACTATAGTCATGTGATAATTCATTTCTCATTTCTAAACCATTAATCAATTCTTGTGCATAGTCTATGAATCCAGATTCTTGTGCAAGTCTTATTGTATCCTTTGGTGAAGGTTTAAAGGTGAAGCCTTTGTCCAATAGATAATCTTTTAATACCTTCCAAGCAACTTCCAAAGAAAACTCAAATCTTTGAATTAGACCGTTTTTTTCTAACTCATTCAATTGCTTTTGGTCAATAGCTTCTTTAAGGCGAAAAAAAACTTGTTCAAAACTTTTAAATCTTAACTTCCATCTAGGTTCATCAAGTTTCATTTTATTCCCTTCTTATTTGCTCTATGACTTTCCCTAAATTCTAATGAGTAAATTAAAGAATCAAGCCTTTTGTAGTCGGATATCAATTTCTCGATCAACAAATTTCCATTCTTCTGTTTTTCGTAGTGCAATGACTAGTTCTTCAAATAAGTCTTTATGTTCAGGTGCGTATTCAAACCAAGTTAAAAAATCAAATGGTTGTCCTATATCACGACAGTGGTAAAGTCTGCGAGCAATTGCTGGAAGATACTTTAGTCCAATTTCTGTATGATGTGAATCCTCTTCAAATATTTTTCTTCTTTCGTCTTGTGCTAAGTTCCACCAAACTTCATTCTTTTTGATTGGAATGAGTGCCCCAAACACTGCTTCGGATCTTCCGAGATCAGCTTGGATTGATAGTAGTTTTTCTTTTTCTTCTTTTTTTGTATAACGAATATTGCTTCTAAAACCTTTGAGTGTCCAAATTCCAACGTTAGTTGCGTTCAATGAACTTTGGATTATTTTCAGATGAGAAACTTTTTCTATTGGCTCACCAATTATTGTTTCCATTTTGATAATTTCCCATTCTCCCGTTTTCCCACCAATAAAATCAAAGATAGTATCTAACATAATAATTAACCACTGCTGTAACTCATTTGATTGAATTATAATTATTCACTTAATTATCTCCAATTAATAAGTAAAGTCGAATTTTTACAGAAGATCTATTCTTTCGAAGCAATAGTTAAAGTTACATTAGATTAATCTAATATATAATTAAGACCATGAGTGAAGTTCAAATGGTGAATCATCGGATTTGTTTGGGTTTACTATAAAGTAGGCATTTAAGCAAGTTTTTCCCTTGAATTATTTCATTTTTTTGGATAGAAATTATACAATTCCTAGTGAAGTTAGAAGTAAATTAAGCGAAATTAGTTAGAAAGCAAATTGACATATTTATATAACTATTCATTATATTGTTCAGGGTGATATTTCCTAAAATTAGAGGTTAGCTATGATTGTGTTACATGGAATTTATGAAAATGGAAAAGTGACAATTACAGACAAAGACTTACCAGATATAAAAGCCGAAGTTGAAATTATCATCCGCAAAAAATCTTGGCAACGTAAAGTTGTAAGAGTAAAAACTACTGGTAAGCATCTTGCATCAGAGACTATCGTGAAAATGAGGAGTGAATATTGAAATCTTTTTTTGATACTTCTTCCCTTGTCAAGAAATACATAGATGAAACAGGTTCAGATACTGTTACAGTACTCTTTGAGAATTCTGACGAAGTTGTTTTATCACCCATAACAAGAATTGAATTTTTATCGGCAATGCAAAGATTAGTAAATTCAAACATTTTAACTCAGGAAAATTATAAAATAGCATTATCTGAATTCACTCAGGATTCGGTTGAGTTTGAATATATTAAATTTGATTCAATATTAGAAGAACATGTGTATGAAGTTATAAAGAAGTATGGTCTGCGTTCTCTTGATGGGATTCAACTCGCTTCTGCAAAGATTAGTAATGCAGATCAATTCATAACCTCTGATACAAAACTCTTTGAAGCTGCATTAAAAGAACTTACTCAGAAAAATATTTTTGTTTAAAAATAATTCAATTTTCTTAGGTAAAATGAGCAACTTTTAATCTGATAGAAATTTTTATTTCTTCATTAAATCTAAAATATATTAGATTTATCAAATGTATCTTCAAACTTATAAGGAAAATTATTCTTGAGAATCAAGAATCAATTTTTAAAATATCAAGAAAATTTCTTTCCAAAGAGTTTAGCTTTATTTTACTAGCTAAGACATATATTGACCAATTGTAAGTGAGAGGTAAAATGAAAGCAATTATTTGTGAAGCCTATGGTCCACCAGAAGTTTTAAAGCTTAAAGAAATTCCAAAGCCAACACCAAAAGCAGGAGAGATTCTAGTTAAGATTTTTGCTACTGCTGTAAATTCTGGAGATGTTAGGGTTCGTGCGTTACGAGTGGATGGCATCAAAAGAATTTTAATGAAGCTAGTGCTTGGATTTTCAAAACCTAGAAAGCCTATCTTAGGTGTAGTCTTCTCAGGAGTCATCGAATCCGTTGGAGAAAAAGTCCAGACTTATAAAGTAGGGGATGAAATTTTTGGAATGACTGGTTTTCAATTTGGCACTTATACAGAATATATTTGTCTGAAAGAAAATTCTGCATTTTGTCTTAAACCAAAAAACGCTAGTTTTGAGGAAGCAGCTTCCATTCTATTTGGTGGAATTACTGCTTATTATTTTTTAAAAAAGGCAAAGATTGATGAGTCTCCCAAAAAAATATTGATCTATGGAGCTGCAGGTTCTGTAGGAATAGCGGCAGTCCAAATCGCAAAAAGCTTTGGTGCTGAAATCACAGCAGTATGCAGTGGAAGAGGAATTGATTTAGTTCGATCTTTGGGAGTAAAAAATATCTTGGACTATACAAAGGGAGAATTTCAAAATCTAAAAGATAGTTATGATATTGTATTTGATGCAGTAGGTAAAAATCTCAAAAAAGATTTTTTACATATTTTGAATTCAAAAACTGTTTTTATGACAGTGGACGGATGGGATGTAGCTACGGAATCTGTTGAGCAGTTACAGTTTATCAAAAAATTATTCGAAGATGGCAAGCTAAAACCAACGATTGATAAGACTTATAATTTGGATGAAATTGTAGAAGCACATCGTTATGTTGACACGGGAAAGAAAAAAGGAGATGTGGTGATTCGGATTTCTTGAATTCCATAAATAGAAATGAATACGTTACTCGCAATCCCTCTTATCACAATCTTTTTATTCCTTTCAAGCATTCATGTATATTGGGGATTTGGCGGAAAATGGGGCAATGGTGCTGTTCTTCCCACAAAAACTGATGATGAAAAAGTAATTATGCCAGGACCAATTCCAACCTTTATTGTAGCTTTTGGACTTTTGGGTTTTGCTCTTGTTGTGCTATTGAATATAATTCATATTGATTTCACAGAATACTTTGGGCTAACCTTTATTCACAAATATGGACTTAGAGTCATAGCAGGTATTTTTCTTTTTCGAGCCATAGGCGAGTTTCATTATGTAGGTTTTTTCAAAAAACACAAACACACTAAATTTGCAATCAATGATACAAAGTATTATTCCCCATTATGCTTAACGATAGGAATTTTGGCAGTCCTTTTAGAATTGAATAAGTTTGGTCTATTTTAAGAATGCCACTTATTGTTTGTAATAATTTTATTCAGTAGTTCTGTTTATAAAGAAAATCATTGTTGAGGAAATAATACACATAACTAGTGCTCCTATGTAAAGAGAGCTATCGTTCTGCGATATGCCAACAAAAAAATCGCCTATGTTCATTACTAAAAAGAATATATAGGAAAGTGTTAACATAGAAATTGATTTTTTTAATGTTGCAAATGTAAAAATGAAACCAACAGTAAATTGTCTCACTGCCCACATTTGAATCAAATAACCCACCCCTTTTCCACTTATGTCAACTGTTTTTAGAGAAGATTCGGGTGAAAATAACAAAGTCAAACTTACAATAACTCCGAGCATTGCAAAAAGTCCTGATACAACTAATATCCATTTGGGAATCGATTTACTTTCTTCTGTCATAATGAATAAATTTGTAAGTGAGTTATAAGAGTAAAATCAAAAATTAGATTGTACAATTTAGAATGAAATTTTTTGAATATCTTTCAAATAGAGAATCACAATAAGTTTTCTATTCAAGAATAAATTTTTTTTCCCATGCTAATTCGTTCTTCAATTTCGAATCCTAGTTTCTGGTAAAAAGAAATTACTGTTTTATTGGATTCTACAACTTGTAGATTAATTTTCAAACAACCAAGTTGTTTTAGTTTCAATTCAATAGAATGAACTAATCCTTTACCTATTCCAATGCTTCTATGATTTATACTAACTGCTAATGAATAGATCCAACCTCTATGACCGTCATAACCACCCATAATTGTGCCAACAATCTTATTATCGATTAAAGCTACTAACAAAAGGTCTTTATCAACTTTTACTTTATTTCGAATTGAAACTATTGGATCATTATGATAGGAATTACTTGGTAGAATATTTTGCAACAAAGAGACTAACTCAAGTTCATCTCTATCTTCATAAGTTCTTATTTGAAAATTCATATTAAAGTTTTCCTTATTTCAAGTAAGATTCTTATTTTCATAACACATAACGTTCAACCAAAAAAAAATTCTAACTCCTGAATTTATTGTATCTCTGCTTCTGCTACGAATAGTGACTGAAAGCTTTCTTTGTAGGCATGAGCTAAAATAATTTCCACAGCAATCAAAAATATACTCAAAGGAATTCCTTGTTAATCTGAATTTAATGGAATTGTGATTAATGAATGAAAGGAAGCATGATTATGGGAAACTTCCATTTTGCCGTTGAGACTTGCTAGTCTTTGTTTGATGGTTTCATTTCCTTTTCCCGTTACATGAGAATTTTTATGATAGTTAGTATTTGATTGAATTTCTAATTCTAAGAATTCTTCTCCAGTTCTTTTCCAACTCCAATTTGCAGAACCTGATCCATACTTTAAATCATTATTACAAATTTCCATACAAAGGGAATACAGGCTCCAATTGTGAATCGGATCTTTGAAGATTGAATCATTGCTTTCAGAAATATTTTCCATAACTACAATAACATCACGTTTATATATCGCATAACGTCTAAATAAAATATTTTTAATTCCAAATAAAAAATCTTTTTCCAAATTTTTTTTATCTTGGATAGTATTCATTTGCATCCTTAGATTATCTTCTATTTCATGAAGATAATAATCTATAGACTCTAATTTTTCTTTTTCAGGATAGTGCATTGGTGACAAAGATTTAACAATCATAGATAAATCAACAATAGCAGAGCCTAAATGATCATGTAGATTATAAAAAATTGCTTCTCTTTCTTTTTGTGCAGCTAGCTCATTTTCTATTTTGATTCTTCTTTTAGTTTGTTCTTCTAATTCTTTTTGATAGACAAAATTTGAATAACGAACCTTAAACCAAAATAGGTTAAAAGTTCCTGCAAACAACCAAATCGGTACTAAGTTCGTTAAGACAGAAATCAGTTTATGATCTGAAAATCATGACTTATCTGATAAAGCAACTCTAAGATAATAGTAAATAATCAGCCCCGACCAATATAAAAAAAACTTTCCTGGTACGCCATTAAAATAAAACGCATGAAAAACCGCTAAACAGGGAAGAATTGCCCATGTAAGTGGATCATAGAATGGAATATCAATCGCTACCAATTGAGTTTCGATTTCCAAGGTAAATAAAATCGCCATTACCAACTTTCCACTATCAAAGGAAAGTTTAGATAAATTTTTATGAAATATACTATAAAGAGCGCAAACTAGAATTAGAAACAACCGTATGAAAGCAGACCTTTGATTTAGATCAATGAAATCGGTTGTTGCAAAATAGGAATTACCAAAAATTGCAATGAAAGCAAGATAATTCATTCCAATATGGGATTGTTGAAGAATTTTGTTCGTTATATCTTTGTCATATTGAAATAAAAACTTATAGTAACTTCGAATTTTCTTGACTAAGTTTGGCAATTTATTTTTTACTGAACCTTATCTTATTTAGTGAACAAGTTTTTTCTTAAAATAGAATTCATGATATTCAATTATTGTCAAGTAATTTCCAATTGAATATTCATTTTGAATTTAGAAGTTAAGTTGAGTCAATAAATTTTTAAATCCAAAAGAAAAATACAATAACTTTAGTATGATTACAATTTCTTTTCAGATCATATTTTCTATAGAAGATTGATTTGTTTTGCTTTTTTCAGAAGTTGGATTTGATTGTTTACTTCTAATTTTTTATATATATTTCGAATATGTACGCGAATTGTGTTAATAGAGATGTCCAAGGTTTCAGAAATTTGTTTCAAGGGATACCCATTAGATAGTTCTTTTAGGATTTGCATTTCTCTGGAAGTGAGAGGTTCAAATTCTTCAGAAGATTTTGCAGACTCTTTAAAGGATTGAACTATTCGTAAGGCTATGAGTGGGGTTATGGAAGCTTCTCCTGCAAGAAGAATATCTATTGTTGAATCAAGATAGTAAATTTCATTCTTAAACATATAACCTGTTGCTCCGAATTTTAATGCATCGAAAATTCTTTCTTCTGCATTGAATCCTGAAAGAATTAGTTTGGGAATTTTTAGATTACGAATTTGCTCCTGACCAAGTAAAGAAATTCCATCCATTCCAGAAAGCTTATAATCAACAATGATTAAGTCTAATTTATCTAACTCATTATAGCTAAGTATTTCTTCAGCAGAAGTAAACTCTAAAATTTCTTTGGTGTCCTTTCTAAGTTTTAACAGGTTTACAACAGTTCCTAAGAATCTTTTATCATTCTCAACAATTCCAAAAATGATTCTTCTTGCTGCCATTATCAACAATAAACCATAATATTTGCTAACGTTCAAGTGAAAATATACCAAACGTCAAAAATATTTATCCAATTCTACAAACAGATATAATCTTTTCAGGGTTATTGCAGTAATAAGTTATTGCTTTAGTAATTCTATTAATTAATTCTTCAGGATTTTTTGAAATAAAGTTTGAGAAGAAAGTCTCCCTCTCGAATTGAAAAATTTTAACTAATTAAATCATTGTTCAGAAAAATTTTAAATATCGCCTAACGTTGTATTTTGTTTAAATTGAATTATTATTTCCTAATATACAAAATAACTAACGTTTCAAAAAAAAGTATATTATGATGAAACTAACTTTTAGTGATTCTTAGTTCAATATAAGTAAACCTTAATAATCAAGTAAGCTCTTAGTTGCTGTCTTTAGATTTTCACCATAGAATTTATCAACAAGTCTCATAGTTGTATCAAAAAAATAGACATTATTTTCTTGTTCGATTTTATTTTTGATTTCCAATTTATATTCTGAGCAATCTTCTTTGCAAAATCCATAGTCATAACCTTTCAATTTTTGAGTAGGATAGAGTATTAAACCATACATACTCACTATAGGACTTGGTCCGAATGATTCGATTCTTTTTGGAAATGTTCGATTAAATGTATCAAGATAGGATGCAAGTAAGAACTCATTCATTCCTTCATAAATTTCCATTCCAATAGTTGGTGATTCACCAAAAAGAACCTTCTTAGCAATTTCATAGCCAATAGACAATCCAATTGGATTTGAAGTATAGTCTTGTTTTACTTCTGAATAAGGATAATGAATCTTAGCTTGCACCTTCCACATTTCTTCTTTGCCAAAGAGCTCACGGATCAAAACTAGACTTCCCTCAGTAGAAGAAGCAACACCTGCTGACGAAATCAAATTTCTATCTATAGTATATTTAACATTCGATTTCCAATGAATCGTTGGATATTTTTTTTCAAATTCACTAATCGCAGATGCATGAGATGTCATTGTATATTCAGAAAAAATTCCTGATTCACCTATGAGTCTCGCACCTTCACATATGGACAAAAACTTTTTATCAGCATTTTTTTTAATATACTGAATCAACTTAGGATCACTTGGATGAAAGTTTGCAGGGATTACAATTATATCAGGCGATATATCAAATTTTTCAACTGAACCATGTGGGATTAGATACAAACCTTTCCAAACTGAAACCGGTTTTGCGTTTTGAGAAAGAATGAATAAATTTAATTTTTTTGGTATTGATAAAATATGATAGGGAATCAGCAAATCTGTAATTTCAGTACCTTCTTCATCAACTAGGAAAACTACTGTCTTTAAGTCTTTGTTGAATTGAATATTCGCATTTGGATAATTTTCTATATCAGAAATATCAACATGATTAAACTCAAACCAATTGCAAGAACTAATAGAGAATAGAATGAAAACAATCGATATTAATTTTTTACTCATAAATTCCTTTAATACATCCATAATTTTTTTCTTCTTCCTTTAGGTAAAATTTATTTAGTCCACTTGAATCTTTTCCAGTAAATTCTTTTGAAACAATTGCATTTTTATTCTTGAGGGAAATTTTCATTTCTAAATTTACCTTATCAATGTCTTTATATTCTTTAGAAAACCATTCGCGAAATTTAGCAACACAACGTTCTCCATTCTCAGACATAGTGTAATAACAACCTGAATAGGGAAAACGAGTTACCCGAGCTTTTACTAAAATATGATTTTCTGCTTTTTCCCAGGCTCCAATAAATTCCCACTGAGGGGAGGCACCTTCTGAATTCCCTTCATAATTTGTTTTTACTTTATGATCTTTTGAAAATAGAATCGAATAATCAGGTCCATTTTGGGGATCGCAATTTAATAGGCATCCTTCTTTAAAATTTTTTGGAAAATCAGTTGTATTAAATTTTAGACAATCCTTATTTCGGGTGGATGGGTGATTTACCCAGATTTCTTCCCTACCTTCTATCTTAAATCGATAAGATGAATAGTATTGTAAACTATCATCTAATTTTAATTTATGAATGCAAGTATCCGAAAATTTTGATCCATTGTAAACTTGGTCGATAATAAATCTAATTCTAGATTTGAATCTTAGAGGTTTGGATAGTTGAATCTCTTGTAAATATATTACATCTTTTATTTCTACTGTTTCTTTTTCTCCTAAATCAGATTCAAGTACCAACTGCTTTACTCTGTTGTTAAGTTCAAAATTTTTCACTTCCCCATAACCATTGTATATATAGAATCTATTTATTCTAAATGTATCATTCTCAGATTTTCTTAAATAATAATTTTTAGAAAATTCAAAAGAGTCCTCTCCTGCAATCTTCATTTTATATTGACGTTCCCCTTTAATCTCATTTGACGATAGTAGTTCTTCTTTGAATTTGTACTCGATAAATTCACCAACCCCATCTCCTTTTATTCCTTCACACCAAGAATACTCATTTTCTTCTTTGGTATTTTGTACTGAATAAATACTCTTGGAACCATTTAAAGTACTCGAAGCGGAAATATTAAAAAAAGAAGTAAGTTCTCTTATCTCAAATAAATTTTTATATTCGCTCAAATAAAAAATATTCTTCTTGGTTGGATTTTCAAGATTCTCTTTTTGATTAGGACTTATTTTTGGTTCTTTAGGTTTAAGTTCACAAGAAATGAATTGAATGATTAAAAATAATTTTATAAACAAAAGAAGAA
Source organism: Leptospiraceae bacterium (assembly GCA_033762425.1). GTDB lineage: Bacteria > Spirochaetota > Leptospiria > Leptospirales > Leptospiraceae > JANRLP01. The sequence continues at coordinate 39,221 of JANRLP010000066.1, forward strand.
AAATAAATTTTTCTTTGGTGATGGTTAATTTCATTGAGTAGTCTATGTTATTTTTAAAAATGATCTTTCTTATTTTAATCAAAACTTTTCCTCTATTTGAATCTATCTTTATTTAATTTTTAGTCAAGTATATTGGGATTAATTATCTTGATATGAATCCCATTTAATAAATTCAGCAAAAATCCATCCAAAATCAGCCTTACAAGATTCTCCTGAATAGGGATCATACATAGGAGATACATAATACCAATAGTTTGTCCATTTATCAATGGATTCTTTTTGCAAAGTTCTAGCATATACATGTACGATGCTAGTTCTTGGTAAAGCAGTAGAAGCTTTTAATTCTCTTTGTATTTGTTTGCAGGAAATTGTTGAAGCTTGTTTGCTGGGCTTTTCTCTATACATTACATCTGAAGTTATGATTGCTCGCTTTCTTCCGAGTGTTATTACAGAGATACCGTCAATTACTTTTGTATCACCATTAGAGAGATGTCCATAACCATAATAGTATTTTTGATCATTGCAGCTTAATAACTTTTTAAATATTAAAGATTCTGGTACTGAAACAATTTCACAAATAAACCCGTGAGGTACTTTAAAATATTGGGAATCCTTTTTATCTAAACTAATAATAATTTTTTCTTTATCGATTTTATAATTTCCACTTATCTCATGACTACCTTCACCTGAGTAGATATAATCCAGTTTCCAAGACTTAGAAAATCTAAACCCCCATCCCCAATTCGATGCACCAAAGTTAGGTCCCCACCATCCTGATTTTTCTGTCAGTATCGACTTCACATCTTGTGAATATATTTGAGAATAAAATACTAATGATGTAACTAAAAATAATTTAAGTATAAGTTTCATGAATATATTTAACTGCTAATTTACCTTCTCTTTTTTATAATCAATTCTAACCAAATTAAATTTTTCCAACTTAAACTACTTGACTCTGTAATACTATTACTAAAAATTTTTCAATAGGAAATTTTTCCTCAAAAAGGTACTCTTCAAGATTCATATGAAACTCTCATCACAAGCTGAAAAGATACTAGCTCAATTCAATCCTAAAACTAAGTTAGGCGATTTGCGAAAAATTGCTAAGGATATCAAAAAGAATCATGAATTGGCATTGGAATTATGGGCAACAGAAAAGTTTTTACCTAGACAACTTGCAATCTTAATTATGGATTCCAAACTGATTACTAAAGATTTAATTGATAAACTTGATAAAGATATTCTAACTCATCCATTGGAAGAAAGAATTCAGTTAATGGATTGGAGTTTATGAAACTAAGTATAGAAGTCGTTGCATTCAAATTGGTAAGAAAACAGGACTTTATAAAGATGAAAAAGTATCCAAAGGATGCACTCCAAACTATTTACCAGAATTCATATTAATAGAAGCAAAGAAAAGAAATATCGCATAATGTTATTTTTGTAAAAAATTTGTTTCATAGATTGAAAAATAATGTGTAATTATTTTTGACAGCTAGTATAATTCATCATCTAGAGACTATATTAAAATATTCTTATAGATTTTATGAGCGTCAATTCCACACTAGGATTAAAGTAAATAAAGACTATGTAATCAAGTTTGAGAATTTTTTGATTGAATATTTTAAATCAGAGAAACTTTCAGAAAAAAATGAATTCCAACTGTAGAACAATGTGGTAAGGCTTTGAATATCCACAACATTTTAGCAAGCTATTCAAATCCAAAACAGGACTCAGTCCTGTTGAGTATAGAAAATTAAACAATTAAAAGGAAGAACAATGAAACAAAACAATAGAACGGCGGGAGAAATTGTTAAACAATTTGACGTAAAGGGAAAAGTCTTTTTGGTAACAGGAGCCTATTCAGGACTTGGTGCTGCAACTACAAAAGCGTTACTCACTGTTGGAGCAAAGGTAATCATTGCAGGAAGAAATCAAAAATTGCAGGATGAGTTTTTGGAATCTTTAAAAAAAGAGATTCCTTCTCTAGATTCTAATTTGGTGGATGGCAGTTTAACTTTAGACCTAGGAAGTCTTGCCAGTATTAAAGAGTTTGCTTTCAAAATCAAAAGTAAATACAAACAAATAGATTGTTTAATCAACAATGCGGGAGTTATGAACACTGGTTATGGAATCACAAAGGACGGATTTGAAGTTCAGATGGGAACTAACGTTATAGGACATTTTTTATTATCTAAAATTTTAGTTGATATCACTAAAAGACAGGTTTGGTTATCCTCTAGAGCTCATAACCTGATTGGAGTTCCACCAGGTGATAATGTTCATGATAATATAAAAGCTCCTAGGATCAATCTTGAGATAATCAAAAATGTGGATGAAAAAAACTACGATAGTTGGCATAGATACCAACAATCCAAATTAGGTGATATATTACTTGCTAAACAATTTTTTCTTGAGTATCCCCATTTAAAAACTTGTGCTGTTCATCCAGGAGTTGTAAAAACCAACCTAGGTCGCCATACTTCCTTTTTCACCTTGCTAAAGTATTTAGTTCGTATGATTACGGGCAAGGGAAATAAAATTGTTACTCCTGAAATTGGAGCAAGTACCCAAACGTTATGTGCAATCATGCCAAATGAACAACTTGTGAATGGTGGCTATTATGCAGATTGTGAAATAACACAAGAAGCTGAGGCAGCCAAAGTCAAGGAAGATGCAAAAAAACTTTATGACTATTGCAATGAAGTTACCAAGTCTTTTCAAGTTGCCTAGAAATCTATGAACCAAACAAAGGAAATAATTATATTCAATCTATCTAAATTCGAAAAATGGTGGAAGAAATTTATTCCTGAGAAGAAATGATAGTTGAATTTCGTTGTAAGAATGTTTCCTGTATTGTTAATCCTTCTCTGATTTCTCTAATTGAAGAACTTTGTCATAGTTGCTAAGGCTTTTTCGTGGTAGTTGCTTCGTAATAACTATTAACCTTTCAATAATTTATTTCGTAATAACTGTTTGTCTAGCGAACACACAAAAATGTCTTTACGCCTAAAAACCATTTTCTCTACCAGAGCGAAAACGTTGAAGCAAGCCTAATAAAAAGACTACAGCACTATCAAAGCTTTTATTCTCTTATATGAATTTTTTTATTAACTCAAATAATACCTTACCTACCAAGTTTAGACCTTGAAGAAAGGAAATAACCTTCCTCTATATACTCTCCGTTTACAAAATATCTTCTTTGGAATAGAATGGACTTCTCGGGATGCAATAAAAAATACTTTTCATGATCATGAATCCCACTCGAATGTTTATTAAAAAGGCTATTAAATTCCTGAATTTTTGCTTTTAATTTTTGTTGCTCTTCTTTTTTTAACTTCAGTTGTTTTCTATACTCCCAAACATAAAGCTGATTCTCCTGCAAATCGTCTTCCAATAGATCATAACCGAATAATCCAGTAAGAAAATCAATTGCTTCAATAGGATTCACTCCTACTCTAAATCCATAATAAAGTCCAATGGAAAATTCTATTGTTGGGTAAACTCTGCATTCTTTCATCCCAGTAATATTTGATTTATATTTTTCTATAAAATAAGATAGCTTGCAAGTTTTACCTCTTCTATTTTCTTCAATTGGACTATGATATAATGATGAATGAATAATATATAAATTGTTTCCATGTTTATAATCTCTATCCCAAGGAATGGACTCACCATATTGAAATTTGCCTAGATGCCCAAATCTAATTCCTTCTCCTTCACCTTCTGATGCATGTTGGATACCGATTGGAATGATAAAAATAAAAAGAAGTCCATAAACTTTTTTATCCATACTCAAGTTCACAATATCCTTTGCATCATCCAATCTATTTTGATTTATCCTTTGGTTTGAAGAACAATTCATCAAACACAAAATTGCTAGTGGGATCAAAATGATTCTATACATAATTATTTGACTATGTTAGAAATAGTTTAGTACTTTATTTTAAGATGATTATTCCGATTTTAAAGAGTTATTCCCAGATAGATTCCACTCTATAAGCCTAGCAATATAGAGATCGTTTTCTTTTCCCGAAGATTTCAGTTTTTCAGCAACTAGTCTTTGTCGTTCTATAGAATGATTTTGGTTGAGTTTTGCCTTTGCTTCGATGGTTTCAATTTGGATTCTAAACCCAATGATCCCTTTGAGTAGTCTTTCTCTATTTTCTGGTTCTAAGTGATTAAGTGAATACTTCTCAGAATTAGATTCAAATTTTGAAGTTAGGAATTTTACATCTTCCCATAAATCTTCTTTAGAACTTGTTATCATAAGTTTTCCTGAAATATGAATGTTTACATAATCCCAAGTAGGAACAGTATTTTGTGTTTCATAAAAGCTAGGAGAAATATAAACATGAGGTCCGTGAAAAACAGCAACCACATATTTGTTGTCAATATCTTCAGCATGATTATTGGCTCGTGCAAAATGACCAACGAGTGAATTGGAATTCTCATCTAGCACCAAAGGCAAGTGTGAAATTTGAATTCCATCGGAGTTATTTGAAATGATTGTTGCAAATGGAAACTCATTTAGGATTTGAATGATTAGTTCTTTGTCTTCTAGTTTGAATGATTTTGGAATATACATTATAATGCTCTATACTAAACTTTTTTTATGATCGATCAATCTTCAAGTTCTTTTCATTCAATGATAAAGAGAGTGAAAGAAAATGGAATTCAGAACTAACTTAGTAGGAGTGATAATGCAAAGAGTTTTATGCCTTTTGTATAATTATAATATCTATAGTAAATCAAATTGAAAAATCAAAGAGAAAAAAAGATGAATCAATCAAGTAAATTTATTTACTAGCTAGATATTAACTTAAGAAAAATTTTTTACATTTAAACTCTAGTAAATTGTAAATCTATAAATCATATTTGCATCCAAAAAAATACTATTTATACAAACAACCACCATATATTCCTGTGTCATATACACAACTATCGTTAACAATTGAAGTTCCAGTAGAAAACAAAACAGAATACGGTGAGGTAGTTCTATTTCCCGAGAGGTCTTTGATTCCCGCTCTTATGGTTACTATATATGGATTGAGTTCTAGTAAATTTGATTTTGGTTTAAGGATTGCAGCTGAATCCTCAGCTCTTCTTTCAACTTCATTCAGACCTGTGATTGTAAATGTAGAAGAAGTGATGGATGTTGGATCAATCGCTTCATTAAAATTAAATATAATCGATGCATTCAAAGGAAAATCTTTTTCTCCTTCCAAAGGTGAAGTAGTTGTTACAATGGGTGGAGAGTTATCTATTACATTACTAGTTGCAAAACTAGAAGTAAAATCAGTTGATAGTCCCGATTCTTTTTTGATAGTAATTGTATAAGTCTTGAATTCTTTAAAATAAGTATCTTGAGTAAATGTCAAGAAATTATCATTGATTGTTATTTTTCCCGAGTGAGCATTCTTTTCGGAATCAGTAATGGAAAAATTTTTTTCATCAAAGGAAACTAAACTTCTATTGAATCCAATAAAAATATTAGTATTTCGAACGATAGCAGTTGTTTTATCCTTTGGTAGAATGGAACTTACCTGTAGTGGAGGAACTTCTCTAAAACTTAAAAACTTAAAAAAAGCATCCAAACCTTTTTCAGGATTTGGAATTAAATTACAATTGACTAGAACTAGGAATAGAATAAATGCTTTCATAGTTTCCTCAAAAATGAAACCTATAGTCGATTTGAATACTTTCTTCTAATTGGACTATTCCATTCGAAGTTACTAATGAGTGAGTTGGATAGAATTGAAAACTTGTCTTCTTAGTTTCTGTTTCACTGAAAAGAGTTCTTCCTAAAAAGGCTGAATCAATTATATTGATAAGATAAAAACCTGCAACAGCACCCAAGGAAGTGGCAATATAATTGGATGAATCTTTGAGTTGATTAAAATTTTCATTGTCTTTAAGATAGCTAATCAGTTCTAAATTACTCCTGTTTGCCGATAGTAAAAATAATTTATGATTAAAATCATATGTTTCTTTTTTTTGGTCATAACTCGCATAAGAATTTGCAAGATTAGCAATGAGCCCAATTGTGATTAAACCAAAAACAATTCCTTTACCTTTTTGGAATCTACTTTCCGTTTGCATTCCATAATAGTACTGACCAAAGCCTGGAAGCAATGCTGATCTCCAAACAAATGGAAAGGAATTGACTTTATCTTTAGCAAACATTGGTTCATCCCAGAAATCTAAAATACCACCTGCAACTTTCTTAGCAAAAAGATCACTAGCAGGTTCAATTTCTTCTAAACTATTTGCAGTTGTTTTTTCAGCAAAATCAATCTTACTATTTTTTTGATCTATTATTGTTCCATTGATATAATATTTATTTTTGATTTTTGTGACTATTCCTGTTAATATTTTATTCGCTCCAATTTTCTCAGCAACCAGTTTAGAACAGTCTTCTCCAACCTTACAAGTTTTGGTAATTTTCTCAATAGTCAATTTATCCACAACAATGAATAGTTTTGTTTTCACTAATCTTTCTGTGATTAGATTTGTAATTGTTTCTGCTTCTCCTAAAGATACACCCGCACCAGGTTGAAAATTGAGAATTGCGAGCCTTGGTTTTCCAACTTCACCACTTTCAAAATCTGGACTATCCTGCAAAGCATCTGCTACCCTTATTCTTTCTTTGTCATATTCTTCTTGTTCTTTCGCATTGGTAGGGGGTTTAGAAATTACTGGTTTTAGTTTAATGCTTTTCACTAAAGATTTTGTAAATTTTAATTGGTTATTATCCAATTGAAATTGAATATCAAATTGATTGATCTTTGTTTTTACATTTTCATATTGTTTTCCATTTCTCATAAATACTGTATCAGGAAAAATAGGAATTTGTAGAACAATGAAGCATGCCCAATAGAATAAAAATTTCATCGATAAATTTATAAGCAGCAGGCAATACTACGACTAACATCGCAAGTGCCCGCAGACCCATGCACTCCTGTATAAACACCTCCGTAAAGGCTTCCAGAAGCTGAAATAAAGCCAGTGCATTCAGTATTGTTTATAGAACCATTATTTATATCTGATGTAACGAATGGACTATACCAAATATCAGAAGCTACTGTGATTCCAAGTTGTCTTGATATACTTAATTCGTGTGCAGTACACATATGTGCATTTGCATTTCCACAGGCAGTTACGCATAACGCTTTTGCTCCGGTATAACCACCCATACTTCCAGTGGTAGTAGAAGAGGAACCACAATAGGTTCCCAAAACGCTAGAAGAAATTCTACCATTCACTGTCACTGTAGCTGAATTTGCTTGAGCGTTAGTGTTCACAATGATTCCACCTGAAGGGAAACTTGCGTTAGCTCCCGACTTCACCCAATCGGGAATGTTTTCGATTGCAGTTCTGAGTGAGCTAAAATTTGTATTGATGTCTGATGCTTTGATCACTTGCCCTGTAGTAAATGTATTGATTGTTCCCACTATAGAAACAGCAATGATTCCCATTGTAAAAAATCCTAGGGCAAAGGAACCACCCAAGATAAATTGCTTCATAATTTTGAGAATAAAATCTTTGTCAAAAAATTGCATTTTCATTGCTCCATAGAATTATACAAAGTTAAATATAAATCATTTTACATAAACATATTTTTTTTCTACTAAGATTATGCGTTATTGAATATAACTAAGTTAATTATGAAAAAAATGAATATATAGGAAAACCTGTTGCAAGCCTAGCTCAAGTCTGGATACTTCTCCTTAAAATTTGGGATAGGACAGAGTGTTGAATCTGGACGCTCTTTTACATTAAAATTTGCATCGAAAAAAATGACTTGATAATTAACAATTCTATTTTAGACTATTATCATTATGCAAAACGCTTATATCCTGACAGGTTATTTAAAAAGCCCAACTCTGATAGAATTAGATGAATCAGTAATTTTAGATACTCAAAAAGTAAGAATCATCTTGGAGACAATTCAGGACAACAATTCTAATAAATCACTTTTACTTACATTAAATAAGATCCAAGCTAAACAAGAAAGCCGTAATTATAATCCTCCATCCAAAGAAACAATTGATTCTTATGTATCTATTTTACGAAACGATTGGAGTTAGATGAAATATTATTTTGATAGTTGTATAGTGATTTATCTCGTCGAAAAGATTTCAGATTATCGGAGTAGAATCATTGATAAAATCCCTAACGATTCTAAAATTTTTATTTCAGATTTAACTAAAATGGAATGTCGTGTTAAACCCTTGCAAGAAAAAAATCTTGAACTACTAGAAGAGTATGATTTATTTTTTAATGAAACAGTAAATGAAATCAATTTAACTTCAGATGTTATGTTGAAAGCTACAGAAATTCGTGCTAGATTCAATTTTAAAACTCCTGATTCAATTCATTTAGCTTGTGCAGTAACCTCAAAAGTTGATTATTTTGTAACAAATGATCTTCGTTTGAATTTATTTAAAGACATCGAAATTATATCATTATTATAAACTTCAGTCTTTTTCTTTTTTTAAAAATTGAATAATTCCCAAAATTGAAGTTGCTATTGATAAAATAATTCTTATTGCTTCTCATTTAGATTTTTAGTAACTCTATCAGCTATGATTCTTGAAGCTCCAATCAAGATAAAATAAATACCCCAAGATAAGATAACTACTATTCCTATAATGAATGTAATACTCATATAATCCTCCTTAGCACTCTAATTTGTTTACTGTAATTTCTATTTAGTGCAATGATATTTTTTATACCGTTCTAACCTAATTTTTCTTTAGTTGATAATACTAAAGTTATAACCCCTTCCCAAAGCACTTGGGAAGGGGTTACTTTGTAAGATCGCTCTAATAGGTGAGATTGGGGATAGGCTTTGGGTAAGGCTAGAGCTAGAGATTTCCCTTAAAAATTTTTGCAAAAATTGCCAATTATATAGAATATTTCTAAAAAAACTTGTCAAATATTTATTATGATTCGTCTTACCTAGGGTATGAAAATGCAAAATTTGAGTAGAATGAAAAGAGATTTATGGAAGGGAATCAAAATCGGAATCGGAATTTCGATTGGATTTGGAATTCCGAGTCTTCTTGCAGTTGCAGTGACGGGAACCTTCAATAGCTTCAACCTCGGGCTCTCTCATCCGATCTGTTGACATCAACGCAAATTCTTGAAAACAGCAATCGAAAGCATCGACCTTTCCAACTCTGTGATTCCACCTGGAACGATTGTAGCCTATGGCGGAACAACTCCTCCTTCTGGTTGGGCAATTTGTAATGGGGGCACAGTTAGCAGGACAACTAATGCTACTTTGTTTGCAGCCATTGGAACGAATTTTGGATCAGGAGATGGTTCAACAACGTTTCATCTTCCCGGTTTTGGACAATGGAAGTATGGGGATGATAATAAGGAAAATTTTTCCAAATACAAGGGTTATGCATTTGGTGTAATTACACTTGGTCTAATTGGAAATTTATTGAATAGTGAATCCCAAAAAATTGAGAGTAGAAATCAGTACAAAAATAGCTATACTTTATTTTTGTTTATACCCAATGGAACTAACGTTGAGATTCTAGGTTTTATTAACCAATCCAATAAATTTAATGACTATGAAGCAGCAGCAGAGAATACAAAACTTGCAGCTAGTGCTCTTATTGGTTTTTATTGCATCAATCTCATTGATTCATTCTTGTTAGGTAGATACTATTCTCCTTCTAATAAGTCCAAACAAGCAAGTCTATTCTTTTATCCTACTAAATCTCTAGCTAACGGAACCAAGGAAGATATCTATTCAATAGGAGTTCAGTACCAATTTTGAAAAATTTCAGAAAAACAATCCTATTCTTAATTCTCATAAACTGTAACTATTTTGAAGATGCAAAAGGGGAAGAGAATCTATTTTTAAAATTTTTGGGTGTAGGACAAACTGTGAGTAACACAACGCTTGCAATTACCTTGACCCATCCCAAAGATTTATCTAGGGATAATTATTTGAACACAAATATCTTTGTTACCTTCAATAAAAATATTACTAGATTCAATTCTAGTAATTTTAAAATCACACTCGAGGACAAAACTAACGTTGAGGGTAGAATCGAAATGAATGAAAATGTTCTGAGCTTCTATCCAAGCAAGAACCTTTCTCCAAACACTACTTACATAATTTCCCTAAAAGCAGGGAATGGTCTTGCTAAGGATACTCAATCTCTGTTTACAACAGGAAGTACTGTGGATAACATCCACCAACACTAGTTAGCACAAATCCGAGCAATGGGGAAAGCGGAATTCCGATCAATATAACAGTAAATGCAACTCTCAGCGAAGAAATCGATCCAAACACACTTAAGTCTAATACTTATAGAATTATAGACGTTAGTGGAAATTTGAGTATGTTAGATAGAACGATAGTCATTTCACCTAAGGAAAACCTAGCATCCAATTCCACTATCATAGTCATTTTGAACACAGGACTAAAAGACCTTGCGGGAAATGCTATGACTTCCCCTTCTGCTTGGATATTCACAACAGGAGCAATAACTGCAGTGGATTGTGTCTATGACCAGAATAATTATAATTCCTGTATCTTGAAGTGAGAGGGTAATTACTTTAGTTAATCAATATAAGAACAACTATTTGAACCAAAATTTTATTAAATAATTTTTAAACAGGAAAAATTATTATTGTCTTTTTTTATAAAAAAAAACAATTAAATCTATGACTAAATCTTTTAAGTTCTTCGTTTTTTCTATTTTAGCGTTAACCTTTATCCAATCTATTTTTGCTCAGAAAAGTAAGTTTGCTGATCAAAAAACTCCTGAAAAAGTTATTGAGTTTTTCTATAGAGAGTATTTTAAACGTACTGATCCAGTTGAATTGCCTTTTTCAAAATCATTCCTTGAACAAGTAGCAAATTACAATAAAAAATGTAATACCAAGAGTGAATCTTGTCCTTGGGAATTCTCCCCTCTATTTAAAAACGAAGTTGATTCTAGTTTGAAATATAAAGATATAAAAGCCAAATATTCAAAAGATGGAAATGATGTGCATATGACTTTTTTACCGAATGGGGATTATGGAAATGAATCAGTTCGTTTGGAAATCATTTTTGTAATGATAAAAGAAAATAACAAATGGGTTGTGGATGATGTTCTAGAAATGCGAAATGGAGCGATCACAACAACTTCAAAAGAACAAACAACAATTCCAAAATAACTCACTCAAGTTCTTTAATGATAGTATTATCTTTGCTTGAAAAAAATACAAGAATACTATCATTCACTTTTAACTTTTCAAATTTTTCTTTGCTTACCTCTATACTAACATTTTCTGTTTCTTTTCCATCAAACAATAACTTTCCCGTAAATCGATATCTATCTCCATGATTAACATAACTCTCTTTGGATTGGATTACTAAATTTCCTTTTACACCATAATGATCGAAATGATAGGTTTGGTTATAGGAACTCATCAATAACCAAATTAATGCTGAAAGAAAGAAACTACCAAAAAAAGATAGGTATGTTCCATAATACGCAAGCTTATCATCAAAGTTGTATTCAATCTTAATTGAATTGTTTCTTTTATGAACGATCGGAAGTGCTTTTGAGTCCGGTAATAATTTGCTTTTTAATAATAAAAATTGTGCAAGTCTTAGACCGAGAAAAGCATTTAAAGGGATCAGTACAAATACTAATCCTGAATGTAAATTGTTCTCAATGAGTAAGTATTGAAAGACAAAAAATGAGCTTAGTACGATAAAAATTGTTACTACTGCAACAATAGAAACAAGAATAAACCGTTTCACTCAACAGTGACTGCTTTCGCTAAATTCCTTGGCTGATCAGGTTCACAACCCTTTGCAATTGCTACATAATAGGAAAATAGTTGAAGAGGAATCACAGAAAGAATTGGTGCAATGAATTCTGAACATTCTGGAATGGGGAAGGAATAGCTAGAAATGTTCGGTATATGTTCATCACCTTCCGTATAGATGGAAAATATAATTCCGTTTCTTGCTCTAACTTCTTCTAGGTTAGAAACCATTTTTGTATAGACTTCGTTTTTGGTGCAAATGCAAATCACTGGAACTTCTTTAGAAACAAGTGCAATCGGTCCATGTTTGAACTCACCCCCAGCATATCCTGAAGCATGTGCATAAGAAATTTCTTTCAACTTGAGTGCTGCTTCTAATGCAGTTGGATGTTCATAAGATCTTCCTAAGAAAATGAAATCTCTTTTTTCTCTCATGATTAATGCGATTTCTCTAATCTCATTTGCTCTAGAAAGTATGTTTTGGATTTGCTCGGGAATCTTTTTGATTTCTTCTAAGATAGCACTTACTTGTTCATCAGAAAGTATCCATTTTAATTTTCCAAGATAGAGAGAAAACAAAAGTAGGTTCACTAATTCAGCAACATATGCTTTAGTGGATGCAACTCCAATTTCTGGTCCTGCAAGAAGATTGATGATTCCTGTGGATTCTCTAGCAATAGAAGACTCTAAATTATTCACAAAAGAAAGTACTGATAAGAACTTGGACTTAGCACTCAATATACTAGCTAGAGTGTCTGCAGTTTCACCACTTTGAGAGATGGAAACAACTAAGGTATCACCACCCATGATTGGGTTACGATATCTAAACTCCGAAGAAAATTCTACCTCAGTCATTGTTTGGGCAAATTTTTCTATGTACAGTTTTCCGATCATTGCTGCATGCAGTGAGGTTCCCGCACTTGTGAATACAATTCTAAAAAGTCTAGCAAGGAAATCTTTACTGATGTTCATTTCTTTGAACACTAGCTCATTTTCTGGTGTGATTCTATCTTTAATAATCTTGTTAACAACCGCTACTTGTTCATAGATCTCTTTGAGCATGAAATGTTCATAGCCCATTTTGTCATAATGATCTACTTGGTAATTGACAGGAATTAATTCGGGAGTTTTTTCATTCCCATCTTTATCAAAAAGTTTGATTCCTTCTCTTGTAATCCAGCCCCATTCACCATCTTTGATGAAGTACTGTTGTTTCACAGAAGCAATGAAGGCTGAACTATCAGAAACTAGAAAGGATTCTTTATCTCCTTTTCCATAAACAAGTGGGGATCCATTTCTCGCAAAAAAAATCTTTTCTTGGTTTCCCTCTACTAAAACTACAAATGCAAATCTACCATCTAATCTTTCGATTACGGTTTTTAATAATTCATAATCATCTTTAATGGTTCTGCGGTAGAAGTCTAAAAGCTGAGGAATAACTTCCGTATCCGTTTCTGAAGAAAAGAATATTCTTTTAGATTGCAGTTCTCGTTTTAAACTTTCAAAGTTTTCAATGATTCCATTGTGAACTACTGCAATATTTTTTTGGCCATTATGATGAGGGTGAGCGTTGGTTGGACTAGGCTCCCCATGGGTTGCCCATCTGGTATGTCCTATCCCAATTGTACCTTCTACAGGCTGCTCTTTTAGAAGTCTTTCAAGGTTTCTTATCTTACCCTGATCTTTCCTAATTTCAAGCTCTCCATTATCTAGTACAGCTACTCCAGCAGAGTCATATCCTCTATACTCCAAGCGATAAAGTCCAAAAAGTAAAACTGAATCGGCTAATTTAGAGCCTATATAACCTACTATTCCACACATAAGAAGACGTTTTAAAATGTAATCAATAAGAAAAGAACTTTTTTAGAAACTCGATTTTATAAATACAGGAACCTGCTTTGAGCGGAGGCTTCCAAATCCTGTTTTCCAAAAATGAATGGTTAAAAATAGAATTCCAACTGTAGAAACTCCCAGGTTTAGTTCCAATATCCAGAGATTTGTGTATAATAGACAGAGAAGGAATGTGGGGATAACCAAAAAAAGACCAAAGTATTTCATGGGAGTTGAATTCGAAAAAAAGATGACGAATCCAAGAAAACCTATGACAAGAGTGAATAGAACCCATTTTGTGATTCCTAAAAGGAACATGATGGAAAGCAATTCTTGGGAGATGAAGCCTAGGCTGGAGTCTAGAAGTTCAGCTTGGTAAAGGTTTTCGAGAATATCTGCACTTATCAGTGAGATTAAAAGTAAAAAGAAACTCACTCGTAAAAGATTGGTAGATCTAAGATTTTGAATGAAAATTTCAAAGGAAAATAGAAAGAATAAGGAATAGACAAAAATGTAAAAATAGTCCAATCCAACTGCTCGGGAAAAACTTTCCACTCTGTGCGGCAGTTGAGCGTCTCCTGGTTTTCCCAGAATGTTCATGATTTCGATTGGATTTTTGGCTAGTTCAAAGCTTAGAATTGTGCTCGAAAAACCAGAATGGTTAGAAATGGCGGGCTTAAAGGGGAGAATGAAAACAAAAAGTAAACTAAATAGAATTAAGGTTATACCTGAATAAAAAGCCAATTGTTTCAATTTTTGGCTCGGAATGCTCTGGAACATAAACAGCCATCATAAATCATCTATGGATTTGTCAAGGATTTTCTTGACCTAGAGCCATAGTTTCAGAGATTGACTTAAACTACTTCTATCTAGACTAAAATTCGCTTTAGCCTAAGTGAATTTGCTTGATTTAGATGTACCCACAGGAGAACAAAATGAGGGCTTACGAAATAACGGCAATCTTGCTGGATAAGGGAACAATTGTAGAAGAAACTAAAACTTCTATCAAAGAAATTCTCACTAAATATTCAGTAGAGATTACAAGTGAAGAAGACATGGGTCAGAAAAAACTCTGGCATACCATTGGTGGAAATGAAACGGGATACTTTACTTACATTAAATGTAAAGCAGAACCAAGTTCAATTGCAAAACTAGTCGGTGAATTCAAATTGAATCAAAATATTTTGAAATCACTTATTGTGAAAGGTTAGGGGGAACAATGGCTGACCAAGAAACTATGGAAACAATCGTTGAAAGCTCTAGAGAAGCTCAGATTCCAAGAGAAAGAACATCTTCCCGCAGAAATGATGACGATGATGATGATGATGAAAAAGGTTTTCGTTCAAAAGACGGAGATAGCAAATTTCCTAAGAAAAATTCTAAATACAAAAGAAAGGTTTGTAAGTTTACAACTGATAGACTGTTAGCTGAATCTTTGAAATATACAAATGTAGAATTACTCACTAGGTTTATTACGAATCGTGGAAAAATTCTTCCAAGAAGAATTACAGGAACATCGGCAAAATGGCAAAGAGTTCTTGTTCGTGAGATCAAGAAAGCTAGAGCTGCAGGGCTTCTACCACATAAGGTTCTATAAGGATTAAATTATGAAAGTGATTTTGCAAAAAGACTACACAAATCTTGGAGATGCGGGAGATATCAAAGAAGTTTCCGATGGCTATGCTAGAAATTTTTTGATTCCCAAAAGAATTGCTATTAGAGCTGATGAAGGTTCCACAAAAGCTGCACTACACCAGAAAAAACTCATTGAGTTAAAAAAGGATAGTAGAAAGAAAAGCATGGAAGGAATTGCTGATTCTCTTAAAGGCAAACAATTAGAGATTAAAGTAAAAGTTGGTGAGAACGATAAACTCTTTGGTTCAGTAACTCCAGCGGATATTTCCAAACTTCTAAAATCTGAGAACATTGATATTGATAAACGTAAGATCGAACTCTTAGAACATATCAAGGCTCTTGGTTCATACCAAGTAAAAATTAAACTTGCTGAGGGAATCCAACCTATCATTCAGATAACAGTTTCTAAAGCAGAATAGTCAATGTCTTTCAGCTCCACTCTTTTTGAGAATGAAACAGAAAAAGCTTTTCTTGCGTTCATTCTATTTAAGGGTGGAACTGACGGATCTGAACTAGGTGTTGACACAGAAGATTTCTACAACGAATTACACCGAAAAATTTTTGAATCCATAAAAGAACTAATCGATAACAGAGTCACAATTGATCCACTCTCTGTAATCAATCAACTCAAAGAAAAAGCTAGAATTCAAAATGAAGAAAGAGACTCGCTTTACATCTTTCAACTTTTTAAAGATACAATTGCGATTCATCCACTTAGTTATTATTCTAGAAGAATCAAAAAACTTTCTGATAGAAGAAAGTATTATAAAATATTACAAGAATCACTTCAAGAACTAGGTACTGACTTAGAAGAGAATGAGAGTTTATTCACTAAGATAGAATCAGAACTTTCTAAGATTTCGAGAGAGACCCAAAGTAGGGGACTTAGACTAATCAAAGAAGATATGAATGAACTCATTGAGTATGTAAAAGTAATGAGAGAAACTAAGGGCATGAATGCTGGTCTTAGAACCCATATTACTGAACTAGATGAGGTAACAACAGGGCTAAAAAGTGGAGAACTTTTTGTACTAGCAGCAAGACCGGGTCATGGTAAAACAACCTTTGCTTTGAACCTTGCGGCTAACGTTGCTTTAAAAGAAAAAAAAGTAGTTGCCATTTTTTCTTTGGAGATGAGTCGAATGGAACTACTCATTAAAATTATTTGCTCTGAAGCAAGGCTCAATTCCACACTTCTAAAGACTGGTTCCTTTCAAGCATCTGACTTTCAACAAATTATCAAATCTATCACAAGCGTTACTAATACTCAAATATATATTGATGACTATGGAGCACTTACCATCTGGGAATTGAAAAGTAGAATTAGACAACTTTTAACCATTACTCCAGTGTCACTAATTGTAGTAGATTATCTGCAATTACTAAGCGATCCTTCCAATAGAGATATGGGACGACAACAAGAAGTTGCTTCCATTTCTAGAAACTTAAAACAAATTGCTAAAGAAGCTAATTGCCCAGTCATAGCAATTTCGCAAATGTCTAGAGCAGTTGAATCTAGAGGCAAGGATCAAAGACCTCAACTTTCAGATTTAAGAGAGTCGGGTGCAATCGAACAGGATGCAGATATAGTAGCTTTCATTTATAGAGAGGATAAGGTGAAAAGTCCTGATGAACTTCCTCCTGAAAAAAAGAATAAAGCAGAAATCATTATTGCCAAAAATAGATCGGGAGCAGTCAAATCTTTTGAGTTAATGTTTACTCCGGAGTATAGTAAATTTGATAATCTATGACAATGAAATTTTTAAAAAATAAACTAATAATAATTCTTATACTACTTTCGTTTGGTGAGATTAGTGCAAAGGATTCTGTAAACAGGATTTATGGAATCATTGGAAAGTATTCTATTACTCAACTTGATTATGAAAAGGGAGAGGATAGATATAAGAAACTCTTCAAAAAAGGAAATCCTCCTTATAAAGGTTCGATGAAAACTCAGGTAATGAATTTTCTAATAGAAAGAATGATTATTGATATAACTTGCGAAGAAGAATCTATCCAAGTAAATGATAAAAGAGTTGAAGCTGAAGTAGATCGGATTATGGAAAACTCAGGTTTCAAAGATAGGGCACTTTTCGAAAAAAATCTTTCTGATAAAACTGGACTTCCTTTTGATATTTGGCTTGCTGAGTTACCCTATCAAATAAAGAAGGGACAACTCATGCAGGTAAGGGTTCCACCTAAAACTCCTACTGAGGCTGAGATAAATGATTGGTATGCGAAGAATATCAATCGAATTGGTTTTGAATTAAAGTATAGAGAAATCATTCTATTGCCAAAGAACTCATCTACAGACGAAGAACTTAGGGTTTCCAATGAATTGAATCAGATTCTCAAAGAAGTAAAAAAAGATAAGTCTGCTTTTGCGCTGATTGCATCTGGACCAAGAAATGCTTCCAGTATAAGAGGTGGATTTCATGATTGGGTTTCTGTCACAGAGATCATGCAGAAGAATCGTCCTCTAGTGAATCAGTTAGGAATTTTGGAAGTGAATGGAGTTTCAAATGTATTTAGGGATGAAAGAGATCGCTATTGCATTGTGAAATTAGAAGGCAAAAGACCAACTCCTAAAGAAAATGTTAGAAGGGCTATCCAAGAAATTTTGGGAAGAGAAAAGATGGATACTAGTTTTCATGATTGGGTTATGGAAAGAAGAAAGGAAGTTCCAATGCTCATCTATGATGAGGAATATGTTAAGGAGAATAAAATTGAAGCTCCTGATGAGACTTTTAATATTGATAAGGTAAAAGATAAGTGAAATTGATCGCAGTATATTTAGGAGAGAATATACAAAATTTAATCTTAGAGAAAAAAATTTCACAATCAATAATTGAAAAATTCAATAAAAAACTTTCTGCAATTTTTCCAGAACATGAGATAATATCTAATTTTCAATACAATGAATCAATAAGAACGTTAGTCGCAACTTCAGAAACAAAATTTTTAAAAGAAGCAATAAAATTTTTACCAAATAAGTTAAAAGAAGAGATCGATCAGGAATATTTGATCTTCTGTGAAGGGGTTTTCCCTATACTGGATGTTAATCTTTCAAAGTCATTGGAGGAAAGGCATAATACTTATCTTTCACAGTATTCCTACAGTGAAAATCTTCCTTTAGGAATTGTTCCAAAATTTGTTTCGCGAGAATTCATTGAAAGTTTAAATCCAGAACTTTCCACTTCTATACATGAATATTTATTAAAAAATATTAATCAATATGAAACAGAAATTTTTTTCCAAGAACCAGACTTAAGATATTATAGATTAGATTTTTCATTAAATTCCAAAAGATCACTACTTCTTACTGAAAGAATTTTAGAAGTAAATCAATCAATCAGTTATTCAGAAATTTTGCCAACGATTCTAAAAGAGCCTAAAGTATTTAGAAATTATCCGTCCTATATTGAACTTGAAATATTTAAAGGTTGTGAGTTTGCATGTTTTTTTTGTCCAAGAGAAAACTTAGAAAATAAAAAAGAAAAACTTGAAATAGATCATGATTTAGTAGAAAAAATTTCTAAAGAAATCCAAAACTTTCCAATCCCAGTTACTATTTGTCTTGGAGGTTTAGGAGAACCACTATTACATCCAAAGATTGATTCAATAATAAAGACTATATTAGAAAATACTAATGTAATTGAGTTAATCATTGAAACAGCGTTGTACGAGTTTCCCGAAAGTCTATTTGAATTTTTGAATAAAATAGAAGAAAAATTTAGAAATAAACTAACGTTTATTGTGCATATTCCTACAATAGATGAGAATCGATATTCTAAGCTTAGTAATGGAATTATTGGTGCTAAAGACATAATTGCTAGAATGGAAAGGTTATCAGAAATAATCTCTAAAAAAAATATTTATGCTCAAACGATTAAGATTCAAGATTATGAGGATTCAGTGGAATTTTATTATACTGAAATGGAAAAGAAAGGTTTCTCTGTAATTCTTCAGAAGTATAATACTTATGCAGGAAAACTTCCTCAAAGAAGATCAGTGAATCTAACACCAATACAAAGAGAATTTTGCTTTCATCTAGCAAGAGAAGTATATGTGAATGTTAATGGAAGTGTTTCTATTTGCAGAAATTCAGTTGAAAAAGAAATAGGAAGTTTAGTAAAGGAATCATTATTTTCTATCTGGGAAAATTCTTTAGAATCTTTTCATGCATCTTTACTTGGAAATCATGATAAGACAAAAGCACCTTGTATGGATTGTGATGAATGGTACTCGTTTAATGCTTGATTTGTTTGCATTTATACAAGCAAGGACAAACTCGGTAAGGTTACCGGGCAAAGTTTTAAAAAATTTATCAAATAATTCAGATTTGAATATCTTAGATAATATCGTTATACGACTTAATAAGATTTTACCTAAGGATAAGATCATTTTACTATTGCCTGAGAATGATCATGAACTAATACAATTTGCTATTACTAGAGGTTATCAATACTTTCTTGGTAGTGAAGAGAATGTAAGAGAAAGATTTATTCAGTGTGCTGATAAGGTTAAGGCTAAATGGATTCTTAGAGCTACTGGTGATAATCCATTTATTGATATCAATCATATAGAGTTATTGATTGAAACAATTTGTGAAACAGACTTTGATATAGTTTCCTTCCAAGGACTTCCTATTGGGACTGGGGTTGAAATTTTTAATTATGATTCACTAGTTTGGGTTCCTCCAAAGCTAGAGGATAGATATAAAGAACATGTCAGTTTACATATTAAAGAGTTTCCTGGAATGTTTAGAGCTTTGAAGTTAGAACCTTTTCTAACAGAAGAAGAGCTTAAAATAGCTAAAGAGATTAGAGTTACAATTGATGAAGAAAAAGATTTTATAGTTTGTAGAAAAATTTTTGAGATATTAGGGGAAACTTTTTCAGTTCAGGATTTGATAAGACTTTATAAAACAAAATCTGAAATTTTTGAAATCAATAGAGATATCAAACAAAGAGTTTTTTCTATTCCTAAACAAGATAGTATTCTTGGACAAAAGAGAGTAGTAATCTACTATGCTGATCCTAAGCGTGATGGTTCGGGTCATTTTGAGAGAACTAAAATTCTTGCTAGTTTATTGAGAGCAAAAGGATTAGAAGTATTTCATTTAGAAATTCAAGATAACTATCAATTGCTGGAATCAGATTTATATATATTTGATATTAGAGATATGACTATTCCTCATTCATTAGAGAAAAAATCAATTCTATTAGATAATTTTAATTCAGTAAATACTATTGCAAAACGATACTATTCGCTTCCATATGTAAATAGTTCAATAAACTATAGACCTATCTTGAGTAAATTGCTGAATCTTTATCAAAAGGTTGAATCAGATTTAGTTCTTGTTTATTCAGGAAATCTATCTTCAGAAGATTCAAAAAAAATAGATAATTGGATCATAAAGAATAATTTTTCAAATGTATTAAGGATTGGGGGTACTGAACCAAATTCTAATTTGATCCAATGGAAGCAAAGAGTGTTTAGAGGAGAATATTTCAATTTATTATCACAAGCAAAATATTTCATAACTTATTTTGGACAATCAGTACTTGAAGCAAAGTATCTTGGAACTAAGGTCTATCAATTTTCAATTTCTGAGTATCACGAGAAGTTATCGAAGAATTTTCAATCCAATGAGAATGAATACTTGGGTGGAATTGCTGAAATAGAAAATTGGAAACTAGAAAAGAATTTTGAAGAAAAAAAGAAAATTCAACTAGATACTAGTGGATATGAAAGATTATTAAATTTCATCTTTAAGGAGATGCACACTCAATGATTAAAATTTTAGTATTAATACTTTCTTATAGTTTTATTAATAATATTTTTTGTGATGATGATATAGATGAGCTTAAACCCGAGACTAAGTTAGAAATTTCTAGACTTGTTCATTCAGCACAAGGACTTTTAAGAGCCAAAAGATATAAAGAAGTTGAAGAGATAGCAAAACAAATCCAAGCTAAATCTTCTAATTCGCCTGAACCGTTCTATTTACGAGGGGCTAAGAGTTTTTATAGCCAAGATTTAAATCAGGCAAAATCAGAATTAGAGTCAGCTATAAAGATAAAGCCCGAACATGATCCTTCTCTTTTTCTTTTAGGAATGGTATATGTAAAAAAGAATAATTGGCAGAGAGCGGGAACTTATTTTGAAAAGGCATGTAATAATGCTGACTTTAATCCATTCTATAGATACTATCTTGCAGTGAGTCTATATATTAATGAAAACTTTGAGCGTGCACAAGAAGAAGCTGCAAAGACTTTGAAGTTGAAAGAGAATTTTTTTAAAGCTAAACTAATTCAAATTCGTTCTTTAGCAAAATTGGATAAAAATGCTGAGGCACTTTTTCTAGCTCGTGAGATGGTAAATAAGAACCAAGAGTTAAATTCTGTAATTTCACTCTATGGAGAGTTGTTAGCAAAAGAAGGAAATTATTTGGAAGTGATTAAACTTTTATCTAAGAAAGCAAGTTTAACAGAGTCAGAAAAACGTTCACTAGCTCGTTCTTATTTGCATGAGGGGGAGAGCACAAAAGCATTGAATCTATTCAGACAATTTGTTTCCCCCGAAAAAGATTCAGAAGAGGATTCATTTGGGTATATGGAATGTCTTATTTTAGAAGGCAAAGAACAAGAAGCAGAAAGATATTTGAGCTCAATAATCAAAATTTTTCCCGATTTAAAAAAACCTTATCATAGAGAACTCAAAAGAATCATTGAAAAAAGAAATTTATCTAAGGATTTGCATACTCCTTATCCTTGGTAATCTTTTTCAATTCGTTCACAAATATAATGATAAAGCATTATATGTAATTCTTGAATTCTAGGAGTGCTGGTGGAAGGGACATCTATAAGGATATCGCAAAGTTCTTTCATCTTACCACCTCCAAGACCTGTGAGTCCAATGATTGGGATTCCTAATTCTTTTGCTTTTTCAATGGCAAGAATAATATTTTTAGAATTTCCACTAGTAGAGATTGCGAGTAACGCTCCACCATTTTTTCCATGTGCTTCCACTTGTCTTGCAAAGATAGTTTCATAGGAATAGTCATTCGCCCAAGCAGTGATTGCGCTCAGATTAGAGGAAAGACAAATTGCATTGATTGCCTTTCTTTCTTTCAAAAATCTTCCTACAAGTTCACCGGTGATATGTGCAGCATCAGAGGCTGAGCCACCATTACCACAAACTAAAATTGGTTTTTCTTCTTTGATAGTCTTAGAAAGAAGCAGAATTGTTTCTTCTGTTCTTTGGGAAAGACTATTATTTGATTTCATCTGAGTGACTAACTCCAAGGTTTCTGTCAACTGTTTTTCCAAACTCATAGTTAAATCTTTTTTTTAGATTCATAAAAAGCAATCGATTTTGTATCATGCTAAAAAAACATGAGTGAGTGAGGAGAATATGTTAACTAAAGTATATCTTGCTAACCCTAGAGGTTTTTGTGCAGGCGTGAAGTACGCAATTTCTTATGTAGATTCTGTAAGAAAAGAATTTCCAAGCGAGAATATATATGTTCGCAAGGAGATTGTTCACAATAAACGCGTAGTGGAAGATATGAAAAAAGAAGGCATAATCTTTATTGATGAATTAGACGAAGCTCCAAAAGGTTCAACTGTTATCTTTAGTGCACATGGAGTATCGCCATCTGTGATAGAATTTGCTAAAGAGAATCAAATGAAAATCGGAGATGCTACCTGTCCCTTAGTAACAAGGGTTCATAGAAAGGCGAGAAAGATTAAGGATACCCACCAGATAATTTATATTGGTCATGAAGGACATGATGAAGCAGTGGGAACGATGGGTGAGGCAAATATGCTTTTAGTTGAAACTGAAGAAGATGTTCTTAGGCTAAAAGATAAAATCGATGCTTCTAAACCATTAACTTATTTGATGCAAACAACACTATCAGTGCTCGATACTAAAAAAATTGTCGATAAGATTGAAGAGGTATTTCCTCAAGTAGAGCATCCCGAAAAAGATGATATATGTTATGCAACTACAGAAAGACAAGAAGCAGTGAGTTTAATGTTAGGTTCCATTGATGCAATGTTAGTCATTGGTGCTGAGAATAGTTCCAATTCTTTAAGGTTATTGGAGTTAGCAAAAAAAGAAAAACCAAATTCTTTTAGAATTAATTCAGCTTCAGAAATACACAAAGAATTTTTTTTGGAGAATAAAATCCAAATCCTCGGAATTACAGCAGGTGCTTCATCCCCACAAGTATTAGTGGACGAAGTAATCCAAAGATTGAAAGATTTTTTTCCCGAAACTTCTGTAGAACCGTTTCCTGATTCTAGAGAAGATGGAATGAAATTCAAGTTACCAAAAGAATTATTGAAGTGATCTAAGGAAAATAAATGATTGGTTCATGAACTTTAATGCTGCTTCTGTTGGAAGCTCCTGACAAAGTGTTTTTGAGTTTCCCCTAGAGTTTATTGCATTGTTCAAAGAGAGTTTTCGACTTCACAATTTTCTTTATGATGTTGACTATTTTATCTTGCCATCCATTTCTATTAAATCTCTTAGAATAGAATTTCCTTTGCCCTTTTTATATTTGAAAAAAGTAATATTAGAATTTTCTAATATTCTTTCTAATTCAAAATTAGATTTGCTAAACTCAAAAATATTCATTCCAAGTTCATCAATTGATTGTAAAAACTCTGCTTCAGCACTGATAAGCTCGCTTAGAGTTCCAAGTCCCAATTTATATTTAGATTGAATTAGCTTTAAATTCTTTGAATCTCTTTTCAGTTTTAAATTGGAAACATGTATTAGAGAATAGGTTTCATTTAGTCTATTCATAACTGTGTTCTTTTCTAATTCTAACTGTCTTTCCAAGTTTAAATGATTTGCTAATGCTTCTTCGTAGTTTAGTTCTCCTTCAAAAATTTTTCTTTTTACAGACATATTATCTAATATTCCAATTGATGAACTTAAGTATGAATTTTCTCCTTGTCCTACAAATTGTGGACCAAAGCCAGGAATTCTTTGGATACCAGTTCCATCTGTTTGGGTTCCAATATTTCCGTCAGTCTTAGAACTTGAAGAACCAAGTGGAAGGCTTAGAGAAAAATTCCATCCATAGTTTTCATTTTTTAGAGGACCTATTTCATTTGAGTTCTTTCCTACATAACCTCCAACAAAGAATTTAGGTTTCCAAAAGTTTTCAGAATTTTCTTTTTCAGTCTTAGCTTTCTCTAAAATTATCCTAGATCGTTTCCAATCACTTGAATTTTTTGGTTCAGCTTCTTCAGATATATTAGGTTTTTCTAATATAAAATCCAAGAACAAATCTTCTTCTAGAATAAAATTTTCAGATTCAAGTAGGGTTAGCATCTTTAGTTCTTTTAGAGCATGTTCTTTTTCAATCTTTATTTTTAAATAAGAATGTTCAATTCCTGCAAGTCTCCATTCGGCATCTAAAACATCTTTCTCTGTCTTTAAATTTTTTGATCTAGCAATCTTAGTCTCATTCAAAATAAATTTAGCTTTATCTAAAGTTCTTTTGAAGAAGAAAAACTTTCCTTGCAAAGTAAGCAGTTTAAGATAAGATTTTTGAATTTCATATTTTAGTTTTTTTGCTTGGATCTTAAATTCTGAATCTGAAAGAAATCCTGAAAATTTTGCAATATCAATTGCTCTAGAATTTTCTCCACCGTCATAAATCATTTGTTGAAAGCTGAGTCTAAGATCGTTATAGATGGAATCCTGTTGGTTTTGGTTCAGACCTCTCAGTCCTAAATAGTTGATACTGAGTTTCGGCAGATAGTCTCTCCATTTTTCTTTTTCCAATAAATGGGAAATTTCTTTTTTTGAATTCAATACTCTTAAGATTGAATTTGCTTTGATCCCATATTCAATTGCTGAATCTAGATTGATATAAACCTGTGATTCTAAATAATTAAATGAAATAAAAACTAACAAAATGAATCTCTTTAACAAACTTTCTTCCCTATTGATAAGGTTTATATTTAGAAAGTTTATTCAGATAATTTCGTTATTGAGCATTATTTATTCATACAATGCACTTGTATTAATGATTTGAGGAGTTATTGATGTATCTATAATCTTCCAAAATTTTTGGGAGATCAAAAAAATTATCGGGATAGATTAGATATTTCTCTTGGTCTTTGCTTATCAAAAAAATTCTACTAGAATGAGAAATGCTTAGCTCATTCTCATTTGTCTTATCTTCTTCATAGAGTATTGAGAATTCTTTTGCAATTTGTTTTACCTCATTCTCATCCCCATACAATGGAATAAATCTTTCATCAAAATTTTTTTTGAGTTTGGTGAGTTCTTCTGTTTTATCTCTATTAGAATCTATCGAAATAAATACAAATCGAACATCATTTTCTTTTAGGCTATCAGCTAATTTCTTTAGTAACTTTAAGGAATTTGGACAATATCGTTTGCAATTTGTATATCCAAAATATAAGAAAACTGAATTGCCTTTTAAAGAATTGATTCTAAAATTTTTCTCATCTAAATTTTTTAAGCTAAAATCTTTGAGTTTTTTCTCAGAAACGAATCCATAAGTTTTTTCTTTAAATTGATAAATTCCTAATAATGAGATGAAACTTACTGTAAAAAAAATAACTATTAAACTAAACTTTGACTTCATCAAGTGTAATAGATTCATTTAATGTCTCCAAGGATTCTCGAAGTTCAGAAACAGTTTTTGTAGTTTGGCTTACAACAGAGAGTAAATCACTTGCTCTTTCTGCAAAATGATTTGTTCCATAGCTTATGGTTTTGATTGCTATTTGAACTTCTTCTATTGATTTTTTTTGAGACTCAGAAGTAGTATGAATTTCTTCCGATTTTTGATTGATTTCATTGATTGTTGCACTGAATTTGCTAAATTCAGTTATCTGGTCAGCGATAGAAATGGAAAACTGATTCACATCATCCGAAACCAATTTAAACTTTGATAACATTGTTTGAAAACTCTTTCCACTTCTTTCAATTACTACACCCGATTCATTCAATTGTTTTTTAATTTCTTTCATCAAGGTATCACTTTCTCTTATACTCTTAGAAGTCTGCTCAGCTAGTTTAGAAACCTCACTTGCTACAACCGCAAAACCTCTTCCCGCTTCCCCCGCTCTAGCAGCTTCAATACTAGCGTTTAGCGATAGTAAATTGATTCTATCAGCGATGTCGTGAATTCCTGAAATAATTCTTTGCATACTTTCATACGTGGAATCAATCTTCTTTAGAGTATTATTCATATCCAATAAAGATTTTTCTCCTTCCAAAGCCTCAGAAGAGGATGACTCAATGAGTTGGTTTGAATTGCGAATTGTTTTAGAAATGATTTTACTTTTCTCATCAAATCTATGTGCGATATCGTTGAGTTTTGTAGTTTCTTGAAACTGCCTGTTTGTTTTGGACAGTATCTCTTCGATTACATAAGAAAACTGATTGATGCTATTCAGAATTTCTTCAACAGAGGATGCTTGTTGGGTAACTTCTTTAGATATCAACTCTGAATTGGAGTTAATGATCTTAATTGACTCATCAGTATTTATAGAAATATTGCTGATGGATTTGATTACTTGTTTATTCTTTTCAAAAATATTTTCCAGCTTAGAGATTAAGTGCTTTTGTTTGGATTGAAGATTCAATTGAATAGAATAATAAATCAAAACCCCACTTTCAAAGATCACAAAACCTGCGTGTAGAAGTACTATATCCCAACCATTGCCATAACTAAATGCTTTGATGGGAATTCCTTGAATCTGAAAATTATACTCTTGCAATAAATTGAATAATCCATGTTGCATGGCGATAGTAGCTGCTGCAGCGACTATGGTCATTGGATCTTTATAGATTAGAAAGAATGCTAGAACTGAAAACACATGAAAATGCATTTCAATCCTTCCGAGTTGAGCCATAATTAGAATCGATGAAAATGTCATTGCACAGAATCCAAAAACTATCCTCGTGATCCGTGTGCCCTTAAATAAAAGATAAAATACCAGAGAAATCCCGAATGTAATTACTGAAGAAACTAAAACTAAAAACCAAGTTCCGTACCCATAGCTCAATCCTAGTCCTACGGGAATATGTAATAAAAAAAGTAATACGAAAAACTGATCGTATCGAATGGATTCTTGCAGGTATTTTTTCTCATAATTGAATTCGTTCATCGTTTTTTATTTTATACTAAGATTAAAAGTGTTACAAGTCTTTTTTGCAAATACCTAAATTCTTTATCTCAAAATAATACAATTCTTATATCTTCAAATCGAATCTAAACTTTTGATAACAAATAAAAAATTCTGGTATTCATTCATGGAAAACAAAACTTTGTTATTGGAATCAATTTATGACATTCTTGCAAGAATTAAAAGAGGAGATTTTGTATAAAATTATGAAATATTTTATTTACTATAAATTTAAAGTAACAAATAAAAATATAGTTTATTTGAATTTAAAGAAACGTGGTCTGAGTGGGAATCGCAGCTTCGAAGAGAAGCGAGATTGCGAGTTGCCGCTGCAAGCGATAAGCGAACTCGCTTTTGCGAAGCAAAAAACTTGTAGCCCCACAAAAAGACCCTTTACGGGTTTTTTGCAGTAGGGTCATTTATGGAAAGAAACAAAGTCGTATTATTTTTAATTTTAATTCTCACAATACTCGCAACTGTGATTGGACTTGTGAATATTACAGTCAATTCTGCCCCATTTAGGCAAAGTAGAACCCTTCAAGGGAAAAACAAGATTGTAAAGGATGCTGAAGGCGGAGCCTATCTTTTAAAAATTGAAGGTGAAATTCATTCGGGAAAATCTACTTATTCAAGCACGGGACTAGATACAATTTTAGCCAAATTAGAAGACATTGAATCTAGAGCAGATATCAAAGGCATTCTTTTGGAAATAAATTCTCCAGGTGGAACAGTAGGTGCCTCTCAAGAAATCTATTCTGAGATCATGCGACTTAAAAAGAAAAAGAAAGTTGTTGTTTCTATGAAAGATCTTGCTGCCTCAGGTGGTTATTATATAGCTGCAGCTTCAGATCATATCTTTGCTCTTCCAGGAACCATAACTGGTTCTATTGGAGTCATTACTATTAGTCCAAACATCAGTGGGCTTTTAAAAAAATATGATATCAAAATGAACGTATTCAAAAAGGGTAAATACAAAGACACACTTTCCATGTTTAAAAATCCTACTGAGGCTGAAGAAGAAATCATAGAAGACATGTTAGAAGACACTTACTCACGTTTTATTGAAGATGTGAAGATAGGTAGAAACATGACAGATAAAGAAGTCGAAAAAGCTGCAGAAGGTAGAGTGTTTTCAGGTGAAGAGGCAGTTCGTAAAAAACTTGTTGACTCAATCGGTGGAAGAAGAGAAGCATTGCAGAAACTTTCTGAACTATGCGGACATTCTGGTACCATGGAGCTTATCGAAGATGAAGACTCTCCTTTTGATAGATTCTTTGAGTTACTGAGTGCAAAAACCTTTGTTCAAGCTATATTAGGAAAAACTAATATAACTTCGATCCATTCACCAATTATGTTGATTCTTCCTTCCTCGATAAAGGTTATAGAATGAATTCAGTTATCATAAATAACCTATATCTAGTTTGGTTTTCTCATGAAGAATTCCCACTTTTCTATTCTGAATATAAATCTACTTCTAGAGAATTTTTAATTAGTATTCTTTCAGCATTTAGTCTTTCCGTGGGAAGTGTATATATAACACCTGTGCATATGTATGATGCTCCCTTTGTCATTATTGGTGAGTTTCTAATGCATACACTTTTTTTTCTAGCAATCCCTCCAGTACTTGCCTATAATATTGACTACCAAGCTAGAAAACTAAATAAAAGTGCAGATATAAAAATCATTCTATCATTCGTAAGATATTCATTATCAATTCTTGCTTTATCTGCACCTTTCGCAATGATTCTAGCAGCATTGAAAATTCAAGGAAGTGTCGGGTTTGTGGTTATGGTTTTAGTATTGAGTATAATTGCTGTGCTAAACACTCTAAAAGGTGCATCTGAAGTATATAAGATTGATAAGAATATGATGTTTAGAATTGTATTTAATTCATTTTTGTTTGCACTGATTGTTCCACCTCTACTTTGCTTTTATTATATCCTAACAATTCTTTCCGTGATTCTGTAAATGAATAACTTCAAAGCTAAAATTCTTTTCCTTGGAGGATTCCAATGAATATACTGATCACTAATGATGATGGAATAGAAAGTGTAGGAATTCTTGCTCTTCAAAAAATCTTATCTAAAAAATTTACAGTATTTTTAGCTGCACCCAAAAAAGAAAGATCAGCAACCTCTATGGCACTTTCTATTTTTGATAGATTGCATGTAGAAAAACTTTCAGCTAATTCTTTTGTAGTTGATGGATTTCCCGTGGACTGTGTAAATTTATCTCTGCATGGAAAATTATTTCCTCATATCGATATGGTAGTCTCAGGAATTAATCGTGGAGTAAACATGGGTGAAGATGTGCATTACTCAGGAACGGTAGGGGCTGCAAAGCATGGAGCAATTCATGGAAGACTAGCTTTTGCGTTAAGTTCTGGAGCAAGATTGGATTCAGATTATGAAAAAGAAGCAGTTGCTTTTCTAAAAATTCTTGAAACAAAAATGGATAAGTTCAAGCTTGGAGTAGTATATAATATCAATTTTCCTCCCGTATTTCAAGAAGATATATTGAAGATAACAAGACTTGGTAAAAGAAAATATTATGATGATTATGAAATAAAAAAAATTTCAGAAACCTCATCAGAATATTTTTTAGGTGGTTCTGATCTTGGAAGAGAAATTCTCCCTGATACAGATTTTGAAGCGTATGAGTTGGGATTTATTTCCATTTCCCCTGTTGCATTAGATGTGACTGATACTCTAGAATATCAAGAATTAAAAAAAAGGATGCTTTGATTGGAATCTCTGAAAAAATTAGAGAAGAGTAAAAACTACCCAATATTAATTTCTACTATTAAAGAAAAAGTTTTTAAAGATAAAAGAATATTAGAAGATCATTATGTAAAGAGATGGTTAGGAAAAAGATTTAGAAATATTTTCATCCAAGAAATGACTAAGGATGAAAAAGCGATTGATGTAGCTACTCAAAAGAAACTGATTGGGGTTGATGAAAGATCGGTTAAAGAAAAGTTAGCAACTAGATTTTTGAAAGAAGAGGGTCCAGATGAATGGAACCTTGAAATGCCTGAGCCAAGTAGTGTTTCTGTATCCAAAGATCTAACTCTGCTATTTTGTCCCGGTTTGCTCTCAGGTCTTCTACCTGTTATGGCATTTAAAGAAGAATTTCCAATCATTGAAGAAGAATTTGGTATAAGAATCCTTCAATCTGATTCCCATCCTGTTCGCTCTTGTGATGCAAATTCTATTGATATATTAAATGCAATTGAAAAAGGTAAAGGACTTAAGTCCGATGCAACTCCTGTTCCTAAGGCTGATGAACTTCCAACAAAGGATTTGATAGTCCTTGCCTATAGCAAAGGAATGCCTGATCTTCTTCATACTATATTAAAAAAACCTAATATAGCAAAACGGATTCGTTGTATTGTAAACTGGGCGGGTGCTCCCGGTGGTTCATATTTAGCAAATTCTTTACTTGGGGTTTTGGATGGAATTCAAATTGGAGTTTCTATTCCCGAAGAATTCGGTAAAGTACTACATTTGCTTTCTCCTGTAATTGAAATTCCTGAGCATATCAAAAGATTAGCAGAGTACGATATCCAAGGTGCAGTCAAAGATTTGAACACTCATAGAAGAGCAGAGTTTTTAGAAGAGCATAGTAAATTTTTCCGTTCACTACAAATCCCTGTATTCAATATAACAGGTGCAACCACTGCACTCGAAGTTCCATACTACCAGCTCCAAGGTCTATTAGAATTGAATAAGTATGATGCAAACAATGATATGCAAGTGATTCAAAGGCATTCAAGGTTTCATAGCCCACTTTCAGTGGATCTATCAGTAATGCATGCTCATCATTGGGATATGTCTTATGGTCAGTTTCCCGCAAGACTCAAGTTTGGTTCCTTAAATCTAGACCATCCATTTCCAAGACTTGCAGCACTCAGAGCAGTTCTAAAATTTCTAGGTGAACTTGGTTTTTTAGAAAAAAAGAGAAATGTTCCAGTTATTAAGAAAAAAGTTATTTCTAAAAAGAAACGTTAGTCGAAATTCAAGTTTGTTGATGAAAAGCAGCAATTATGGAACATTCTTTGCAAATCTCTAGATAAAGAGTTCCGTCAATTTTATCCCAAATTTGTGACCAAGATAGGGCTGCTAGAAGTTTCATTTTTTTAGAACAATCGGGGCAATTTTCATATTGTGGGTCTTGGATCCAATTTGGATTACCGCCTAACGTACATACTTCATCATTTCCAGAACTATAATGTAAAGGTCTTTTAATTACAGATAATTTTAATTGATTAGTTTCCATTTTTTCTAAGTCTTCTTTAGTAGCATAATTTTTTTCGCCAAAATAATTCAGAATTTCCATACTACTATCTGAATTAATTGCATATCTAATAATAGTTTTTTCGCACATGCTGGCACAACTTGGACATATTGGTATTTTTATTTTTCCTGAAATTCCTAAAAAAGAAAGTCTATGATCTAATCCATCAATGGTTAGAATATCCACTAACGTACAACCACAGTTGGGGCAATGATCTGATCGTAAACTTCCAACAATAACTGAGTCGTCAATTCTATCATCTTTTTCTAAGGAATAACATTCATTGAATATAAGTCCTAATCTATTACGTTTTTCATCATAAGTCCAACCACCAAATTCAGCGTAAAGAGAAAGGTCAACATAAAGTTCTTTTCTCCAAGGCAATGGATTTTTATCTAATTGAAAAAATACTTCTAAGACTCTATCATTTCCTAGAATAGCAAGACATCTTAGAATATGACTAACGTTTTCACAATTTGGATTTTCAATCAACTCGAACAATCGATTTTCAATATCATTCGAAACATTTTTATAAAGTAAGTTTGGATAGAATTTTCTTTTTTGAAATGCAATAGTAGAAATTTCTTGAGTACTATAATCTTGATAGGCAACTAATCCCATGAAATCTTTATAAGTTTCTTCCCATTCATCAATTGTATCAATTGTAGCTATGATTTTATCTTTCATAATTTCAATTTCAGTTGAAGAAAGATTTTGATAATATTCTCTAAGTTTTCTATTCTTACACCAATAACAAAGTCCTTCAAAATATTTTTCTCTATTGCATTCTGGACAAGGAATAGATTCTTTTATCTTTTCACTCATTATGATTCCCTCCATTTCTTTCCAGTCTTTCTAATTCTTCCATACCTTCTTTATAAACTTCTTTTTCTATTTCTTCTTCAAAATCATCTTTCATGATATCTAACGTTGTCCAACCCAAAACAAAGTCAAAAAATTCTGAGAGGTTAAACCCAGCTCTAATACCATAATGTAGTCCTAAAGAAAATTCTAAACTTACAGGAGCATGACAGTTCATTGGAATGAGTCCAAAAAAATTTGATTGTACATAACGTTTCTTTTTTGCTCTTTGATCCTCTGAATCTTTCACTTTGTGTTCAATGGAATTGAATAAGAGCAGACTAATACCTGCCGGTATAGCATCTCCTGAGTAATTGAGATTTGGTTTTATACTGCTTTCCATTGCTTTACTTCCTCCTGTTGCATAATTTCCAATTCGTCCATTTCTAATTCCATGCCCTTCACCATTCCTAGCATATTGTACGCCATAACCAAAACACCAAAAATGAAATCCTCCCCCATAAACATTTTCTTCAAAGGTTGCAATCGGAATATCAGCAAAATCATTCTTTCTATCTTCTAGGTATATTGTGCTACAAGTTGTGATGAAGAAAAATAGGATTATCCCTAATAGGAATTTTCTGAATACCATACTTCTTGGACTGAATCTTTCACTTGATTGCAATCCATTTAAAAAATATTATCGTTCTTGATATTATTTCTTTTCAAGGATAAGTCAGGGGAAACTCTGGCAAAAATCCTTGGTTGTTTTTAGGATGATTTATTTTAGAATTATTCTAAAATAATCTTGACTAAATATAAGAATATAATTTTTTAGAATGAGTCTAAAAATGGCTATAGGGAGACTTTTATGGAAAAAGTAGTAATCATAGGATCAGGTCCAGCGGGACATACTGCAGCAATCTATGCTGCAAGAGCAAATTTGAATCCACTTATGTACGAAGGATTTATGGCGGGTGGAGTTGCTGCTGGAGGTCAATTGACAACAACCAATGAAGTAGAGAATTTTCCCGGCTTCCCTCATGGAATCGATGGAACCAAACTGACTCAACTCTTTAGAGACCAATCAGAGCACTATGGAACTAGAATCAAAACCCAAACTGTCACCAAGGTGGATTTTAAAGTCTATCCGTTTAAGGTTTGGACAGATGAAGAAGAAATTGAAGCTGAAACAGTGATCATAGCAACTGGGGCTACAGCAAAAAGAATGAATATCAAGGGTGAACATGATTATTGGCAAAGAGGAATCTCAGCTTGTGCAGTTTGTGACGGAGCACTTCCTATCTATCGTAATAAACCCCTTGCTGTAATTGGGGGAGGGGACTCAGCAATTGAAGAAGCAAATCATCTTACTAAGTTTGGTTCTAAAGTATATTTAGTCCATAGAAGAGACAAACTTCGTGCCTCACAAATTATGCAGAAAAGAGTTCTTGCAAATCCAAAAATAGAAATTTTATGGAATACAGCAATTGAAGAAGCAAGGGGTGGTGCAGGGGGACTTAGTTCTGTTCTCTTGAAAGACACTCAAAATGGTAGCACTCGTGAATTAGAAGTAGGTGGTCTATTCTATGCTATTGGCCATGTTCCTAATACTGCGATCTTTAAAGATTTTTTGACGTTAGATGAAACAGGTTATGTAATTACGGAACCAGGCACAACTAAAACGAATATTCCTGGAGTATTTGCTGCAGGTGATGTGCAAGACAAGGTATATAGACAAGCAATCACGGCTGCAGGCTCGGGCTGTATGGCAGCACTGGAAGCCGAGAGATGGTTGCAAGAAAGAGAATAATGGAGAGAAAATGCTTGTAGATTGGGAAAGAGTAAAGACAATTGCAGACCCTGATAATCCTGATGACAAAGAATGGCTTTTAGAGATGATTCAAAGTCTAGAAGAGGATATCAACCAAAAAGTGGAAGAATTAAGTGGTCTTTACATTAATGGAGACCTAGCCAAACTACAAGCTTCCTTGCACCAAGTAAAAGGAGTTTCTGCCAATTTTGGATTGATAGAGCTCCAACAACTCAGCTTTCAAGCAGAAACAGAAGTCAAGGCAAAGAACCTTTCAGGCTCAGAAGTATTTTTGAATAAGATACCTATTCTCTGGGAAGAAACACTACAAGAACTCAGAAGAAAATTTCCTAAAGAGTAATTAGAAAATAGTAATATGAGTTCTACTTTAGGAATCATAGTTACTTTCAATCGATTAAGTCTATTGAAAAACTGTTTGAGTGCAGTTCAAAATCAAACCCAAAAACCAGATGAAGTATTGGTTATCAATAATGGTAGTACTGATGGAACTGCAGAATTTTTGGATTCACTCGATTGGATTACAGTTATACACAAGATCAATGATGGTGGGGCAGGTGGATTTTATGCAGGCATAGAGTATGGTCTAAAATCCAAGCATGATTTTTTTTGGTGTATGGATGATGATGGATTTCCTAAAGAAGATGCCCTCGAGAAACTATTGAAACACACAAGCAAAGACTATGCAGCACTCAATAGCCTAGTAGTATCGCTAGAAGATAGTAGTGTGCTTTCTTTTGGAATGCCTGAACTAGATAAAAATAGAATGCCAAAGCTCAAAAAACCATTTACTATCGTCGAAGAACTTAAAAAAATTTCTATAGATGGTGAGACTGTTCCTTTTGGTTCTTTTTTTAATGGTACGCTACTTTATAAGAATGTTGTTGAAAAAGTGGGTAATATCAAAAAGGAGCTATTCATTTGGGGAGATGAACTAGATTATATCTATAGACTGCAAAAAGAAAAAGAAGTAAGAACAGTTCTAGATTCAATTCATTTTCATCCAAAGCCAATCGCAAAAAATCCACCAATTTGGAAACTCTATTTTGGACTTAGAAATTCAATCTATAATACTCGTCTTCATCTCAATCATAAAATTCTAAGATTTCTCAAGACACTTATTACTCTTTTTCCTAAATTCTTAGCACAAAAAAACGGAATGAAATTCTTTCTAAAAGCAATGATAAATGGATTCAAAAATGATCCAAGTCCTAAATTGCCTTTTGAGGTTTAGGAAATAAATTCAATACCTAGCAGCAAACCAACCGTTAGGAGATTTACTATATCGCTTTTCTTTCTTTGTAGCTAACTCGTTTGCTTTTGTATTTAGTAATTTCGTCGCCAGAGACTCTACTCATTATCAGTTTTCCCATGGAAACATCCAGAGCGTGTCCCGCCTTGCTAGCTAGGATATGAGCAATAATTGGTCTTCCTACAATAGATAGATCCCCGACAAGATCCAGCACCTTATGGCGAACACATTCGTTTTCATATCTAAGGGATTCATTGAGGTATCCATCTTCAGAGAGTACTACTGCGTTGTCTAAAGAGCCACCAAGAGCAAGCCCCTTTTCTTGGAGTGCTTTTACATCTCTCAAAAATCCAAATGTTCTAGCGGGTAAAATTTCATTTTCAAGAATGTTTTCGTCTATATCTGTGGTGTAGCTTTGACCACGAAGAAGTTTATGATTAAAGTCAATATGGTAAGTAACCTTAAGAGTATCTGAAGGTAGCATTACAATGTACTTATCTCCGTCAACTACCCAAGTAGGATTAGTCACTTTGATTGGCTCAATGGTTTCAGAAAAAGTTTCTATATTATTGGATTCAATCATATCCATAAATGGTTTAGAAGAACCATCCATAATTGGAATTTCTAGAGAATCAATTTCTAGAAATAGATCAGTGATTCCTTTGGTATATAGAGCTGCAAGTAAATGCTCTACAGTTTGAATTACATTAACCCCATCTCCAAGTGTCACTGCATTGCTTGTATCCACTACATATTCTAGTGAAACTGGAATTCTGAATTTTTTAGTCGAATTTGAATTTGGTATAAAGATTAAACCAGTTCCACTTGGGGCAGGATGTAGGATTAATTCTACCTTCTTTCCTGAATGTAGTCCGATTCCTGTAATATGTATTTTAGACTTAATCGTCTTTCTGTATCTAGTTTGAAGTTCCATATCCCCTCTGAATACTACTTTGCAAACATTGTACCTAGACAAACATTTATAAACATTTGACAAAACGGGTTTTTATGAGCTTAAGAGACTGATTTTACTTGATTATGTCTCTTATGTTTAGGTTATCTGTTGTAGATAAGAAACACTGTTGTATCTATACAACAGTAAAGAATTTCAATAGATCACTTGGCTTTTTGAGTAGAATATTATAGGAAGTAACCTCATCCCTACTCGCATGACCATATTCACAGAATGCAAAAGGGGCAGAGTTCTCCATAGCAGCATCAAAATCAGAAGCTCTATCCCCAACCATGAGTATGGATCCCGGTTCTAGACGATACTTTCCATGATATTGTCCTAAGATATCAGCTTTGGTTTTTCTTTCACGATAGTTTAATACTAAAATTTCTTCAAATTCTTCTAGAACACCAATTCTTGCTAGAATGGAACTAACGTAAGGCATTCTCCCATTCGAAGCACAAAGTAGTTTGAGTCCATTAGATTTAAGGGCGAGGATTGTTTCCTTCACTTCGGGATAAATTTCTCCTTCACCCGAAAGAATTTTCTCACAGAGCAATTCCAAGATGCTATCAGAAATTTGATCTCTTATAGATTCACTTAATTCTGGAACTAGATTGGAAAAAATACTCTTCACAGGTTTGCCTACCTGTGCCATGATTTCATCCTTAGTGGGAATTCTGATTTTTTTTCCCGATTGTTTTTCATAGTTTTGAAAGGCAAGGATATAGGTATCTAGGATGATTGACTCTGATGAGAAAAGAGTTCCATCTATATCGAATGCAATTGCACGAATGAATTTTGGTTGAAAATTGTGTGGATACTTCATTTGGATAAAAAATGGGTTAATTCCATAGCAATTTTATTAATCGCATATTCCATATAGTTCGGATCATTAATTTTCTGTTTATATAATGAATAACGACTCTTGACATTTCTTGCATTTCCACGCTTTCGGAGCATGATTGGATCTGGGCCAAATCCGGCAATATCCACTGACCTGCCCGGTATAAAACTTACACTAGCCATAGTTACTTCCCTGTAACATCAAATTCTAATCCATTAGAACGAATTTTTTGTCTTGAACGACTCAAAACAGATCTTGAAAGAAATCTATCTTCTCTTTTGAAATACTCAATAGAGAAAAAGAAACTTTGTATCTATCATCTGGAATATTCATTTCCAAGAAAAAATAGGAAGCAACCATTCGCATCCTGTTCCTTTTCTTTTTATGAAAGGTCTCCAGTGGGTGAACAAAACCACCTAACCAATTTTTCACTTCAATAAAATAAATCGTGTCGTTCTTTAGAGAAACTATATCTAGTTCCCCTGTAATTTTTCTATAATTCTTACGCAAAATTTGGTGATTATTCTCAATCAAATAGCCTACCGCTTTTTGCTCCCCTTCTTTACCAATAGAAACAGTGCTCATATTTCTATAGTGTATAGAAGTTATCTAAATTATCGGTAGAAATTGGATTTTTTTTCTAAAACAAAAAAAAGAGTTAGATTATGTTGTATTCAATTGCTTTTGTAATATATACCTTAGAGTCAACTTCCAGATTCAAAAAAATCTCTTTGGATGGAATTTCTCCGTTTAAATCTCTAATGATTAGAAGGGAAGGTCTGAGCATTTTGGAATGGTTTGTGTCCACAACTTGCCCGATAGATCCATCAGAAAGTTCTACAAAAGAGCCAATTGGATACATGGAAATTTTGTTTAGAAAAATTCTTAGTATGTTCAAATCAAATTTATTCATTGTGACACTAATCATTGTTTTCATAGCATCATAGGGTAAAAATTTTCTTCGCCAAGGTCTGTTAGAGATGAGTGCACAAAAATTATCTGCAATAGAAAAAATACAGCTCTGTTCATCTATGTCTTGTTTTTTTAATTTCTGTGGGTAGCCCGTTCCATCATAGTTTTCATGATGTTGCAGTGCAATCGTAGCAAGACTATTCTTGAGTTTGAAAGTTTTAGTCAAAAGTTGGTACCCCAAGAGTGGATGCTTCATGATTACTTTATATTCATCTTCATTTAGGGTTCCTGTTTTTTCGGAAACATAAGAAGGAATTTTCGCCATCCCAATATCAGCCAAAAGGCAAGAGAGGGAAAGGTCTATCATCTTGGGCCTAGAGTATTCCATAGCCTGAGAAATTAAAATGGAATAGAACGTAGAACGAATCACTTGGTTGTATAGATAGTAACCTTCAAGATGATGCTGTAGCAATAGATAAGATACATTTGGATTGGAACGAACATGATCTACTATAGATTCACCGACAGTTCTGAGTTGAGAAATATCTGGTTGTTTGTCTTCAGAGACTTTTCTGTAAAAATTCTGAATTTGTTCAAATCCTTCTCTGTAAATTTTAGAGAATTCTTCGCGATGTTTGATTGTGTGTTGGAATGTTTGCTGAATCTTTAAAGTGTTTTGGTCTTCTTTTACTTCAAAACCAACAACTGTTTGTTTTTCCTCAATTGGCTCACCAAGGGTCATCACTTCTTTAAAGCCAAATTTAGCCAACCGATTGATGTCAGATTCAGACAAGGGAACTTTTTCATTCAGAAAAATATTGTCCCTATCTAGCATTAAGGGTTTGGAAAATCTCATTCCTATCTTTAGTTCAGAAATCTTAATTACTTTCATAGATGAATCTAGCACGTTTCACCCAGACTAGGTTAGGTATCCTCATGAATCAAATCTTTTTCCAGATTGTCAAGAAAAGCAAATATTTTTGCGACCGCAAGGTATAAATTTTCAGGAATTTCTTCCCCAACTGGAACCTGAGAAAGGAACTCTGCGAGCTCAGGATTTTTCTCTATTGGGACATTTTTAGACTTTCCTAATTTGTAGATCAAGTATCCTAGATATCCATCTCCTGAAGCTATCACTCTTGGAGCCTTATCAGAATCGGGTAAGAATTTTAGCGCTACACTTTTCATGCTTCCCATCCTTTGGAAACAAATCCTTCTCGATTCCAAACAAAACTAGCATTTTTTAGAAGAATATCAGAGTCTTCAAAGATTGAAAAAAATAGATTCCTTCTAAATAGAAATTTTTCATAGGTATCTTCTTTTTCAATTCTTGATTCAATTGTAATTTCACTACAAGCCTCATCATTCCATGAAATCAAAAAATCCATTTTACCAAATACCTTATGATCTAGTTTCAATAAAAACTTTTTTTGTTTTCCAGCATTATAATATCCTTCACCCGAAAATTCATCTCCATCCCAATGGACATAGTTTGTGTTTTCACTCCAATCAATTTCTGGAAAAAAGGTTTTTAAAATTTGGAATATTGTTTTAGGTTCAGACTCATGAATAGTTTTTTCTAGAAATTCTCTTGGGGAATTTGTGAGAATACTCTTTAGTTCTTCTTTTTCCAAAGCAAAGGAACGAGATTCCACTTCCAGTTCATTCTTGGAAAGAATTTTCAGAGTGATTTTTTCATTTGGAAAAAAATGATAAAGAGTTTTAGCCTCAAAGACTTTACCATCGTAAGACAATACTATTTGTCCATTCTCAAATGATTTTACATTTGCTTTAATTGATTTTCCAAAAAGAAATGCGGAGCTATCTCTATCATAGGTATGACTTTTTAGAAAAGCAATTAACTCTATCGCTTGGATTTGTCTAGTCTTCAAAAAGTGATCTTTCCTTTTCAATTGAAAAACTTTTTCTATGTAAACTGGAAAGACCAAATAGATCAATTTTTTTTCTATGCTCTTTGGTTCCATAACCCTTATGTTTATGAAATCCATATTCAGGAAACTTAGTGCTAATTAGTTTCATATACCTATCTCGTTTTACTTTTGCTATGATGGATGCACAAGCAATGGAAGCTACTCGTGAATCTCCTTTGATAATTGACTGATAGGAAAAACGATATTTATACTTTGAAAAATATGGTTCAAAACGATAGTTCCCATCGATCAGTAAAAAATTTTTTTCTTTAAGCCTTTGGTGTAATTTTTTAACAAGAAGAAAAATGGAATTTGCAAGTCCGAATTTATCGATGAAACGATTGGTCAAAAATCCATGGAGATATTCTATTTCAGAATTGTTGATTTCAAGAAACAATTCTTCTCTTTTATTCTCAGTTAGTTTTTTGGAATCATCTAGTCCAACTAGAAACTCACCTGAATGAATTTTTGTAAGAAGTGGGGTAGGTATATGGAGAATACAAAAAGATAGAGGACCAGCTAGTGGACCCCTACCTGCTTCATCGACTCCAAAAACTTTGGAGTCAGTAAAACCATTTTCCAATGGTTCGAACAAGTTTCTAGCTTATGCTGGTTGTTCTGTTTGCTCGGGAGTTTTGACCACTTTTGCTTCAGCAGCTTGTTTCTTTCTTTCTGCCTGAACAATCGCTTGTCCACCACGTAGCTCTTTGATTCTAGCGGTTTTTCCCGAACGTTCTCTAAGGTAGTAAAGTTTTGCTCTTCTAACTTTTCCTTTTCTAACTAATTCTATTTTTGCAATTCTTGGAGAGAATAGAGGAAATACTCTTTCCACTCCAACATCATAAGAAACACGTCTAACAGTAAATGAGCGATCATTCATTTTATTGTTTTCAGAAATCACGACTCCTTCGTAAACCTGAATCCTTTCTTTACCAGATTCCAATATCTTGTAGTGAACTTTTACTGTGTCACCGATTCCAAAATTTTTGGTTCTAGTGATTTCTGATTGAAACAATTTTGCTAGTAGCTGATCCATAAACACCCTTCTTTAAGCGAGATTCTTTCTGTTTTCTTC
The DNA here is from genome assembly GCA_033762425.1 of Leptospiraceae bacterium. Lineage (GTDB taxonomy): Bacteria > Spirochaetota > Leptospiria > Leptospirales > Leptospiraceae > JANRLP01. Next base: position 80,564 of record JANRLP010000066.1, read on the forward strand.
TCGCCATTTTTCAATTGCTGCGTGATTCCCATTTAAAAGCACATCGGGCACCTTCCAGCCATGAAATTCTGCTGGTTTGGTGAATTGGGGATATTCTAAAACCCCATCCAAAGTATGCGATTCTTCCGCTAGAGTCTCCAAAGCACCACCTAAAAACCCAGGAACGAGTCTTAAAATTGAGTCTGCAATGGAAAGGGAAGCTAAATCACCAGACGATAATACAAAATTTCCAAGCCTTAGTTCTGTGTCAACTAAATGCTCAGTTACTCGATGATCCACACCTTCATAATATCCTGAAAGGAAAGTGATTTTGTCGTGCTCGCTTGCCAATTCTCTAGCAATTTCTTGTGTAAATAATTTTCCGCTTGCTGAGGTTAGGATTACATAACCCTTCTCATTTTTTAAGGATTCTAAGGCAAGATGGTAAGGTTCAACCTTCATGAGCATTCCCGCACCACCACCATAAAGTGTGTCGTCCACCTTGGAATGTTTGTTGTTGGCGAACTCTCTCAACTGGATGATTTTTATTTTTACGATTTCATTTTCAATCGCCTTAGCTTGCAGACCTGAAGCAAAATAGGATTGGATCTTTTCTGGGAATAGGGTGAGAAAATTAAACTGCAAGCCAATCCTCCCAGTTTTTGATTTCAATTGTTTTCTCTTCTAGATTGATCTCGCCAACAAAATTTTCTATAAAAGGAATGAGCACTTCGTTTTCTTCAGATTGAAATTGTAAAATAGTATGTGCGGGGTTTTCGATAAACTGTTTGAATACATACTCAGAAATTTTTTTACCATTTGATGTTGGAGAAAAACCTAAAAGCTCAAATTCAAAGTATTCATTTTCCGTTTTCCAACTTAAAATCTTTTCTCTAGGTAAATAAATTTCTTTACCAACTAAATCATCAGCATCTTCTACTGAATCAATTTCAGTAAACTTTATGAGATGGAAATTATTTGCTTTTACTATCTCTTCAATTTTGATTTCTTGGAACGTTTTTTGTTGGAGGAAAACAGATTTGATTTCTTGGGAGTGAGTTGAAATCACTCCATTCTTAGAACCTAGTTTTAGCCAACCAGAGATACCATGTGTTGAAAAAATTTTTCCAACAACAATGAACTCATTAGTCAACAATTTCTAGAGTGTAATTTTTATTATTTTTGAGACCAGAAGCAGTGGTAAGAGTTCTCAGCGATTTAGCGATTCTTCCATTTTTACCAATTACTTTTCCAACATCTCCCTCAGCAACTCTGAGTTCGAAGATGCTTGATTCTTCATTATCAATTTCTTTCACTACAACTTCCTCAGGTTTGTCAACGAGGAAGGATACAACATATTTTAGAAAATTATCGGAACTCATGCTCTTTTCGTTTTTTCTAGGATTCCCGATTGAATGAGAAGGCTCTTTACAGTTTCTGTTGGCTGAGCACCTTTTTTGATCCAATCTTTAGCTAGATCAGAATCAAGAACAACCTGATTTTTTTTGCTAGTTGGGTGATACTGCCCTACGATTTGAATGAATCTCCCATCTCTAGGGAAACGAGAATCTGCAGCTACAATTCTATAGTGCGGATCATTTTTTGTTCCAGTTCTTTGTAATCTTAACTTAACCAATTGAATTTACCTTTAATGTCAGATTTTTTTTTGCAGATGGGAAGTCAATCCCTTCAATTTTCGAGCATTTTCATTAGGGTGTGCGCCTTTGAAAAGAGCCGAGCCCGCCACACAGAGTTCTGCACCTGAGCCAATAATATCGACTACATTCGATTCTGTGAGCCCACCATCCATCTCTAGGACGATAGAACTTCCTAGAATCATTTCTCTAGCTTTCTGGATTTTATCCAGACCACCTCTTACAAAACTTTGTCCGTAGAAGCCTGGATCAACAGTCATGAGTAGAATTAGATCGATATAAGGCAGAAGGTGTTCAATGGCTGTGAGTGGAGTTCCTGGGTTCAAAGATACTCCCGCCTTGCATCCGTTCTTTCTAATCTCTTCAGCTAGCCTTACTCCAAAATTCGTTGTTTCAGCATGGAACGTGATATAGGCTGGTTGCAAGGGAAAGTATTTAGGAACTTCTTGTTCTGGATTTTTCACCATGAGGTGAACATCCAAAGGAATCTGAGTCAGCTCTTTTACTTCTTTAGTGAGTGCTTCTCCAAAACTAATTTGAGGAACATAATTTCCATCCATGATGTCCATATGAATGTAATCGATTAGAGTTGGATCAAGGGTAGGCAGTAGGGAATCTAAGGAACTTAGTCTAGTTGCAAGAATGGAAGCAGAAAGTTTCATCGTTTTATGTCTGCCTCAAAATCAAAACTTTTTGTTTTGTTTCCTGTTGCATCAAATAGACTCACAACTACATCACCTTTTCTATAAAGAATATAATTTAGTTTTTCTTCTTGTTTGAATTCATTCGGGAACATTATTTCAGTTCCTGCTTTATCATTTTTATCTTCTTCAAACATTCTAAGTGAGTATGTCCCAGAAGATTTTAGGGAGTATTCTAATTTTTCATAGCCCGACTTGAACTTAGGTTCTGATGTGTAGTATCGAGCTGTGAGAGTATAACCATTGTCTTGTTTCTCTGATTTTTCAATCAAACCATTTTCTCTTCTGTCTTTAGTAGGTAAAACCTGAGTGAGTCTAAAAGGAATCTTTCTTTTGCTTAGACTCATTGCAACTAAAGGAAATGGTTGGTTCTCGAAGTTCAAACTTGACTTAGATTCTCCTGGTTTGCTTTCCGTGACTAGAAGATATACTTTTTCTTTGGTTGTTGTATTCTTGCCCGCTTCAGGAATTTGGTCCACAACAGTATCGGGGGTTTGTCCTTCTTCTAGGGGAAGGTAGGTAACTCCACCTAGTGTCATACTAACATAGGACTCACCCGAAAGTACTTTATCTAAGATTGCTTTCGCACTGTTTAACTGTTGGTTTTTAAGATCGGGCATGATGATCTTGTCCACACCCGTGTTGATGGTTAGATAGAGTTTGCTTCCCGCTTCTAGTTTTTTACCGGGGCTAATGGATTGATAGAGAATCTCGCCATCATTTTTTTCAGAGTAACGTTTTGTTTCTAGTCTTACTTTTAATCTGAGTCTTGCTAGTTCATTATGAACGTCAGTATAATTTTGACCCACTAGATCGGGCATTACAATTTTGGAATTACCTTTGGTTCTAATGAGAACAACAAAAAATGCTGCAAAGAAAAATATCACTAGACCAGTGATTAAAAATAATACCTGACCTGTGATTGGTAGGATTCCAAATTTTTCTTTTTTTGATTCTTCGCTCATTGAATTTTTTCTCCCGTCACTAACTTACTTCCATTTAAAAAATCGGAGCCACTTAAAACTTTTTTTCCTTCCTGTTGTAGAAGTTTTAAACGAACAATCCTATTATCTCCACAAACTATAGCGGGTGTTTTTTTGTCTAAAGGAAAAATTGTTCCCACTGGTAAATCTATAGTCTCATCTAGAAATTCAGTTTGACAGATATTCAATCTCTTTCCTCTGAAATGAGCAAACGCGGTGTTATCGGGATAAAATGCTCTGACTTTATTATGAAATTCTAATGCAGTTAGACCTAGATCCAGTTTGGTTTCTTCTGGTTTTATCTTTTTACAAAAACTAGCCTTAGAAACATCTTGTTTTGTGGCTGCGACTCTATCCTTTGGATTTTGAGAAATAAACTCTAGCAATAAATTCTTTCCCGCTTGGGTTAGTTTTTCGATGAGAGAAGGGAAATTATCAGTAATATCAATGGAAAATTTTTCTTGAGAAATGATATCTCCTGCGTCTAGTTCTTCCACAATATACTGTAAAGTTGCTCCAGTTTCCGTTTTGTTTGCAAGGATTGCAGATTGAATTGGAGAAGCTCCACGAAATTGGGGGAGAAGGCTTCCATGTAGGTTGATTGTTCCTAATTTAGGAATATCAAAGATACTTCTTGGAATGATCCCACCATAAGCAAATACAAAGTATAGATCTGTTGGAATATTTTTGAATTCTGGATTTTCCACTTTTTTAATGGAGTCATACTGGAAAACGGGAACGTTATGCGAAATAGCAACTTCTTTTACTGGACTTGGTTTTAATTTTCGATCTCTTCCAAATGGTTTGTCGGGATTAGTTACTACAAAAGAAATTTCTTGATTAGATTCAATCAATTCTTTTAAAAGTTTTGCAGAATATTCAGGGGTTCCAAAAAAACCTATTTTCATAAATAACTCCTATCAAATTCATACGAAGTGGGGTATCAAAACTTGTCAGCACAAAAATTTTGGTCGCTGAGCTTAGCTGAAGTGTAAAGTTTCATGAAAAAAGCAAATAAAATTTACTTTCATTAATCGATACTATATCTCTAATACTCAATTCCTACAATTGTTATATCATCTTGCTTTGGTCTATTTCTCAAAAAGGAATCTAAGGTGCTTAAGGTCTTATCCACTAAAAATTCAATTTTTTGTTCTTTGTTATTATTTGCTAATTCCAATAGTTGTTCTGAACCGAACTCCTCTCCTTCTTGATTGAATTCTTCAAATAGCCCATCAGTAAAAAAGAATAATTTATCTCCAAATTCAAATTTCATTTCGATTTCTGAGAAGTTTGCATTTTTACTTACCCCTAAAATTCTTCCCGTACTTTTCAGTTCATCAATTGAATCTTTATGAATCAAATATTGAGCGGGATGACCTGCTGAAGAAAATAAAATTGTTTCTCGAATTATATCTATATCCGCTACAAAACATGTAAAAAAAGCATTTAGATTCACATACTTAGTTATAAATAGATCATTTAATTCATGTAATAAATTTGAGGGGGAAATAGCTGTTTCTTTGAGCGTTTCTAATTCACTTTTTATGAGCATGGTAACTAACGCTGCCTGAACACCATGACCCTCAGCATCTGCTAAAATAATTCTGATTATATTATCCATTTTATATATATCAAATAAGTCTCCACCAACCTCATCCATTGGTTCATATCTAGAAACGATTTTAAACTTATCAAGTCTTCTTAAATTGATTGGTAAAACTCTTGCTTGAATTTTTTTTGCGAAGTTTAAATCTTTCTTAATACTTATCAATAACTCTTCCGTTTTCTCAAACTGTGATTGAAGTTCAGAAGTTCTATTTTTAACCTGTAACTCCAAAAGTTCATTTTGTTCTAGAATGATCTTTTCGTTTTCTTGAGATTTTAGTAAAAGTTTTTTGGTAACTTCTTCTTTTTCAATTCTCATTGTGTTGAATCTATCACCTAACGCTAGAGAAAACATCCAAATCTCAATTGCAACACCAATCATCATTGAGCTTCTATTGAAATAGTTATCAGGAATAAAACCATTAATTGTTAAGACAAAACAAATCATTCCGAGCATTAAAAAAGTCCAACCAAAGAAATAATAAATTGCTCTTGTGTATCCTCTAAGATAAACATAAAATGAAGTTAAAAAACAACTTGAATAAAAAAGCATCGAAAAAATTTGAAATGGGGTAGATAAATAAATGATCGAAACTCCGAAAAGATTTAGTAAACCAAAACCAAATATATAAATAAAGATCATAGAACAAATATAGTAGAATAATTTTTTGCTATATTTATAAAGATCAACATACTTAAACAAAAATAGAGCTATGAACGCATAACCAAAGGAATGCCAAAAGATAAATTTCTCATGCCACCATTTTTTATCTATAGAACCAAATTCTAAATTTTCTATAAATGGATAATGATTCATAAATGGAACCATTAATGCTGCCCAAAATATATAACCAATATAATATAAATATAAGATATCTCTAATATAGATAAATAAAAACAAATTATAAAAAAACGTAATTAGTAAAATTCCAATAAAACCAGCAATAATATAATCTTGAATTCTCTTGTGTGGAATCATTGACTTTAAAGTTCCAATTCTTAAAGGAATTTCAATTGGATAGTCTGATGAAATTTTAATATAATACGTTTGTTTTGGAAAATCTTTCTCTTTCATAATTGGTATCCAAAATACATTTGTATTATAAAACCGTTCTGATTCAGGTCTCATTGTTCCTAGATTTGCGATTTTTGTAAAGTTCCCATTAGACTTAAGTTTATAACAATCAATATACCAAATAAAAGTGGAACCTAATTCTAAAATTAATTCTGAGTCAGTTTTATTCTCTAAATCAAAACGAAGCCAAATTGGATTTTCCGTTGCTACATGATTAAAAAAATCTTTTTCATGCTTATTAAAATTGTACTTAGTGGAATTTTTGGAAATATCTTCAATTGTAATATTTTTGGAAGTATCCTCTAAAAAATATAAATACTTCCCAATTGGTTTTAATTCATGAATCGAATCAAAAACTAAAACTTCATTTTCAGATGCAAAAATTGGAATCAATAGAAACTGAATTAGTAAAAAAAATTTTAACATCACGAATAGTATTCAGATTCTTTAGGGTTGTTTTTCATACAATTTTTCCTTTTCGAAATAATTTTTGTAAAGCAATAAGAATCGAGTTGTTGAAAAATTAGAGTATTAAAGAACTTCACCCGCACAGAATGCAGGTGAATACACTTTTTCTAATTTTTTTTCAACAACTCAAATAAAAATTTTTCAGTGTTTTCCTTTGACTTGCATAAATGATTTTAGTGAATCCACACAATAGAATGATTTTACTTTTAAACCAAATCCAGTGGATCCACGTCTATCTCTAGATAGACACTGGAATGGGGTTTAAATTTTTCTAAGACAAGTTTTATGAGTTCCTTGAGTTTAGAAATTTGTAATGTCTTAAACAGCAAATGGTTTCTATAGTATGTATCAATTTTATAAAAAGGACATTCAACTGGTCCAAGTAGAATTGTGTTCTCTAATGGATTTTGTTTTAGTTCTTCTTTCAGAAGTCTCTCTAGTTCTGTGATTGCTAGTTTTGATTTTTCTTCGTTGGGAGAACGGGTAACAAGTCTTATGATTCTGGAAAATGGTGGTAGAAATAAATTTTTTCTAACTAAGATTTCCTCATGAAAAAATTTCTCATAGTTCTGAGTCTTAGCTAGTTCTAAAATAGGATGATCTTCAGTGCTAGACTCAATGAACACCTCTCCTTCTAGTTTACCTCTTCCCGCCCTACCTGAAACCTGTGTCAATAATGAAAACACTCTTTCACTAGCTCTAAAATCGGGAAGTCCAAGTCCAATAGTTGCATTCACAACGCCGACTAACGTTACTTTACTAGCATCTAGCCCCTTTGCAATCATCTGAGTTCCCGTAAGAATATCTATTTCTTCATTCAATAATTTTTTTATGATCTCTGGGATAATTTCTCTTTTACTTGCTGCATCCTGATCTAGTCGTTCCAATCTAACGTTCGGAAATTTCTCAAGAATGTATTCCTCTAGTTTTTGAGTTCCTGAACCCAGAAGTTCTAAGTTATCATTTTCTTTGAGTCTATTCATCTTCTCTTGAAATCCACAAAGATGACAAATCATCTTACCAGTTTTGTGGTAGCAAAGATTACTAGAACATTTCGGACAACCTAAGAATTCTTTTTTTGTTTTATCATAGATTAAAGGACTATAACCTCTTCTGTTCAATAGAAGAACAACCTGCTCTTTCTTATCCAAACGTTTTTTGATTTGATATACTAGTTCATCACTAATTACTGTCCCCTTCTTATTGGTAATGATCTTTATTTCTGGAAGTTTTGCTTCTTTTGCACGTTTCCTAAGAGTATGTAAAAAAATCTTTCCCGTTTTAGCAAAATGAAATGCTTCCACAGATGGTGTTGCACTTCCAAGCACTACAGGACAGGAATTTATGTTTGCTCTTCTTTGTGCAATCTGTCTTGCATGATATCTTGGGGAAGAATGTTCTTTGTAAGAATGGTCATGCTCTTCATCCATGATAATTAGTCCCAGATTCTTAACGGGTGCAAACACGGCACTTCTTGTTCCCACTACAATTCGTTTTTCACCTGATAGTAGTTTTAGATAATTATTGTATCTTTCGGAGACCTTGAGCATGGAATGAATCATGGCAAGACTATTACCAAAAATCTGCTCTAATCTACTTAGGGTTTGTACTGTTAGACTAATCTCGGGAACGAGTAGTATCGCGGAACGATTAGTCTTAGTTAGGATTTCAAAAAGTAAATGGATATAAACCTCAGTCTTTCCACTTCCCGTAATTCCATAGAGTAGATGAGTTTCTTCTTTCCCAAAACCATTTTTAATCTTTTCAAAAGCTTGTTTTTGTTCATCATTCAATTTTAGTAGTTCAGGATCGGAAGGAATCTGAGGAAAGAATGCTTTTGTTTTTTTTCCCGTTGGAATCATCTTTTGCAAACATTCTCCAAGAGAAGTCAGATAAAAATCTTTCATCCAATAGGCTAATTCTATTTGCTCTTCATTCACGACTGGAGTCTTATCAATTAGTTTCGTGATAGGATAGGTTTTATACTTAGGCATATTGGAATGAATATCCACAACTAGACCTTGTAGTTTTCTGCCTTTCATTCCTACATCCACTCTACAACCTCGTTCAATGGATTTCATGGTTTCGGGAATTTCGTAGGAAAGTGTGTCTGAGTCTTTGAAAGGAATATTCAGAGCTACCTCAGCATATCGAATCAAAATTTTAAGAACTCCTTGAACTCGGTAAGTTGTTTTACTACAAGTGCCTTTACTTCATTTTCTTCTTTTCTTGCTTCTAAAAATTCTTTGCTATTCTTATCTTTCTCTAATCGTTTTCGTTTTTCTTCTAAGGATAAAATTCCATCGGAAGATCTAAGCACTATGCTTGGGATTTTCATTGCTGTGAGTAGTGAATCAGAAATTTTTCCAAGACTTGCACTTGCTTTATCCTTTCCTAAGTAGAGAGTAGCAGCAGATCCTGTGAGAATGATTCCTTTAATCTTTTCTTCTTGAACTAGTTCCTGAACATGAATCTCACAATTGGTTTGTCTTAGTTTCCAATCTTCTAGAGAAGAAGTGTCGGGATTAAAATTGCAACCGGGAAATTCTTGAAAGTATAAATCTCTCATTCCAAAACCAAAAACTTTTTTAATCATTCTATCGAATAGATCTTCTGAAACATTCGTTCTAAAGATTTGTTCTTTTTTGGTTTTGATAAATGGGGTTCCATTCGGTTTAAACTCACCAGTATAATGTAAAACTAATATAGGTTTTGTTCCCTTGTGCTGAAAGCCTTTGATTCCCATTAGTTTAGATTTGCAAATCTTACAGGAAAAATTTTTTTCTCCCGAGATTGTGAACTTATGTTTGACCTTAGTAGGTTTTTCTACTTCAATTTCTTTCCAGTTATAGGAAATATTTTCGGGAGAAGTTTCAGTTTCTAGTTTATGAATTGGAAATTCATTTTCATTCAATAGTTGCATGGAATCAGAAAGAACTGAGTAAAATTGATTTAGGATTTCTTTCACAAAACTAGACTAAAAAGAAATCTTTTCTGTGTCAAACCTGTTTTTGAAATAAAAACATAGCAGATATAAATATTTAGAAGATTTTGCTTGGACTGCTATAATATTATTTCGTATCACAATAGTATCATAGAAAGATAGTATCTATTAAACTTGCGAAAGTGATCGACCTGTGGTCAAAAAATTTCGGTCACTGAGGCACTCGAAGTGAGAAATTTTTTGACCGAAAGGGAGAGCACGGTCCTTCACCATTTTGAAATTACTTAAACCTTAAGTTTGGAGATTAGAACCAAAATGGTGAAGGATTCGCCCATTTTACTCTTACTCTAATTTAGAGTAAGGTGATAGTTTAGTTAGTAAAGTTTCGTTTGAAACTAACAGAATACAAAATGTTTGGGCAAAACCTTGGCAAAAAGGATGATAAAGTTTTGGATGGAGAAAAAATTCTTGTATAGATTTCATTTTGTGTAAACTTGAACAATTCCAACTAAGGAGAGCAGTGTGGCTAAGGCTAAGATAAACAAAGAGGAATTGCTAGAGCTTAAAGAATTCTATAGAGAGATGTTTTTGATTCGAAGGTTTGAAGAAGCTGCTGCCAAAGCATATAGTTCAGGTAAAATTGGTGGATTCTGTCATCTTTACATTGGGCAAGAAGCTGTTGGCGTTGGCTCCCTTGCTGCCATTGGTAAAGAAGACTATGTAGTCTCCACCTACCGAGACCATGGTCATGCAATTGCTCGAGGCTTAGATCCGAAATCCCTAATGGCTGAACTTTTCGGAAAAGCAACAGGTTGTTCTAAAGGAAATGGTGGTTCGATGCATTTTTTTAGCAAAGAACATAATTTTATGGGAGGACATGGAATTGTTGGTGGTCATATCTCTCTCGCCGCAGGAATCGCCTATGGGATCAAGTATAGAAAAGAAAAAGGAGTTTGTATCTGTTTCTTTGGGGAAGGTGCTGCAAACATCGGCTCCTTTCATGAAGGCTTAAACCTAGCTGCAATCTGGAAACTGCCACTCGTACTTATTTGTGAAAATAATCATTATGCAATGGGCACCCCAGAGTATAGAGCACTTTCTGTAAAAGACGTTAGTGTAAGAGCCTATGCCTATGATATTGCTAGAGATAGAATTGAAGGCAATGAAGTTAGAGAGGTTAGAAATCACGTCAGTGTAGCAGTAGAAAGAGCTAGAAGAGGTGAAGGTCCAACGTTACTCGAAATATCTACCTATAGATTTCGTGGACATTCCATGTCTGATCCTGCAAAGTATAGAACCAAAGAAGAAGTAGATACATATAAAAAGCGTGACCCACTTCTCAGAGCAAGACATGATCTTACTGACAATGGAATCTCTGAAGATGAGTTGGCAGAGCTTGAGACTAAGGTGGAAGCTTTGGTTGAAGAATCAGTATTGTTTGCCGAGACTAGTCCTGAGCCTCCACTTGCTCAACTATGGCAAAATGTTTTAGTAGATTAGGAGAATTAGATGGCTGTTATTACATATCGTGAAGCACTGAACCGTGCTATGGTTGAAGAAATGGAGAAAGATAAAAACATCTTTCTCATGGGCGAAGAAGTTGGTCATTACCAAGGTGCCTATAAAGTTTCTCAAGGAATGTTGGATAAGTTTGGAGAAGATAGAGTGATCGATACTCCTATCTCTGAAAATGGATTTGCTGGGGTTGGAATAGGGGCAGCAATGATTGGTCTTCGTCCCATCATTGAGTTTATGACTTGGAACTTTTCGTTAGTCGCTATTGATCAGATCATCAACTCAGCAGCAAAGATGCTCTATATGAGTGGGGGACAGTTTCCCATTCCCATTGTATTTCGGGGAGCGGGAGGTGCAGGTGGAAGGTTAGCAGCACAACACTCACAATGTTTTGAGGCTTGGTATGCAAATATTCCTGGACTCAAGGTAGTTGCCCCTGCAACCCCAAAGGATGCCTGTGGCATGTTGAAAACCGCAATTAGAGACAATAACCCCGTCATCTTCATCGAAAGTGAAGTGCTCTATGGTATGACGGGAGAGGTTCCCGATGCAGAGTATCTAATCCCATTTGGAAAGGCTGAGATCAAAAAGCCCGGAACTGATATTTCTATCATCACTTGGTCTAGAGGACTAGGCTTTGCACTTCAGGCTGCCACGGCAATGGAAAAGGAAGGAGTGAATGTAGAAGTCTTAGATCTAAGAAGCATTCGTCCCCTAGATGAAGAAGCTATTGTTGACACAGTGAAACGAACCAATAAGGTTCTAATTGTAGAAGAGGGATGGCCTCAGGCGGGCTTTGGTTCTCAAGTGGCTTATATTGTTCAGAAGCTTGCTTTTGATTATCTAGATGCTCCTATCGAAAGAGTGACTCAAGAAGATGTTCCAATGCCCTATGCGGCAAATTTAGAACGTGTAAGTCTTCCTAATCCTGAGAGAATTCAGGCTAAGATTCGCGAAATGCTTGCGTGAGGTAATATGGCTAAAATTGCAGAAATGACTCAACTTTCCCCCACCATGAGTGAGGGAACTATCGTTAAATGGATTAAGTTGCCCGGTGATAGTATGGAACCCGGTGAGGTGATCGCTGAGGTGGAAACAGATAAGGCTGTGATGGAAATGGAAGCCTATGACAAAACAACGTTACTCGCCATTGTCGCGGAAAATGGAACTAAAGTAAAGGTTGGGCTTCCCATAGCTATTTTTGGAAAACCTGGAGAAGATTTTAGTGCATTGTTAGCAGAGGCTAAGTCTAAATTACTATCTAGTGCAGCAGTAGCAATTCCTGAACCACCTAAGGCAACTGAATCTAAACCAGTGGAAACAAAACCTGTAGTTGTTGTAGAACAAAAAAAAGAAGTTGTAGTAGCACCCAAAGTAGAACAGCTATCCAAGCCAAATCGAAATGGAAGACTATTTGCATCTCCGCTTGCAAAATCAATTGCACTAGAAAAGGGAATTGATATCAATCTTGTAAATGGAACAGGACCTGAAGGAAGGGTTACTAAACAGGATGTTTTGAACTATATTTCTACTGGTGGAAACATAATTGTTTCTAGAAAGTCCAAAAAGCAGGACAATAGAATTGAACTTACGGGAATGAGAAAAGTGATTGCTGAAAGACTTGTTTCTTCTAAGCAAAATGTACCTCATTTTTATTTGAATCTAGAGTTTGATGCAGAACCAATCTTAGAAATGAGAAAGTCAATCAATGCTCAACTCAAACTGAGTGCAGAAAAGAAAAAAGAAACCCCCGTTTCGATTTCCGTAAATGATTTCTTAGTGAAAGCAATTGCGAAAACTCTAGAAGAATATCCATCTGTAAATTCTAGTTTTAGAGGAGATCATATTTTAGAACTAGGAAGCATCGATATTGGAATTGCAGTTTCGTTGGAAGGTGGACTTATCACTCCTTATGTTAGGAATGCAAATGAAAAGTCAATTCTAGAAATCAGTACTGAGATCAAGTCCCTTGCTAAACGTGCAAGAGATAGAAAGCTAAAACCTGAGGAGTATTCTGGTGGTAGCTTCACGATTTCGAATTTAGGTATGTTTGGAATTACTAGTTTTTCAGCAATCATCAATGAGCCTGAGTCTTGTATCCTAGCAGTTGGGACAGTGATTGAAAAACCTGTAATCAAAAATGGTGAGATAAAAAAAGGAAGCACAATGACTGTGACATTATCTTGCGATCATAGAGTAGTTGACGGAGCGTTAGGTGCAGCCTTTCTTGCAGAGTTTAAGACTATTGTTGAAAATCCAGGGTTAATGTTAGTATGAAAACAAATTTTGAATTTTTTGAAATCGAAGTAGAAGGCAATATTGCAACTTTACACTTGAATAAACCAGAAAAACGAAATGCAATGGACTGGAGTTTTTGGAGAGACCTACCTTTAGCGATAGGCGAAATTGATAATGAAAAATCAATTCGTGCTTTTGTAGTTTCGGGAAGAGGAAAGTCTTTTTCAACTGGTCTTGAAGTAGCAAGTTTTACAGAACAATTTGCAAAGTATCTTTCTCCTAATCTTGGGGATGAGAGAAAAGAGTTTTATAAACTAATAACTCTAATGCAAAGTGGAATCAATGCTGTATATAATTCTAATAAACCATCCATTGCAGTAGTTCAAAAACACTGCATAGGTGGTGCCTTAGATTTGATTTCAGCTTGTGATATACGTTATGCGACAACAGATGCAATGTTTTCTCTCCGAGAAGCAAAGGTTGCAATTGTTGCCGATATGGGAAGCATCAATAGACTTCCAAGTATCATCGGAGATGGAAACACAAGAGAACTAGCGCTCACAGGAAAAGATATTGATTCAGAAGAAGCCTTGAGAATGGGACTTGTCACAAAATTATTTCCAACTCATGAAGAATGTTTACAACATGCTAAGAAGATAGCAAATGAGATTGCAGAGAATCCAAGTATTGTTGTGGAAGGTGTGAAAGAAGTGATGAGGTTTAGTGAAGGTAAACCACTTGCTGCGGGACTGGATTATGTTTGTGTTTGGAATTCCAGTTTTCTAGCTTCTCGTGATTTTGCAAAAGCTGTGGAAGGTTTTAAATCAAAGACTAGACCTAAATATAACTAAACTGATGAAGCCTTTTTTTTATCTAAGACAAGCTATCTTAGAAGAAAGGGCGGGAAGTTATTCTAGGGCGTTCAATACATATTCACTGGCTTATAAAATTGCGGAGAGTTCTGTTCTAAAGATCAAGATTATCTCTAAAAAATCAATTTGTCTTGAATGTGTTGGTAACTATTCTGAGGCAAGAGATTTAGTGGAGGAGCTTATCCCTAGCTTTCCCCATGAACCAGAAAGTTTTTTACAAACCGCACTCTTTTCTATTCGCAGAGGAAGGACTAAACAAGCTAAACAAATTTTAAATTCAGCAATTGAAAAGTTTCCTGAGTTTTTAGAGTTTTATCTAACCCTAGCATACTTGTATAAAGAAACAGAACGGTCGAATGAGTCCATTCAGGTTTTGAAGAAGGCTTTGATGCAAGAGAATTTATCGAATGGCAGGGGCGGGATTAGAAGAAAAGATATTTGGGCAGAGCTTGGAAATTTATACTTTGAAAGAAATAATTATAATTCCTGTATCATGTGCATGAAAAAATCTCTGCGACTTGAAGAAAAAGGACATCCTTTTTTGCATTATGATACTTTGGCAAAAAGTTATTTACATATAGAGGACTATGTAAGTGCACTCAAGTATATTGATCTACATCTAACCTATTTTGAAGAGCGAGATCCCGAAGATCATATACTCAAGGCAAGGATTCATGCAAAATTAGGAAACTTAAATCTAGCAAGTTCCAATCTACTCGAGGCTTATGATAGAGAGGGATTTCTGAGACTCAAGACTCAAGACATGGAAGATTTCAGCCAACTAGTAAAGATTGGTTTTTTTGAGAATATCGAAAATGTGATTATCGAAGAAGGTTAATAGTTCGACTACGCTCACTAACCTGACTCAAGAGTTTCATTGCTTTACAATTAGCTTCTTCCCTATACGTCTGCAAATAGTGGGTACTTCATAATTCCTTAGTTCTATTGCGTTCTTATACCGATTGCCAAAAGTAATTACCCTTTCAATTTTAATTAATTAATCGGGACATACGTCTAGTCAAAAATAATGTGTAATTATTTTTGACAGCTAGTATATATGCTTCTTGAAAACTTTTTCATTACATTTTAAAATGGGAATTGTATCTGAAAGTTCTTTGATCGTGTCTAATTTCTTCATTGCCTTTTTTTCTTTTGGACATACTCTTCCATTGCTGTAAGAATTGCATCTTTTTTACTTTTCTTATTGCTGTATAAAAGAACCTCAGAAAGAATCTTATCAGGAATATCAATTGTTGTTTTCATACACATAGATATATCATATCGGGAATATTTATGAAGCATTAATTTCCAATTAAAAGATACTAACGGTGGCTGAGGCACTCGAAGCTACGATGTAGCTAAATGTTCTAAATGCTAAATCAACTCTTTCTCTTCTTGCTTGCTTTGCGTTTCACAGATTTCTTTTTCCAATGTTCCATAGCCTGTTGAGATAATTCTTCAATGCTAGTAAACTTTGGGAGATTTTTTTTTCTCCATTCAGTGTAATCGAATTTTTCTCTACGAATAATTGCTATAAACCTCTCTGCTTCAACAATATCGAGTTGTTTGAATATGGCAGTATATCCCTCATGTTTTATAATTGTATCAGATCTCATTTTTAGCTCCTATTCGTTAACAATAAATTCTGATGGATTGATAATTTTTATTTTGAAAATGCGATTTCTTTTTTTCAATATCCCTTTGTCAGTTGTAATAAAGTAATTAGATTCACTTTCGATCGCACAAGCCAAATGAATAGCGTCAAATTCAGAAAGTCCTAGTTTTTGAAAATTTTTTCCATTGGAAAGAATTGTTTTTGATCCTAGCTGAATATATACAGCTAATTCTTTCCATTCATTAATTCTATTCTTAATTTCTTCATCAGGATTCGCATCGTTTTCAAAATATAATATATAAGACCAAACTAATTCTAATTTTCCATCTCTGATTTTTGATTGAATGATCATTTTTGCTTCAGATTCTAGTCTGATGGATAGTGACTCTTGGTCATCAAAAGGTCGATTAAAACAACAATTATCTAAATAAACCCTCATTTCATCTCCCTATAAAACATCACTATCAACTCTAAACTACCCATTAAACAGACATGATTTTAAGCTGCTCGTAATACATTCTCTTGAAATCAATTAGATAGTAAAGTTCAATTTTGAATCTATTCTTTTCTTATAATAGAATATTTCTGTTCTTGACACTTCTATTGAATTGTATATTTTATGATATACCTATTCCACTTTTATTGTATCTATTATACCATTCCTTCTTAGGTTCTAGATTGTTTGATTTTGAAGAGTGATCTTAGTTTAAAGCTTCTTTGCTTAAGACTTTTACTTTTCCATTAAATAATTTTTTGCAGGCTACATTTGAATCGGGATATTTGTGGATTTCTCTTTTTACTATGCTTCATGCTTACTCCTGTATTTACTCTTTTTCTCCATAAATTAAAACTACTACGTTTTAATTCTTTTCGCATGAGTTTAATTACATCTGTCTCAGTAAAACCAAATTGTATTTTTATTGCTTCAAACGGGGTTCTGTCTTCCCAAGCCATTCCAATTATTCTGCTAATAACATTTTCTTCCATATTTACTCCAAGCTTCGTTAATTATTTTTTATAGGCAATCAATTATTGATCAACAAATGTCTGCCGACGGCTTTAAGGGCTTCGCCCTTAAAAATCCCATTAAGTTATTTCCCTATAAAAATTCACTCTCATCTAGAGATAGCTATTGTCTGCCGACGGCTTTAAGGGCTTCGCCCTTAAAAATCCCATTAAGTTATTTCCCTATAAAAATTCACTGTCATTTCCTTATCTTCTACTCTCATCATACGATACTATACACAAATGAAAAACATTTGCGTTAATATTTATCAAGGAATAAATTGATTGATGATTTCCTTATCTTTTGCTAATAACGAATTAATCAAGTCAGATAGAGTGATATTTTTCTTCTCTGCTAACTTTAAATAAAAATTCTGATTCTTTTTATTCAAATATAGGGGCAATACTATTTCTTCTTTGGGTACATAGAACTTTCCTTTCACACCTTTTGAAAAATCATATTTCTTTTTCATTATTTTCCTCCTAAACTTTCTAAATAATCTCTTTCTTCAGTCTCTACTGCCTTTCTAGCAGATATAATTCGAATCCTTGATTGTTTACCATAAATTCTTTCAGTGTGCACGACAATAACAATTCCATATCTTTTGATAGTACCAATTGTTATCCACCTATCTTCATTTTGGGAGTGTTCTAAATCTGGAATAGAAATATTCTCCTTATCTGAAAATACATAGGCAGCTTCCTCAAATGATATCCCATGCTTTTTTTGATTGGCAATATTTTTATTTTCATCCCATTCAAAATGAATCACTTCAAATACCCTATTGCTATATCCCTATAAAAACGGCTGTCTGCTGACGGCTTTAAGGGCTTCGCCCTTAAAAATCCCATTAAGTTATTTCCTTAAAAAAATTCACTGTCATTTCCTTCTCTTCGACTCTCATCGTAATACATTCTCTTGAAATCGATTAGCTAGTAAAGTTCAATTTTGAATGTATTCTTTTCCTATAAAAGAATAAATCAGTTCTTGTTTCCTTTGCACTTTAGTTTTGTATGTCCCAAAATTACTCAGAAATTATTCTTTACTTACTTTTTAAAGGGATTAAAATAATATTATGTTTGTAGCTTTTACTATTAATTATAAAGGAGACTCAATCAGTCTTGTTGCAACAATCCCGCAATTCAATGAAGGGCTTTACAAAAAACTAAAATAGGAGAATGTCTTATGATTTCCAAGAATGACAAAGAGGCAAATAAGATGTTAAAGAAAAATAGTATAACCAAAAATAAGAAAAGTAAAAAGAAAAATGAGGAATGCTTAATTGAAGCACAAGATTATGAAAGTTTCAATCTAACAGAAGAAGAAAAAGAAATACTACTAAAAGCAATTAGATAAGAAATTGCAATGGTTCGAATTATAGATTTGAGTGTAATTGCGAATAGTATAATTAATAAAAAAAATTTACTACCAGCAACTAAATAGGATAGAATTCTATTACCTCATGTTTCAATAATGCTAAACGATTTTTCAAGCATAATTAAGAGAAAGCACAAGAAACTTTCAAACGGTTCAACCCCACGTGTGTGGGGAAAAGAAATCCTTCTTTAATCTCATTGAATGGTCTCGGGGCTCATATCAATCTTGTTTATTTCTCAAGTCCTCGCTATAAATCCCAAACATAGACAATTTTATCTTTGTCTTTTTTGAAATCTCTAGAAAACTTTTGCATTTCAACCACTCTGCGAATCTTCTCTTCATAGCTAAGCTGAATGAGTTCTTGCTTTATGTCTTGCTTGGTAGCTTTGATTTTCTCAATGTATTCTTTTTCATTCATAGTTTAAATCCTGATTGTATTTATTCCATTTTAAAGTTAAGTTAAACTCTTTTAAGAGTGAATAAAATTTCTCCGAATAGAAAGGAATCTTCGCTTGAAAAATCTCTTCTGATCTTGCTTTATCTTTTCCTCTAGATGTCTGCACCATAATAGCCATTAAATGTTCTAGGCGGTTTAGCTTTTTTCTTTTTCTTGTCGCTCGCTAACCTTCCTTTTAAAATTTTACTTTGATTATACCCATTTTCAAAAATTTTTGCGTTTTTTCACTTAATGATTGTACAAAATAAGCCTTATAAAATAAAAGTTATGTGAAAAAAATAATAAGACTACTAAAAGAAAATTGTAATGAGAGTGAATTAATAACTGCACTTCTATGCACACCAAGTTTTAAGAACTACAAAAGACTAAGTGCAATATTTGATTTGATGAATGGGTTAGATCGAAAATTCATTTTGATTAAATCAAAAATATCAGAGAGAACTTTACAGTATTGGGTTAAAAGATATATCACAAAAGGTATTGATGGTCTTGTTTCTAAACCTTCAACAGGAAGACCAAAAATTTTAAAGTCAAAAGATAAAAAGTTCATAATTGATATATTAGATAATCCCAACAAAGCAAAAGTAACACATTGGACTGGTATCAAACTACATGGGTATTTGAAAGAAAAAATTAAA